>WRDO01000021.1 GCA_009779755.1 Defluviitaleaceae bacterium | reverse complement strand
GGTATGTTTATGACCCCGTTGTATACGCCATCCGCCACGATAACCGTATCACCCGGTTTTGCCATGTTTACGGCTGCTTCCAATGAGCGCAACGGATTTCCGGGCTCGCCATTTCCTCCGGGGGCGCTGCTCGCGTCCACATGTATAGTGCCTTGGTGAACATTCGCTTCATCGGAGGGTAAAACGTCAAAATATACCCGTGTGACAGCATCCAAATTTCCCGATTCAAACAAAACAGCGAAATACGTATGCACGTCGTATGTGTCTAACCTTAAGCTCCACAAGTCTAACTCTATTCTTCCCATAACTTCCCTAACGCCGGGACTAATCCTCCGGTATGTCGTATAAAAACCTTCCCTGTCTATTCCAATTTCATATCTTCCGATTAAATCACCTTCATATTCTATGACGAGAATATCCGCCAACGCCGCCATCCATATTTGAGGCACCCAATAAAAAGCATCCTCAAATATTTCCCTGTATCCGCTGACTAACCCTAAATCATACGGGAAAAGCGGAAAAAGTACGGGTACTTCCTCCGGGGGCAAGACGTCAAAATACGCCCGCGTTACCCGGTTCGCGCCTTCCGTTCTAAAGGTGAGCGATGTATACGCATGTGCTAACGTATCGTTCAAGGGTAAACCATGAAGGTGGAAGATAATCCTTCCGTCCTCCTTCGTAAAACGGCTGTTCATATAGTAAAATGAAAGCGGTTGCCCCATAAAGATATCAAGCGCGTATTGGTTTATGGGGGCACCCGTATATTCGATGACCAATATATCCGCCGACGCGAACAACCACGGAGGCGGATAATTTTTCCATCCACCTTCGTCATTCTGATGGGTTGACCATCTTATTAAACCTTCCTCCGCTTCATTGGGAGCTTGCAATACGTATGGGAAAATAGCGGGTTTTTCCCATACCGTGGAGATTATTTCATTACGGTTATTTTGCGGCGGTTCGGGCGCGAGTGTTTCAACCGGCGGTTGCGTTGGCTGCGCGGTTGGGTCGGGTGTTTCCGCCGCCGTGTCCCCACCCCTGCCGCACGCGGTCAGCATAAACACCAATACCGTTAATCCAACCATCATCATTTTCCTTTTCATCTTCATCCGTCCCTTCCTTTATATTCACATAATTATTTCCACATAAAAAAGGCGGTTGCGCTCCATCAAGAAGCGCAACCGCCTGTATTTGCAAACGATATTAAATACGCGGAATTATGGCATGTGGCGTGGCGTGGCGTGGCGTGGCGTGGCGTGGCGTGGCGTTTAACATTATACTTTCGCGCGGCATATCGCTGTCAACCCTTTTTCCGTTTAATTTCGAGGCTTTTTTTATTAATTTTACCATGCATGAATTTCCAATTCAACATCAAACAAAGTAGCACACACATGATTCTCATTTTTTAATTTACCAGCCCAAAACCCCGTTTTTGCGACAGCCGTGCGTTACACCCACCGCCCCGGCGGGGTTTGTCCGGCTACGTGTAATTTGCTAATCCTCAATCGCAATGATAGCCGACACAGCATCCAGCACTTTCCTAAAGATATCCTTGGGGATTTGCTCCACCGCTTTACATTTGCGTGCAAGGAGGTCGATAACACGCACCTGCTCGCAAATCACATCCCCTTGCGTTTGCGTCCTTCCGTCCAACGGTACACGCAAGCGCAGGGGCTTTTTATTGGCGGTTATCGGGCAAATCAAAGCCATGTCGCGTTTTTGGTTATACAGCGTTTGACTGATGACCAAAGCCGGGCGGTATCCCGATTGTTCCCTGCCCTTGGTCGGGTCGAAGTCGAGTAAAATAATATCGCCTTGCTTCATATCATTTCACGCCCGGCGGGTTCGTTCATGCTGCCCCAATCGTATCGGTCGGGTTCGCCTTCGTACCCGTCAAGGTACCAAGCGAGGGATTTCTTTGACGCGGGCAGGATAATGAGCATATTGTCCTTCGCTTTTATTTCCACTTTTTCATCCAGCCCGATCTGCGCGGTTTGCAATAATTTTTTGGAAATTCGGATCCCCTGGGAATTGCCCCATTTCGATACCTGCGAAAGCATAGATGAACCACCCTTTGATAAAGTTAATACAAGTATATCCGCGTATAAATATTATGTCAATTGTGTTACACTAACAGCATCTTCCCAACAAATTATCAGGAGTCTCCCATGCCCAAACCCATCGTAGCCGTCGTAGGCCGCCCCAACGTGGGCAAATCCACTTTGTTTAACCGCATCACCGGCACCAAGACCGCCATCGTCGACGATATGCCCGGCATCACGCGGGATCGCCTTTATGCCGACACGGAATGGCTTAACCGTCCATTTACGCTGATAGACACCGGCGGGCTGGACCCCGAAGCGGAGGATCCGTTGACCCGCCACGTTTACCGCCAGGCCGAAGCCGCCATCGAAAGCGCGGACGTGATTTTATTTTTGTGCGATATCAAATCGGGCGTGACGGACGCGGACAGGCAAGTAGCGGACGTGCTGCGCCGTTCAAAAAAACCCGTCGTGCTTGCGGTCAATAAGGTAGACGTGCCGTCCAAGGAAAACAACGAGCTGTTCGAATTCTACGAGCTGGGCATCGGCGAGCCGATCCCTATTTCCGCGGGGCAAGCCCTAAACCTGGGGGATATGCTGGACGATATCGTTGCGCACTTCCCCTCGCATGAGGGATCGGAGGAAGAAGATACCCGCATTAAAGTCGCCATCGTAGGCAAACCCAACGTAGGCAAGTCGTCCTTAATCAATAAGATCCTCGGTGAGGAACGCTTGATCGTTTCCGACATCCCCGGCACCACACGCGACGCGGTCGATACCTTTGCCACGCGTGACGGGCACGAATATGTATTTATAGACACGGCGGGCCTGCGCCGCAAAAGCCGCATCAAGGAAAATATCGAACGGTACTCCATCATACGCGCCATCGCGGCGATCGAACGTTGCGACGTATGTGTCCTTTTGATCGACGCCGATGAAGGCGTGAGTGAGCAGGACACAAAAATAGCGGGCATCGCCCACGAACGGGGCAAAGCCGCCATCATCGCCGTAAACAAATGGGACAAGATAGAAAAAGACGATAAAACCATGAAGGAATTTACCGAAAAACTTTCACGCGAATTGGCTTATATGCCGTATGCCCCGAAACTTTTTATCTCCGCGCTTACGGGACAGCGCGTCCATAAATTATTCGAATTAATATTCGCCGCGTACCAAAACCACGCCATGCGAATCGCTACCGGTACGCTTAACGAAGTCATCATCGAAGCGACGGCCATCCACGCGCCGCCCTCGGATAAAGGAAGGACGTTACGTGTCTATTACGCTACGCAGGTATCGATAAAGCCGCCTACCTTTGTCCTGTTCGTCAACGATAAGCGGCTTATGCATTTTTCCTACGTTCGGTTTTTGGAAAACAAGGTTCGTGAATCATTCGGCTTTGACGGTACGCCGTTACACTTTATCGTCAGGAACCGCGGTGAAAAGGAATAACCCTTATTCGGCTGCTTCCTTTGAAATCCCCGTTTTTGAAATCCCTTGGATTACATGTATAACGAAGTTAAGCTCCGATTCACTGAGCTTTGAGATCAGGCTGTTGATTTTCTTTTGAGCGATCGAGCGGGTGGTATCTCTTTCTTCACGCAGGGCAAGCATCGGGGACGGCATGAAAAAATTATCGACGGGTAATTGCAACACCCGCGTCAGCTTCGAAAGGGTTACGGCGGTCGCACCGCGTTCGCCGCGTTCGATGAGTCCCATATGAGATGTGGTTAGGTCCAGCATTTCCGCCAGCTCGTCGCGGGAGAGATTACGGGCTTGACGTTCGGTTCGGATGTTCTTTCCGATGATTTCATCCAAATTAACTTTTTCCTGTTTCGTTTTGTTCTTCGCCATTTTTGGCCTCCTAGTTAGGTTATGTGTTCTTTCGAACATATCGGGTCGCAGGCTATTCTACAGATATATACGTCAATTTGAAGCAACAAGTAGATTATATTTTACAATACTCGGCGTAATTATACAAAAAACCGTAACATGATTGTCACAATCATTCCGTGATGCTATACTTTCCTGACGATGCGAATATTTTGAGGTGTTATGCCATATGCCCAAAAAACCCGTTACGCGCAAGCCGAGCGAACGCAATCTCGGCGAAGCCCGCCCGAAATCCCCGGCCCTGTACCGCGAAGTGAAATGCATAGGCGTTGCGGTCGTCGGGGTATTATTATTGCTGAGCGTCTTTTGGGAGGATGCGTTGGGGCGCGTCGGGGGGTTGATCAACGTATTTTTGCTGGGGGTATTCGGCTTCGGTGCGTTTGTGCTCCCGATTGTGCTGATCATCGGTGCGGTCAGCATCCTCCTTTCCAAACGTTTCCGATTCCCTTGGGTCTTATCAATCGGCCTTTATTGGACGGTCTTATCGCTTTTACATATATTCAACCTGCCGGATGCGGTGGAGGGTCGGACTTTCTTTGAACGGCTGGGGCAAATCTATTCGGGTACGATTGGGGGATATCACTTCGGCGGCGGGCTTTTCGGTCTGTTGCTGGGTGATGTGCTCCATTTCTTTATCGGGCGCGTGGGCTCCACCATCGTGTTTTTCGCGGCGTTATTGATCATGCTTGTCTTATTAACCGGGCGCAGCTTCGTTTACCTTGTACGCCGCGGCTTTTATGAATCCAAGGACGCGCTGGAACGCAGGCGCCAACGCATCGAAGCGGAAATCGACGCGGAATTGGCGGAAGAAGAGGTAACGAGAAAAGCCGCCGAAAACAAACCCCTCCCCTTCATTGAATATGAAGACAGTGATTTCGGGGAACCTGACGATTTACCCGAGGTATTACTTTTACAAGAGGAACTGGAGGAAGAGGCACGCCCAAAACCACCCGCGTTTACGGAACGGAAAAAAACCGGGATAAACAGCTTCCTCACGCCCAAACCCGTGGAAAACCCGCTTCCGCGCGGGACGGAAATCGTTTTGTTCCCCGAAAAAAAACCACCCGAACCCCTTGCGGACGATGCGGAGATTAAACTGCACGGATTGGTGGACGGAGCCTCCAAGGATGAAAACCCTCCTTGGGAAGACGAAGAGGATGATGATTGGGAGGAAGAAACGGCAACCGCCGCACCCTTGGCGAAACGCTCGGGAATACGCGAAGCCGCGACCGCTGCTTCACCTACCTACGACGATTATCGCTCCCCTCCGATTGATTTGTTGGCCCGTTATGAGGCTCCCGATACGGCGATGGAAACCCGTACACAAATCATGAAAAATTCCCGCACGCTGGAAGAAACCCTGCGCAGCTTTAAGGTCGAAGCGAAAGTGGTGGCGGTCAGCGTCGGCCCGACGGTTACGCGGTACGATTTGTCCCCCGGCCCGGGGGTAAAGGTTTCCGCGATTGCCAACCTTTCCAATGATTTGGCGCTGTCGCTCGCCGCCCAAGGTATACGCATCGAGGCTCCCATCCCCGGAAAATCCGCCGTGGGTATCGAAATCCCCAACAAGGACCCGCAACCCGTCTTCCTGCGTGAAATCTTGGAAGATGGCAAATTTATTAATTTCCCGTCCAACCTCGCATTCGCCGTGGGTAAGGATATCGCCGGCGAACCCGTGGTGGCGGATATCGCGAGAATGCCGCATATGCTGATCGCCGGGGCGACCGGCAGCGGCAAAAGTATTTTCGTCAATACATTGATCACCAGTATTTTATATAAAGCACGGCCCGACGAGGTTAAGCTCTTGATGATTGACCCGAAGGTCGTGGAGCTGAGCGTGTACAACGGTATCCCGCACCTCTTGATCCCCGTCGTAACCGACCCGAAGAAGGCCAGCGGCGCCCTAAGCTGGGCTGTGGCGGAAATGGAAAACCGTTATAACCTGTTCGCCGAAACAGGCAACCGCGACTTGAAAGGTTATAACCGCTATATGGCGGAAAACGAAGAACCGCTTTTGCCGCAGGTCGTGATCATCATCGATGAATTGGCCGACTTGATGATGGTGGCGAAAGGCGAAGTGGAAGAGAGTATTTGCCGCTTGGCGCAGAAGGCACGCGCGGCGGGACTTCATTTGATCGTCGCAACGCAACGCCCG
This sequence comes from Defluviitaleaceae bacterium, assembly GCA_009779755.1. Classification (GTDB taxonomy): domain Bacteria; phylum Bacillota; class Clostridia; order Lachnospirales; family WQUN01; genus WQRX01. The sequence continues at coordinate 46,604 of WRDO01000021.1, read as the reverse complement.
AGCGTGGACGTCATCACGGGTTTGATTAAGGCAAACATCCCTTCACGCCTCGCGTTCGCCGTTTCCTCGGGGATAGACAGCCGTACGGTCATTGATATGTACGGAGCCGAAAAACTGTTGGGCAAAGGTGACATGCTCTTCCTCCCCATGGGGCAAAGCAAGCCGATTCGTATACAGGGAGGTTTTATATCCGATAAAGAAGTGGAGTCCGTTGTCAGTTATTTACGTGTGCTGGCACCGGCGGAGCATACCGTTGATATGATCGAGCAGGTAACCTCCCCCGCGGCGCGGCTCGCGATGAACAACGGTGATTTGGATGAATTTTTCCACGAAGCCGTGGAATTCCTGTTATCCAAGGGGAAAGCCTCCACCAGCGTATTGCAAAGGCAGTTCCGTATCGGGTACAACCGCGCGTCGCGTTTAATGGAGGACCTTGAAAAACGGGGGATCGTAGGGCCGGAAGACGGGGTTAAGCCGCGCAAGGTAACGATTACGAGAAGCGAATACCGGGAAATATACGGAAGTGACTAAATGACAATTAAGGTATATCTTTTTTCTTTAGGCTGCGATAAAAACAAAGTGGACGGCGAAGTGATGCTGGGGCAGTTGTTGGCGAATGAATATTTTATTTCCGTCAGCGGCCCCGCCGAAGCGGATGCCATCATCGTAAACACCTGCGGCTTCATCCGTGAAGCGACGGAAGAAAGCATCGACTGCGTATTGGATATGGCGGCGTACAAGAAAAGCGGAAACTGCCGCGCTTTGATCGTCGTCGGATGTATGACCGAACGCTACCGCGAGGATTTTACCGTTGAAATACCGGAAGTTGACGCGGTTTTGGGTGTGGCGGACAGGGATAAAATCGTTAAGGTGTTGGGGCGTTTGTTTAAACGGAAGCTCCCCAAAAACAAATCGCAATATTTGCAACACCGCTTGCTTGCGCGGAAGGATATTTCCTTCCCCCATATCGCCTATGTAAAAATTGCGGAAGGATGCGACAACCGCTGCGCGTATTGCACGATCCCGTCAATACGCGGGGGGTATAAAAGCCGACAAATAACGGAAATCATTAAGGAATGCGAGGCTTTGGTCAACGACGGCGCGCGTGAGATTGTGTTGGTCGCACAGGATACGGCACGTTACGGAATGGATAGATACGGCGAGCCGCGCTTGGCGGAACTGTTACGGAAATTAAACGCGCGTTTGCACGCATCCTGCGGGCAAGCCGTTTGGGTACGCCTCTTGTACGCCTACCCCCAACACATCACGCCCGATTTGATCCGGGCAATCGCCGAGCTGGAGATCGTTTGCAAATATTTGGATATACCCATCCAACACAGCGAGGATACTACACTCGCCCGTATGGGGCGCGGCGGTTCACGGGAAGCGTTACGGGATTTGATCCGCCGTTTACGCGAACAAATCCCCGATATCACCCTGCGTACTACGGTTATGGTCGGTTTCCCCGGTGAAACAAACGAGGAGTTCCGTGGTTTATACAGCTTCGTAAAGGAAGCCCGCTTCGAGCGGCTCGGCGTTTTCCCCTACTCCCGTGAGGAAGGTACCCCCGCGGCAACCATGCCTTTACAGGTAAAGGACGAAATCAAGCATATAAGGCGCGACCGTATCATGGCTTTGCAACAAAGGATTCATATGATTAAACAACGGCATAAAACAGGTAAACCGCTCGATGTGATGGTGGATGAATGCACGTTACGTAAAGACGGCGAATATCAATGTATCGGACGTTCGCAATCCGATGCCCCCGAAGTGGACGCCGTAATCCATTTTTCATCCGAAAGGCAATTATTACCCGGCCAAGTGGTTACCGTCCTTGCCACAAGCGCAAACGATTATGATTTACAAGGGGTGCATACCCATGAACCTGCCGAATAAAATCACCCTTTTCCGGGTGTGTATGATACCCATCTTCCTTATTATCTACATGGCCAAGCCGTTCGGCGAGGTTGCCAGCTTGTGGTTGGCGCTGACCGTTTTCGCGATTGCATCCATATCGGACGCCGTGGACGGTTCACTCGCGCGCCGATACGGCTTGATAACCAATTTCGGTAAATTGATGGACCCCCTTGCGGACAAACTTTTGGTATGCGCCGCCATCGTTGCCTTCGTGGCTTCGGGTACGATCCCGGGTTGGGCGGGCATCGTTTTTATCAGCCGTGAATTTTTCGTTTCCGGCCTGCGGCAGCTTGCGCTGGAGCAACGCACGGTATTGGCCGCTTCCGTGGGTGGCAAGATCAAAACCGTCATGCAAATGATCCTTATCCACACGATTTTGGTGCCGATCCCCGCTTTTATCTACGGTCCGCTTCCCATTATATTACCCATACGGGATGTGATCGTTTGGATTCTGCTTATCTTTTCGGTTGTGGCGAGCGTTCTGTCGGGATTGGATTACGGGTATAAAAATTGGGGCTTGATCCGTTATAAAAGCAAGAGTGTGAGCAAATGAACGGCGGCAATGTATCGGTCGAAATCCTCGCCATCGGTACGGAGCTGCTGCTGGGTGACATCGCCAATACCGACGCGCAGTTCCTTTCGCGGGAGCTGGCGAAGCTGGGGATACCCGTATACGGCCATACGGTGGTGGGGGATAACCGCACCCGCTTAAAAGCCGCGCTGGATTACACCTTTTCCAAGGCTGATATGGTCGTCGCTGTCGGCGGGCTCGGACCTACGCAGGACGACATCACCAAGGAAGTGGCCGCGGAATATTTTAACCGTGCGATGGTCCTTGACGAACCTTCCATGCAGCGCATACGCGTTCGTTTCGCCAACACCGGTTTGCCCGAGAATGTACATAAAAACGCCCTTGTGCCGGAGGGCAGTCGTATTTTGCCCAATGATTTCGGCTCCGCGCCCGGCGTTTGGCTGGAACGGGACAGCAAGACATTGATTCTCTTGCCCGGGCCGCCTCACGAATTGGAGCCGATGTTTATGAATTACGCGGTTCCTTTTTTGCGGGAAAAAACATCCGACGGCGGGCGTGTTTTTGTTTCGCGTACGTTAAAGTTTATCGGTATCGGCGAGAGCAGTATCGAAACGCGGTTGCGGGATTTAATCGAAGCGCAGACTAACCCTACGTTGGCTTTATACGCGAAGGTTTGGGAGTGTCATTTGCGGATTACGGCTTCGGCTTCGTGCGAAGATACGGCATATGAATTAATCAACCCTGTTGCAGATGAAATATATGCGCGGCTTGGGGATTTTGTTTACGGGGAAGATGGGGATGAGTTGGCGGAACGTGTGTTAAGGGCGCTGTGTTTCCGGGGCGGTGGAGGGGGTTGCGCTCCCTTGAAGGCGAAGTCGGTCGCTGCAACCCCCTCCACCGCCCCTGTTGTACGGGCTGATACGCTTCGCTCCGAGGATTTCGCTCCCATTAAAAAAAATGCTCAAGTGCTTCCTTATACGCTTGCTGTTGCTGAGTCTTGTACCGGGGGGTTGGTTACTGCTGCGCTGGTGGCTTTGCCGGGGGCTTCGGCGGTTTTGCGGGAGGGGTTGGTTACTTATTGCAATGGCTCTAAGGTTGCGCGGCTGGGTGTTGACGCGGCTTTGATTGAGAAGCATGGTGCGGTTAGTTCGGAGGTTGCCGCTGTTATGGCGGAGGGTGTTGCTAAGACATCCGGAGCGGATATCGGTTTGAGTACCACGGGGATTGCGGGGCCGGGTGGCGGTACACCGGAGAAACCGGTGGGGACGGTGTTCGTGGGACTGTATATAAAGGGAATTGGGTCGAAAACGTTGGCGTTGAAATTACCCGGTGAACGGAATCAAGTCCGCGAACGCGCGGCTATGCAGGCTTTGAATTTTTTACGCGTTAATTTGTGTATTTAAACTAAAGATAAAATTCTTTCGGTTATAATGGAAATGCGATACTGAGCGGCAAAAACATGAAGATGATGGTTGATTTTATAAAGAACTTTATGCAATTTTAAAAAGATTCGGGAGCGTAAACATGGGCTACATTGAAAGACTCCGCGCGAAAATTGGTACTATGCGTGTTCTGCTGCCGGGTTGTATTGTATTTATTCGCGACGGGATGGGCCGGATCCTTATGCAGCAACGCACATATCCTTACGGCAAGTGGGGTTTGCCCGGCGGGCTGATGGAATTGGGCGAATCCACGGAAGAAACCGTAAGGCGCGAGGTTAAAGAGGAGACGGGGTTGCTAGTGGGTGATTTAACGTTGTTTGGCGTGTATTCCGGTGAAGGGTATTTGTGCGTGGCACAAAACGGTGACGAATTCTATGTTGTGACCATCGTTTATTCTACGGATGATTACAGCGGGGATGTAGTCGTCATGAATGACGAATCCTTAACCTTCGAATGGTTCGCTTTGGACAAGCTGCCGCAAAACATTGCGCGCACCCACGCGGCGATAATTCATGATTACATAACAAAACACAAAGCGGGTGATATACAATGAAACCGAACGAAGCTACCCTCACCACCGACCGCTTGATCCTGCGTCCGTTCGGCATATCCGACGCGGAAGCGATGTTTGGTAATTGGGCGCGGGACCCTGATGTTGTACGATTTCTTTTGCGCAAAGACCTTTCGAGCGTTGACGAGGTGCGCGAACATATCGGTAATTGGATGAAATATTTTGACGGGTTAACGGAAAAAGGCTGGGATTGGGGACTTTTCGCTATCGTGCAAAAGTCGGACGGCGCAGTTATCGGCACGATAGATTTTGCCGAAACCGACCGCGAGGCGCGTTCCGCCGAAGTGGCATATGCGCTGGGCAAGCCGTGGCGCGGCAGGGGTTACATGACCGAGGCTTTGCGGGCGGTGCTGGCGCATTGCTTTGAAGCCGCGGGGCTTAACCGTGTATGGGCGACGTATCGGCCGCAAAATCCCGCTTCGGGTAAGGTTATGGCTAACGCGGGCATGTTTTATGAAGGAACGTTCCGGCAATCCAAGGTGCGCAACGGCGAACGGGTTGATACCACCATGTACGCCATCCTCAAGGAGGATTGGGATATTCAAAAAGAGATCGCGCATTATAATTCCCTCCCTTGCGAGTTCGACGGTTTTATTGATGTACCCGTTCTTTCCGACGGTGAAATATTCCTTGTATGCACGGAAAAACAACCCGCAAACCCGGAGAAAAAATACGTTCCCGGTTATGAATTCATTATTTGCAAGGATGGCGAAAAAGTCGGGCGTATTAATTTGCGCATCGGCTACGGCGGCGGGCTTTATAATTCCAACCTGTATTACGGTGGGCAAATCGGCTACGGTGTGGACGAGCCCTTCCGCGGCAACGGATATGCCGCGCGCGCTTGCCGCTTGCTTTTACCCGTGGCGAAGGCGCATAAAATGAACACACTCTTGATAACAAACAACCCCGACAACCGTGCATCCATGCGCGTATGTGAAAAATTGGGGCTTACCCTCATCCGCACCGCGCCCGTCCCCAAGTGGCATGATTTGCATAAAGACGGTGACCGTTATTCAAATATCTATGAATGGCAAATAACATAAATCATACATCCGAAAGGAGCAATACCATGCCTAAGAAAACGACGAAGAAAACCGAACCCGTAAAGAAGGGTAATACCGACAACCTCAACGCCGCCGCCGCAAAAGAGGAGGCCCTTGCCACTGCCTTGGCGCAGATCGAAAAGCAATTCGGTAAAGGCGCGGTTATGAAGATGGGTGAAAAAATGGCCCGTACCGACATCCCCGTGGTGACGACGGGCATTATTTCGATCGACGCGGCGTTAGGCGTCGGCGGCATACCCAAGGGGCGCATCGTAGAAATTTACGGGCCCGAATCCAGCGGCAAGACGACGCTCGCCTTGCATGTAGTAGCCGAAGCGCAGAAATTAGGCGGCGTCGCCGGATATGTGGACGCGGAACACGCCATGGACCCTTCCTATGCGAAAAAGCTGGGGGTGAACATAGACGAACTTTATATTTCCCAACCTGACGACGGCGAGCAAGCGCTCGAAATCGCCGAAGCCATGGTACGCTCCGGCGCGATCGACGTCGTCGTCGTGGACTCCGTCGCGGCTTTGGTGCCTCGGTCGGAAATCGAAGGCGATATGGGGCAATCCTCCGTGGGCGTACAAGCGCGGTTGATGTCGCAGGCCTTGCGTAAGCTCACGGGCATCACGAACAAAACGAACTGCATCGTTATATTCATCAACCAATTGCGTGAGAAGATCGGCGTTTCCTACGGTTCGCCCGAAACGACCACGGGCGGCCGTGCGCTTAAGTTCTACGCAAGCATTCGTATCGATATCCGCAGGGCCGAATCAATCAAACAAGGCGAACGCCCCATCGGCAACCGTACGAAGGTGAAGATCACGAAGAACAAGGTAGCGCCGCCGTTCCGCACCTGCGAAGTGGATATGATGTACGGGCTGGGGATTTCCAAGGACGGCGACCTGTTGGATTTGGGTGTGGAATTGGGCTTGGTAAAGAAGAGCGGCTCTTGGTTTAACTACGGTGAAGTGCGTTTGGGCCAAGGACGCGAAAACGCCAAGCAATATTTGCACGACAACGCCGACATCTATTCGGAAATCGAACAAGCCGCGCGTAAGCACTTCGGTATGAAAACCCGTGAGGACCTCGCCGCGCCCGAAAATTCAAAACCCGTCGATAAAAATTCCCTAAACAGCGACGACGATGAAATCCTCGATATCGAACTGCTTGAGGATTTTAACGATAATGATGAAATCTATTTGGAGGATGACTTGCGATGACGAATCCGCTGGGCGATATTAAAATATTCGCCGCAAACGCGAACAAGCAAATGGCTGCGACGATTGCGCGGCACTTATGCGTGGAAATGGGGCTGTCGGAGGTTTCTCGGTTTTCCGACGGTGAAATCAACATGCGCGTCAATGAAACGGTGCGCGGATCGGACGTTTTTATCATCCAATCCACCAGCCCGCCGGTTAACGATCATTTGATGGAGCTTTTGATTATGACGGACGCGATGAAGCGTTCCTCCGCGAACCGCATCACCGCGGTCATCCCTTATTTCGGTTATGCGAGGCAAGACAGAAAAGCCCGTTCACACGACCCCATCAGCGCGAAGCTGGTCGCCAACATGCTTACGACCGCGGGCGCCAACCGTATCCTTACGATGGACCTGCATTGCCCTCAAATTCAAGGCTTCTTCGATATCCCCATGGACCATTTGCGCGGTATGTACGTGTTCGTCGACCATTTGAAAAACCGCTTCGCCAATTTAAACGATTTGGTCGTTGTTTCGCCCGATTTGGGCAGCGTGGCGCGTTGCAATTCCTTCGCCGAATTACTTGACGTACCCCTTGCCATCGTGGACAAGCGCCGTAACCCCAATGTGGCGGATAAATCCGACATCGCCAACTTTATCGGCGACGTTAAGGGAAAAACGGCTATTTTACTGGACGACGTTGTCACCACGGGCGGATCGTTGTGCAACGCCGCCGTTTCCGTGATGGAGCACGGCGCGAAAAGGGTATACGCATGCGTGACCCATCCCGTACTTTCGGGGGATGCCATGGATAAAATCGCCGCTTCCCCGCTTGAACGTTTGGTGGTGCTGGACACGGTGGAAATCCCTGCGGAAAAAAAGGGCAATAAACTCGAAATCCTTTCCGTCGGACCTATTTTCGCCAACGCCATCGATCGCATCCACAACCATAAATCCATCGGAAACCTTTTTAAGACGGACCTCCGTTATACGCAACTCCCCTTACAATAATGGGTATTTGCGCGTTTACGGGCCGCTGCGGGGGATGCACCCATCCCGATACCCCCTACCCCCGGGAGTTAGCCGAAAAGGAAACCACCCTGCGCGAGACATTGGGTGACTACGGCCACTTGCTGGAAGGTATCCGCCCCTCGCCGGAAATCACGGGCTACCGCAATAAAATGGAGCTTGCCTTCGGGGACGACGGGGGAACGACCCTCACCTTGGGTATACGCAAAAAACGCAGCCTGTACGAAGTCGCCACCACGCAGGATTGTATATTAATGCCCGATGATTTTAAGAAGATCGCCGCTTTCGCATTGGATTTTTTCCGCGAAAGCGGCGAAACGTTTTTCCATCGGAAAAAACACACGGGAACGCTCCGCCATTTGGTACTGCGGCGCGGACATTTCACCGGTGAAATTCTCGTTATGCTGTCCGCCGCATCCGGCCTTAACGCGGATTTACAAGCCTTTACGCAGGGCTTGCGCGGCTTATACATAAAAGGCTCCATCGTCGGCATCCTCCTCGCGACCAACGACGGTGTCGCCGATGCGGTAAAAAACGAAAACCAACGTATCCTGTGGGGGCGTAACTTTTACCGCGAAAAATTATGCGGTTTAATGTTTTACGTGTCCGCGTTTTCGTTTTTCCAAACCAATTCTACCGGTGCGGAAATCTTGTACGGCATTGTGCGGGATTTAGCGGGCGGTGGTAAATTAGCCTATGACCTTTATTGCGGAACGGGTACGATCGCGCAAATCATTTCACCGCAATTCGACAAGGTAATCGGCATCGAGTTCATCCCCGAAGCGATTGCCGCCGCGCAAACCAACGTTAAGTTAAACGGTATAAGCAACTGCGAATTTCTCACCCGCGATATTTCCCGCATAACGGGGCAAAAAAACGGTTTACACCTTGACGGCGACGGAAAGATCGACGCCATTGTCGTAGACCCGCCCCGTGACGGCCTCGCGCCCAAAGCCCTAACCCATATCGCCGAACTCGCGCCCACCCGCTTGGTATACATCGCGTGCAAACCCGCATCCCTCGCCCGCGACTTGCCGCAACTCGCCGCTCTCGGTTTCACGGCGGAACGAATAATCGGCTTCGATCTCTTCCCCCGCACCCCGCATGTGGAGGTTGTCGCGCTGCTTCGTCGGACGGATACCCGTTGGTAGCCGTTTATAAATGCCGTTTATAAATTCACAAATTGGCGGACTTCACGGTTGACGATATCATGGCGGATTTGATAGAATAACTTCCGCCGCACGGGCCCTTAGCTCAGTCGGTCAGAGCGCTCGGCTCATAACCGAGTGGTCCTGGGTTCAAGTCCCCGAGGGCCCATTTTAGAAGTCAAAAACGAACCCCCATTTTTTCCAAATGGTTGAGAATTAACGGTTTGATTTGACTAAACAGAAAAGTGTTGGATTCGTATAATTCCAACGCTTTTTTATTATACAAACGCAAAATAGAGCATGATAATAGTTGACAAGCCCTTGCATAGCCTTTATTATTCCGGCATAAAATAACAACGGACATTCGTGTCCATGTTAGCCGCTTGTCATCGGCGGGGTATAAATGTATGACTTGCTAATGTTCGCCGCGTGCCGTCGGGCGGGGTATAAGACGACGGCTTGCAAGGTAAATCGCCCTTCGCACAACGCGAGGGGCTTTTCGTTGGGAGTGGGAAGCATGGTTGAAAATGGTTTATATAAAGTTAAGGACGAATATTTTACCGACTTCCCCAATGAGAAGCACATGCATAACAAAGCAGGTCGTCCATTCTATTACGCCGTAAAGGATAAAACCGGTATATATTGGTTTGTACCGTTGAGCAGCCAAGTGGAAAATTTCCGCCGCAAAATTGAAGCCGTTGAAGTGAAGCGGGGAATCGGGAATTGTATCCAATATCACATAGGCACAATAATGGGTGATTTGCGTGTATTCCGTATATGTGACATGCTTCCCATTACAACCCGCTATGTTGATGAAGAGTTCACGATGAACGGCAAACCCTATATCGTTAAGGACAAAGCACTTGTTACGGCAATCAGCCGCAAAGCGCGTGACTTTATTAAACAATTGGAACTTGGGCGCATGTATTCACAGGTAGGCGCATTGTCAATTCGGGAAACGCTGGTTAAATATGGTTAATTTTTTTCACATGTTTTCCACACGCGAGGAATGAACGGATATTGACGATAAGGCAGTACATGTGTAGAATATGTTGGCTGTTAATTAGTTTGTACCCCTAGCTCAGTTGGCAGAGCAATTGACTCTTAATCAATGGGTCCTGGGTTCGAGCCCCAGGGGGTGCAGAAAAGAAACCCTGTGAAGTCAACCTTCGCAGGGTTTTTTGTTTGGTAGGGTAGCAAAATCAACGGGTTTTTTGTGGGGTAAAAGTGGGGTAATTGCAAACAATAAGAAGAAACTGCCGTATATGTGTATAACAAAAAGAACGCATGAGGAGGAAATTCAAATGGCAATAACAGTATGCAGACTTAGTCAAGTGGCAAATAACACAGTAATAATGTGGGCGGTATCTTTTGCAATATATTTATTGGTAGCTTACGGAGTTACAAACTTTGTAAGAAAGAAATTTGAAATTACAATACCAAAACCTATACCTCACGTAGTCGGAGTAATTATAGCAATAAGCGCGTTCAAATACTTAATAGAACATTTTGTTTTTATGATTGCTTAATAAAGTTATAACAAATCAACCGCTTCCTGTTTTAAGCCGGGCATAACATGGCTGTACAAGTTCAATGTAATATTAATCGATTTATGGCCAAGGATGTCGCTGACGACTTTCGGTGAAACATTTTTTTCCAGCAATCGCGTTGCGAACGTGTGACGAAGAGAATGCAAAGAAAATGATTTTTGCAATCCTGTCGTTTTCATCAACCGCGAAAAACTTCTACTCATGTTTCGATGAGCGATTGCTTTACTCGTACGGGTGGCAAAAATATAAAAATCATTAGCCGGGTTCGATTTTTGAGCCAGTAAGATACGCTCCGCATGTTTGTTCATGGGAATGGTGCGTGTACTGCTGGCTGTTTTTGTGCTTTCATCAACAATCGTTAATCGCTTGGGTGCATCACCGGAAGCGTCACGATTGATAATTACGGACATTGTTTTACATATTGAAATCTGTTTATTTACGAAGTCGATGTCATCCCACGTAAGCGCAAGGCCCTCGCCGCAACGAATACCTGTGTTAAGGAGGAACACGAAAAAATTATGCGTAGATTTATCCTCGCAGTGATTTATCAAAATATCTTGTTCGGAAACGGACATAGCCGTTACCAGTTTAACGGTACTCTTTGGTAAAGATGTCGCTCGACATGGATTGGAATAAATCAAATTCGATTTTAATGCTTGATCGAACGCTTGATTTAAAGTGACATGAACCTTTTTGATAGAACTGGTAGAAAGTTTTTTTTCCAACAAACGGTTGTATAACTGCTGTACAGCTTCGGGCTGTATCTTGTTTAACTTAATATCGCCAATTGAATCATTAATGTAATGGCGGTACGCGAACTCATAACAATCGTAAGTTTTATGTTTGATAATATTACGCTTGTATGTGTTAAGCCAAGTCAAAACCCATTCGCCAACGGTATAATCCGATTTAACCGTAACAATATTACGGTTAATTTTATATTTTTCGTTATTCATTTGCTTAAGTAATTCTTCACGATTCATATTTGTAAACCGTTTCTTTAGTCTCTTTTTTTTACCGTCGATGATATCGTAACCTGTGGTAATTTCGCCTACCCATAAACCGTTAGGACGTTGGTATATAGTCCCTTCCCCATTCGTACGTCTACGCATAACAAAGTGCCTCCTCGACATTTTTAACGTTCGTGTCGATACGGAAATCGCTGTTATTTATATGTGAAAGTTCGTGCTTCAAGGTTTCCATACGAGAAAAAGGGCATAATCGGTCATTAATGTAAATGTTGTAATTACCGTCATCGTCTAAAAGAGTCATTCCCTTAATTTCGGTAGGCATGTCCATAAAACGTGTAATAATATTACTCATCAGTATTTTCACCCTTCAATTGTTTAATGATATCGCTGGCAATTTCCAGCGTTTTTTTATTGGCCGTTTTAGATAGATTGAAAAGAACGCGCATTTCGGGCCGCTCAAGCATCATTTGCCGCATTTCCCAAAATTCATCGTCATCGGAGGGCTTAGATGGAGTCGGGTCATCAGATTTACATAAAAGATAATCAATTGAAACGTTAAAACGGTCAGCTAATAGAATGAGCGTTTCGCCTGTAGGTATAACGCCATTACGCCACCTATCAATCGCGCTTGGACTCATGCCAAAAGATTTAAGCAATGGCGAGACTTTAACATTGTGGGCATTACATAATTGTATAAATCGCTTAAAAAACACAACAAACACCCTTCCAAATAGTGCAAGTATACAAATATAAGGCGTGAATTGCTTTTATGTGGATTTTGCGGTTGATTTATTCCTTTATGTGGCATATAATCCACTAAAGCGAACGCGCAAGAGCTAATAACCGCTAAAAAGCACTAAGTATTTTAATATACGAAAGGGGGACACGCAAGTATGAACGCAATAAAAACGGCAGCAGATTTTAAAAATGAGCATCAAAAACGCAAAAAGGGAATTACACCGGCAATTAATCCCAAGTACGACTACATCAAAGTGAAGCAATACGCTGCCATCGTCGGCCAACACATCATCACAGTCTATAAGAATCTCGAAAAAGGCCGAATCGAAGGCGCAATAAAAAGTGGTGGCACATGGTTGATACCTGTCCAAAAGGAAGCATAACCCACACCCCGAACGGAGGCCCCCCATGCAAACATTATACGCAGGAACACGCAACAAACTTTTATACGTATCAACAAAACTAAAAAACCTGTGTCATGAGTTTTGGTACAGGGAAGAAACCCACCCCCGATTCACCCCCGACGTAGACGCAGTGGAATTATTGGAACGTGAAATCGAAGCCATCGAAGCGATCGCCAACCGCGGCGAAGCACACACCCCCGGGGAATGGCGATTGATTGAAAAGTTCACCACGTTGGCCGATGAGTTCCGTACTGTCGGGAAGCTGTCAGCATGAAGAACAAAAAAAGCACCTACATTTTAATCATCATCTTATGGGTATCGCTGGCCATGATCATGATTATCGCCATCAAAGGCATAAACAACCTAACCACGATGTTAGAAGAACGAAACGCCGACCGCATCCTGTACTACTTAGAACTTGGCAATACCCCATCAACCCAACCCCAACCCTAGCGCAAAGCGCAGGGAAATATAAGGAGGAAACGAAAATGACATTGTATTTCAAAAACGACCTGATCTTGGTCGAAGTGAAAAGCGGTATAGGAAAAGAATCAGGCAAGCCGTGGGCGCGGGTAGAACTCCACGACCCCGCAACATTAAAAAACATCGGGTTTACGCTTGACGGCAACCAAAAACCCGAAAACCTCGTAGCACGTAACAGCTACCGCGTAGTAATAGACGTGGAGCCGGGAGCAACCGGTAACTTCTATAAAGCTACCCTGCTTGCCCCCGAATTGAAACAAAAAACCGCCTAACCCCCCCATACGCAGAGTGACCGAGGGAACCCCCTCGGGTAATGCGGGACAGCGGGTCACAACCCCCGCCGCATACGAACCTTTGGCCAAGGGCTCAACCCATACCCCCCAATCCCGTCGAGAAGACGGCACGCGCGGCAACCCGCGCAGAAAGGAGCAAAGCATGGATGGAGAAACAACCGCAATCGGCATAAACGCAATCACCGGCGCGGTAAGGGACATATTCACAGTCATGGGTGAAGTGTTCAACGGAATCACCGGGAACACATACCTCATGCTATGTCTCGGAGCGGCAGTAGTAGTGATGGGCTTACGCATATTTGGCCGTGCGAAGCGAGCAGTACGTTAACCCCCCGAAACCTTTGGCCAAAAGGCTATCCATAACCCAATAATCCCGTCGAGAAGACGGCACGCGCGAAGAAACGCGCAGGAAGGAGTAAGACATGAAAAAGAAGTTAATGGTCGCCGTAGCGGCACTGATAGCCGTAGCGACAATGTTCCCGATGACGGTAAGCGCATCATCGGGCGGATCGGGACCCGGCAACTGGTTTTCCGAACAATGGAACTCGATATGGGATACCACGGGCATCCAGTTGACACGACTGGTAGGGCACACGGAGCACGTCGTAACCGTGCTGGGAACGGTATTCCAAATCGTATTCGGCAACCCGTACTTTGTACTGCTGATGATGTTCGCCATCGTTGGCGCCGGCGTTAAGCTCTTTGGCCGTTTGCGCCGCACAGTACGCTAAACACCAACCAAAAACGAACGACAGGGGCGGGGGCAAAATCCTCGCCCCAATCATCAAGAAGGGAGCACCCCCAATGGTACAGGAAGTGAAATATATCCTCGACATCTTCATAAGAACGCTCAACGCCGCATGGGAGGTTGACCTGCTGCGCTTCATCATGGCGTCCTTCGTTGTCGGAATTACATACGGAATATTCAAACAATCGGCTCGAACCCTCAAAGGAAAATAAAACGAAAGGCGGCGGCGAAATGCTCAAAAAACTAACCATAACCCTACTGATAACGGCGATGATCTCCGCCGCTTTTCCTATGCGTACGCAAGCCAGCGGCATCGATTTGGCCGACGATGTAGTAAACACCCTTATCGGTAGCGTGTTAACCGCCGGGGGCATTACATTCAATACATTGGAAGACGCAGTAGGGTTGATGGGCGATCTGCTCCGATCCGAAGAAATGTACCCTTGGTTGGACTTCTTAGAAGACGCCGCGAAATTAGCCGTAAACACAGCGGGACAATTTGCAAGAATACCGATCCAAACGGCGCAAGGTATATGGTCAGCTACGGCTGATTTCTTTCGTCGGCGCGGTGTAAGCGAGGAAGTCACCCCCGGCCCGATACATGTGCCGGAATATGTTATTAATAATCTGTTTATGGGGCTGTATCATGGTGTACCTGTGTTTGCTGACGGATTTCATGATTTAACGGCAAATGAAAGAAGATTAATATTTGAAAAAATAGGAAGAGTAGATACGGTTACAAGCATACCTTATTTTTTTAATCAAAGACATTTCTTTCATTCATGGCAACTCGAATGGCAAACCTTAGCCGGAATCGAATATATATCAGACTTGATAAGGTTTGGTAATGCGAGAATGCACACCGTAAGAAGAGGAGGACGATTTTATTTACAACAAGAAGTCGAACCCAATCAAACAAATGATTTATGGTGGGACGTAAGGTGCCACGGGTTTTACATAATTAAAGAAAACATACAAAGAGGGATTGTATACAGTACAATAACAGGTTATTGGGAAAATAACACAACATTAAGAATCGGGGCAAATATACGATATGAGCCTTATATATTTAAAAGTGATATAGAAAAATATAATAGCAACCCTTCATTTGACTTTCACCTCATGGAAGCCAATCTCCTCAATCGCCTCGACGAACTCAACGCCCTCATCCACACCCTGTCGGGCACCTTAGACGAAATCCTGCTTCGCATCCCCGACAACCTCTCTGACCTGCTCGGCCAAACCGCCGAGACGGTCATCATCCACCACAACTATTTCAACCAAAACCCCGAACCCACCCCCTCACCCCCGCCGGCTGTATGCGACGGCGATGACACTTGCGTTTGCGACGAAACCGCCCCGAGCGAAACCTTTCAAAGCTGGTGGGCGCAGATACGAACCTTCGCAAATAACCTGTTCGAAACCATCCCCCAACAAGTAAGCGGCTACACATCCTTCCTAGCGACGGCATTGGCCGTACTGCCCGCAGAAGTACATATGGCCATCGCGTTCATGGTGCTTTTGATGGTGGCCGCCGGCGTTATCAAAATACTTAAAAGGTGATCGCCATGACAGACATATTACGGACGATGTTCCAAAGCCCCATTAACTACGCATTCGAAACCGTCCCCCAATGGATCGACAGCTTCCAAACCTTCGTGACCGATATGTTTCCCATGTTGCCCGAGGAAGTTATCACGATTCTACTGTTCGGTTTCTGTCTGATGGCGGCGATCGGGATCGTTAAATGGGTAACAGGACGATGAAGGGAGCAAAGCAACGATGAAAGAATTTAGAGCAATTATCGAAACCACGTTGGAGGTTATGCGTATCCCCTTCACGGTATTAGATTTTGAGGTCAGCTTTTGGCAAATATGGCTGTTCCTCGTATTCGGCGGTTTAACCATTACATTCATAGGAGGTCTGTTTGACTGATGGAAATCATAATCAACGAACTGGCATTGCAACTCATACGCGAAATGCTTAAAGATGAAATGCGGGACATCATGCGCGAAACGTTCGGCTCGGACGCGAACAGCGCAATACCCTACTTCAACAGGGCAATCGATGCGGCTTTCCGCAATGAACACGTAAGGCGTCTCCAAGCCGTACACGGCAGTGATGTTATCCGCCCCACACATGACCCCGAAACGGGCCTCGAGATCATAGACGTATGCCCCGAAACAGGTAATCAATTACCGCCGCAGCCCCTACTCCCCGCCATCATCAACAATACGAAAAACGAGTTGATCAACGCGGAAAGGCCGTTACTGGTGACCAGCGAATGCGGCGAAAAAACAAGCCTGCGAACCGTAACCGAACACAGGCCCATCACGACAACGCCGATAGAGGACTACAACGTAACAGAGGGCCTGTTGCTTATAGTAATAATGCTTTTATTCATCAACTTTATCAAAGGATTTTTCGGGAGGTAAACCATGAGGGACGCAGTACAGTTTTTCTTAGATGTCGCTAACTTGGACTTTGACTACGAAAACATAACGATGACAAGCGTCATGTTTTACAAAGTCAGGGTAACGGTCGCCATCGGTATCTTCACGGGCGTGATGGGTGTACTCAAAGCCATCATAGTTGAATTGCTCCGGGCACGGAATCTGTAATTGAAAGTACACTTTCAAAAAAGGGAGGTAAATGATGATCACGTTATTGGTCATTTTGTTGATTCTAATAATTTACCTAATGTTATGGATGCGGATAACAACTATCGCGAAAGAAGGTGATGATGAATGATTTATATAATCATAATCATTTTATTGATCGTCCTGTACGTATCCCCCACCATGCGATGCGCGTTAAGTAACCTCGGTCGGATCATCGTCTACTGTGTAAAGGACGCTTACGGCTACATACGCCGCAAAGGTTACAACGACGTAAGAACGGGCGAAATGGTCGCATACGTGGGCCTGTTCGGTAAAGGCAAAACCCTGTCAGCGGTTAACCGCGTGGTATCCATGTACCACCAAGCAAACGGCAAAAGGGTATGGTGCTGGCGCCGTTGGAAGTTCGTCAACCAACATGTCAAGGTGTTATCTAACGTCGAACTCAAAATCGAATACGAGAAGCTCGTGTCATTGGAGCAAATCGTCCTGTGCGCCGAACGCAATAAAGATGAAGAAGACGACAACGACACAAAGATAATCACCCTCGTCCTCGGTGACGAGTTCAGCGTCCAGCTTAACAGCCGTGAATTTAAGAAGAATATCGACCCGCTGTTCCTCAACACCCTGCTCACCAGCCGGCACCACCACATATCAATCTTCTACACCACCCAGCGCTTCCAACACGTAGACGCGATGCTAAGGCAAGTAACCTCCTACGTGGTGGACTGCGATAAGTTGTGGCGGTTCCAACGCTTAAACTACTACAGCGCGTGGGAAATGGAACATGCCGTCAACCCCATGCTGTTGAAACCCATGCGTCGAACGTGTTGGTTCGTCCGTGACGCCGATTACGCGGCCTATGACACCCTCGCCACGGTGGGTAATCTAACCAAGACCATGAAGGAGGGAGGAATGATGTCCCAGCAGGAAATCCAAGACCTGCGGCAAAACACCACCCCAAACATGGACGCGGTCGCTAACCCCTCGAAGGGGTGGCTCCGCCGAATGAAAGGGAAGAAATGATTTCGTATTGTGTAACGCAAATGGCGCACTCGCGTCCGATCGGCTTCCACAAACGTCAATATTGACTACATTATGTGTAATATATGAAAGGAATGGATGCAATGACAGAAGAAACAAAAAAAGAAACAAAGTGCACAGGATGCTGTAACGATTGCGAATACTTCCTACGGCTCGATATCTGTCGGCCCGAATCGGCAACAAGCCTAACCGCCACCGCCGCCGAAATGGATTGGGTATGGTAATCCCAAACGGGGGAAGCCGAACATATGGGGGGATCGCCCGCAGGGGGAAGTAAGCCAAGATATGTCTTAAAGTAAATCGATCCTTTTTTGCATTTACCCCCAGCCAACCAAGGCCAGCCGTCCGCGACCGAAGCAACCGAAGCCACGTAATACCAGCGCGTTAGCGTCCGTCCCACGTAAACAATAAACGCATGGACACAGCGTGCGGTCGTAAGCGGAAGCGCGCGCAGAACACAACATCAACAAACGACAGTAACCCGCTCAACAAAAAACCCGAGTGCGAAGCACAAACCAAAGCCACCGCTCAACAAAACGGGCGCGACCCGTCAATGGAAATATATGGAAGCCGATACCGTGCCTTCATTGGCCAAAAACGGACACAAAAAACCCCGAACACAAACGCACTAAACCCGTAGCCGAAAGCCCCCCGCACCGGACACGGAAAACGCCCGACCGCCATGGCGACCACGGGCACGCGGAAGCCCCGCGCCAAGCGCTTGCGCGCGCGGGGCTCGCACCCCGCCTTGGCGGTTAAACACGCTCTACTCTCTTTCTTTATTAACTTGATTTTATAGACACATTAGGCCGTTTTAAAAATCAGCATTGAAGGGAGTGACGGAATGGATCAATTAGAAAAACACACGAATATAAAAAAAATCCACGAACCAATACCCCCTGCAATGAATTGGATAGCGAAATTAACCAAGATGAATCACATAATCGAAGTCATGGCGATGTATCACGAACCGACAGGATTAAACAAAATAAAAAAGCTAACTGATAATAAATATATAAACCTTGAAACCAAGGAAATCAAAGAATATAAAACCAGCGAACACCGCGGCCATTCAATTGAAAGCACAAAAAGAACATTAAAAAGATTACGACATTTAATAAATAATAACTTTCATGGTGAACCGAATGAATTATTCGTAACCTTAACCTATAAAGAAAACATGACCGATACAAAACAATTATATAATGATTTTAAAATATTCATTAAACGTCTAAAACGAAAATACCCCGATGTTGAATATTTAAGCGTAGTCGAACCTCAAGGCCGTGGAGCATGGCATTGTCACGTATTGATAAAATTTACAAACCGCGAAAGTATTTATATAAATAACAACAACATACTCGCTCCCATGTGGGGACACGGGTTCACGAAAATAACGAACATATCGGAAGTGGACAATATAGGAGCATACCTAACGGCATATTTATCCGACTTAGAGATAACAGACGAAAACCGCGAAACGTTAATAGATAACATAGGCAACCATACAAGCGTAATTGACAAGGAAATAACCGAAAACGGTCAAACAATAAGCAAACGATATCTAAAGGGTGGTCGTCTTAAAATGTACCCGCCGGGGATGAACATCTACCGATACAGTCGCGGTATCATCAAGCCCGACACCGAAAAAATGACATACATGGAAACAAAGGAATACGTCGGTAAAGAACAACCCCATTATATAAAGCAAGTGGCAATAACCGTGGATGACTTAGCCGTAAACACAATAACTTACGAGCAATACAACATGAAACGAATAAAAGAGGATGATGGCGATGACAAAACTAATAAACCAATACCCATGTGAAAAATGCAAAGACTGGCCATATATGTCTTGCGGTGGATGTGAAAGGTACGACGATTATGTCAACAATCATCAATCGGATAACCATAGAATGCCGTTTGACGAACAAGTGCAGAACGTTATCATATCACGCATGGAAAAGCGAAGTAAAAACAGTGGGGTAATAGTGGGGTAACGAGAAATATTAAAGCCACTAAAATCAACATAAAATAGCAAAAACGGAAAGACGAAATTAGCAATAATAATGCCTGCAAAGCCTATAAACAAGCCATTTTTGACGTTTAAATCGCATACCTCTTAATCAATGGGTCCTGGGTTCGAGCCCCAGGGGGTGCAGAAAGAAACCCCGATTCTATCAGTTTTTTGATAGGGTCGGGGTCTTTGTTTAAACCGATTTAACACTGTTTTAACACATCGGTCAAAAATGCAGAGCAAAGAGATAAGAGAAGCGTTATTATAAAGGTACTTCCGGAAGTGGTGATAAAAAATATGGATTACGGGCAGGTTGTTTCTTCGGTTTGTATGTATGTTGAAAATCGGGTGCGTAAGAAAATATCCTATAATGAAATGGCTCGTGTAATAGGATTATCTTACAGGCGTATACGGGAAGTTTTTGAGGCGAATTACGAAATGACCCTTGCCCGTTATATTTTAACCCGGCGTTTGAGCAACGCGGCTTTTAACATAACACATACAAATAAATCGTTGATTGATATAGCGTTCGAATACGGGTTTGACGAGTACAATACTTTTTCTCGTGCTTTCAAACGCATATTCGGAATAACGCCGATGGATTTTAGAAAAGATGGTCATGCCGTAGGAAGGCAAGCGCTCACACAAGGCGTATTTGCGCCCGTCATCCCATGCGAATTTTCAAACACAAAAACCGAAAGGACAGATAATATTATGTCAAATGAATGTATTTTACTTGGCGTACCCCACCCGGAGTTTGGCGGTTTAGCGGGGAGTTTGCCATTCCCCATCGTTTTACGCAATTGCTTAAACTACATGGGGCAACAGATTGACCAATCCTTTATATTAACGGCATCCTGCGCCGCGTTTAATATGCGTTGGAATCTAAGCAAGTGGGATGAAGGGCAGCATGATATTCAACTTACCTATAAGGAGCCGTATAAAGTTTTTGAACGTGGTTTCCAAGCTGCCGGCCGCTCTTATAAAATGCTGAAACGTGATGATTCTGATAAAGACGGTTTCAAATCCTTCATACGTGAAGAAATCAAAGCCGGGCGTCCCGTTATTGCTTTAGGAATTGTCGGTCCCCCGGAAGCGTGTATCATTGCCGGTTATAAAGACGATGGCGACACGTTGCTTGGATGGAGTTTATTTCAAAAAGACGCAGCGTTTAAGAAAGGGGTACGTTACCACGAAAACGGATATTTTATCACCAAATCATGGTGGGAAAATAAATGTACGACGCTGCTTATGTCGATTGGGGAAGAGCAAAAGCCATTATCGGATGATGCCGATATATTGCGAACAGCTTTGGAAGTAATGACCCATGATAATTTTATTGCATCTGATGATGAAAAATCCGAAATTGCTTGCGGGCAAGCCGCATACAACGCATGGGCAAAAAGAATTGATGATGATACTAATTTTGCGCCAAACCAGTTATTGCCACTCTTAAGAGCTAAGTACGCTTGTCATCAAGACGGGCAAATAATGGTCGGCGCCGGACGACAAGCAGCCATTGAATATTTGAAATCCGTTAGAGAGCGACACCCCGAAGTTTCCGAACTTTGCGACAAGGCGTCAGCGTATTTGAATATTGCATTCTCAGCAGTAGCGTGGGAAATGCACCCGTTAATGAGCCAAGACAAAAGAGGCATGTCACACGAAAAGAAACTAACGAAGTTTGCGGAACGCGAAACCCGTACACAATTAGTTGGTTTAATCCGCAAAGCACAAGAAAATGATTATAAGGCACAAGGAATTATTGAGAAAATAGTCCGGCAGCTTGAAGTCAACGCATAAAAATTATTTTGTCAGGATTTTTTGGGGTGGCAGCCAGTTTTCCAATATTCGGACAAGCTCACCTGTGTTAACGGGTTTGGATAGGTAGTCGTTGAAGCCGTTCGCCAGGAACATTTCGCGCATACCTTGGATCGCGTTTGCCGTCAAGGCGATAATCGGGAGAAGCTCGTATTTTCCGCCCATTGCGCGGATCCGCGCGGTTGTTTCTATGCCGTCCATTTCGGGCATCATATGATCCATAAAAATAATGTCATAATCGTCTTTTTGGATAAGCTCAATTGCCATCTCTCCGGACTTTACCGGGAAGGAATTTATATCAAGCATACCCAAAAAGCCGCACACAACCTTAAGATTAAACACGGTATCGTCCACCACCATCACCTTCGCGTCGGGTGCGTGGATTGTGTGGCTTTCGTTTATCGCTATCTTTTCTTCAATCTTTTCCATACAGCCGAGTACGGCAGGTACGGTAACGGTAAAGACGCTGCCCTGCCCGTAAACGCTTTTTACCGAAAGGGTACCGCCCATCATTTCTACGAATGATTTACTGATGGAAAGCCCAAGACCCGTGCCGACGATATTGCGGTTTTTTGTTTTGTCCGCCTGTTCGAACGCGCTGAAGAGTTTTGACTGTTCTTCCTCGCGTATCCCGATACCCGTATCCTCAATCTTAAAAATAAGCGAACCTTCCGATGCGGATATATCAAGCCGTACATATCCCTTTTCCGTGAATTTTACGGCATTGCCGATAATATTCGTCAACACTTGGCGGAGCCTTATATCGTCGCCATACAGGGCAACGGGCAAATCATTCCCGCGTTTAAGCCTTAACTCCAGCCCCTTTTTTTTCGTGGTATAAGTAAACATCTTCTCAATTTGGTCTATAAACGTATCAAAGTTATAGTCAACGGGCTTAAGCTCCAGCTTGCCTTTTTCGATTTTGGAAAAATCCAATATGTCGTTTATGATTTCAAGGAGTGCCTTGGAAGATACGGCTATGTCGCTGACATATTCCTTTTGGCTTTCGTTCAGTTGCTCGCGAAGCAAAAGTTCGCCCATACCGATTATGGCGTTCATGGGGGTTCTTATTTCATGGGACATGCTTGAAAGGAAATCGCTCTTCGCTTGGTTTGCCTTCCGCGCTTCTTCCAACGACGCCGTCAAGGCTTCGTTCATTTCAAGCATTTCAATTTGATTAAGCACCCTCAGTTTAATGATGGACGGGGAAAACGGCTTCCTTATGTAATCCACCGCACCCAGTGCCAACGCCCTTTCCTCGCTTGCCACGTCGGTACGTCCCGTGATGAATATTACGGGGATATCCTTGGTTTTTTCCGATTTCTTAAGCGCGGTGATTATATCAAAGCCATTCATTTCTTCCATTTGGATATCAAGCAGAATCATGTCGAGCCGGTGTTCTTCCGCTACCGCGAGGGCGTCAGGCCCGTTTCCCGCCGCGTAAATAATGCAGTCCGGCCTTAACGCGTTGCTGATTTCCATAATGTTGATTCTTTGGTCGTCAACAATGAGGACGCTGTGCTTAGATTTTTCCATATAGTAAACCTCCCTTTGCCGCTTATGATTTAATTCCCATGTCGGTCAGCTTCGCCGCTATTTGCCTTAAGTCCATACTGCTTAGGGTCTCCCGCAGCCAATCCATAAAACCGTCGTCGGATTCGTATTGGTACTGCTCTATTTCCTCTATCGCGGCATCCAAATCGTCCATATTAAAACTTTTGCAAGCGTCGAGCAGTTTTGCCAGCGTTTCCTTGTCGGGTGCGTTTTTTATCGGCTTAGGGTTTTCGGCGTCTATGTCGGAGAACAACACGTCCAGACCGTCGATAAATACTCTTGCGGCTTCCAAGAATATCGGGTTATTTTCTCTTACATACGCGATATCAACATTTTCAGACGCTTGTTCAAGGTTCTTTGCCATATCGCCGATTTGCAAAGCACCTATATAGTAGCTCGTCCCCTTGATACCGTGTACGATTATCTTGTATTTTGCCAGTGTGGTTTCATCTACGGATTCTATGACAGGGAGTTGGGAACGGACGTTGATCGCGTACGAACGCAGGATTTGTATATACGCTTTTTCGTCGCCGCCCATATTTCCTATGCCGTCGGATATATCCAGCCCGTCGATTTTTTTATCAAACAATAACGCCTTCACATGCGTATCATCGTCAGACGTCATAATCGCTTTGCGCAAAGCCGCCGCCCTCCTTGCCGCTTCTATTATTTTCGTCGGCTGTTTATCCCGTATCATTTTGTTCAGCAGCCTGTTCATCTGCCTTAAATCAATAGGCTTGGACAAATAATCGTCAAAGCCGTTTAACAGGAACAAATTCGCTTGCCCCGCGACGGCGTTTGCCGTCAACGCAACGACCGGGTGGTCATAACCCAAGTCGCGGATATGCTTCACCGCTTCAATGCCGTCCATTTCGGGCATCATGTGGTCCATGAATATGATATCGTATATTTTACCCTTCTTAATTTTCTCGATCGCTTCATAACCGCTGTCAGCCGTGTCTATTTTTAATTCGTAGGGTGCCAACAAACCTTTGGCGACATATATATTCGGCACCACGTCGTCCACGACCAATACCTCGCCGTAGGGCATCGGGTCCCGTGTTATCTGCACGCGCTTCATTTGCGCCGCGCTGCTCGTACGGAACTGCCGCAGGTTATCCGCCACTTCTTTTCCGAGCAGGTTTGACCCGACACGTCTTTGCGGCAGGCGTACGGTAAACACCGAGCCTTTACCCTTTTCGCTTTCTACGGCGATTTCCCCGCCCATCAAGCAAATAAGGTTTTTCGTGATACTCATACCCAAACCCGTGCCTTCGGTCGAACGGTTGGCCTCTTGATTGAATCGCGTATATTCATCGCCGATCATTTTTATCTGCGCTTCCGTCATACCTTGCCCCGTATCGCTGATCGATACGATAAGGATGATATCGCCGTCTTTTTCCGTGCTTTCCTGCGCCGCTATCGTTAATTTAACAACGCCCTCCAACGTATACTTAAAAGCATTGGAAAGCAGGTTATTCATGATTTGCTTGACGCGAAGCTCGTCACCCAAAAGCTGCGCGGGGACGTTTTCGTCAATATGAAGTTCAAACGTGATACGCTTACTGCCTATCCGCATCATGTTCAATTGCACGGTGTCGCTGACCAAACTGGCGATTTCATATTTGTCCGACGTCAATTCGAGTTTGCCTGCCTCTATCTTGGAAAGGTCGAGTATGTCGTTGATGATGCCGAGCAGCATATCGCCCGACGTATAGATCATTTCGACCGCGACCCTTGTTTCGGTGTCGATAAACTCCCGCTGGAGCTGCATTTCGGCTATACCGAGGATGGCGTTCATCGGCGTTCTTATTTCGTGGGACATGTTGGCAAGGAATACGCTCTTTGCCCTGTTAGCATTCAGCGCGGTTTCTTCCATGTTCTTGCGTTCGGTAATGTCGTGGGCGATTCCCATAATCCCTACCGTTTTACCGTTGACGACGAGGGGAACCTTGCTGGTTTCAAAGAGATGCTCCGTTCCGTCATGGGTGGGGATATATTCCTCGATTTTGGTTGGCCGGTTTTCCTTGATAACCTTCATGTCCAGTTCCCTGAATTCACGCGCCGTTTTTTCGGGGATCCCGAGTCCGGTAAAATCGTTATACCCGATCAGGTTTTCCTTTGTCAGATTAAAGTATTTCAGCAGGCTCTCGTTGCAGCGGGTAAAGTTTAAGTCCAAATCCTTACAAAATATCAAATCGGGAACCGAATCGAAGATCGTTTGCAATGTACCTTTTTCGTCTTCCAACTCAGCGGTGCGTTTTTTCACCAGCAAGTCAAGCCGACGCCCCTCGCCGTGTTTCCTTATAAGCAAAAGCGCAAGCATGATAAATACGCATACGGCAAGCACGGACATACCGATAAGCCACGGCCGCCGCGCTTCCGTTTCCGCTTGCGCCAACGTTAAGCGATAATCGTATTTCTTGCTGCGCCATTGCTCCGATATGGTTGTCGTGTCAATCAACGCCATTGCCTTGTCGATGACGGAGAGCAGAACGGGCTGGTTTTTATTGACCCCGAATGTGGATTCAAAGCTGTTGTCGAGAATGAGGTTGGCTTTGTAGTCCGAAAATTCCAAATAATTTGTCAGGTATAAAAGAAAGCTGTTGCTTGCTATCAACAAGTCGATGTCGCCTGTTATTAAAGCGTCAAGCGCGTCCTGTTGATTGGCGTACATGATGGTGTAATGGTGCGTCGGAAACCACTGCGAAAAAAATTCGGTATGCGCGTGTCCTTCGCTCAAACCCACTTTGTGCGTAAATACCCTGTTAATATTTACATTCGGATAGTTCGTTTTTGATATGAGTACGGACCATTCCGTACTGAGCGAATTAGTTGGCCATATAAAATGCCCTTCCCTTTCGGACGTGCGGATTATTTCCGACAGCAAATAAGCCTCACCGTTTTCGACCATTTGAAGGAGAACGGGGAAATCCGTCCCCGCTTCGTTTACGATTTCAAAAGTCAAACCCGTCAATGCCTCGATACCTCTGAGTACGTCATGGCTGATGCCTTGCCACTGCCCTCCGTTACGGTTGTTTATAAAACTGACGGGGTAATTCTCAAACTCCGCCGCAAAGGGTATAACGGGATTATTACGAATGTACGCGATTTCTTCATCGGTCAGCAACGTAAATAATTTTTGTCGCAGGTATTCCTGATGACCCTTGTTGTACAGTTCGTTAAAATGGTGGATGGCGCCGCTGTCCAAAGCCAATTGCACGACCGTGATAATCGGGGAAAACGCGGGACTGTACGCGGACAGGGAAACGGGCGCAAACACAAGCGGGAAGAAATCCGTTGATTCAACGTTCCCGAAAATATCGAATATCGCTTCCGCGGAGCTTTCAGCGAGCAGCGCGTCAATTTCACCGCGCATTAAAAGATCATACGCTTCTATATATTCGTGTACATACACGGGTTCAAACGCTTCGGTCGCGTAGCGCAATACATTTTCCGCGCTTACGGCACCTTGAAGCAACGCGTAGCGCGGCAGCCGCGTTTCCGCGATTTCCGTAAGCGGCAAGCTGCCTTCGAGCCGGAAATACATAATCGTCCGTTGCGCGATGGCGTCGGTCATGTAGTATCTTTGCCGGCGTTCACCGGTAAGCATTAACGTTCCCGTAAAATCGATGATGCCGTCTTCAAGCCCATGGGATAACTGCTCCCATGCGACGATTTTGGGTATAAAAGGGATACCGAACAGTTCGGTCAGCCACCGGCACACATGCGCCGCGTAGCCCTTGATTTCGCCGTCTTCACCGGGGAAGGCCTCGGTACCCAACAGCATACCGTATGTAAAATAATCGTGGCGTTCACGCAGCGCTTCGATTTCCGATATCAACCCGGCAGTCACGCCGGGGATATCCCGATACGATTCGAAATGACCCATTCCGCTTTCAAATACGTCCTTATCAGCGTTGCGGCATCCCGAAAGGGTGGCTGATAATATTACCGGCAACAGGAATAAAATGAACATTTTAGCAAGGTTTTTCATAAACATATGATACCTCCCCCACCTTGCCAAAAATATTACACACAATAATAATAATAAAAAAGCTATCGAAAATGATTTATTTTTCCGTCCAACCGTTCCGCATTTATCATCCTTTCGTATGAATGACTTTTTACCTTATTTTATCATTCAAAGTACCGCAAAATATTGACGATAAATGTAATACAAAATAGAATTAAAGCATTATTTTGATTTCGGGAGTCCGATTATGATAAATCATAACGCAAACGCAAAAATCGTTAATAAATATTTTATCAATTCAAATCATTTAATCAGGCAACGCACCAATGAAATATTGGCGGATGCCGTCGGCAATCCCGTTACTACCGTATGCGCGGGTGCCGGCTGCGGTAAAACGCAAGCCGTTTTGGACTTCCTTAAGCAACAGGGGGGTTTATTTTTTTGGGTGCAAATCAGTGAACGTGATAATACCGTAAGACGTTTATGGGAAAATATTGTTGCTTCGATTAACCAAATAGATTCGGACATGGCCGTACAATACAATGAAATCGGCTTCCCCAATACGGATGAAAAAATAGAGCAATTTGCAAAATTCAAAAACGATACCTTAACAAACAACCCTTATATCATTGTTTGGGATGACGTGCATTTATTAAAAGAACCGTCCGTACTTCGTTTTGCGGAAATAATAATCAATGTACTGCTGCCGAACAAAAAAATGATTTTAATCGGGCGGGATCTACCGGAAATTAATATAAAAGTGCTTAACTTGAAGGGTTATATTTCACACATACACGAAACGGATTTGAATTTCACCGAAAACGAATTGATTGACTATTATAAGAAGCTCAAGCTGGCGGTCGGCAGCCATACCATTCATGAAGTATACGGCGATACGAAGGGATGGGTTTTTGCGATCAATCTTATCGCGCGTTCGCTCGAAAGGCTTCCGAAGTATTTCGGGTACATACAAAACACCTTTAAAAAGGATATATTTGAACTGATAGAAGCCGAAAGCTGGAATTTTCTGTCCGAACAATTAAAGCGCTTTTTGGTAAAACTTTCTTTAATCGACCACCTTTCCGCAGAGTTGGTTGAAATTTTGGCGGCGGAAGAAACCCATGTATTATCCGAATTACGATATGTAAATGCTTATATTCGTTTCGACGGTTCCTTGGGTACGTATTTTATCCATCATTTGTTTTCAAATTTCCTAAACACAAAGCACGGTATGTTAACGGAGGATGATAAGTACAAGACGTATAAAGCGGCGGCGGATTGGTGCAACCAAAACAATTTTAAGACAGACGCGTTAAATTATTACGAAAAAATAAACGATTATGAATCCATCGTGTCCATGTTTTTTTTCCTTCCGTTGGATGTACCCTACGAAATAGCACAGTTCGCAAAGGGAATATTTGACCGCGCCCCCGCGGAAACCTTTGACCGTGTGAAGTATTTCGCTACGACGCACGTCAATATCGTTGCGATGCTTGGTAATATGCAAGAATTTTATGCATTGGTTGATTATTACGAACGCAGGTTTTTATCGCTTCCCGAAGAGGATGAAATGCGCAGCAGTTCTTTATGCGGCATATATCTTTCCATGGGTATTATGCGGGCTGCATGTGCGCACGACGGTGTCTATAATTTCGATATTTATTTTGCCAAAATGTTCGATAACATGACCGAAGAATTTTTTAATTCCGGTCCACCCCTCGACTGCCCACGGGGACCTTGGCTCAATTTGACCTATTCCTCAAAAAAAGGGGAACCGCAAAAATACATCGAAGCCACGATCAGGAGCGATGAAACTACAGCTCGATATTCAAAAGGTATAACGATGGGTGCGGATTTATTGGTACAAGGTGAATTATTGTTTTACCAAGGTAAAATTAAAGCGGCGGAACCCTTTGTTGTTAACGCCCTTGAAAACGCGGCAAAAAGAATGGCATTTGAAATCATGCACAGGGCATTATTTTATCTAATGAAAATAGCCGTTGCGGAAGGAAATATTAAAAAAGCCGAAACGACGCTCCGCGATATGGAGAATTTGCTTAATGAAAAACTGTATTATAAAAGATATATAACCTATGACATATCATTGGGTTGGTATCAATATATCCTCCGACGGCCCGAAATGTTTCCCGAATGGCTGACGGAAAAGTTTTCTCTTTACGCACACACTTCCGGTATAGAAAATTTCGGCAATCAAATCAAGGCGCGGTATTATTTCCTTACAAAAAATTATTTCCCGTTATTGTCCTACATCAGGGAGTTAAAAAACAGGGAATCATTTTTATTCGGCCGCATAGAAATGCTGGCAATGGAAGCCTGCGTCTATTATAAAATGAAACTCAAAAACAAGGCATGGGATTCCTTTAAAGAAGCCTATGAAACAGCGGCGCCAAACGATATCCAAATGCCGTTTATTGAGCTTGGGAAGGATATGCGCTCGTTTATCATCGCCATCCTGCGCGAACATCCGGGTGGTACGACCCAAGCCGCGGGTATCCCCCGCACATGGCTTGAGTCCATTAAACACAAAGCGACGGAATATGCCAAAAGCCAATCATTATTCATCAATAAACATAAAAAGAATGACAATAACGTCAAGGAATTAACCCCCCGCGAAAAAGAGGTTTTGACCTATTTGTACAATGGGTTTTCGCAACCGGAAATAGCCGGAAAATTGGAACTTTCGGTTAATACGGTAAAAACGATAACCCGAATCCTTTATGACAAGCTACACGTACATAAAATATCCGACCTTGTACGTATAGCCGCGGAACTGGGGTATACGTAAAATTTTCCAATGTGATATAATGAATTACAACAGTACATTAAACATTGGATGTTAAAAAAGGTGCGCCTATGAAGTTCGGGTTAAAGACACAAATAATCGCTCCGGTCATTGCCGTTTCGGTGATGCTGGTGGCGGTTATTTTTTTGTTTGTTTCCATCAGCATGGCGCGGCTGGCGGATACTTTTTCATATGAGCGGGTGGTGGGCGCCTCGCAGACGGCGCGCGCGCACTTGGCGGGGTTGGAGGCGCAGTCCAGTATCGTATCCTATTCGGCCGGCATCAATTCGACTTTTATCAATTACCTGCGTACGCACGACATCGGGGGCATGATGGATTTCTTGCTTAACCAGGTTTCGATCTACGGCGTGGATTCCTTCGTGATTACGGACGAACACGGGACGGTCCTACTCAGGACGCACGCCCCCGAAAGGTACGGCGACGACGGCTCCGATTCCCCGGGTATCGCGACAGCCATGACGGGCGCTCGGAGCTCGATTTATGTGTCAAACCTTTCATTCCCTATCGCCATGGCTTCGTCAACCCCCGTTTTCCACGATGGGGAGTTGATCGGCACCCTTTCGGCCAGCTATAATTTTTCATCGCTTACGTACGTCGATTCGTTTTCCGAACTTTTTAACGCCGAGGTAACCTTCTTTTCGGGGGCGAAGGTCGTGTCCACTTCGATGCGGGACGAATACGGCCGGCGGGCCGATGGGTTCGTACCTCCGGATGAGGTGTTGGAAGCCGTCCTGGGCCGCGGCGAAACGTTCAGTGAAATAAAGACACTGTACGGCGAGGAATACCACATGTTCTACTACCCTTTATTCGGGCATGTGGATAACGCGATCGGGATGTTTTCCATCGGTTTTTCACGCGCTCAAACGAATGCGACGGTAACCCGTGCCCGCACGGTTATCCTGATAATCGGCACCGCCAGCTTAATTACATCGGTCCTTTTGTTGTTGTTTGCCATTATGCGGTTCTTCAGACCGTTTGAGCTTTTGATCAAGAACGTGTGGGATATCAGCGACACAAACGACGAAACCCTGCTCGTATACGGTGTGGACCGCGACGACGAAGTGGGCGATTTGTCGCGGAACATCCAGCATATGCGCAATTTGCTGGTCATGCTTTCGCAGGAGATGCAGATAGCGACCGATTCCAAGAGCAGCTTCCTGTCGAATATGAGCCACGAAATACGTACCCCCATGAACGCCATCATCGGCATGGCGACGATCGGCATGGCTTCACCCGACTTATGGAAAAAGCATTCCGCCCTTGAAAAAATCGACGTCGCGTCCAAACATTTGCTGGGCGTAATCAACGATGTGCTGGATATGTCGAAAATAGAAGCCAACCGATTCGATTTGTCGTTGGTGCGCTTTAACCTAAAGAGCGCGATGGACAAAATGATGGACGTGCTACGCGTCAAGTCGGACGAAAAGGAGCAAACGATCGTCGTCAGCATCGACCCGAATTTACCCGAATACGTTATAGGCGACGACCAACGGCTCATGCAGGTCATCACAAACCTCGTTTCCAATGCCGTCAAGTTTACACCCGTCGGCGGTACGGTTTCGCTTAACGTTATTATGCTGGAAAGGAACGAATACTCCTGCGTTATCCGAGTCGATGTGGTTGATACGGGCATCGGCATGGACGAAGAGCAGCTTTCACGTATATTCAGCTCGTTTGTACAGGCGGAAGCCGACACAAGCCGTACCTATGGCGGCACGGGGTTGGGGCTTTCGATTTCCAAGCAGCTCGTCAACCTGATGGGGGGCGAAATTTGGGTCAATTCCGTCCCCAACCAAGGTTCGACCTTCTCATTCACCCTATCGCTTACCTATGAGGATGCGGATACCCGCGAACGTACGGAGGAACCCCCGCCGACGGAAAACGCGGATAACACCACGTTCGAAGGTTTCCGCATCCTGCTGGTGGAGGATATAGATATCAATACCGAAATCGTCTTGGCTTTATTGGAGGATACGGGGCTGATCATCGATTGCGCCGTAGACGGGGAAGAAGCTGTTGCGATGTACACGGCCAATCCCGATAAATACGGTTTGATCTTTATGGATATTCAAATGCCCAAGATGGACGGCTACGAAGCGACGAGGCGGATCCGTTTATTGGAACAACCCGAAGGAAAACCCGTACCCATTGTCGCCATGACGGCGAACGTATTTAAGGAAGAAATCGAAAACTGTCTGAACGCGGGCATGAACGACCACGTAGGAAAGCCGATTGATAAAGCGGTGCTGATTACGAAATTACGGAAATATTTGTAAACGTTTGACTTTTCCCCGCGCGGTTTACGCGCTTTCAAGCACCTTCCGCCAATCTACAAACACAAACTGCCCGCCGCCTACGGCGTCCCAACATTCCCGCGCGTAATCCGCGAGCGCGTGGTTACCCTTCGGCGGGACGGGGCAGCCTATTTTCGAATGGAAAATCGTGTTGATGTCCAAGTCGTCAATCGGCACGGCGTACATATCGTTCGATAAAAAATTTTCGATATCCGGACCGTCGGGTTGGATAATCATATGGATTCGATTATTTTTATTTAAAACAATGGGCGTCAAGCCGAAGTGCCGGTAACAATTGATGACGGGGAGCGTCTTGCTCTTGATTTTAAACATATCGCCACCCTCGGGTAGACCGCTGATTATTTCCGATATATTCGCGACATTTTCCACCAGCGGGATACCCCCGATGGAAAAACGGAAGAAAAAGTCCGTCGCGTACGTTGACTTAAGCGGCGCGGCGGCTTCGGTCAGCACGGTGTTTTGCTGCCATACGCGTGTGTCCGCAAGAGCGTTGATGTCCAGCGCGAGGTTACGCAAATCGTCTGCCAGCACCGCCATGCTTTTATTAACGGATAAATCGGTGACGATGGAGTTGACGCGCAAGATTTCCACCGCCGCATTGACGGACAGTAAGCCGATGTGAAAAGCGAAGTCAACGATGCCCTTTAATTCGCCCGAATCGGCGCCGTCGAATTTCGCCTTACCCGTATATTCGAACAGCTTGTTGGCAAGGGTCCGCGTTTCGTCCGCCAAAGCGGCGTATCCGCGCCCGAAATGCCCAATCCTGCCCGCTTCCTGCGCGAAGCAAAGCGACAGTGTCCACGCTTTTTGCGCGTATTGCTGACACAGCCAAAGTTTTTTTTCATTTTTCATTGCCAAGCCCTCCATAATAATATTTGGGAATACGTTCGGGGAAATACTTCGTAAACACGGGGCGCAATTTTTCCAACGCCCTGCGATGGTGGGAAAGGACGGTATTTAAATTGATGCCGTGTTTTTCGCCGATTTCGCGGAAGGAAAACGCGCCGTAATACCGCTCGCGGATGATGATTTGCTCAATCTGCTTAAGGGTTTGCAAGGATTGCAAGATGAGG
Source organism: Defluviitaleaceae bacterium (assembly GCA_009779755.1). Lineage (GTDB taxonomy): Bacteria > Bacillota > Clostridia > Lachnospirales > WQUN01 > WQRX01. The sequence continues at coordinate 13,289 of WRDO01000021.1, read as the reverse complement.
GCGGTGTCCGACGCCCGCTCAATTTCCGCAACGAAGGATTCTTCGTCAATCAAGGGCGCGCACAGGTCAAAGCTCACGGTGCCGCGGCTGTCACCCTTGTGGAAAACCTTATATGCGACGCGGATACACACCACCGACATATACCCGAAATTGTACCGCTCCTCATGGAAATCGGGTGCTTTCATCGCATCCAAAAATGCTTGGTTCACAATCTCGTCAGCCATGTCCGCAATGTTTCGCCGGGTATAAAATTTCCTTTTTACATAGGAAACCAATTTTTTCCGCAAATTTTCGACGCTTTCCACAACCCCTCCCCCCTTTTTTGTTGCGTGACGGATATCCTTGTTATGTAAAGGCGTTGTAATTATAAATTTATTGCAAAAAAATAATATTGTTAAATGTAAGGTGGTTGTTTCCTTACTATTGATGATGTAGATACATTTGTATATACTAATAACGAGGTGATTATATTGGAAACCGCGAGATTGTTTGCGCATGGGGGCAGTCAGGCCGTACGTTTACCGAAATCATGCCGCTTCCCCTGTGACGAAGTCGCCGTAAAAAAAGTCGGCGCAATCGTTATGCTTTATCAAAAGGATAAAGCACTTGATAACTTTTTACAATGCGAGCCTTTGACAGCCGACGTTTACGAATCGATTCTTGAATCGCGCCGAGAGGACGCGGAATACGCCGCGAATAAGGGCAGCAGGGAGACGGTATTTTAATGGTAATGCTTGATACCAACACCTGTATATTTGCTATAAACGGAAACGCTGCCGTCCGCGCCCGTTTTCTCGCGGAGTACCCCACCGGCATATGTATTTCGGCAATAACCGAAGCCGAATTATGGTTCGGTGTTGAAAACAGCTCGAACCCTATAAAAAACGCCGAAACTTTACGCTCCTTTTTCGCAACGCTGGAAATCATGCCGTTCGATACCATTGCCGCCGCCGAATACGGGCGCGTCCGTTCGAAGCTCAAACACGCCGGAACCCCGATTGGCGACCGCGACACTTTCATTGCCGCCCACGCCAAAGCGCTGGGATTCACGCTTGTCACAAACAACACACGGGAATTTAAGCGTGTACAAGGGCTGTCGCTTGAGGATTGGATGGTATAGAACAGCTACCGTGCGATATTCACAATCTGATCAGCGTAATCCCCTGCCAAACCCGTCCGCATGTAGTCGATCAAGCGGTTTAATAACGCCGCGGCTTCGCCCTTTGATAAGGCCGCCGTCGGGCGTATGTTGCCCCACACATCGGGTTCAATGAAGCCCAAGCGGTAGGCGACGGTCATTTCACGCATGGCCCATCCGGCGATTGCGTCGCTGTCCGCGAAGGGCGCGGCTACGGTAGGCTCCATACCCATGCTTTCCAAACCTATCGCGCGTACGACGGTTGTAATCGCTTCCTGGCGGGTGATGCCGTAGTCGAAGTGGAAGCTGCCGTCTTCACGGCCTTGGGCTACGCCTTCGCGTACGATGGCGTCGATATAGCGGTATTCCGGCCGATTAACGCTCACGTCGGAAAAAAGGGACGGCACGGGGCGGTTGCGTTGGACACGCGGCGGGTCGGCGGTCGGCAAGCGTATCGCCCGCGCCAAGGCCGTCATAAAGTGGCCGCGCGTAATGGCTTGCCCGGGAATAAAGTTGCTTGTCGGTCCCGTCAATACCTCCATCGCAAACAAGCGGTGGATATCGTCCTCCGCCGCGTTACCCCGCAGGAAGTCCATGTTGGGAGCGGGTAACTGTTCGAAGGTATTGGGGTGTTGCAAATCGGAGGACCCCGTACGGGGTTCGTCCCACATGAAAAACGGTACGGGCGCGAATATATCGTAGCGCAGGCCCGCGAAGGTCTGCATCACTTCCTGAAAGTTACCGATGAAGCTGATGGCGGTCGGTTCGTTCTGCGCCCAACGCATCACGTTGTTTACCGTAACGCTGGGGCGGATTTGGTATTGCAGGGCCCATTCGTCGCCGTACCAGATACTGACGTCGGTACGGTGGGTTTCGGTCGCCGCCCACGCGCTGTAAAAGCCGTGGAACTCGCCTTCCTGCTCCATGATGACCAGTACATCGCCCGGGCCTACGTAATACAAACGCGCCCATACGTTGCCGCGGTAATAGTTGACCCCCGGCGTACGGTCCTCAATCACGGTCACGCCGATGCTCGACCGTACATTGTCCAGCGTGAAGGTCCCTTCCGGCGTCACGATCACTTCATTCCAGTTGCTTTGCACGATGCGGTAGTGGTAGATCACTTGGTTACCCACTATCCTGTATTCCACGTTAAAGTTCATGTTGCGGTTGATTCTTGCGTCCTCGGATGTGCTGAACGTCGGCTGTACCCAATACCGTTTGGTAAACACGCCGGAGCGGGGGATGTTTGCGGGGGCGTTTTCCGTGGTTGCGCTGTTGGCGATGTGCGCGGGAGCGTTGTTCGTGATTGCCATCGTCCCGTCGAACCGTACGGGCCGCCCGCCAAGGAAAATCAATTCCTGATAATTTACGTTAAGCGTAATCGCCCGCGTATTGCCGCCGTTCCCCTGTTGGAAAATCACCGTTTCCGTGGTATGCGGCAGCCGCCTGCCCTGACTGATCCCGCCGAAGAAACCCATATCGCCGATGCGGGCTTGCACGGTGACGGGTGTCGCGAGTATCGCAAGCAAGCATACAACCAAGCAGAAAATCCATTTCATCATTATATATACCCCCTAATTTTCAACCAAAATGATATAGGCGTCCGCGTCAAGGCCGCTGCCGATCGTCACGGTGTTAAGCGGCACGTCGGTTAATACGCGTATTTGCTGCCCGACGCGCAAGCTGCTTGCGCCCACCACGCGGTCGCGGTCAACGATGATCGAATTGGGTTGGACCGTAACGCTGCCCGACGCGTCCGCAAGGCTGATGGGTACCCACATACCGTTGCGCGGGTTAAATACGGTCACGTCGCGGAGGCTGATGTCGTTGCCGTTAGCCTCGAATATCGTACCGCGCAGGGTCAAATGGCCCGACGCGTTGGGTAAGGACGGTATCGGTTCGGTGAAGGGCATATCGATGACCCATACGGCGCGCCCGCCGTCAACGATCACGTTAAATACCCGACCGACGACGGAAGCATCGGTATAACCGATGAAGTCGTTGATCGTGCCGATGCCGCCGTCCATCATAAAGATCGTATCATGGTCTATGGTGAACTCGCGCGGGATGGGCGTGTAATGCCAGCGCAACCCGTCGAACGTGCTCATCGTCTCCACGCGGAAGCTCTGATGCGGCCAAACCCGCGCTACGCGTCCGCGTACGATCTGCACGCCGCTCGTCGAAGGCGGTTGCGATATATCAATAACGGCGGCCAGGTTATGCCCGTTAAGACTCGTCCTTGCCCAATCGCCCGCGGAAATATTGCCCGGGTCCACAAGCCGCCCGTCGCGCACGACGATCGTACCCTCGTCGGTACGGATGCCGCCGGGTATACCCAACAAATGGAAGGTGTCCCCCGAAGCGGCGAGTATCGTTTCGGCGCGGAGCAACTCGTCACGGCCGGAGCGTACGCTCACCATCGTCACGCGTTCCCCCGCGAAGTTATTTTCAAGCGCCAAATAAATGACCGCGTTCCCGCGCTGCAGGTAACGGTTGAGGAAGCTCAGCGTCACCTCGCGCCCGTCGAAGAAGTAGCTGACGTTCGCGCCGCCGATGTTGTATTGCGCCAACGGCCTGTGGCTGGACCACCCGGCGGGGGTCAACTCCTGCGCGTGGTTGATGTGCAATTGATTCTGCGCGGCGTTAAAACGCGATAACTGCCCCATCACGATGTTGCTTATATGGTGGCCACCGCCGTCCAAGGCGACTTCCAACACCGATTCCATCATCACGCCCGGGCCCAGCATCGCCTGGTTGACGACAATCCGCGCCCAGTCCCCCACGCGTATGCGGTCGGGGGTGACGGGAGTCCCGCGTTCCAGTACCAATATATTATCCGCCAACGTAAACCACGCGGTTTGCCCGTTTTCAAATTCCATCAACATATCATGGTAACCAACCCTCGGGCGGAGCTCTCGGATACGCCCGTAGCGTGAGGTCGTTTGCGCGGCGGCGGAAATGTGCGTGATGCGTAAAGGGTCGTCGCCCGCCACGCGGAAGGATACGATGTCGCCGGGGGTTATCACGGAAATATCCAACAACAGCTCCCGCATATTAAAACCCGCTTCGCGCATGTCGTAGAAATCGCGCCGATGTACCCGCAACGTCCCGGGGATATAATTAAAAGTCCGCTCCCGCCTTTGTTCGTCGATAATCGTAAGGAAACCCATGTTCGGGTTGTTTGCGGTTACGATGCCGCGTATTTCGTTATATAAGGTAGGTTCGCCGATAAATTCGATGTCGGTGATCAGGTTGTTAACCAACGTGACGGTATAGAAGGAGCCCAGCGGAAGTGTATCCACGGGGCGCAACCGGTTGACGAAACGGATGAAGGGTATGCCGTCGGCACCTATCCCGTACAAGCCGTAAATCATTCGGAAGGTAAAGAGGCGGCCGTTCGGGTCGGTAAAGGTCATCGTCCCGTCGTTTATATCGATTTCCCGCAGCCTTCCCACAAAGGTCTGCACAGCCAAGTCACCCATCACACGCGCATACCATATCGTTTGGGACGCTTGGTGTACGATGTATTCGATTTGGTCGCCTACCTGTAAGCCGGTCAAGCCCGATACGGCGCCGTTGCGTAATACGACCGTGTCCAGCGGGCCGTGTTGGGGTGAAGGGCTGATGCGCGCGGTGGATTGTAATACATCCACGCGGCCGTCGGCGCGGCGGATAAATACGCGGTGCCATGATTGCCCCGTCAACGTATCGATGAATTGCTCCTGCTCGATTTCCGATACCGTACCCGTAACGCGTTGCAATCCCAATACGGTGAAATGCAGGGTATCCAAATTGCGGACGACCTGCGCCAATTGCCCGTGATTGATGATCCCGTGCGGATTAAACACCGTTGCGGTTTGCCCGGGCATCACGTTGTGGCGGATCAACGCCTCAACGGCACGCGCACGGAAGGGGGTAATCGTCGCCCAATCGTTGTACGGGAAAACCGATTGCCCCGGTTGGTTAAGCGGTCCGCCGAAGATATCTTCATGGGCGTGGTGCATCGCGTTCGCCAGCCAAAAGGCAAACTCTTCGCGGGTCGCGGGCCTTAGGTGGAAGGGTGTGGGTGCGTTTATGGAAGTGGGGTCCTCCGGCAGGGTTAAACCGGCTACCGCTTCGTCAAATTCTTCCGTAGTCAGCATCCCGATTTCCTCGGCAAAGCTCATGTAGGCGAACATCCACACGATATCCAGCGCCGTACCTTCCGGCAGCGAGGGCACAATGTCGATCGTACGGTCACGCGCTTCCTCGGAGAGCCCGGCCGCTCTTAACGCATAAGCGATCGCCTGCCCGCGCGTAACGGAGGCGTTGGGGTTAAAATTACCGCCCTCGGGCATAAAAACACCCAGCGCACCGCTTCTTACGATAGCGTCGCGTTGGGTCAAATCCGGCGGAAGGTCGGAAAAGGTTAAGCCGTTGATCAACGGGATGACGTTGGGCCGTCCCGTATAGGTGTTTAAAACCGGGTCGTTTCGTATGAATCGGTCCACGTTGGCGTACGCCGTGGTGGAAAATATAATGGCAAACATAATAACAAGCGCAATGATCCTCGTTAATATATTCTTCATCGAAACATCCCCTAATACGAAAGTAAAAATCATTCCCTATATCCTATTTTCGTCTTAAATCGCCTTACGAATTAGCTTTATAAAATACCCTGTTGTACATGCCTTATATTTTGGTATACTGGGCGGGATAATTACCTCGGTGGGGATGTGGGTTCACGCATGGAGCAGATCGTGATCAAGGGGCGAAACCCCCTTTCCGGCAAAGTACAGATCGGCGGCGCAAAAAACGCAGCCGTCGCGATCATCCCGGCGGCGCTTGCCGCGAACGGCGTTTGCGTAATCGACAACCTACCCGAAATCGAAGACGTGCAAAACCTATGCAGAGCCGTCGAGAGCTTGGGCGCGGTTTGTACGTGGAACGATGCGAAATCATTAAAAATAGACGCAAGCAATATCGCCCGCTATACCATCAGCAAGGAAATCGCTGCGGTTATGCGGGCTTCTTATTATCTGCTCGGGGTACTGCTCGGGCGCTTCGGTAAAGCGGAAATCCCCATCCCCGGCGGTTGCAATTTGAACGTGGGCCCGCGGCTCTTCAATTATCATTTAAAGGGCTTTGAAGCGTTGGGCGCGACCACCTCCCAGGACGACGACGTAATCCGGGTACAAGCGGACAAGCTGGTGGGGGCGCATATCCATTTGGACAGCCCCAGCGTGGGCGCGACCATTAATATCATGATGGCCGCCGTCTTCGCCGAGGGCGCGACAACCATTGACAACGCCGCCAAGGAACCCCACGTAGTCGACACCGCCAACTTCCTCAACAAGCTGGGGGCGAAAATCAAGGGTGCCGGGTCGGACACCATACGCATAACCGGGGTTAAGGAGCTGGGCGGCGGGGAATATACCGTAATCCCGGACCCCATCGAAACGGGTACGTACATGATAGCCGCCGCCATTACCGACGGCGACGTGACCGTGGAGGGCGTCATCCCAAAGCACATGGATTCCCTCACCGCCAAGCTGCGGGAAATGGATTGCCATGTAGAAGAAGGGGACGACTCGATCCGGGTACGGGCGGGTAAGCCGTTAAAGGCAAGCGTAGTGCGCACCTCTGAATACCCGGGCTTCCCCACGGATTTGCAACCCCAAATCACTACATTGTTGTGTACCGCCGAAGGCAAGAGCATGGTAACGGAAACGATTTACGACAACCGCTTCCTTTACGCGTGCGAGCTCAATCACTTGGGCGCGGACATACAAATTAAGGGGCGTTCCGCCCATACCGACGGCTCCTGCGTTTTGGTCGGCGCGGAGGTGAACGCGACGGACTTACGTGCGGGTGCGGCGCTGGTGCTGGCGGGTTTGGTGGCGCAAGGTGAAACGGTTATCTCAAACATCGGCCATCTCGACAGGGGATATGAACGCTTTGTGGATAAATTCTCCGCGTTGGGGGCGGATATCAAACGCACGGGGAAAACCGAATAATGCAAGCCCGATTCGCCACAATCGCCAGCGGTTCCAGCGGTAATTGCGCATATGCGGGTCTGGGCGGCGAACACTTCCTCATCGATGCGGGCATCAGCGGCAAACGGATATTAACGGGCATCAACCATTTTCAAATCCCTTCCCTTAGCGGGATCCTCATCACACACGAGCACGGCGACCATGTGCGCGGCTTGGGGATCGTCGCACGCCGCTTGCGTGTCCCCGTGTACGCCACGCCGTTAACGTGGCGTTATTTATTACGCCACGACAAGATCGGCCCCATGCCGGAAGGGCTCATACATGAAATCGAACCCGGTAAGACCTGTAACATAGGAAACGTGGCGATTACGGCCTTCGACATCCCCCATGACGCGTCGCAGCCCGTGGGTTACACTTTGCAGGCGGGCGGGAACAAAATCGCCGTCGCCACCGACTTGGGGCAAGCGACCGATACGGTCAAGCAACACTTGCGCGACGCGCAGGTAATCTACATAGAAAGCAACCACGACATCGAAATGGTACGGAACGGCCGCTACCATTACCACTTGAAGGAACGCGTGCTGGGCAACCGAGGGCATCTTTCCAACGTAGCGGCGGGTGTGCTGCTGTCGGAAATCTGCGGGGGATTGGCGGCGCACAAGCGTCCGTACGTTTTGCTCGCGCATTTGAGCGAGGAAAACAACCGCCCCATGCTGGCGTACGATACCGTGTTGCGCGTATTGGACGGAAACGACGTAAAGGTAGCCAAGCTCGCCGTTGCCGAGCGCCACGAACCGGGGGAGATGATCGAACTTGGCGGATAATACGTCGATCCGATTTACACCCGACCAGCAAGCCGCCATCGATAACGACGCACCGAATATCCTGGTTTCCGCCGCCGCGGGTTCGGGGAAAACCGCCGTATTGACGGCGCGTATCATGCGCCACATACAACAAGGCATCGGCCTTAACCGCTTACTTGTGGTTACCTTTACCGAAGCCGCCGCCGCCGCCATGAAGGACAAGATAACGGAAAAATTACACGAAGCGGATTTGCCGCGCCAACTGGCGTTGTTGCCCGTCGCCGACATCTCCACGATACACGCCTTTTGCCGTAAGCTGGTGAAGGACCACTTCCAACAGGTGGGGTTGGATCCGGCTTTCCGAGTGGGCGACGAAGCGGAACTGAACCTGATCAAATCGCAGGTCTTTGATGATTTATTTGAGGAAGAGAACCGTATGGCCGCGGAGGATGACCCTCGCGGCTTTTTGGATTTGGCGGACGTCTACGGCGGTAAGGCGAAGGACGAACGGCTCGAGGCACTCGTGCAGAAGATATACGACTTTTTGGAAAGCGACCCCTTTCCGCTTGCGGCGGCGGAACGGTATGCGGGTCTGTATGACACGGCGGATGGGTTTGATGTGATCAACCAAAGCGCTTGGGCGGCGATCGCACGCGAGGAGCTGGCGCAAGGACTTAACGGCGCGTCGGAGAATATCGCCCGCGCCCACGCGCTTTGCTCGGCCCCCGGCGGGCCCGATAAATACATAACACGATTGGAACAGGACGCGGAAATGATCCGCCGTTTGCAAAACAGCCTGAACGAACCGTTCGAAGCGATGTATGACGCCTTCCGATCGATCGATTGGGGGCGCTTACCCGCCATCGGGAAAAAAGACGAGGTTGACCCCGATATCAAGGAACGCACCCAACGCATCCGCAATAAAAACGTCAAAAAAACCGTGGACGATTTAACGAAAGGCGTTTTCTTCGCGCCCCCGCAAAAAATGCAGGCGGATATCGTCGCATTCGCACCCCGCGTCCGCGCCCTTATGGGCCTCACCACCCGCTTCGCGTCAGCTTATGCCGCCGAAAAACGCGCGCGCAACTTGCTGGATTTTTCCGACCTCGAACATTTCTCCATACGTATCCTCTACCCCAACGGCCCCGAGGATATGACCCCGGGCGAAACCTCCGCCCGGCTCGAGCAGCGCTTCCACGAAGTGCTTATCGACGAATATCAGGATGCCAACGAAATACAGGAGCTCATCCTTTCCGCCGTGTGTAAGCGGCGGTTTATGGTGGGTGACATGAAGCAGGGGATTTATCGCTTTCGTCGGGCGAACCCGATTTTGTTCAAACGAAAATACGATACATACAGTCGGGAAAGAGGGGCGGATGGGTTCCCTTCCCCCGGCGTGCGCATTGACCTGTCCCAAAATTTCCGAAGCCGTGCGGAAGTGATTGACGGCGTTAATTTTTTCTTTTCACAGCTGATGTGTCGGGATGTGGGGGAGATCGATTATGACGATGCCGCTGCGCTGAAGGTCGGATCGGGTTATCCGCCTTGGCCCGAGGGGCAAGGGATGGGTATACAGGTTGATTTGCTGGACGAAGGTACGGATGATGCTGAGGATGAAGATGCTTTGGGTTCCCCCTTAAAAAACGAAGCCCGTATGATTGCCGAACGCGTACGTTCTTTATTGGAAAATCAACAAATCCGGGACGTTGAATCGGGTACGTACCGTTTATGCCGCTTGTCCGACATGGTCATTCTCACCCGCAGCTTGACGGGTATTGCCGCTGAAATCATTGATGAACTTAAGGATTGCGGCATCCCTGCCGCGGCTGATATGGGTGCGGCTTTTTTCGAGCAGATCGAGGTAAAAACCGTACTGTCGTTTTTGCGTGTGGTGGATAACCCGCGCCAGGATATTGATTTGATAACGGTGCTCAACACCCCCGTTTACGGCATAGATACGGATGAATTATTGAAAATCCGAAGCCGCGGGGGCGACGGGGATTTTTATGATTGCGTGTTGGCATGTACCGAACCGGAAGAGGATACCTCCCCCGGCAACGGATGTTCCTTACAGACGAAGCTCCGTAAATTCCTTTCCGACCTCACACGCTTCCGCACCTCGGCAACCTACCTCCCCATCAGCCGTTTAATCGGCTTGATTTACGACGTTACCGGATACCCGTCTTATATGGCGGCCATGCCCGGCGGTACGGCGCGTTCGGCCAATCTGCGACTTTTGCTGGAGCGTGCGATATCGTTTGAGGAAACCCGCTTGACGGGGCTTTTCCATTTCACGCGTTATATCCAACGCCTGTACGATTCCCACGCGGCCGACCGCGTGGGTGCGGCGGTCCGTGACGCGTCCGATACCGACCAACTCCGTATTATGACCATCCATAAATCCAAGGGTTTGGAATTCCCTATCGTGTTCGTCAGCTTCCTTGGCCGCAGGTTTAACGTTGAGGACGAACGCCAACCCGTCATATTACACGGGGAACGCGGATTGGGTGCCTATTACGTAGACACGGATTTACGCACCCAATCGAATACGCTGCCGCGCTTCAGCCTGCAACGCCTGACCCGCCGCGAAAGCCTTTCGGAGGAATTACGTTGTTTATACGTAGCCATGACCCGCGCCATGCAATGCCTGATACTCACAGGGCGATGCGCCGACTTCGGGCGCGACGGTGAAAAATGGCGTGACGCGGGCGGAGCGGAAAACCCCGTGCTCCCCACTTACTACCGCCGCTCCGCTTCCCGTTATCTGGATTGGGTTATGCCTTGTTTATTACGTTATCCCGATTCACCCGTTTTCGATTTACATATCCGTAAAGTCGAGGACCTCCCGACACCGGCAAACATACCCCCAACGGTTTATACCGAGCGCCAAACGGAGGATAACAACCTCCCGCACCCACCCGAAAGCATGGTTGCGGATTTCGAACGCCCCTCCGCCATTCCCTCCAAGCTCTCTATTTCCGAGCTTAAGCGCCTGTATGTAAGCGACATCACCCCCGACTCCACAAGCGCTTCGGATACGACGCGGGAAACCCTCCATTTCGATCCGCCCCAATTCATCAAGGCGACACAAGGACTGACCCCCCTGCGTATGGGTTCGATCCTCCATACGATAACCGAGCACATGGATTACCGCACACACACCACACCCAAGCGAATCGGGGAACTCATTACGCAGCTCACCGAAAAAAACCTCCTCACCAACGAGGAAGCCGCCGCCATCGATATCGGTAAGATCGAAACCCTAACCCGTTCCCCCCTCGCCGACCGTATACGTACCGCAGACCGGTTGCACCGCGAAATCCCCTTCGTGATGAAGCTGGAAACCGGTACGCTTGTACACGGCATTATAGACGCGTACTTCGAGGAAGGCGGCCAAATCGTACTTATCGACTTCAAATCGGACCACGCACACGATATCTCCGAAGCTGATCTCATTACCCGCCATAAGGTACAGCTTGACATATATAAAAAAGCCATCGCACAAGCGACGGCCAAGGTTGTTAAGGAAGTGCTGCTCTATTCGTTTGCGTTGGGTAAAGCAATCCTTGTGTAGTTACCGTTTTTCCACCACGAATTTTATCGACGTCTTTTCCTTCCCGTCCACTTCCAGTTGGGAAAACGCGGGAATGCACACCAAGTCGATCCCGTTGGGCGCCACATACCCGCGTGCCACGGCAATGCTCTTCACCACTTGGTTAACGGCAGCCGCGCCGATGGCATTGATTTCCACGGGTTGACCGTTGCGCAGGATGGCCGCAATCGCTCCCGCTACCGACTTCGGTTCAGATTTCGATGATACTCTCAATACTTCCATTCAAATCGCCTCCTGTGAATGAATCACCGCATTAACATGGGATTCGTACTGCAAAACAAGTGTTATCAGTATAACGTATGCGTGTCCGCCACGCAACGCTCCACTTTTTATGAAATATATTTCTTCATATTCTTAAGCGCGTTCTTTTCGAGCCGCGATACCTGCGCTTGGCTGATGCCGATTTCATCCGCTACTTCCATCTGCGTCTTGCCGTCGAAGAACCGCAGCGAAAGTATCGTCTTTTCCCGTTCGCCCAAGCGTTTGAGTGCTTCGCTCAGCGACAGATTTTCCAGCCAGCGGTTGTCGGTGTTTTTTTCGTCGCTTACCTGATCCATCACGAAAAGCGCGTCCACCCCGTCGTGGTATACCGGCTCAAACAACGAAACCGGGTCCTGTATCGCGTCCAGCGCGAACAATACCTCTTCCTTGGGGAGGCCCATTTCCTTGGCGATTTCTTCAATGTCGGGTTCCTTCGCGTTGTTTGTTGTTAATTTTTCCTTAACACCCAACGCGCGGTAAGCCGTATCACGCAACGATCGGCTGACGCGGATCGTATTATTATCCCGTAAATACCTGCGTATTTCACCGATGATCATCGGCACGGCATAAGTGGAAAACTGCACCCCTTGCCCCGTATCGAAGTTATCGATCGCCTTGATCAACCCGATGCAACCGACCTGAAAGATATCGTCCGCGTTTTCCCCGCGGTTATTAAACCGCTGTATAATGGAAAGCACGAGCCGCAGGTTGCCGAATATATATTTTTCACGGGCTTCCTCGTCGCCCTCTTGGATCAAGTCAAAAAGTGTCCGCTTTTCCTCTCCTTTCAATACCGGGAGTTTTGAGGTGTTGACGCCGCAGATCTCTACCTTGCTGCTGTGCATGTACCTTTCCCTCCGAACCGAAAATCCTGTAGAATAACGAATCGATTCCGATTCGCTTTTAATACAGGATTTCCCAGCGGGGGGAGAATATACTGGTAAATTTTGTGGTATGGGCGCGGCGGGTATTAAAAACGGTTAATTTATTCACCGAATATTCACTTTGTTCACAAACATTCACTTTTTAACATACGGAACCGGGACAAGGGCATTCAATTTGACAAAGCAAATATCGGGATTAGGGCTGGTTTCAATTACCGGACGCGGCAAAATCGAAAATTTGCTTTTAACAAAACATAAAAAACAACTGACGGGTTCTATAAACATACTGCTGCATTAAAAAAGCAAAGAAGCGTTATTTATTAATTCGAAAAGGTACGAAAATTTCGTTTTCGAATTACAACTACATTTGCATGTAACGGATGATAAACGTATTGACATATTATTCGTTATGTGTATAATGAATTTATTAGACCCACTAAGGCTGCGCAGCCGGGTCACGGGTAATGCATTTTAATGGGTGCCCTCCCGCTTTTTTAATGCATCAAAACAAAAAATGGTTGTGAAACGGGAAAACAAATAAATTAGCCCCCTTCGTACCGGGGGGAGGCGACTGTAAGCCCTGTGCGGGTGCATCTTATGATGCTTGAGCTT
>WRDO01000020.1 GCA_009779755.1 Defluviitaleaceae bacterium | reverse complement strand
TGGGCAAGGGCGATTTCGGCAAAATGAAGTCCTGCCTCGACAACCTTAAAATGGTGACGGGCCTGTCCTCCACCAAGGACAAAAAACACGAAAACCAAATGAAAACCGACGCCATAGCCGAACGTTCTGACCGCCGCCATAAAATCGACCAAAACGAATTGAACCCCGACGGCAGGCGGGTGGAGAAAAAGCGAATCGAAGGAAGCAAGGCAAAAGTGAAAATCGTAAAGAAAGATGAAATGGAAAACACCCAAAAATCAAACGACCCAAGGAAAAAGAAGTAACGTAACCAAAATCGGTATTGTACCGACGCACAAGCCCTGTGTGGACTAATCCGCGCGGGGCTTTTGGGGGTTCCAATAAACACAAAAACCCCGGTAGGGCACACCTTACCGGTTACAAGCAGCGGGGGTATGTATGGGAAACCTAAACATGATATTCGATGCTATTTTGGCCATTATCAGCATCTTCACCATGTTTGTGCTGATCAGGCAATTCCGCGGGAACAACAATATCAATAAAAACAACTACCTCTTAACGATGAACAAATGTTTTGACGAGCATGGCGACATGCAGTTAATCTATAATATATTGTCCGACAACGCGGAGTTCCCCGTTATGTGCGATTTTAACAAGATTGAATCGCACCAACTGTCGGCGTACCTAACCTTTTTGGAAAGTTTTAAGCTGTTGATCGAAAAGGGGGGCATCGTCAACGCTCAGGAATTGTTTAACCTGTTCGGGCACAGGATATTTTCCATCCTGCACAACAAGCAGATACAATGCATCGAGATAAAACCCTATGAAAGGCATTATGAAAACCTTTTCATCTTACATGAGGTGTTGTTTACCTATTGCATAAAAAGTAAAAAGACAAGCATACCGGGGATAATAAACGCCGCCTATTTCATTGACAACGGGCATTTTATCAAGGACGTACGCAGGTATGGTAAGGGGTATAAAAAATACAGAAAGGAAATTGAAGCGGTTATGGATGAGGCGAAACGGATATACGAACCCCAACGCATCGGCGGTATGGGGGATTTTAGTTTGGACATGCGGATAAAAAGCAAAAAATATGAAATCGGGGGTTGCTTTTTCAGGCATTGCACCGTTGACGACCATCCGATGATAACGAAGATACAGGAAAAAGTGGTGGACTACCTGCAAATAAACCAAAGCAACGATCTGTTCATCCCCACGGAAAGCGAGGCGATAAAAAGGCTGCTGGAACGCGAGGACGTGTTTTTTATCTGCGTCCAAACCCCCGACGGAATCTGCGCCTATTCCTGCGCGTTGTTCGGCGATTCCCACGATTACAGCTTAAGCCGCCATTTCACCGATAAAAAGGTCGCCACCTTCGATACCGTCGTGGTGCTCCCCGCTTTCCGCGGAAACAAATTGCAAAAAAAATTGCAAGACATCACGGAGGGGGAAGCGAAAAGGAAGGGGTACGATTCCATCGCGGCGACGGTTTCGCCCGACAATGTACACAGCCGCAATAATTTCATCCATAACGGGTACGCCGAACTAAAAACCATCGTATATACGGAGCAAGGTAAGGAACTCACAAGGCTCGTCGTCTATAAAGACCTATGACCGGATTCGTTATCAAAAAAGGGTTGGATCGCTTTTGCGAAACAACCCTTTTTTTGAGCTAAAAGCAACCCACCGACGTATACATAGAAAACAACGGAAAAAGGAACGGTGAACATATCATGGCAGATCCGAACCGGGAAGTATTTAAATACGAAAGCCTGGATACACGCGTCACCAAAAAGAACCTGGAAGGCACGGAAACCAGCCAATCCATGAGCGCGGTGATACGCAGCGGCGTTTCCGGCTTAAAGAACTGGTGGTTCAGCAAGGAACGGCGGATGAAGAACGAATACCTCAAAGCCGAGAACAACCTGAATAAGGTGATGAACACCCCGCGCACCATCAACAGCAAGGAAGACATGCTCAAAATGAACAAGGAAATCGCCGAGGCGTACCGCAAGGCCTATGATGCCACGCTTAAGATGGCGGAACAGCTCAAAAATTCCAAGGACCCCCAGCGCAGGGCCCTTACGGGCCAAATGGGCAGGCAGCTTACCCAAATGCAAACCAACCGGGGGCACCTTACGGCTATGATGCAAAAGGGGATTCAAGACTTCGACAAACCGGATAAACAGACGGAAACCAAGACGCTTTTCTCCAAATCCCCCGAGGAATTTTTCCAGGAATCGGAAATCACACGGTTTAATAATATGACGAAGTTTGGCGCCGGGGCGATGAACACCGTATACAAAGCCAAGGATAAGGAAAAAGACGTCGTCGTAAAGCCCGGGAACATGTTCCTGACCCATGAAAATGAATTTGACGACAAGGAAAAGGTCTTCAAAAATATTTACCGTTCCAATGAGGAAAGCGAGGAATTCAAAAAAACCTCTTATTGGAGCCAGCACGACAAAATCGGGTACGACGGCAAGGAGGACCTCTTCTCCGTGGAGAAGCCCTTATATAAGAACGTATGGAACAAGGACAAGGGTGGATTCGAGCAAACGCTGGTGGTGGAAAGCGAGCAGAAGCGTACCATTGAAACCGCCTTCCGTGACCAGGGGGCCTTCGCCGTCTCACAACTGCTGGGCTTCGACGTAATCGTACCCACCAAGCTGGGCGTGGACGAAAACAACCGCTACGTGTCCACCATGGATATGGCGGAAGGCGTGTCCGGCCACCATTACAACGGGTACATTTCAGACGCGTATAAAAACGAGCTGGTAAAAAACATCGACAACGCGGGTTTTTCAAAGAAGGCTACGCAAAAGGAAAAAGACCGCCTGCTCGACATGACCGACCCCAGCTTGCAAAGGGAAATGTCGAAGCTGGCCATCGTGGATATCATCATCGGCCAGGAGGACAGGCACCCGGGCAATTTCTTTATCAGCGGCAAACCCGGCGATTACAAAGTTACGGGCATCGACAACGACTACTCTTTCGGTATGGGCAGCAGCCCGGCCACGAAGCAGGAATCCCGCCAATACGAAAATGATGAGAAATCGTATATCGATAAAAAAGGCACCTCTTTTGGGCAAAACCCCACGCATATCTATACCGCGCTTCCCGTCGTCTCACAAGATATTAAAGACAGCGTGATGAATATAACGCCGGACGATTTGCGCAACGTGCTTAAAGGCACCGTCGATATGGGCGATAAGGGCAGCGAACGTATCGAGGCCGCCGTAAAACGCCTGGAGGCCGTGCAGAACCACCTCAAGCAATGCAAGGTAATCCCCAAGGGTAAGGATTACAACGAACACACGGCCCAATTGCTGCTGCCTCCGGTGGATACGCTGACGGTTCCCAACCCCCCCCTGTACGACGTGGGCAAACTGGTGGATTACAATCACCCCGCGATGGAGGGCACGAAGACCAGCTCGCCTATGTATACCCTTTTCAACGATATCGTGGAGAACAACGTACGGTTCAAATGCATAAAACACGTAAGCGGGAATGCCTTCACCGATGAAAGCGATAAAATCGAAAATGCGAACACGGATTTGTTCGTCGCCCCGCCTTCCAAGTCGAAACCCGTGAGCAAACCCGCAAGCAAGCCCCATGTACCCCCGAAGCAATCCAAACGGTTTTAAGGAATCCAAACATAAAAAAAATTACGAAAGGTTGGATCTAACATGTTGGAATTTAACGAGCATCTGCTAGAAGTATTGGAAAGGAAGGAGATTGAAAACCATAAGGGCGCGCTTAAAAACATCGACAATTACAGCAAAACCCATAACATCTACACGAAGCCGTTGCAAAACTTATATCCCGATACCAAGTGGCACAAGGATGATTTCAGCTCGTTAAATAAGCTGTTGTATTTTGAAGAGCATATGGACGCGCAAAAGGAAAAGCATAAAAAATTGGAATCGGATGACCCCGAAAGCATGGAATTTGGGCAACGGAGGTTAATCTACGACGCGCAAACCATGGACATCATACGGGACCTGGGGGAAATGGCGAAAACCCGCAACATGATTGAAATGTGCGAGGAAATCGAAAAGGCACCCAGCACCTATACGCTTCTGCTTACGGGCCAGGCGGACTCACGCGAATCCCGGCGGGAAGTGCTGCGCACGGCGGGTGAAGTAAAGGCGGTATTACAACAAAGACTCACCGTTTCCCAACATATGATGGACGACAGGCTTGATAACCTGTCCTATATGGGCGGCGAAAACAAAAATAAAAAGCATCACTTCCGTTTGATGTACGCGGGGAACAACACCTCCGACTTCAGCGACAAGGTAAACGATGAGATGCTGGGTGAACCGACAACCGCCGGGCACGCCCGCATGAACGAATATTGCAAAGCCATGTTCGGGCAAAACATGGGCGGAATTATGAGCGCGTACGAAAAACCGGAGGATAAGTTCAAAAATATCTTTATCGGCGATAAAAGCCTTTATGATTTGGCGGATTCTGAGGCTTTATTATTCCAATCCGACGAAAACAAGAGCCAATGGATGATGAACAAGCTGGTTATCGCCGCCGCCGAGGGCAAGGAAAAAATCACCGCCTCCCCCAACCCAAGCGACCCGTCCGCAAAGGTCGATATCAACCCGATGACGAACGAATTTAAGAACGTGCCGAAAGCGACCGGATTAAAGGGACGCCTGCAAGACGTATGCGACATGTTTATGGATTACGGCTTGCTTAAAACCCCCTTTGAGATGATCCGCAGGGGCGTCGAAAAAATAAAGGACAAAATCAAGCCCATATCCGTGGACGATTTGGCAAAAACCGACAAGCAAAAATCCCGGGCTACCGACTGGCTGGAAAAGAAAGAGAGAAATCCGTTTGAGTTCAAAAAGGGCGCTTTAATAAAAGGGTCGGATTTGCCCGCCCCCAAGAAGCGTAATTAATCATAAGGAGGATGCATAATGGCAAAAGCGCATGATATCGCCGAAGCGGTAAGGGTTTTTTTAGGGAGCTTCGATGAGGAGTATCAATACGACGCCACCACCGAGCAGTTTGAGCTTGACATCGAATTAAAAAACCGGTTGGTGGCTACCCGGATGATTATGCTCGCGCAGGACGATGGGCTGACGTTGTATACCGTCGTCAACGTGTTGGCGGAACCACACGGCAGGGCGGATGTCGCCGAGTACCTTATCCGGGCTAATCACGGACTGCTGTGCGGCGGCTTTGAGATGGACATGGACACCGGAACCATCAATTATAAAACCTTTATCCATTGCGGCGGCGCGCCCCCGGCCGATTTGGATATGAAGGTGGGGATGGCGATGTCCATCGCCGCGTTGAACCGGTTCGGCAACGGTTTGATCGACGTAATTAATAACGAAATGACGCCCGAAGAGGCCGCAAACGAGGCCAAGGGCTTGAATCGGAGGGATTAGCATGGGATGGATGGAAACGCTGGACAAGACCCTTGACCACGCCGAGGGAACGATTATTGGCTTTATCGACAACCCGATAGCGGCGGCAAAGGCCACCGTTAAAGGGGCAATATATTTATCGATACACGGGGTCGTACTTGGATTAAAGGGACTCTTCGGGATAGGCAGTACAAAAGAAGAGGAGCATGACCGGGCGATGGGTAGACAGGAACCCGTAAAGGCCGGCAAAGCGGTGGAAAAAGACCCAGACATCAATGAACAACTTGCCGAAGCAATACGCAAACGGGACGAACTGATTAAAAAATACCAAAAATTCATCGAGAACACATTAAAACGGGAAGAGGCATACCACAAAAATTTAAAAGCGAACGAACCTCAGCCGCAAGTATCCAAAGCACCGCAGCAAGTACAGCCGCAACCGTCGGCGCCGCCGCTTCCGTATTCCCAAGAAAAGGCCAATGCGCCTTTGCCGCCGATTCCGCCCCAAGCGCCGCAGCAAGAAGCGAAGCAACCGCTGCCGTATTCCCAAGAAAAGGCCAACGCACCTTTGCCGCCTATCCCGCCCCAAGCGCCGCAGCAAGAAGCGAAACAACCGCTGCCGTATTCCCAGGAAAAGGCCAACGCGCCTTTACCGCCGATTCCGCCAAAAGCGCCGCAATACTCCCAGGAGAAGGCGAACGCACCTTTGCCGCCCATCCCGCAAAGTAAGGCGATGGACGGTAAACCCCTGCCGGAAATCCCGCAAAGTAAGGCAAAGGACGGGAAACCCCTGCCGGAAATCCCCGGTAGGCAACCCATGTCCGCAAAGGATTTGGATGATGTAGTCAAGAAATCGGATGTTAAACCCCTCAACCTGCCAAGCTGGCAAAACAAGGACAAAGTACCCCTCAACAAGGACGGGAAGCCCATGACCCTGTCGGAACGCCTTAACCTGCCGGGCAGGAATACCTACAACAGCAAGAAGTCCGCACCGCCGGAGCTGAAAAAGGACGAACCGGCCAAGGAAAAGGCCCCCATGCTGCCAAAGAAAAAGGTTTAATCAACGTATAAAAGATGCCAACGTAACAGGGGTTGTCTCGCTAGCGAGACAACCCCTTTGCTTTATTGGTCGTTGTTAATGTCACTCAGCTTATCTTACGGATGGAACTGGGCTTCTTTTGTACGGTTGGGGGATTTTGCTTTAGGGATTTGGTATTTTGCTGTTGCTTGGCCGGGCTCTTTTCCGGGAGTTTATTGAAGTCCCTTTCATACAGCGCTTTGCTGGCGTTCCCGTATTGCAGGTTGTTTTTTAACTGGGTATAGGGGTTATCGATGCATTTGAGCAGTTCATCGGCGGTTTCCTTGTTCAGCTCCTCGGGCTTGACCACGGGGCAGTCCTTTACGTACGATTGGAGGATATCGATCCGCCTTCCTGTATCCCGTATCGCGTTTTCCCCCTTTTCGCCCCTGTCAACGAGGCCGCGAAGGGAATCGCATACTTCCCCTTTATCCATGTCAAGGATTTTCTTCTTAAGGTCGGGGGTTACGAAGGGTAGGGTTTTCTTTAAAAAGTCTTCCGAATATACGCTGTTTTCATAATTGCTTGATGAAAAGGCACCGTCGTTGTCGATGCCGGTAAGCCTGTATTTATCCACGCCGTTTTTATCGGTTTCCTTGCTGATGAAGAAGTTGCCGGAATGCCTGTCGTACTGGCCGCAAACAAAGTCCAAGGCTTGCATGTTAATGGCTTCCTCTTGCAACGAGGGGTTGCTCAGGTCCGCGACAAAAGGCGATTCCATCAAACGGACGGTCCCGCAATTGTAGTTGATGACAGGCGTAAACACTTTGTTGTTCTTTTCGCAGGATTCCTTTACATAGTTAATATTGTCCTTGTATGCCTGTACGTCGTTTTCGTCCATCCCGGTGGCTACGGTAAGGGCGCTGTACCCCGGGGCGGAGTCCATCACGCTGACGTAACCCGTCTTATCGTCCATAGCCAGGCGGCTCTTAACGATACTACCCTCAAGCCCCATCATCTTGGCGACCATTTGCGCGCCTTGGTCGCGGAAGGCTGTTTCGTTGGTGTTTACGCTGTCTTTTTTGGCTTCGTCGTATATACCCAGGTGTTTAAGTTGTTTTTCATAACCGCTCGGTTCGTTTGAATTAATCCTCTTTTTTTCCCTTTTATCGGGAGTGGACACCATTTCCCCGGGTTTGACGAAATATTCCTTTTCTTCCAGGTTATTTATGTTTACCTTAGCCTTGTACAGCTCGTTGGTGGCACCCTTGGCCCCCGACGTCGCCGCCTCCAGAGAAAGCATTTTCGTATCCTCCATGCATTGTTGGAAGGTTTTGTGGGTGTTGTTCTTAAAGGCGTCTGATTCCAGCAGGTTTTGCGTGGTGGCGGCGATGTATCCGCGGTGGAATGCCATGGTTTGCATTTGATTGCCCAGTTGCCCCATTACGCCGGCATGTTCCCTGTCGAATTTCTTCAACAGCGGCGTTACCTCTTTCAAATATTTTGCTTCCTTTTTAAGCAAGCTTTTTTCAAATGAGGTAAGGCTGCGTTTCTTCATATCCTTAAACTCGGCTTTTTCCTCATCCGTTTTGTTCTTTTTCTTTTTCAGATCATCGTAGCGTTTGTTATGGCCTTGTTTCAGGTGGATTTTGTTAAGCTCTTCCTCCACTTCCTTGGGTTTTAAGTCCGTGCTCCACGCCGACCCGGTGTTTATATTTTTGTATATCTTTGCCTGGGTGTCCTGTATGATTTTCTCCCGGTTGGCGGACATTTCATCGGCGCATACCTTCGTCGCGTTGTAAGCTTCTTTGTAGCATTTCGCCACCAAGGAATTAGCGCTCATAAAATCCTTCCGGTTGTTCGGGATTTCCTGTTTCAAGGCCATGTTAAGCATGTCGTATTCCTCTTGCATTTTATCAAGCCTAACCTGCGCATTCTTAACCGATTTCGTAACCGAATCCGTAAAGTCCTTGTTAAGGGTTATTTCATTACCGTTTATCAAACTAAAAATCGAACTAAAAAAGCCTTTATATAATGGCATTTTAATTTTCTCCTTTTTACGCTACGTATCCGTCGGTTATTTCTTCTTTTGGGTGGGGGGTGGAAGTTGGGGTTTTGGGGTCTTGGGTACGGGGGGCGGGATTTTGGGTTTGAGGGTCTTGGGTACGGGGGGTGGGTTTTCCATTGAAAATTCGGGGTTCGCCTTTTCCCGGTTAAGGGGTTGGTTGCGGTTTTCAACGTTACCTAAGATGCCCAAGTCCTTTGCGTTGATGGGTACCCGCTTCGATGTATTCTCGCGAGCCTTGTTTTGTTTTTCGGACGTACGGTCCACGTTTTTAACATTTTTCCGGTCTTCATCCTTGAAGATGAAGCGGTTATATTCATCCAGAGGATAAACATCCTGCTTACCTTGGGTATTCAAAACCCGCCCATGTATCAAACCGGTGAAGAATTTGCGGTATTCCTCGCGCAGCCCGTCCTTTCGGGCCATGATCGCGTCCTCGTATTGCTTGCGTTTCTCCGGGTCACCGTCGCATTTTGAATCCAAGAAACCCTTAAAATTATTCAAATATTCATCCTTGGGTATCTTTTCGATTTTTTGGATGGCACCCATGCAGTCGTCGAGGTTCAGGTTCATTTCGCCCTTGGCGTACTTGGAGAATATCGTGTTGTATAGGGTATTGTTCGGGTTGGGTTGGAACTCCGTGTTCATGTGCTGCGCGCCTTCCTTGAAAATATGGGAGAAGGCTTGCTCTTTGTCGATGCCGCGCACGCGCCCTTTTTTATCGATTACGAAGTTTTCGCCCTTGGTGTCGAAGTTGCAAAGCAGCCAATCCGTTGTGTGTTCGCGCAGGATGTCGGGGGTAAGTTCCTCGATTTTTTCGATGGGATAAGACTCCGGGTTTTTTTGCCATTTGAACAAATCCACGGCTTTTGGGTCTACATCCACCATCTTTTGAAAGGAGCCGAAGCCATGGGCCCTTATACCCAACGCCTTAGCCTCGATAGCCGTATCGGGGTCAATTAATTTTTGGATGTTCGCTCCCACTTCCGTAAGGATGGCCCCCGAACGCTTGCTCATACCCACGCAGTTTACGGCTTCCTTAAAGAGCCACTTTTCGTTGTCATTACCGTAGATATACATAGGCTTCGTGCCGCCGAACCTTGCGCGTACGCCATCGCCCGTCAAGGTTTGTCCGCCGATATCGACATTTTCGGCCAGCGTATTGTCTTGCCTTCTGAAACGGGTAATAACGGACCGTAATGCGCCGTATATACCGTGCCGTACTTTTTTAGCGTTTTCTTCCCCAATCAGGGATTTAATGCTTAATGCCATACTATTCCCCCCGATTCCGATTTTCGGCTTCGATTACGGCTTCCTTCGGCGGTTTTCCGCTTTCTATTACGTCGATCAAACCGTCCCCGTAGCGGTTGATAACGGCGACGGGGACAGCCATTCCCGTAACGATATCACGCTCGGACGGCGGGCCGTCGTTGCAATTTACATACATTTTGTAATTAATCATTCCGTTGTCCATATCCAATTCAAAATTTCCGCCGGGCAAGCCATGATTGACCCGCGTTATATATTCGGCGGCGGCAAGCAGGGTTTCGGGCCATGCCTCCAAATGGACGGAAGCATATACGATTAATCCATCATCCTGCGGCACAAGGAACAATCGGGTACCGTTCAATCGGCATTCCAATTCGATATCCGCTTCAAACCGCACCGCTTCTTCGTCATATCGGTAATCCTCACCGAAGCCATCTAAAAATTTTTTCACCGCTTCGGCGATTTCAAGCCTTTTTGTCATGATAAAACCTCCCATTTTATTAATAAAAAAGTTCGCCGTTATTTACTACGATTAATAATGAAAAGCAGCTCAAAAAACAGTAATAAAAAGAACCGCGTCATATGAATGAACGTCGGGTCTTGTTGATGTTTCTGAATCGTTTCTCAGTATGGTCAAACGCGTCTGCCTATGATTATTTGAAAAACCGCACATTGGAAATAAAGCAATGTATTAATATTGTGTTAATGAACAAAGGCACCCACTCGGGATGCCTTTATTTACTGAGCTGGATGGATTTGAACCATCGAATGCAGGAGTCAAAGTCCTGTGCCTTACCGCTTGGCGACAGCCCATTGTGGGGAAGCTAATGGGGGGACTCAAACCCCCGACCTGCTGATTACGAATCAGCTGCTCTATCGACTGAGCTACATTAGCACGCGGCAGATAATATAGCAAGGATAAAAATGTTTGTCAATCGTTTGATGGGGTATGCTACAATAACGCGGTATTACCGTTCGCTTAAGGGAGCATACGCGTTTGGTTTTTTCGTCCTTGTTTTTCCTTTATGGGTTTTTACCCGTTTGCGTGCTGTTGTACGCGCTTACACCCGGTATCGGGCGTAGGAATATAATATTGATTCTCCTATCGTTGGCATTTTATGCGTGGGGAGAGCCGATTTGGGTAATCCTGTTGTTGTTTTCGGCGACGCAAGATTATTTTTGCGGGCGGGTAATCGGAAGGGCACGGAGGCTGGGGACCGAACGGCTGGCGAAGGGTGCGCTTATATTTTCGATTGCGACCAACTTAATGCTTTTGGGCGTGTTTAAGTATTTAGACTTCTACTTGTATAACATAGGCTTGGCGTTTAACGTGACCCCTACCCTGCCGGGAATTGCGTTACCCATCGGTATCAGTTTTTATACCTTCCAAACGATGTCATACACAATTGACGTGTACCGCGGCAAAGTGAACGTACAAAAGTCGTTCACCGATTTTTTATTGTTCGTTTCTTTGTTCCCGCCGTTGATCGCGGGGCCGATCCTGCGGTATTCGGAATTGGAGAAGCAGCTGCGCAACCGGCCGTTTACATGGGAGGGTTGCGCCGAGGGGATCACGCGTTTTTGCTGCGGATTGGGGAAAAAGGTATTGCTGGCCAACACTACGGGCGAAGTCGCATCGGGCTTACTGGACGGAAGGTTGTATACCCTCCCCGCTGCCGACGCTTTGCTGGGTATCCTTATGTTTACCGCGCACATCTATTTCGATTTTTCGGGTTATTCGGATATGGCGATTGGGTTGGGTAAGATATTCGGCTTTAAATACGGGGAGAATTTCCGCTATCCGTATTTCGCCAAGTCCATCGGCGATTTTTGGCGGCGGTGGCACATCAGCTTGGGGGCGTTCTTCCGCGATTACGTATACATTCCGCTGGGCGGGAACCGTAAACGGGTCGTGTTGAGCTTGACCGTTACGTGGTTTTTGACGGGATTATGGCACGGCGCGAGTTGGAATTTCGTGATTTGGGGGCTGTACTTCGCCGTATGGCTCGCGTTCGAACGGTGGGTGCTTCCGATTTTTCCGCGGAAAATTGCGGGGGTATTACCCATGATTTACACCTTCCCCGCGGTGGTGCTGGGTTGGGTGATATTTTATTTTACCGATTTCGCACGGTTGGTTGGGTTTCTAAAGAGCTTGCTGGGGTACAATGATTTTGCCGGGACGGAAACGCCATCCTTATGGCTGGGCCGTTTTCCGCTGATTTTGATTTGCTTCGCGGCGGCAAGCCCGAAGCCGAAAATATGGGCGGAACGATTAATTAACAAAGGCTCCGCACTCTACCCGATGTTATCGCTTTGTTATAATTCCGTATTATTATTACTTTCCACGGCGTTTTTGGCGGGGCAGAGCTTTAATCCGTTTATTTATTTCCGGTTCTAGGGGGCAGGTATGAAAAAACGATGGGCGATGATCATTTCACTTGCATTTTTTATACCCTTATTCGCGTTGGGTATTTTGTGGTGGCTTACACCCGCAGCGGATTATTCGGAAACGGAAAACCGCGCGCTGGCGCAGCGACCGCGCTTTTCCCTTCGGGAATTGTTTTCCGGGCGGTGGACGAGTGATTTTGACGAATACTTTGCCGATCAATTCCCGCACCGCGACGGCTTGATGGAAATCGCGGGGAATACCGGACGCGCTGTCTATATCGAACGTGAAGGCGGCACGGCGGTTATCCACGGCGACGAAAACCTCGATATCATCGGCACAATTACGGAGAACGACGGCAACTTCTTTTTAATCGTTGGCGACCGCATCATGCACATACAGGAAACCCATCATGAAAATAACGCCAATTATACGCGGGTAATGAACCGTTTCGCGCAGGCTGTCAGCCCGAATCTCCTTCATGGATTCGCCGTGCCCGATCGCCGCGTGATTTCGATGATCGTACCCAACAGCTTTGTCCTTTACGCGCCAAGCCAATATATAACCGAAGCGCACGATACGCGCGGCGCAATCAACGCGATATACAACGCGCTCGATGATCGCATTATCACAGTCGATGCTTTTTCATTTTTATATGATAATAAGGATGAATACCTCTTCTTCCGTACCGACCACCACTGGACGGCGCGCGGTGCGTGGCAGGCGTACGTTGCGTTTTGTGAGGCGATGGGGTTAACGCCGTGCGATATTACGCTTTGGGAACATGGTTATATCGAAGGTTTCGTAGGTTTACGTCACCGCCAAGTACAGGGACACCCACAAGCGGCCGTTGCGGCACGCAACCCCGACACGGTGGAATTTTTCCTGCCTCCGACACCCTATACCGCAACGGTTTTTAGCGATATCACAAAAGCCGACGGACGTGGGATCACGGTCGTCAACCCCCACCTTCCGCCGGATATAATGAATAAATACAACGTCTTCACCGAAGGCGACCACGCGCTTATCCATATCCATACCGATACGCGTAACGGTAAATCGATCGCGGTGGTTAAGGAATCCTTCGCCAACGCTTTTGTCCCGTTTTTACTTGCGCATTATGAAAATATTTATGTAATCGACTTCCGCCGATTTAACCGCGCGGACCAACCCACGCTTGACTTAGCCGCTTTTATGCGGGATCACGATATAAACGACGTATTGGTCATCAATAATTTTTCCGTCCCCAACAGCCGGGATTTGACGGACGCGCTGGAGGGGTTTATACGGAATTAACCAATACGTAATCGTGGTATTTTTAACGAAGGGCTTTTTACATGGTTTCGATATAGCGGCGCAGGTTTTCCAACCCGTAGGAGATACCGATCAACGGGTTTTCGATTCCTTCGAATTCAATAGATACATATCCGTCATACCCCGCGTTCTTTAAAATCCGCAGGCATTGCTGCACGGGAACCACGCCATGGCCTACGATCGCGCCGCGCAGGTGGTTGCCGCCCCGCGTACCGAAAAAGCCCTGTCCGGGATGGGGCTGGCTGCCGTTCTTTACGTGGAAGTCCTTGGCATGGGCATGAACGGTGTACGGCGCGATGCGGGAAACGGCAAGGATCGGGTCTTCGTCCACGCACAGGAAGTTACCCATATCGCACAGGATACCGAAATTGTCGTGGGCGACGGTGGCGACGAGCTTTTCCATACGGTCCGAATCTTGGGCAAAATAGCCGTGATTTTCCACCATGGTGCGGATGCCTTTGGTTGCGGCGTATTCGGTAACGAGGCGGCAACAATCGGCCAATGTACGCACCGCCGTATCGAAGGTGCCCCACCGACCGACACGGCAATCCTTTTTGATACCCCACGTTGCGTCATGGCGCATACCCTTCGCGCCGAGTGCAGCGGCTACATCAACCAATTTTTTGACGCGCTCGACTTCGCTTTCGGGCCCTTCTGCATTATTCAGGAAATCCGCGTGTACGGTGTAATTGACGACTTCCAAGCCGACTTCGGTACATTCCTTTTTTAATTGCGTTGCGTAGGCGATCGGGTCGTTCCCGAAAGGGACATGGTCGGCGAACTCAATGCCTTCAAAACCCATTTTCTTAGCGGATTTTATACAATCGCTTAAGGTCATCGTGCCGTCCTTCGTTAAAGCGGCGAAGCTGTAGGTGGAAACGGAGATTTTCATATACGGTTCGTCCCTTCGTTTAACATGTACCGGATTCCGGTACATGTATCTTACCATGTTTACAAGGGTTTCCGCTATGTTATACTAGGGTGATTTTTAAGGAGCGTGATTTGATGTACACGAAGGTACCCACTTCATTGCAATTTGCCGATCGTGAGCAGGCGGTTTTGGAATTTTGGCGCGAGCATGATATTTTTAATAAAAGCATCTCCCTTCGCGAAGGGGCGGATGCTTTTACTTTTTATGACGGCCCGCCGGGTGCCAACGGCCAACCCCACTTCGGGCATGTCATCACGCGGGCGGTAAAGGATTTAATTCCCCGTTACCAAACGATGAAGGGCAAACGGGTACTGCGCAAAGCGGGCTGGGACACGCACGGCCTCCCTGTGGAGTTGGAAGTGGAAAAGAAGCTCGGCATCAGCGGCAAGCCGCAAATCGAGGAATACGGCGTCGAACCTTTTATTAAAAAATGCAAGGAATCCGTGTGGACTTACAAAGCCACTTGGGAGGAAATGAGCCAGCGCGTAGGTTATTGGGCGGACATGGACACGCCCTACATCACCTACGACAACAAATATATCGAGTCCGTATGGTGGGCCTTAAAGGAAATCTGGGACAAGGGCCTGATCGAAAAAAGCTACCGCGTATCACCCTACTGCCCGCGCTGCGGCACGCCGCTCTCCAGCCACGAGGTAGCCCAAG
Source organism: Defluviitaleaceae bacterium (assembly GCA_009779755.1). GTDB lineage: Bacteria > Bacillota > Clostridia > Lachnospirales > WQUN01 > WQRX01. The sequence goes on along the minus strand of WRDO01000020.1, from coordinate 39,646 downwards.
GTTATAAGGATATAAAAGAAGCCTCCATTTTCGTTGCGTTTAAAGTCCTTTCCCCCGATTCCGAATTCCTTTTAGCTTGGACCACCACCCCTTGGACGCTCCCCTCCAACGTGGCTTTGTGTGTAAACCCCAAAGAGGATTACGTAAGAGCTTTGTTCGAAGGGCGTATTTATATTTTGGCGAAAGCCTTGGCGGAGACCGTATTGGGCGAAGGTTATGAAATATTGGAAACGCTTAAGGGAAAAGACCTTGAAGGCAAAAAATACGAGCCGTTGTTTGACTTTTCTCCCGAAGCCAACGCCATTGAGAATTATTGCACCGTAGTATGCGACAGCTATGTAACGCTGACGGACGGTTCCGGCATCGTGCATATCGCGCCGGCCTTCGGCGAGGACGACGCGCGTATTTCGAAGGGATACGGCTTGCCGTTGATCCAATTGGTCAACGACCAAGGATGCTTTACGGACGCGGCATACCTCTTTACGGGGCAATTCGTAAAGGATGCGGATAAAAACATCATCCGCGTGTTGAAGGAACGCGGGCAGCTTTTTAAGCGTAAGGAATACGAACACAGCTACCCCTTCTGTTGGCGGTGCGACACACCGCTTATTTACTACGCCCGTGACCAATGGTTTATTAAGATGAGCGAATTACGCGACGAATTGATGGCGGTGAACAATACCGTCAATTGGATGCCCGACCACATGAAAACGGGCCGCTTCGGTAATTTCATCGAAAACGTGATCGACTGGAGCCTGAGCCGTGAACGGTATTGGGGTACGCCCCTGCCGATTTGGCTGTGCGAAGCGGAAGGCTGCGGCCACATGCACTGTATCGGAAGCATTGAGGAACTGGCGGTAAAGGGTATCGACGTACCGGAGAATATTGACCTTCATAAACCCTACATCGATGCGATCAAATTGATGTGCTCAAAATGCGGTAACCGAATGTACCGCACACCCGAGGTCATCGATTGCTGGTTCGACGCGGGTGCGATGCCTTTTGCGCAGTGGCATTATCCCTTTGAGAACAGGGAGCGATTCGATGAACAGTTCCCTGCGGATTTTATCTCGGAAGGCGTCGATCAAACGCGGGGATGGTTTTATACGTTGATGGCCATTTCCACGATCCTTTTTGAAAAATCCCCTTACAAGAACGTCATCGTCACCGGCCTCGGTTTGGACGAAACCGGAAAGAAGATGTCAAAATCCAAGGGTAACGTCGTATTCCCCATGGACGCGTTGGGGAAACACGGCGCGGATGCGATCCGCTGGTATTTTTACATCGGCGCACCCCCGTGGAACAATTTCCGCTATTCCGACGAAATCATCATGGAAGCCCAACGCAAATTTATGGGAACCCTTTGGAATACCTACGCCTTCTATGTGCTGTATGCGGAAATCGATCAATTTAACCCGTACGATCATACATTATCCGAAATCGGAACGCTGCCCGCCATGGACAGGTGGATATTGTCGCGTCTGCATTCGTTAATTAAAACGATCGATGACGGCTTGGCTTGTTATGAGTTGACCGAATCCGCCCGCGCGCTGGAGCAGTTCGTGGATGAATTGAGCAATTGGTACCTGCGCCGCACCCGTAAGCGTTTTTGGGAAGGGGGTATGGAGCTGGACAAGGTAAACGCATTCCTCGTACTGCATACGGTTTTGGTCGAATTGGCCAAACTCGCCGCGCCCTTTGTGCCGTTTATGACGGAATTGATTTATCAGAACTTAGTACGGGGGTTGCCTACGAATGAGTCGTATCCCCTGTCCATACACTTAAACGATTATCCGGTTTATAACCCCGCTTTCATTGACACGCAGCTCGAAGGTCAAATGACCCTCGTGCTCGATATTGTTCAGCTTGGCCGCGCCGCACGCAATACCGCCAACGTTAAAACCCGACAACCCCTGCCGGAAATGCTGGTTGCTTTACCCTACGGTGTACGCGCGCCAAGCGATGATTACGTTGCGGTCATCAAGGAAGAATTGAATGTAAAATCCCTTCGTTTTGTGGATGACGCGGCGGGTTATACATCCGTCCGCATCAAACCCAACCTGCGCACCCTCGGCCCGCGTTACGGTAAGCTCGTACCCAAAATCACCGAAGCCCTTAACGCAAACGCCCCCGTTGTTATGACCGCTTTAAAACAAGGGAAATGGGAAACTTCCATCGAAGATACGGACGTTTCCCTCTCCATGGACGATGTACTGGTCGAAAGTTTACAAAAGGAAGGCTACTCGGCGGCGAGTGATAAAGGCATTACCGTGGTGTTGGATACGACCCTCACCCCCGAACTCATTGAGGAGGGTAATGTACGCGAACTGGTGAGCAAGTGGCAAACCATGCGGCGTGAAGCGGGCTACGAAGTAACGGATGCCATCACCGCGGGATACGGCGGGAACGATATGCTGGCAAGCGTTATTGATAATAACCGTTCCTTTATCGCCGCGGAATTGCTGGCCGATAAACTTGACCCTTCCCCTCCCTCACCCGACGCTTATGTAAAGGAATGGAACATCAACGGCGCGGATATCAAACTATGGGTTAGGCGCATATGAGTTACCGATTGCTCTGCACCGATGTGGACGGTACATTGTTAAACAGCCAAGGGAAAATAACCGAAACCGTTTGCGATGCCGTAAAAACCGCACTTGCCGCGGGTAAAAAAATCGTACTTTCCAGCGGGCGCACGTGGCATTCACTTAAATTCTACGAGGAAACGCTGGGATTGCACATCCCCGGCCAATACGGTATCGGCTTCAACGGCGGCTCGGTATACGAAATCCTTGGCGACGGCGAAGTTAAATTGCTGCACAACGAATTAATGCCCATTAAAACCGCGCATGAAATATTTACCACGCTCCCATCCGTCATAACCCAATATAATGAAATGCATATGCTTGCGTATAATAATGAAGGATATCTCATCGCCGAGGAAGCGCTGCGGGATTCGCGGCTGTTCGACGAAATGAAGAGGCTCGGCGCACGCGTCGTATCCGCATACGCAGACGAACGCGAAGACGTATACAAAATCCTCATCCACGGCAAACATGAAGACTTATTGGAGGTCGCCGCATATACGTCCGTACATTTTGCGGGTAAATGCCAAGTCATGTTTTCCGCGCATTCCTTGCTTGAGCTCATTCCCCTCGGCGTGGATAAAGGGCGCGGGATAGAAATACTGGCCCAAAGCCTTGGTATACCGATGGATGAAGTCATCGCCGTCGGTGATGAAGCAAACGACGTGGCTATGCTAAAAGCTGCGGGACTGGGCATCGCCGTCGCCAACGCCGTACCCTCCGCCATACAAGCGGCGGACGTCCTCTTATCCGCAAGCAACAACGAAAACGCGGTAAGCGTTGCAATTCACCAATATTTACTACAACCTTAGGGAGCGACGACGAATGCGCTTAACCACACGGTTCGGCTACCTGTTCCGCAATATGAACGTACGTGAGGGTTTGTTTAACATGCGGCGCGACGTGAGCCGTATGCGCGGCACCAATATTTGGTTTTTTATCATGTACGGGCTGCTGTTTGATACGGCGTCCAGCTTGTGGCGGCCCTTCGCGCTCCCGTTCCTTAACCGCCTCGGCGGTACGGAATTCCATATCACGCTCTTAAATTCTTTGCCCGGTGCGGTGGCGGCCATCGTGCTTTTGCCCGGCGCGTGGCTGTTCAGGCGTTTCGCCAACCAAAAAAAGGCCACGGCATTGTTTATCTTGGTGAGCCGTGCCTTGATCCTTGCTTTGGCGTTGATACCCGCGTTGCCGGCTTTTATACGCCCCATGCTCTTCGTCGTTATGCTGGGCCTGATGAACTGCCCGGACGCGTTATCGCAAACGTCATTGCAAAGCCTTTTGGGTAATATTTTTAACGGAAATACCCGCGGCCAAGCCATCGCCCTGCGCACGAAGTTCGGGCAGGCGATCATCCCGGTGGTGAGTATCATCACGGGTTTGGTCATCACGTTCGTACCCCGTACCGAGGAACAGCGGATGCTTTTATACCAAATATTTTTCGTGATCGCCTTCTGTGTGGGTGTATTGGAAGTCATGATGTTTAACCGTATAAAAACGGAAGACACCCATTCCGTACCCGTTCCCGCCGGGCAAAAGGGCCTCTTCCGCATCATACGCACAGACAAGCGTTTCCGCGCGTTTTTTATCCCCGCGATTTTCTTCGTATTCACTTGGCAGGCGGGTTGGCCGTTGTTCGCCATACATCAGGTACGTACGTTGCAATCCACCGAATTATGGTTCGCCATCTACGCGCTTGCGTCCGGCGTGTCGGCGTTTCTATCGGGCGGGTTTTGGCAAAAATGGCTGCGCAAATACGGCAACAGTATGATCTTTGTCGTTTCCGGCTTCCTGCTCGCGGCCAATACCGCGCTTGCCCCGTTCGTAGGCAGCGTGTATATGATGGCGGTCCTTTCGATATTTACGGGGATTTCGGCCATCGGCATCAACACAGCTTTGCTCAACGGCGTATTGGAAGCTACCCCCGATGACAACCGTATGATGTACCTCGCTTTTTATAACACCGTCGTGAATATCAGCCTCTTTATCGCGCCGTTCTTCGCGCACACCTTATATTCATGGCGGGGAAACGCAAACGCGCTCTTTATCGTGAGCGCGTTACGGGCATTTTCCACGGGGGTTATCTGGTGGGTGCACAGGAAGAAAAACCGTCAACTATCCAATAATTAATTTTCCCCTTGTAGTTTACTCGCCTGATCGTGTGTGATACAGGTGTCCATGATTTCGTCCAAATCCCCGTCCAATACGGCATCCAGCTTGTGAAGTGTCAATCCCACGCGGTGATCGGTGACGCGGCTTTGCGGGTAATTATACGTGCGGATGCGTTCGCTCCTATCGCCAGAACCCACCATGATGCGCCGTTCCGCCGACATTTGTGATTGCTGCTTCTCCAGTTCTAAATCATATAAACGAGCCCGTAGGATTTTTAAGGCTTTGTCTTTGTTTTTTAGTTGCGATTTTTCGTCTTGGCAGGCCACCACTACGCCCGTAGGTATGTGGGTGACACGTACGGCGGAGTCCGTCGTATTGACACTTTGCCCGCCGTTGCCGCCGGAGCGGTACACATCCACGCGGATGTCCTGCATATCGAGCTGCACGTCCACGTCCTCGGCTTCGGGCAGTACCGCCACCGTGACCGCACTCGTATGGATGCGCCCTTGGGATTCCGTCTCCGGTACACGCTGTACGCGGTGCGTTCCGCTCTCGTACTTGAGCCGCGAATACGCGCCCTTGCCCGTTATCATGAACACGACTTCCTTAAAGCCACCAAGGCCGCTTTCGTTCGCGCTCATCAATTCCACCTTCCAGCGGCGGGCGTTGGCATAATGGTTATACATACGGAACAACGTCCCCGCAAACAGCGACGCTTCCTCACCGCCCGTACCGCCGCGGATTTCAACGATCACGTTCTTATCGTCGTTGGGGTCCTTGGGAAGGAGGAGGATTTTTAATTCTTCCGCCGCGCGCTCGATTTCCTCCTGCGCGGTTTTTACCTCTTCCTTGGCAAGCTGACGCAACTCCTCGTCGCTCGATTCGGCAAGAAGCTCCTTCGCGTCCTCAAGATCGGCGTTTAACTTTTTATAAGTGCGGTACGTTTCGATGATGGGGGTAAGCTCGCTGTGTTCCTTCATCAAGCCGCGCCATAAATTCATGTCGGCGATGACAGCGGGGTCACTCACCTGCGCGGAAAGGGCTTCAAATTTGGCTTCGAGTTCGGTTAAGCGGTCAAACATGGGTGTGCTCCTTTGTTAGGGTTAGTTTTTTTCGTTGTATTCATCGATGGACATGCCGATGTCCTTTAGGATTTTTCGGATTAATGTCCTATCCAAATCGGTCGGATGCATGGGAATAACGGTAGTCCTTCCGTCGGCGTGCTGATAAAAACGGTGGCTGCCTTTTTGACGTATGGCTATAAACGAATCCCTTTCCAACAGCTTACACATATTACTACTCGTTATGATTTTTAACCTACTCATACCGCGTATTCCAACTGTTGTACGCCAATAAACTTTGTGGCAACCGGAACATCCTTTTCCACTTCGAGGCATAAACCGATAACCTCATGCACCCGTTCCAGCAACTCGGGTATCGTGTCCGCCTGCGTATAACAGCTTTTTAACGACGGAACCGTTGCGATGTAAGCGCCGTCTTCGCCTTGCTCTATTAATACTATAAAATTATGCTTCATGTTTGTCTTCCTTTCTCCGTAACATCGTTAAACACACTCACATCCCCGCAACGATACTTCGGTTTTTGACTGATAAAATTGTCACGGATGCTTATGTAGATTTCTTCTTCCGTAAAATTTAAACCGACGTTAAAATTTTCAATGATGTTCATTCCCAGCACATCGGCTACGGGGACATCATCCTCGTGCGGGGTTGCGATTAATACATTATTTATACGAAACCCGCAAAATACGACCGTAGGAATTTTACGCAAATCACATACCATTCCCTTTTCACTAAAACCCGCGATGATACAGGCTTTGGGTTGATAAACTTGATAACCGTTCGCATTAGCAAAATCCTTGTTAATAATGGTAATGAAGGCACCCGTATCAAATATTAACGGAATCCATTTTGCCGGATTACGGGAATCATCAATTGTTACTATAGAAACATGTGCTTTATTTCCTATAACGTGTATTTTATCTTTGTGTGAATAATCAATATTAAACTTCATCATGTAACACCTCATTAAATCCGTTTACCGTATCTCTGAGAAATGACCAGCATGTGGTTCTGCCGTTATATTTTTCATCCAGTTCATTATAAATACCGCTTTCTTTTCCTGCGAATGCCTTATCCGCGACAACCGCAGGGATAGCCGTATGAAACCATCCATAAAGCGGTCCTTCCAAATCAACAAGGTAAACCCACTTTCCGTTAAATTCATGCATGATTTGTTTTGGCGTCATCCGCTCGGACGCATCAAGAACCTTGTACATAACATACCTCCTTAAAGAACACTTGCATTACATTATAAACGTAACACAAGGCTATACCCTTTCCCCGCAAACCCATATTTTATAAATTGCATCGTTTGTAAGTTCCATTGGTTCGGCGGTTGAGCGGTCAAAAAAGCGAATGTTTGTAAATCCCGCCGCCGCCATCGATTCCGTCAGGCATTGCAAAGCGGCAAGCCTGTGCCCGCTCATATCAAGTATGGATAGGGTATCGGTTTTCGTATCAATGGTGATTTCCTCCCACTCCATTTCCTGTTTGGCGTAATTATATTCCCGCCGGGAGAGTATATATTTGTTTTCCCCACATCTCCATGTCTTGAATTGACGGTCAAATTCGATTGACCTCGGATGGTTGGGGTTTCTGGCTTCTATGAACACCAAGGCACCGCGCTTTGCGCATTTCGCCAAGTTACGAATAACCAAACCATCCTTGCGGGCGGGATCGATTAAGGTTACGACGTCAAAGGTTTCCGAAAGTTTGATATCCGCGGAATTGCTCTGTAAATAATTGGCAAGAGGATTTCGTTTTTTCGCTTCCGCCAGGAACGTTTCCGAAATATCAGTACCGGTTACAAGATATCCCGCGTCGGTCCATATCTTATGATACAGCCCGATACCGCAACCGGCATCCAAGATTGTTTTCGCGTTATGCGGGAAAAGGCGGGTTAAATTTTGAATATTCGATAAATTCTCCGCTTCGGAAACCTTATAAAAACCCTTTTGTACATAAACCAAGTCATGTTCCGGGTTTCCGTAATTCGGTTGTACGGAGTTCCTTATGATTTTCATGCAATCCTCCGCTCCGCATCAAAAATTCAGCCGCTTCATCCAAAACCATACGTCATATTACCATCTCCGTAATAAACTTGTAACCAAACACTTGTACGGTTAATCAATTACCACAATTTTCATCGAACATACGATTGACAAAGAACACACATTCGATATAATGAGGGGACCTTCTTTAAGGAAGTGTCTCATGCGAAATAAGTCGAACATTTTTTCCCGCACAAAGACCGTTGTCTTCCATATCGATGTCAACTCCGCCTATCTGGCGTGGGAATCCCTCGAGCGCATGAAGGCGGGCGAGGTAGTGACGGTCGTCGTAAACGGCCATGAATGCCAAATTTCCGACCTACGCGCCATCCCCTCCATCGTCGGCGGCGACCCCGAAACGCGCCGCGGCATCGTGCTTTCCAAGTCCCTCCCCTGCAAGCCTTACAAGATACAAACGGGCGAATCGCTTATGTCCGCCGTGAAGAAATGCCCGGGACTGTTCATCGCGCCGGCGCGCTTCGGCATATACGAGCGGTACTCGGACGATTTGATTGCCTACCTGCATAATTTCTCCGACCGCGTACAGCAATATTCCATCGACGAGGCTTTCGTGGACTATACGCATATGGAAAGGCATTTCGGCTCGCCCATGGAAGCGGCGGACAAGATACGCAACGGCATCCGCGATGCGTTTGGCTTTACCGTAAGCATCGGCGTGGGCCCCAACAAGCTGCTTGCGAAGATGGCGACGGGGCTGCGCAAGCCCGACTTCACCAACACGCTGTTGGAGGGCGAAATCGGCAAAATGTGGGCGCTGCCCATCGAGGAGCTGTTTATGGCAGGCCGCGCCACCGCGCCCAAGCTGCGCAAACTGGGCATACAGACCATCGGGGACCTTGCGCGGTTCGACGTGCGTTATCTTGTCCCCACGTTTAAGTCCTTCTCGCATGTCTTATGGAACTATGCCAACGGCATAGACGATTCCGCCGTGGAGCCGCACCACTCGGCGGCCAAGAGCGTCGGAAACTCCACTACCATCCCCTTCGACGTAACCCGCTACGACGACGCCAACCGCGTTTTATTAAACCTGTGCGAGTCCGTGGGCAAACGCCTGCGCCTAACGCACACCGTTGCGTCGTCGGTTTCGATCGGCATACGCAATTCGGATTTCATCCATTATTCACACCAACGCAGGTGCTCACCTACGGACAACACGACTACGCTGTACAACCACGCCGCGCAGCTGTTCAGGGAAGCGTGGAAGCGCGACCCCGTGCGCCAGTTGGGCGTACGCGCGGACAAACTCTCCGACAGCCGTATGGGGCAGTTAAATCTTTTCGGCCAAGAGGAGACGGACAGGCAAATGCGACTGGACGCGTCGATTGATTCCATCCGCCGCCGTTTCGGGGATGAGTCGGTGATGCGCGCCAGCTTTTTGTGCAAGGACGAAAAAAGGGACCATACGCTGGACAGGTTCAGCCCGTTCCGATCGACGGGAGGGTTATAATGAAAGCGGTAATTCATTGCGACATGGACAACTACTACGCCGCGGTGGAAGAAAAGTATAACCCCGCGCTGCGCGGCGTACCCTTCGCCGTGTGCGGCGACCCCAAGATGCGCCACTCAATCGTGATGAGCAAGAATCACCTCGCGAAAAAGGCAGGAGTGATGACGGGCATCAGCTTCCGCCAAGCGCGTAAGATCTGCCCCAAGCTGGGTTATGTGCAGGCCGACTTGGGCAAATATTTGGAGCAAACCAAGCAAGCGCGGGCAATCTATTACAAGTATACCGACGATGTCATCCCCTACGGTATGGACGAGGCGTGGCTGGACATGGGCGAAATGACCCTGCGCGAAGCGGAGCAGATTGCGGAGCTGATCCGCGTGGAGACGCGCTACACGATGGGCCTGAGCGCGAGCTTGGGCGTAAGCGACAATTTGATCTTCTCAAAAATCGGCAGCGACTACAAAAAGCCCAACTCCATCACGGTGATCACGCGGGAGAATTACAGGGAAATCGTATGGCCGATGCCCGCCTCCACGCTCCTGTTCATAGGCAACCAAAGGAAGAAGCTGCTCCATTCCGCGGGCATCACCACCATAGGCGATATCGCAAACGCCGACCCCGACTTCCTGGAGAAGCTGCTGGGCAAATCGGGGTATGACATACACCGCTACGCCAACGGGGACGACCGCACCTTCGTGCCCAATTCGGAGGAAATCGGCTCGATCGGCAACACGATTACGCCCCCCGCCGACCTGCGTACCAAGGAGGACGTAAGCGCGGTGCTGTATTTGCTGGCCACGACCGTATGCGCGCGCCTTAGGAAGCATAATTTGCAAGCCTCCTGCATCGCCATCCACCTGCGCGACGCGGAGTTTAACAAGACCACACGCCAATGCAGTTTCAAAATGGCGACGGATAGCGTAAACTACGTATTCAACAGGGCGTACGACCTGTTCCAACGCCACTACCCGTGGGAACGCCCCCTGCGCTCCATCGGCATCCGCGCCGACAATCTGGACAGCATGGGGCAGCTCACCCTCGACCCAAACGAGGAACCGCCGCTGGCGATGGATATCGACAGGCGCATCAAGGAACTCACCGACCGTATCGGCCCGCTGGAAGTGGAAAAAGGCGGGGTGCTGCGGGTGTAGGGTCAAACGTTATGTATAAGGAGCGATTGATATGTGCGGCAGATATTCCGCCTTAACCGAAGAGGAAATCATTGAAATCCGTGAGGTGATACGCGAGGTTTCGCTCCGCATCGCAAAGGACGATTTCGAGCATTACACCGCACCCGCCACGGAGGTTTACCCCACGCATGACGCACCCGTTATCACAGGCGGGGTGACCGGCACCGTTTCATTCGAGAGCCTGCGCTGGGGTTTTAAGAAGTGGGACGGTAAGGGCGTAATTATCAACGCCCGTTCGGAAACGCTGGAAACCAAGGGAATGTTTAAGCAACACCTTGTGGCCGGGCGTTGTGTGGTACCCGCAAGCGAATACTACGAATGGGAGCAGCAAGGCAAACAAAAGGTCAAGCATTTCATCAAGGACAGGGAGGGTAATCTCTTGTTTATGGCGGGGTTGTACCGCAATACGCCCGAAGGTCGCGAATTCGTCATCATCACCAAGGACGCGTACGGCGAAGCGGAAAAAATCCATGACCGTATGCCCGTCATCCTGCGCGCCGAGCAAATCGAAGACTGGCTGAGCGGCAAGCTCTCCCCCGAAGTAATAACGAAACTGGCGTTCAACGTTACCGTCGCCCCGTTTGATAATGACTTCGCGCAATTAAGTTTATAACGTTTGAAATTATTTTATTATTTTATTACAACGTCGGATTACGATAAGTGTTGACACGACCGCAATCCCTGTTGTATATTTCCGTAAACCGTAGACGCGGGAGTAAAGGCTTTTACGCGCCGTACAGAGAATCCGGGCAGCTGAGATCCGGGTAGGAGATGCCGATTCGCTTTGCGAATCAGCTTGCGAATCGTCAAATGGGCCGCCGAGGGCATGGTGAAAGGATTTATTCTTAGTATCCCATGACGTGGACGCATACGTAAGTTGCGGGGGGTATGTCGGTACCCTAAAGAGTGCGCGATCCTATCGCGAATCAAGGTGGCACCGCGGATATTAATCCGTCCTTGGCAAATATATTTATTTGCTTCGGACGGATTTTTTAATAAAGGATCCGAAGCGGGAAAAGGAGAATGAAAATGAAAAAGTGTATCATCGCAGTCGTATGTATTTTATGTGTTTTCGGTTTAGCCGGGTGCAGCGGGACGGAGGAGGCGCAAGTCCGCATCGGTATCTTGCAAATGATGGAGCACCCCTCGCTGGATACGATCCGCGTATCCTTCCTTGAAGAAATGGAACGCCTTGGTTTCGGTGACGCCGACTTCGACCACCGTAACGGACAAGGAGCGGACATGACGTTGCTTACTTCAATTACGCAGGCCTTCGTGGGAAGAAACGTCGATTTGATATTGGCCATCGCCACGCCCGCGGGGCAAGCCGCCGCCGCGACGACGCGCGACATTCCCGTCGTGTTCGCCGCATCCACCGATCCGCTCGCCGCGGGGCTCGTCACCAGCTTGGAACGCCCCGAAGCCAACGTGACGGGGACATCCGACGTTATCTGCGTGGAATCGATCTTCGCGCTGGCGCGTAAGCTAACCCCTAACGCGACGACCTTCGGCCTTGTGTATAACTTGGGCGAAGCCAACTCGGTCGCCGCCATCAATCGGGCCAAGGCTTATTTGACCGCCAACGGGATGCACTACCTTGAAGCCACCGTAACGAATTCCGGTGAAGTACAGCAAGCGGCGTTGTCGCTGGTGGGGTATGTGGACGCTTTCTTCACCCCCACTGATAATACGGTGGCTTCCGCCATGCCGATCTACGCGCGAGTCGCGATCGACGCGGGTGTACCGATCTATACGGGGGCGGATTCGATGGTGATGGACGGCGGATTCGCTACCGTCGGCATCGACTACGCCATACTGGGTGTTGAAACCGCACGCCTCGCCGCCAAGGTATTGGAGGGGGTACCCATCTCCGAATTACCCGTCGTAGTGATGCAGGACTTCCGTACGGTCGTCAACCGCGCCACGGCTGAAGCATTGGGCATTAGCCTTGATGGGCTTGACCCTTCAATAGAAATCGTCGAAGGTAGATAGTATGTCGATGATCGCGTTCACCGGGGCGGTGGAGTTGGGGCTGATTTTTGCGCTGTTGGCTTTGGGTATCTTTGTGGCGTACCGCATTTTGGGCGTACCCGACTTAACGGTGGAGGGCAGCTTTACGGCGGGTGCGGCCACGGGTGCGGTGTTCGTAGCCGCGGGGCAGCCCTTCATCGGTATCCTCGCGGCTATGCTGACGGGTTCGGCCGCGGGTATCGTTACGGCGTTCTTGCAAACCAAAATGCGTGTACAGCCGATATTGGCCGGTATCCTAACGATGACGGCGTCCTATTCCGTCAGTTTATATATTATGGGTGGCCGCCCGAATATCCCCCTTTTCCGCGAAGAAACGTTGTTTACGATAATAGGCCGATTGGGGGGCAGCGAACGTTTGTGGCGTATACTGCTGCCTTTGGTTATTGTCTTGACGGTCGGCGCGACGCTGAGCGTATTCTTCCATACGCGCCTCGGTTTGGCGGTACGCGCAACGGGCGACAACGAGGAAATGGTACGCGCTTCCTCAATCAATACGACGTTTACGAAAATGGTGGGATTGTCGATTGCCAACGCCATCGCAGCTTTGTGCGGCGCTTTGATCGCCCAATACCAAGGCTTTGCCGACATTAACATGGGTTTCGGTATGGTGGTGGTGGCTTTGGCGTCGTTGATTATCGGTGAGGCGATCTTCGGCCGACGTACGGTGATATGGAACATCGGCGCGGTAACGGTCGGAGCGATTGTTTACAGGCTTATCCTCGCGTTGGCGTTGAGCTTCAGGTTAAATCCCACTAATTTACGTGCTATTTCCGCGTTGATCGTAGCGGCGGCGATTTCCTACCCGACGATACGAAATGGCTGGACTACGTACAAACTAAAACGGAGGGAGCGGCAAACGCGATGCTAACCCTTGAAAACATCACGAAGGTATTCCACGCGGGTACGGTCAACGCCCGCACCGCTTTGGACGGCGTTTCCCTGCATTTAACCAAGGGTGATTTCATCACCGTCATCGGCGGCAACGGTTCGGGCAAGACGTCGTTGCTTAATACCGTTTCCGGCGGATTCCTCGCGGACGGCGGGCGAATTATGCTTGACGGCAAAAATATCACCTTCCTGCCGGAACACAAACGCGCACGTAACATAGGCCGCTTGTTCCAAGACCCGATGAAGGGTACCGCCCCCAATATGACCATCGCGGAAAACCTTTCGCTGGCGTATCGCCAAGCCGGTGACCGTAAGTTCCGAATCGGTATCGGCAGGAAGCAATTCGATTTCTTCCGCGAGCAATTGGTACAGCTCAACTTGGGTTTGGAAAACCGTATGAAAACGAATATGGGGTTGCTTTCCGGCGGCCAGCGTCAAGCCGTGACGCTCTTAATGGCGACGGTCTGCACACCCAAGCTGCTTATGCTGGACGAGCACACCGCCGCGCTGGACCCCGCCACGGCGGAAAAAATACTGCACCTGACGGAAAAAATCATAAAAAAAGAGGGCCTCACGGCCCTGATGGTGACGCACGACATCCCCTCGGCCTTAGCCTTGGGGAGCCGTACGATTATGATGAAGGACGGTAAAATCATCCTTGACGCGTCGGGTGACGAACGCAAGAACCTAACGGTGGAAAAGTTGATAAAACTGTACTAATCCAATTTATACCGCGCGACAACCTCACCGTCGATCACGCGCCCGTCTTCCTCGAAGCCGTAGGACGCGAACGTGGTCTTGGAACCGATATTTGTAGGCTCGTAGGACACGTAGCAATAACCCGCTTCGCCGCAGGGTTTTGCTTTAATTTCCTCCATTACCTGTTTTACCGTTTCGCGCCCGATGCCCCTGCCTTGGTGGTTCTTGTCGATCAGCAAACGCCAAAAATAATAATGGTGTTCTTTATCGTTATACGAATCCTCTCCTTCTTTCGGCGGGAAGTAACCGTACATGGCGAAGCCGACCATCATGCCGTTTTCGTAAACGGCATAAGGTACTGCGATATTGCCTTCGCCTTTTTCGGCGAAGGTTTTATTTTCCACATAAGCCTCCGCAAGGCTGTAAACGTTCGGCGATACGAAATCCCTTTGCTCGGGCAATACGTCAAGCGCGATACATTCCTTCATGGCTTCTTCTAAAATCGTGATTTTCCTTAGTTCGATCATGGTGTTTTCCTCCAAACGGGTTTTATCCGATTTTATCGCCCGTTACGGGGATCGGGCAAGATAAAAATCAATTATAATTCTTGATTTGCTTAAAACACCAAAATAGGGTCTACGCAATAAACCCATATCATAAAAATAGAAACGACCGCAACGGAGCAAAGCAGAAAAGTATAGAGCGGATAATTGATTACGACATACAAAATATTTTATCAATCGTATCTCTATTTATTAAATATTATGTTTATTACAATGAAAAACGAGGCATATAAAATGATTGAGGTTACAAACGCGGCGAAAACATACGGCAACGGCAATAATGCCACAACCGCCCTAAAAGACGTATCGCTTACGATAAATGACGGCGATTTTATGGTGCTTCTCGGAGCGTCCGGTTCCGGGAAATCCACGCTGTTGCATATTGTATCCGGCTTGGAACGACCCGACAGCGGTTCGGTCAAGTACGACAGCACAGATATAACTACCCTTCCTGACAAGGCATTGACGGCTTTCCGAAAAGAAAAAGTGGGTTTCATCTTCCAACAATATTATCTGCTTCCCAACATGAACGTAGACAAAAACGTAAAGATGGGTGCGGATTTAACAGGAAACAATAAATATCGGGAAATCATTGAAGCAGTCGGGCTTATTGATAAGCTGAACAAGCTACCCTCCGAACTAAGCGGCGGGGAGCAACAACGGGTATCAATCGCAAGAGCATTAGCGAAAAAACCGAGCGTTCTTTTCTTGGATGAACCTACCGGCGCTTTAGACGAGGAAACCGGCAGAAAAATTTTAGATTATATATGCACTTTACAAAAAAGATACGGTTTTACGATGGTAATGGTAACGCATAACAACAATATCGCAGAAGTTGCAAACACGGTTGTAAGGATGAACAGCGGAAGAATCGTTGAAACGCAAAAAAATAATACGCAAAAAACCGCGTATGAAATTGGGTGGTGAAGATATGATAATACGTCCAAAAGATACCGCCAAGCTGTTCGGAATCTTCATCATGTGCTTCTGCGCCGTTTTGATATGCACCATATTTTTGAATTCTAACATTGATATGGCTCGAATCAAAGACCAAATCACAGACCCGGAAGCCATATTTATTTATGACTTAACCGTTTCATCCGGGAATGTAACCAGCGCGGTATCCGGCGGCGCTCTCGTGCTGACTACAGTTGTTATGTTGCTTTTTTATATCAAGCATTATATAGACACGCACAAATCCGAACTCGGTATATTAAAAGCGTTAGGTTACCCAAACCGGAAAATCGCACGGAGCTTTTGGGTATTCGGACTCCCCGTGCTGACCGGAACGGCTTTCGGCTTCGGCGGTGCGTTTGCCCTCATGCCCGCTTTTTACAGAACAATGAGGAATGACGGCGTTCTACCCGATACACCGCTCCATTTCAATCCCATACTGATTCTATACCTTGTCGTGATTCCTGCACTAGCTTTTTCCGTATTGGCGGTATTATACAGTTATCTAAAATTGAAACGTACGGCATTAGAATTAATCAGAGGCAGCAACAAGACCAAACCCTTAAAAACAAAACCCTTAAAAACAAAGCCCAACGGAACACAAATCACAAAAATCCCTTTTCTGCGCGAATTGAAACGCAGCACGGTGAAAAGCCGATTCTCTCTGGTATTCTTCATTTGGTTCGCCGCTTTTTGTTATGCCGCTTCCGTTGTCATGTCCTTCAGTATTACCGTGCTTGGCGGTAGTGACATGATGGCAGTGTTGATGATGTTTATAGGTGTCCTTTTAGCAGTCACGACCTTGTTCCTCGCAGTCACGACTGTTATTAAAGGTAATACAAAAACCATTGCCATGCTGCGGGTATTCGGATACTCCGACCGTGAATGTACCGGGGCGATGCTGAGCGGGTACAGACCGATAACCTATGCGGGTTTTGCAATCGGAAGCGCGTATCAGCACGGTCTTATGAGGATGATGATGTCTTTATTTTACGATAATGAGATTCTTGGCTTGCCCGATTACAGCTTTGATTGGCAAGTGTGTTTCATAGTGTTTGTTTCATTTGTGGCTTTATATGAAATTTTTATGTGGATATATTCGGAAAAGATTAAACGGATTCCGCTCAAGGAAGTTATGATGGAAGAATAAAAGCTATTAATCTCTCATCCGTATTTATTTATCAATCCTACTATTTCGGCATGGGTATACAATTTTTTCGATACTCTTTCCCATCAATATTACACTTTGTACATTAGGTTTTGTTTGTCTAATTACATTAAGAACTTCCATGGCTTCTTCCATGGGCAAATCTGAAAGATTAACAAATGGACCTACATCCTTGTCGTAATAATGAAACAGATACATATGTCCTCCTAGAATAAATCAGAATGCGTTCCTGTCCTAAACAGATACAAAACGACTTCCTCATTTTCAACACGATAAATAAGGAGCCAATCCGGTGTAATATGGCACTCCCGAAAACCGGTGTAATTGCCCGTCAAGGGGTGATCCCGATACTTTAGAGGCAACGTGACCCCTTGGGCAAGCAATTCAACCATCGAGCCTAGCAAATCCATGTCCAGTCCGCGTTTTCTTGCTAATTTCAAATCACGCTTAAACCGTGTTGATTGTTTAATTTTCATATTGTTCCTCTAACGCTATTTCAGCGTCAACTTCTTCCAATATTTCGCCGAAATTGTTGTAGGTTTTCGGGATTATTTCCATATTGCCCAGTAGTGTTGCCAGCGTTTTTGCATTGGGCGTTGGCTTGGCAACTTCAAAAGGCATCCCATCACGCCTAATCGATTGATTAAGAAAAATCCTAATCGCTGTTGGTGTATCAAATCCCAAATCAGCAAAAAGGGTATCAGCCTTTTGTTTCGTTTCTTCATCGATACGAACTTGTATAAGTGCAGAGTTTGCCATAATAATCATCCTCCATGTAATTTATTTGCATTACAATAGTATTATCTTTAACTACTTTTGTCAAGATATTTGAGGATACAGGAAGGTGCAGCATTGCGGCAAAAGACCGCAAAGATGTCGATCGTTATTCGGGGGATTAGTATTAAATAATTGCAAATATATAAAGCCTGCGCTTATGCCGTAAAAACCAGCTAGGCGCAGGCCTTGTTGTCGTATTTCTTGAAAATGCACCCGGGGTGCAAAGTGGGTGCAAAATTAATCTTCGGCGGTTAAAGCGAGCTATTGTATTCACCTTAACATTATTACGCCCGTATTATTATCGTTCGGATATCACGCCCACCACATTTGCGCGGCGGGTTCGTACATGACGATGGGTTTGAGGAATTCGATCGCTTTTTCCAGCCCTTCCTCGATAGACATGAGGCCGTCCTCGTGTTCGATCGAAATCGCGCCGTCGTAACCAATGGCACGCAAGGTAGAGATCATATCGCGCCATTCCTTTTCGCCGTGGCCGTAGCCCACGGTGCGGAATACCCACGCCCGCCCGAGGAAGTCGTCGTAACGGGTGGTTTCGAGCGTTCCGTTGACTGCCGCGTTTGCGGGGTCGATCCGTGTGTCCTTGGCGTGGAAGTGGTGGATCGCGCCCTTCATCGCTTTGAGGGCCTGCACGGGGTCGATGCCCTGCCAATAGAGGTGGCTGGGGTCGAAGTTGGCGCCGATGGCGGGGCCGACGGCTTCGCGCAGCTTCATTAGGGTGCGCGGGTTGTAAACGCAGAAGCCGGGATGCATTTCGAGTGCGATTTTGGTCACGCCGTAGGATGCAGCCAGCTTCGCCGTTTCCTTCCAATAAGGAATCAATACGTCATCCCATTGGTATTCCAGCACTTCCAAGAAATCGGGCGGCCATGCGCAGGTTACCCAGTTGGGGTATTTGGCGTTTACCGTATCGCCGGGGCAACCGCCGAAGGTGATGACGGTATCCACACCCAATTTTTGCGCAATTTTGCATGTATTGACGAAGTCCGTGTGGTCCTTGTCGGCTTTGGCTTTGTCGGGGTGTACGGGATTGCCGTGTACGGAAAGCGCGCTGACGGTGAGGTTATGCTTCTTTAGCGCCGCTTGGATGTTTTCGATGATGGACGGGTCGTCCAACGCCTTTACCGGATCGAGGTGCGCGTTGCCGGGGAAACCGCCGCAGCCGATTTCCACGGTTTGCATGCCGAGGCCCGCGAGGTAGGCGAACGCTTCCTCAACGGGTTTGCCGCTTAGGGGTACGGTTAGTACGCCGAGTTTCATATACGCCTCCTGTATTTAGAACGTTACCAATTTGCCGGTTTTTGCGGATTTATAAATCGCCTCGAGGATTTCGGTCACGACGCAGGCTTGTTCGGGTAATATTAACAGGGGCGTCCCTTTTTGGATGGCGTTGATAAAGACCATCTGCTCGTTGACGCCGGGGTCGTCGGTCGCGCCTTCATAGAACGCGGCGCCGCCGGTTTTCAGGTTGGGTTTCTTTTCGTATAACTTGCCGAAGTCGTCGCCGTTGATGCGTACGCCGTCACGCATATCCGCGCCGGCTTTCGTGCCGCAAAGGGTGGCTTGGGCTTCAAAGGTGTCGATCATGTTAATCGCCCAGCTGGATTCCAATACGATGGTCGCGCCGTTTTCCATTGTGATGAAGCCGAAAGCGGAGTCTTCTACGGTAAATTGCTTCGGGTCCCACTGACCCCATGCGTTGCCGCTGGCTATGTTGGCCAGTTTTTTATACACGTTACCCATGACGGACTTGGGTTTGTAGTTATCCATCAGCCACAGGGTAAGGTCGAGGGCGTGGGTACCGATGTCGATGAGCGGGCCGCCGCCTTGTTCCTCTTCGTTGAGGAAAACGCCCCACGTAGGTACGGCACGGCGGCGCAGCGCGTGGGCCTTGGCGAAATATACCTCACCCAAATCGCCGCGCTCCACGGATTTCTTGATATATTGGCTCGGGGTGTGAAAACGGCTTTGGTAGCCGACGGTAAGGAGCTTACCGGTACGGTTGGCGGCTTCCACCATGGCGCGTGCGTCCTTGGCGGTTTTGGCCATGGGTTTTTCACACATGACATGATTACCCGCTTCAAGTGCAGCGATGGTAATCGGCGCATGTGATTTGTTGGGGGTAAGTACGTATACCATGTCCAATTTTTCGGCTTTGAACATCTTTTTATAATCGGTGTAGACCTTCGCGCCGGGCGCGCCGTATTCGTTGGCGGCTTTTTCCGCGCGTTCGATTACGATGTCACAGAACGCGACCATATCGGCCTTGTCCGTTTTTTGCAAATAGGGCATGTGCTTTCCGTTAGCGATACCGCCGCAACCGACGATACCGGCTTTTAATCTTTTTGCCATGGAATGTCCTCCCTTATTGGGTTTAATTGTGATTATTGTATAGTGCGAAATGATTTAACGCAAGTGCGGTTGTCGGGGTGCGATTAATAAAAAATGACTTCCGTCCCAACAGAACGGAAGCCGAATGATAAACACGGAAAACGTTTACTTTTGTCATTTTTCTTCCTTAAACGAAATTTCCGACGCGTTTAATATTTCTTCCGGCGTGATGCCTTGGCGGTAACAGAGCTCGAGCATCTTGTCGATGACTTGGCGTTCGCTGATGACAACCTTATCCTCGGGGTTACGGCGGAATTCCAAGATATGCACAACCGGGAATACGATCGCAAGGTTGAAGAACGCGGCATAGAACGCCGAAATCAATATTACCGAAATCAAGGGGCCCAACGCGCTAAGATCGCCCAATGTAAGCAGTATCATCATGGCGCCGATCATAAAATCGATGATCGCGACGCATATCGCCACTTTACCGAATAGCTTGAATAACCTTATCGCCCTGTTTTGCATATCAGCGGACAAGACGTATTTTTTGCTGAGCAAAGCGTTGATGCCGGCGATGAACGTCTTAAATTCCCCCGTTGCCACGATGATTGCTGCCATCGCCAGCTTCATCCAAATAATCGTGGGCAAGTCACCCACCTGACCCAACCACCATAAGCCCGTAAAATTTGTCGTTATCGTGCCCATAAAAACAAACGCGATAATAAAGATTAAAATGCCTATTACGAACCTCATACCTTCGTCCTCCTTTAAATAATATATAAAACGGGTGCCAACGACGCGATTCGCACCGAAGTCACCCGTATTATAATTTGTTAATCGTGAAGAAATCCTGTGACAATTATGAAGGTTTGATGAAGATACTATCCTTCCGCTTCTTCCTTTTCATACCACACCCATGCGACCGCGTCGGGCGCGGGGGTAAATCCGATCTTTTCGGCGAGTTTGATTGAAGCCTCGCGAAAATCCCATGCCGCCCAACAGGGCGTTAATCCGATTTCCAATAGTTTTTCGATTAATGCGAGTGCCGTTAACGTCGCGTAACCGCGGCCTTGGTGCCCTTCCTTTGTATCCACGCCGATTTCCGCTTGGCCGCCGCCCGTCATGATCGCCGTGCAGGTACTTATGCAATCGCCGCCGATTTGTAATTTCGCCATCCAAGAATCGGCTTTGTTAAAGTTACCATCGAGGCGTTCCTGCACCGTCACCATTTCAGCCTTATCGGGTAACCGATAAAACCGTTCCTCTGCCACTTGGTACATTTCCCTGTTAAAATCGAATATCTTACGTATCAACCTTTCCCCGCCGCGCGGAGCGAATACGGATTCGAGCAGGGGTTGCCATTCGTCGGACGGCGAAAATACGATAATCTCCTTTTCATCTTGTGACGGCAGGATATGGTTGAATAATATATCATCCAAAATGCCATGTCCCATTGGTTTGCCCGCCACGTAATGGAAGCCGATAGGTAATTGCAAAACGGCCCAAGAAGGATTAACCGTATCATCGACGAACGCCGAACCCGCGTTGTTTCCCTCCAACACACATTGGATCACCGGAATGTTGTGCTTGTATTCGGCGAAGAGGTTTTCGACCGCTTTTAAATCCTGCCCGTTGATTGTGTACATACAGATTCTCTCCTTTTAAAAATAAAACAGCTACCCGCTAATAATAGGGCAGCCATGATGGAAATATCCATATATACCTTAAATATAATCAAGATATATGATTAGGTTTGCTTCAAACTTCGGGTTGTTTTATATATAAGTGAATTGAATTTAATCCGGGACGTTCCAAAATATTTTTTATCGTTTCAACCGCGTCGTCCGATTTCATATTTTCGGGCGTGTCGTAATGGATGGAGACTGAATATCCGTGTTTTTGGATTTTATCGGCATACGGATTTTTACGCGGGGTTGATTTTAATTCGTAGTTGGTTTTCATTATATCAAGCCTTCCTTTCATACTTATTACGTTCGTGCCTTGTTGCTTTCCTTGCGGATATTATGCGGGTGATTTTATCGTCATCCCTGTAACAATGGCACACCATCAACAAACGTTTTATTTCACTATACCCGATTAATATAAAGCGTTCTTCTTCTGACGAATGTTCTTCATCATCATAAATTTGCGCGTATTTATCGGTAAATGCCGTCATGGCTTCATCAAAGGATATTCCGTGCTTCTTTTTATTTATTGCTTCCTTTGTATCATCCCAATCAAAAAATATACCTTCGTATTTAATCAAGTTACCACCATCTTGTATGTTTGTTTTTAATATTATACCGAGGATTTAATGAAGAACGCAACCTCCGTCCCCTCCCCCACCACACTTTGCACGCGTATCTCCCCGCCATGCGCTGTAATAATTTCCCGGGCAATTGCGAGCCCCAAGCCGCTGGAGCCCGTTTTCAACGTGCGGGAGGCGTCCGCGCGGTAGAAGCGTTCGAAGATGCGGGGTAAGTGTTCGGCGGGGATACCGATGCCTTTGTCCCTTACGGTTACATGTATCATGCCGTGGGAGGCGTGTGCGGTTACGGTTATGCGTTTATTATCTTCACTGTATTTGACGGCGTTGGAAAATAAAATGCGCATCACGCGTTTGACCGCGACATTATCGATAACCGCGGAAAGATCGGGGGTGATGTTTGCTTCGAATGTGAAATCCGGCGCGATGAGCCGTGCTTCGGCGATGCTTTCCTCCAAGAGTTCGACCATGTCCGTTTCCTTAAAAGCGTATACCTGTTTGCCCGAATCGCTGCGGGCGAGTATCAGCAGGCTGTCCACGAGGTCGTTCATGCGCAGGGCTTCGCGTTTTATCGTCGTCAATCCGTTTTCCAGCGTTTGCGGATTTTCCGCCCCCCAACGCAGGAGCATATCCGCATGGCCGTTAATGATGGTGATGGGCGTGGCAAGTTCATGGGACGCGTCGGAAATAAAACGCTTCTGCCGTTCGATGTAGCCGTTGAGCCTGTACGCTATTTGGTTAAACGCGTCGGCGTATTCGCGCACGTCCTCGCCTTCGCCGTACGTGATGAGGGGTTTTGAAAAGTTCATGTTGCCGATTTCGCGGATACGTTCGATCATTAGGCGGATGGGGTTGAGCGCACGGTCTATGATTAAGGAACTGATAAAAAAAGCCGCCAATGCGGTCACGGGCAACGCGACCAAGACGGCGATGTACGGTTCACTAATAAAACCGATGCTTTCTATCAAAAATATTTGCACGAAAAACATAATGACCGTAATTACCGCCGTAGAAAAAAGCGTCAAACGCGTGGTGCGGGTGAGCGTTATTTTCATACTTGTATCACATAACCCTTGCCGCGTACGGTTTTGATGATTTCATGATCCGTATGCAAGGCGACCTTGGCGCGGATATTTTTGATATTGGCGTCCACGACATTCGATTCGCCGTAAAAATCGCCGAACACGGCACGGATGATTTCTTCACGGGTCTTTACCTTACCCGCGTTATCGTACAGGAAGGTTAGGATTTCGAATTCCGTTTTGGTCAGCTTCAACTCATTACCCGCCACGGTCGCGCGGTAGCCTTCCTTACATATATGTAAACACTGCGGCACGGAAGGCGCCCCCTCCCCCGTTCCGCGGGCGATATTGCGTTTGATACGCGCGATCAGCTCAAGTGTATCGAACGGCTTTGTCACATAGTCGTCCGCTCCGGCGTTAAGAAAAGCGACCTTGTCGTACACTTCCTTGCGGGCGGTGAGGATAATAACGGGGATACGGCTTGTCTTACGCATTTCGCGCAGGCATTCCAGCCCGTTTTTTGCGGGGAGCATGATGTCCAGCAGAATCAAATCGTATTCGTTTTCGGTAAATAACCGCATCGCATCTTCGCCGTCCGGCGCGACATCCACGGCAAAGCCGTCATATTCCAATTCCGCGCGCAGAAACGTGACGATATTTTCTTCGTCCTCGCATAATAAAATCCTATGCAATTTCTTCTTCTCCCTGCTTCGCCGCGAATAACAGCATCACCAACGTAGGCCCGATAATCAAACCCAACAATCCGAACAAACGGAAACCGATGAAGATCGACATCAGCGACACCAGCGGATGCACGCCGATTTGGTCGCCCAATATTTTCGGTTGCAACACCTGCCTCGTAACGGTGATGACGCCGTAGATAATCAATAAGCTGACGCCTTGGCTGGGATTGCTCGTGATAAACGAAATCAACGCCCACGGTATCAATACCGACCCCGCGCCCACGATAGGCAAGAAATCCAGCACCGCCAGCAGCAAACCGATCAAAAGCGCAAACGGGCTGCGGATAATCAATAAACCGATGATACTGATGATCCCGACCATAGCCATCAGGATATATTGCGCGCGCAAATACCCCTTTATCGCTTTGGAAAAGCTCTTACCCGTTTGGCGGAAGTGTACGGTGAGCCCCTTCGGGCAATTCCGCGCAACGGCGGAGAAAATGCGTTCCCTGTCCGCCATGAAGAAAAACGCGCTGACCAACGTCAGGATCACGTTGATGAAAAATTCCGGCACGGCCGCCGCCCAGCGCGGGGCTTGGTCCTGCACCAATCCGCCGAAGAGCCCCATCACCATCGAAAGCAACGTATCCTGCATGTCGGGGATGTTTACCGAATCGGGCAAGCCGGCCGTAATACGGGCAAACCATGCTTCACTGCGGTATACAATTTCCTCGATTTGCGCGGGTGCGGTTTCCACAAACGAACCGATTTGGCGGGCCAATGTATTCACCAGCCACGCGCCCAAAGACGCCGCCGCAGTCATAAAAATTAACAGGCATAATAAAGCCGCCATCCACCGTTTAAACTTGAAGCGTTTTAACATAAAGCGGATCAGCGGTTCCATGATCAGGGCGATGATGAGCCCGAAGAAGAACGGGGAAAGGTATACCCAAAGGAAAGTGAACAACGCGTACACAAGAAAGGTGATCAATGCGAAGAACGCCATACGGTCGATGATTTTTTTGTTGCGCATGTAGAACTCGTACATGTGGGACCTCCCTGTCGTTAAATACAATTTTTTGCTTTCAAAAACGAGACAACCCGCACCAAGTTTTTCCATTTATCGCAACCCCTGCTTGTTAGGCTTGCCACAACATACGGATCGGACTTCGTAAGCCGATCCATAATAATCGGCAAGCAAAGGAGCGTGGGGGTATGAGCGATTTTACATTGCCTACCAACATAAAGCAAATCGGCAGCATTGGCGACGGATTGCGTATTTACGTCGAAGACTACGTTTGTACGTTTCTGCATCAGTACGCGGAAGCGGGGGGTTACAGCGAGCGGCTGGCCTTCCTCGTAGGGCGGCATCTCGTCATCGACGGCCAACCCATCGTGTTCGTCAACGGCGCCATACACGGCAAACACACGGAGGAGAGCGAAGGTTTCCTGCGTTTTTCGGAAAAGAGCGTGGACTACGCCCAGCAAATGCTGGAGGAGCATTTCAACGGGATGGAAATCCTCGGTTGGATGCAATCACAACCCAGCTACGGCACATTCCTGAACCAACACTACGCCGCGTACCACCTCAGGCAATTCCGCAAACCGTATCAGGTGATGTTCGTCACCGACCCGCTGGAACGGGCCAACGCGTTTTACATTCCCAACGCCGACGCAATGACGCCGGCCGAACGTATGACGGAGCTTAACGGTTACTTCATCTACTACGACAAGAACATAAACATGCATGAATACATGCTGGCCAATAAGGCGATGGACTATACCGCCAAGGCACCCACATTCATCGATATCCAACCCACTATGTACACCGAGGACGAACTTGATCTGGCGGAATTATCACCGCCCGAAGCACAAAGCGAAGAGGCTCCTCCCCTCATCGCCCCACGGTATTCCGCATACCGTACCGAGCAGGAAGAAGCCGAAGAGACCCTTCGCGCACCCGGCCGCTATGCTAACCAGCGTATGCGCCGAAGGGGTGCGTTGTTACCGCGGCGCCCGCTGCAATTGATGGGAAGCCTGTGTGCGGTATTACTTGTGATCGTTTTTGTCATGGGATTTGAGTTGGTGCGCAACGCCGATCGTATCGAACGGATGGAGACGGAGATTCAATTCCTTACCACGGGCTACCGTAATCTGCTTGCACAAATGCATAACGAAGGTTTGGCCCCCGTTTTCGCCGAACAGGAACTGGTAGGCATCACGCCCACCCCCGAACCGACCCCCCATACGGATACGCCCACAGGTCCGCAAACGGGTGAACTGCCGCCCGCTTCACCGCTTCCCGGCGCGACGCCGCCCCCGCAAAGCGACGGGGGTACGGATGAAACCGTTGCCACGGGACTCATACCCGATAACCGTGCCTTCCCGGAAATCCCCCTCGTTTATATAATCCAACCGGGTGACAGCCTAATCGGTATCAGCACCTATTTCTTCGGTGACGCAGGCCGCGTGGACGATATCATCGCGCTAAACGACATCCAAAATCCCAATCTTATCGTCGCGGGTTCCACTTTGTTGCTGCCAAGGAGATAGATATATGCCGTTGACGGATGAGACCGCACTTTGCGGCATGACAACAAACGACGGATCGCAAGCGATTCGTGCCTTGGCATTGGCCCATGAAATAAAAAACCCGGCGGCGTTGGCTTTAGCGCATGTGCAATTGCTTCGCAACGGGATCGATAAAAAAGGCTTCGACCATATCGAACGCGCGCTCAATACCATCGTGGACTTGGCGCAGGAAATGCTTTCCGTCACATACGGCCAACCCTTGGCGTTCGATTTCGATTTATATGAAGTATTGGGGGAAGTCTTGGGTATGTATCAAGCCGCGTGGCCGGGGGTCCGGTTCCTCCTGACCCCCCACGCGCCGCTTACCATCCGCGCCCACGAAGTAAGCGTACGTATGGTGTTCTCCAATTTGATTAAAAATGCTGTGGAAGCCGTCAGCGGCGGCGGCCATCCTTATCCCGAAGTTACCCTTTCCGCCGCGACCGAAGGGGATTACGCGTGCGTCACCATTTGCGATAACGGCCCCGGTTATTCGGAAACGCACGGATGCAGCAAAAAACCCCAAGGAAACGGCTTGGGGTTACCGATTGCGCGATGGCTTTTGGATCGTATGGGCGGCAGGTTGGAATTGCAACCGAATATGATGGGCGGATGCAAGGCAGTCGTACGGTTACTCACCGCTTAACCCCTCCGTTTTCCGCACGACCTCCCGCACGCTTTCGTCGGGGGTGGACGCACCCCCCGCGATAACGACGGTTTCCGCGCCGCGGAATAATCCGTAATCCAGTTGATCGGCCGATTCGATGTGTTGGGTACGCGCACAATATTCCCTTGCGATTTCGTACAGCTTCGTCACGTTGGAACTGTTCCTGCCGCCTACGATGATACAGGCGTCGGCGGTTTTGGCCAGCTCGCGGATTTCATCCTGTCGGTGGGCGGTCGCGCCGCAAATCGTATCGAACGGCTCCAAGAAGGGTATGTTTGCGCATTCTTTGGCCAGGAAAGCGCGGACTTCCTCGTAGGTTCGTTTATTATGCGTGGTTTGCGCCACCAAGCAAACGCCTTCTTTCGAAAACGTTAATCCGGGAATGATCCGACGCGCTTCGTCCAAATCCTGTACGGTAACGACCTGCGTCTTTACGCGGCTCAAATGGCCTTGCACTTCGGGGTGGCCGTGCGTGCCGCACACGATGACATCCATTCCGCGCGCCGAGGCATTTGCCACGATCGCGTGGATTTTTTTTACGTGGTGGCAGGTCATGTCAATGATTTCGATCCCCCGTTTGGCGGCTTCCTCCAACACGGACACAGGTACGCCATGGGCACGGATCAGGAGTTTCGGATTTTTACCCGAATCGTTTGTAACGTCCGTTAAATCCTGTATCGGGCTTATGCCGCATTTCATCAGGTTTGCCATCACGACCGGATTGTGCACAACCTCGCCGTACATAAAGGCATTTCCTTTTCCCGCCAAGGCATACGCTTCCTTAACCGATCGCTTAACTCCGTGGCAAAAGCCGGAATGCTTGGGGACGATGATATTCATGGAATAAAAACAACGGTTTGCCCGGGCGTTAAGTGCAGCGTCGTACTTTTATCCCCATATTTAATAATAAAATCCCGCGCGGTCAGGTGTGCATCCAAGGTCAATGACGCTTCCGTTAACAGCGTCCCCCCGAATTCCATATCCACTGTCACGCCGCCCATCGCACGTAAGCCGCGCACATAGCCGCTGCTCAACGCCTTGGGTAAAGCGGGCAATAATAAAATTATATTATCGGGTTTACTTTGCAAAATCATTTCCGCGATACCCGCCGTTGCGCCGAAGTTCGAATCGATTTGGAACGGCGGATGCGAACCGAACAGGTTGGGGTAGCAACCGCCACGCCAACCCTCGCTCGGGCGCAATTGCATCTTTAGGAATGAAAACGCCCGTTCCGCGTCACGCAACCGCGCGAACAGATTGATCCGCCACGCCAAGGCCCATCCCGTACTTTCGTCGCCGCGCAAGTCAAGTGTCTTGCGGCAAGCGTCAGCCAATGCCGTACCCGCTTCGATTTCCCGCCCGGGATACAACGGGTACAGATGGGACGTGTGCCTATGCTGCGGTTCGTGTTCGGGCAATTCCTCGCTCCATTCCAGCAATCCGCCGCGTTGGCCGATTTCATAAGCGGGGAGCTTTGCAAGCGCTTCGGCGGCTTCAACGCAAAAATCAGTTTCCGGATACGGGGGAAGGTTATATTTTTCGATAAGGTAGTCTTCAGTTTTTAATTTTTCGCAGCAATAAATCGCATTAATCAATGTTTCCTTGATGATCGCCGTTGTCATGGTTGTCGTCTTACACACGGCAAGCGGCCCGCCGTCGTACGTAAAGTCATTTTCGGGCGAAGTGGAAGGGGCAAAGATTAGCGTCCCGTCCGTATCCTCGGTTAATACATCCAAAAAAAACCGCGCCGCGTCGTGTACCGCGGGCCAAGCGGTTTCCCACAAGAAGGCATCGTTTCGGGTATACAGGTAGTGGTTAAACGCGTGGTTGGCCAGCCATCCTCCAGCCAACGGCCAAAAAGCCCAGCGCGCCGCACCAAAAGTATCACCCTTTGCGACGGGTGTGGACATTCCCCACAAATCGGTATTGTGATGCACCGTAAAGCCGCGCGCGCCGTAATGCTCGCGTGCCGTCTTCGCACCGGTTTTGCGCAGCACACGGGTGAAGGACAAAAGCGGCTCGTGACATTCCGCCAAATTGGTGATATCCGCAGGCCAATAATTCATTTCGGTATTGATATTGACCGTATAGTTACCGCTCCACGGCGGCCAAATATGGTGGCTCCATATCCCTTGCAAATTTAGCGGCTTCGTACCCGCGCGTGAGCCCGCGATCATCAGATACCGCCCGTATTGGAACAGCAGCGCAAACAAGTCCGTATCGTTTTCGGCTTCCTCCCATTTGGCAAGCCGTTCGGGAAGGGGCAGATTATCCTTGGATATGTTTTCATCCGTATAAAAGCGTATGTCCACCCGATTGAACAGGGATTGATGATCCTTGATATGGCGTGTTTTTAATGTTTTATAGTCCAGTTCCAACGCGTTAACCATGTCTTTATCACAAATATCGCGGTGGGGTATGTTACCCAACATCGGCGGCGTAAACGCGTCAAAAAAATTCGTACGCCATGTCATGCGGATAACCGCTTCGTCCGCGTTTTTGATACATAACGCGTCATCTTCCGCCGTTACCATCCCGTTCGTGGTTTTTACATACGCCTTCGCAATAAACGCCATCCCTTGCTTTGCCGGGTCGGGATCGTTAACGGGGTCCGCTTGACCTTCCAACGTAATTTGACAACCTTGCGCGGAAATTACGGATTTTAACTGACACGCCATCCGTGCCGTAAACGTAACCTTGCCCGGCGCGTCCGCCCATATCCGCATCACCAACGCTTGGTCGGGATGGCTGATAAACGCCTCCCGATAAAAAGTAACGCTGTCTACCATATATTGCACGGTGGAAACGGCGTTTCCGATATCCAAGCCTCTGCGGTAATCCGTATGGTCGGCATGCGTTTGCGGCATTTCCAACAGCAAATCACCCAAGGACAAATAACGCTGCGTATTTTTCCCCAGAAATTTATCTTCGATAAACGTTTGCGCTTCCCTGTATTTGCCTTCCATGGCCATACCGCGGGCACGCTTATATTCCTCCGCCGCGCCGGGCACATCGTGCGATTGGGGGAAGCCCGACCACAGCGTATCGTCGTTAAGGGCTAACCGTTCATTAACCGCGCCGGAAAACACCATCGCCCCCATGCGCCCGTTACCCAGCGGCAACGCTTCGTCCCAATTGGCGGCCTCGCGGTCGTACCATAGCTCATTCATGCGATACATCCCTCTTCCTTATATATAAAACATATGTAACCTGGGAAACGAACAACGCCCCCATCGCGGTAAGCGTAAGCCAATAACCCCAACCCAACCTTATCCCTATCATATCAGATATAGGTATAAACCGCGCGAAGAAACCCAGCAACCGTTCGACCGCTTCGTTTAACGTCCGATTGGCCAGCGCCTCCACGCTAAGGATAACCCGACCCGCTGCCGCGTACAATCCCAGCGACAACGCGGCCAACAAAATACGCCCGCGCCCCAAACGGTTTAACAACACAAAAACAAACACCGCCGCAACCATCAGCAACGCCGTAAAATACGCCCCCACGCCAAACCCCACGCGGAGGCTGATATCGGATACCACATCGCTGTCGTTAATGAACGTGGAAAAATCCGTACCCGATAAATCAAGGTTAAACGAGCCCTCGCCGGAATCAAAAAAAGTCGCCAAACTGAAGCTCGTCCCGCGCTCAATTGTAAGTATGGTGAAGGTCAAATGCACCGCGGGGAGGAAGTAGGCGATGAAGATGAAGACGCAAAATAATAACGGGATAATTTTACGCAAATTATATTTCATTATTTAGGTAACCCATAAACATAGGCATCCATTTCTTCAAGTACACCCTCGTCACCCATTAAATGAAAAGGTTCATATCCAACCCGAAGAAATCCTATAATGTCCTTTTCCTTGTCCAAATCTAAAAATTCCCGCGTTGTCAAATTATGACGCTTCATGAACGCTCTTGAAAAATGGGCTTGCAAGAAAACGACGGGATCGATTATCTGTTTATAATTCATTTCTCCCCCACTTCCTCAAGGAACATTTCATAAATCGCTTCGAACATTTCATAACACAGCCCCGTTTCCGGCTCGTTAAGAGCTCGATAGGTAGCGGAAGTAAAGAAAGTACGCATGGCTTCATCGTCGTTGCCAACGCCTCCATATAACCCGCCAAAGTATGCTTTTAATACCGTTGAAGTTTTTAATTTTATACTTATAGAGAAACAGAGTTTTCGTACAGCATATCAGGGCATATGTCAATATCATCATTCCAATAAACGCACATACCATCCACTTTTGCTTGAAAAAATAAGTTGTTATCTTTTAATTTCCGGTACATGGGAATATCCAATAAAGGGTTAATGTCAAAGATTTTTTGTTCATTATTTTTAAATGTAACGAGCAATTTAAACCCATTTAACGGTTTAACGGCAATCGGACGCGGGTTCATAAATTCACCTACTTTAACGGGTCGATCTTAAAAGAAGTTTCACCACCGGACAATAGTTCCCAATTTGCTACTAATTCTTCATAATGAATTTCCAACCAAGCCAGTAATAATTTCATTTGTTTTCCGGGGAACTTTCCTTCGAGGATATTTCCGTCAAGCGTTACGACCACTTCTTTTCCGCTGTACATTGCATGTACATGAGGTAAGTGGTGTTTACCGCCTTTTTCATTGAACATTCTTACGATGATACCATAGAACATACTTAGTGTGGGCATTGTGTACACATCCTCTTTGCTTTGTATTTGAATTGAAATCGTTAATTCATCCTCGATGTATAATGGGTGATTCGCTTCGGTTTGATTTTTATTATATTTATTATTCGTTTGCAACATAGTTAATAGTATCTATACCCACTTTTGCTAATAAAGAGGCTAATTTAAATATTTTTTTGTCATAGTCAGATTTTATTGCCGTCTGTCCAACCTCTTCAACAACATCAATTGACGCTTTACCCAGTTCTGTAACAAAATCCATAAATAAACGCCTCATAATAATTTCCGGTGTTTCATTTGTGTGGCGTGCTAGTTCACTAAAAACATCGTAGGATGTATGCCTTACGGGAACGGTAACAACCTTATTATCCACAATAACATCTACCTTTCTGTTTAATTTATTAAAATATGGATTCTTAATTCCCTTTGTAAAATCTACTTTATTATATTCATTCATCACATCAATCCCTCCTCATATAGTTGGATTTCTTTTTTTGTTGCTTTTCTTGCGGAAACAATTCTGATGATATCATCGTTGCGATAACAATGACAAACGGTAATTTCACGGGGATATATACTCATTCCTATGATTATAAACCGTTCTTCATTAATAGAATGACCAATATCCTCTAAAGTAATCGCGTTTTCGTCATCAAAAACACTTTCGGCTTCTTTAAATGTCACACCGTGTTTTATTGCGTTTTGTTTTCTTTTATCCGGATCCCATTCAAAGCGCAATTTACATTCACCTCGTATCATGGTATGTTTATTTTAATAACAAAATTTATATGAATATACTGGTCTTCCGGATATTTGGCTTGCTTCATAAAGAATATATCCGTCTTCCTTTAAAAGGTCATTTAAATCACCAACTACGGTTTCGCATAATATTCGCATCGTTTTATCCTGCCAATCCCGAACTTCCGGATGAAGCATTTTGCATATAAATCGCAGTAATATATCATCATTTCCTTTTCTTAGACCCAATGGTTCTTGTGAAAATATCCAATTCCACCCCAAGTGTTTATATGTTTTATTGTAATAATCTTGAAAATTATAATCTTTCCATGAATATTTTTCTTGTTCATCTAATTCTGCATTGTTATAAATAATATCCAGCAATTCATCTTCAAAAGATTCGAAATTTGGATTTTCGGAAGGTATATTCTTTAAATCATATAAACATTGTAAAAAATCAATAACTTCCAGTTCACCATGAAAAATAAAATCAGAAGTTGTTTTAGAGAAATATTTTATGATACTTTTTCGTGTTACCAATGTTATATTATTTCCTGAAAGTCGTTTGCTTGTCGTAGTATCTGTTTTATTTTGATTTTCAAATAATAAATTAAATAATTCATCGCAATTAACAAATCTTTCTTCAATTTTTGAATTAAGACAACGCAACACTATATCAGCCTGTGCTGGTGTCACATTACCCGAATTTATTAAGATATTTCGTGCATCGGGCGATGGGTCACGACTTGTTAATATAAAAAACCATACTGCACCTAGTGAATATATATCGCTTCGAACATCGCGCAATGCCGGATTTTCACTTATATAAGGATCATGATAGTGACCGCCACCAACATTTTTTCCAGTTGTTGTCAATTTTGTATGGTCTGCGGTTTCGATATATGCACTTATTCCGAAGTCAATTATTTTTATTAACCCATCGTTCATAACCATTATATTGCTTGGTTTTAAATCTCTATGAATAATTCCGCAATCATGGGCATGACATAATCCTTGTATAATTCCTTTTATTGGTTTTTTTGAACGTTCAAATGAAACACTTCCTTTCGTTGTAATACATTTTTGAAGTGTTCTCCCCTCAACATATTCAAGTTGTATAAATGGTTTTCCACCAATTAATCCAATGTCATATATACTAGCAATATTTTCATGTTTCAATCCAAACAACATTTTTGCCTCTCTAAAAAATCGCTTTTCTCCTTCAATTTTTTCGTCTTCTGAAACGAATATAGGGTCAAATACTTTTATCGCAAAAGGCATATTTAATAAAACATGATGATATTTATATACCACTCCAAATCTACCTCGTCCAAGCTCTTTTCCCAACTCATACGAATTTGAATTTATTTTTTTTGAAATTTCTTTATTTTTAACATCAACAAAAAAATCAATTAATGGATTAATTTCTGTCGCTAAGTAAGCTCGTCTATCAGCATAATTATTAAATTCTGTTTTTATGAATTGCCAAAATTCATCTGCTGTATTACATATTTTAAGAAACTTTGGTATTAAGTAGTTAATTTCAGTTTTATCAATTAAAAAACTTCGTATTTGCTGATATTCGACATTATTATAATCGCCTCCTGTAGCACGTCTTGTTAACCCATGCTTAAAACTTTCGAGGGTTATTTCCATATCGTTTATGGCAAACATAACAACCCTTCCTTTTTATTAAAATACTGTGTCTTGTAATGAAAAGTCCGGCAACCCCTCTACTATCCCCTGCGTTTTTACACTCACAGCGATTACGGACAGCAGCAAGTCTAGGATATACGACGGCTTGTTATTTTCCTCGGCGTAATGATTGGGGTTGTTGGTGATGCCGCTGGCTTTGTCGGTTTTGATTTGGTAACGTTCGATTATCCACTCGATGGCGGATTTGCCGTTGACGATGTATTCGTAGGCTTTGGGTGGGATGTTTTCGATGGTGATGTGGGGGTTGTAGAGGATGGTGTCTTTACGTTCCTTGGATAAGAAACGCATCTTTTCTACGTGTAGGCGGGAACGGTCGCCTTTGACGGTGACTTCGGGTGGGGGTGGTTCGTTTTCGTAATTGAGGTGAAGGTGTGCAAGCTCGCGCCCGGCTTTGGAGAATGCCCAAAAGTCCTCGGCGGTTTCCACCAAGGGGATGCGGGGAAGGGATTTTTTTAGGTCATCGGCGAAGGTTGTGCGGTATGCGGGATGATGGAGGAAGCCATATACATAGTAGAAGATATCTTCCTTGATGAGGTTGCGCCCGTAGCGCGTGCGGGCTTGGTTGAATATGAAGTCACTGATGCCGTCTTTGCGGATGTATTCGGGTTCGGCTTCGGTATCATCAAGGGTCATTTGGGTTTGCATAACCGCACCCTTACCTCTGGATTGAGTGGGTTCGTAGTAGTAGAGGGGGAAGCATTGGGAAGTTCCAATACAATGTAAATCAATATATTTATCAGAAACTAAACAAGAAAATTCTTTATTATCACCTATGCTACAAGTAATAATTATTAAATTTATTGAATCATTAGTTGGAAAAAATTTATCGAATTGATAACGTTGGTCAATCACCCGTTCACCGAAGTACATAAATTCTTTATTAAATGGTCTGTATAACGCAATACCAAATTTATTTTCATTTAATTCTATTGTTTTTTTCCTTGCACAATCTTCTAACAAACTACGCGACCACGATATTTTTGTTGCATCATAAGATACCGTCGGCAATCCAATTTGTGTGTTGTAAAAATTAATCATTGTTTTTACATTACTTTTCAATGTTGTTAATGAACAATTATAAAGCCATGCGTCTTTCGCTGTCGCATATCCCCTCGAATGAACTAAAAACATACTCTGCGCACCAACATCAAATTTCTTTTCACTCGCCAGCGGTATAAAATGCCCGAACGCTTCATCGCGTTCGGTTATCCAATCGCCGTGTTCATTGGGTTCAAGTTGTACGAGTTCCATATCAACATTTGCAAAAGTTCCGCGCTTCGCGAGTATGTCTAATTTTTCTTCCCGCTTTAAATAATCCCCGATATCGCTATACAGGATTTCCGCTTTTCCTTCATACCCTTGCCGCTTGACCAGCAATGTAACCGACACGGGTGTACGCGACCCGCTGCCGAATATTTTTCCGCCTTCCCTACGGCTTAACTCCCCGCTGGTGCGTTGGTTCCCTCGCAGGTTAAATACATATATTTTCGCAAATTCCCGTTCCAAGGATTTCCTAAACCCTGCCGTGCTGTTACCGTCCAGCCACGAGCCGTTGGACACGAAGCATACAATCCCGTCGCCGCCGCGCAACCTATCGGTGGCATAACGGAAAGCTCGGATGTAGCTGTCGTAGAGGGCGTTTTTATTTACCGCCGTGGATAATTTCGCATAACTTTCGGATATGGAAACATCGAGCGTGGGATACTCCTTATTCTTCGCATCATCGTTAGCCGACTTCTGCCCGACTGAATACGGCGGGTTGCCGAAAATAACCGTTATCGGAGATTCGTTTTGCCGCTTTAGGCGTTCGCAGTTCTGGTCGAAGTGGCTGAAGGCGATGCCGCCTTCCTCCCATGCCTGGAAGGTATCGGTGAGGGCAATGCCGCCGAAGGGTTGGTATTCGTCGATACCCACCGCGTCGTGGTAGGTGTTTTCTATGTTGACGCTGGCGATGTAGTAGGCGAGCAGGACGATTTCGTTGGCGAAGATTTCGCTTGCGTATTTGCGAGGAAGGTCCTCTTTTTTAATCAATCCCGATTCAAAAAGCCGCGTGATAAACGTACCCGTGCCTGTAAAGGGGTCGAAGATGTTTACCCCTTCGTCCGTCAGCCCGCGCCCAAATTCCGCGCGCAGTACATCGTCGGCGGAGCGTACGATAAAGTCCACCACTTCCACGGGGGTGTAGACGATGCCGAGCATTTCGGTCATCTTTTTGAATGCGGTTTTAAAAAAGTTGTTGTACAGCTCGACGATGACTTTTTGCCGTCCCTTGGCGTTGTCGATGCCTTTTGCCTTCATGCGCACGGTGTCATAGAAGGCTTGCAGCTCCTTCGTATCCTCCGCGAGGTTACTCTTTTGGCGGAGCTCGTCCAACAATAAATCCATGGCGATGGAAATCGCGTTGTTCTTTGCGAAGGCGTAATTTTCAAACAGCGCGTCAAATACGGGCGCGGTTATCATGTGCTGCGCCAGCATTTCGATGGCACGTTCCGGCGTTATGCCGGAGTCGATGCTGGAGCGCATTTCGATTAAGAATTCGTTGAAAGTTTCCTCCATACCCTCCGTTTGTACGGCTTCGGTTATGTGTGCGATTTGCCGCTCGGCTATGTCGGCGACGGACTTCGCCCATTCTTCCCAATAGGGCTTGGAACCCACTTTCTTAACGATGCGGGCGTAGATGATGCTTTGTAATTGACGGAAATTTTCGAGGGACATTTGCACATACATGGATGCGGGGTTGGGTACCGCGTCGGGGATGTCTCTTTCGTGAGGGGTGCCGCCGCCTACCAAACCGCCCACCAAAAGGCTTTCGTCGCGGTTTTTGTTTAATTCGATTTTATTGATTTTGGATTCGAAGCGTTCGTCGTGGGCGCGGAGGCCGTTTAATACATCCCAAATCACACCGTAACGGGAATCGTCTTCCAAGGCTTCTTCCGGGTTCACTGCGGACGGGACCACCACGGGGATGATGATATAGCCGCAATTCTTACCCGGGGCATTGCGCATGACGCGCCCGACGGATTGCACGATGTCGATTTTCGATTTGCGCGAGGAAAGGAACATGACCGCGTCCAAAGCGGGTACGTCCACTCCTTCGCTTAGGCAGCGCACGTTGTTCAAGACTTTGCAATTCTCTTGGCTTTGGTTGGACTTTAACCAATTTAAGCGTTCCTCGCGGTGGGGCGCGTTCATGGAGCCGTCTATGTGCATGGCTTCGATACCCACGATTTTATCGCGCCGTTCCGCCGGGAGTTCGTTTATATATTTTTCGGTTTGTTCGTTAAATAGGTTGGTTATCGCTTTGGATGCCTCAATGGTACGGCAAAAAGCCACGGCACGCTTCATGGGCTTGGGGTCTGTCTTCGCTAAGGTTTCGCTCCCGTCTCCCCATAACTGTTTGGACAGGGCGTTGATACATCCGATAATCTTGCCGCCGTCGTCCACTTCCAAAACGCCTTTTTTCGGATTTTTACCGTGGGCGTTGATGTTCGCAATCGATTCCTGCAAGGCTGTGGGTACGTCCGCATCGCTGACGGTAAAGACCAGCACCTTGTAATCCGTAAGCAACTCTTTGTCTACCGCTTCGCCGAAGCCGATTTTATAGATTTCCCCGCCGTAAATATTTTCATTATCCATAGAACACAAAACGGCGGAATGCTGTTCGGCTTTTTCTTTGCTGTCGCTGGTGTAAATCCTGGGGGTGGCGGTCATGTACAGCCGTTTTTTCGCTTGCATATAATCATTGTCGTGTACGCGGACGAAGGCCGATTCATCCTCACCCGATAGGGTTACGCCCGTGGTACGGTGGGCTTCGTCGCACACGATTAAACCGAATTGGGGCAAGCCCAATGCCTGCGCGTCTTTAATCGCTTCGATGGAATGATAGGTTGAAAAGATTATTGTGGGGTTTTCATGATTAAAGCCGTTGTATAGCTTAATAATGCGCTCGGGGTCGGTGGTAGCGGGCGCAGCCAGGTCAACAACGCTTGATCCGTTAATATCGTGGTTATTTTTGTTTCGTGTTTGCGTAATCTTAGGGTCGGAGCATACGCATACGGCGTTTATGGGTTGGTCACAATGGGCTGTCCATTCGCCCAGCACCTGCCCCACCAAGGCGATTGACGGAACCAAAACGAGGGCGAAATTATCCGCTTCGCGTTCCATGATTTTAAGTGCCGTGAAAGTCTTGCCCGTACCGCAAGCCATAATTAATTTACCCCGGTCGGCGGTTTTGAAATATTCCGTTGCTTTGTTTACGACTTCCGACTGGTGGGGAAGCAGGGTATGGCGTTTCGTCCGCGCTTGTTCGCCGTGTACGCCGTTTTCGAGCTTTTTCCAATCGACGGGGGATTTTAACAAATCGCCTGTATGTATACGGATTACGGGAATGGCTTGGTTTAATACCGCGTTATCCGCGTTACCGTTCCAATTTATATTTGTGGATATCCATACCCGCAGGGAGAAGGTGACTTTACTTCCGTCTTGGTTCGTAAACAACCTGCTTGAAGTGGACAGGAACGTGTCAACCTCGGGTTTGGTCGTGTAGTGGCTTTCATCGCGGAGCTTGCATTGCACCGCCCAAAATTCGCCGTTGTGGGTTTGGGCTACGATATCAATGCCCGTGTCTTTTCCGCCCAGTTCTTCGCGGGCGAAAAAATTCTCCCACAGCCAGCAATGCTTTAGCTGATGAGCGTACTTGGGGTCGGTTAGTAAAAAAGCCCGCATCAACCGTTCGAAGCGCGTCCCTTTATCACGTTCGGAAAAGGAGATTTCGCGGTACTTATTAATAACGTCGTTAAACGTCATACCCCACCCCTGATGATTGTATGGTTAGTTATGCTTTGGCATTGATTATATACAAAAAAACGCCCTGCGCAATCAAACAATTGCACAAGGCGTATGGGTCCTTATGGGGGGATGTTTTTATTTTTGTCATGTCGTAACCGGTTAACGTAAGCATTGCCTCATGAGGGCTTGGTTGCCGTGCCTTGGGGAAGGTGTGCACATGGGTTGCGTATCCTGCTGAGCTCTTGGCGGGATACGCCACCCCCTTCCTTGGGGCTTGGCGGCGGTGCGGTGTTGAGGGGTGCGGCATACATTTTGAGGAATAGCCGGCGCGGCGCGGTGCGCCCCGTTTAAGGATCCGAAAATCCCTTCCCGGGGAAGGCAAAACCCGTCCTTGGCTCGTAGCTGCCTCGGTCGTTTGCTGCCGCGTTAATATAACATACGCATCGGTACATTTGTTATGACTTTGTCTTGGAAACCGTCGGGAAAGGGGAATGAGGCCGGAGGGGAATGAGAAAGGAAAGACATAAACTGACATAAATGGTATAATATAGGCATGAGAATGAAGGAACGGAGTGTCGAAAAGATGGGATTCA
>WRDO01000019.1 GCA_009779755.1 Defluviitaleaceae bacterium | reverse complement strand
TATAATTTCATGTGACAAGGTATCTATCATGTCCCGTGCGGTGGATTCCTCCCCGTTACGCATCAGCCGCCCGATGACGGCAAGCTGGTTGTTAAAGTCGTGCCGTATCTTTGTAAATTCCTCCTGCCGTTTTTCCACTTCCCTATATTGGGATTGTTCCAATTCCATCATGTGGCGAGTTTCGCGGCGGACATCCTCCATCGTTAGTTTTCGTTCCATAAAAAGGATGTAGTACAGCAAAGCGCCATTGCCGAGGATTATTGTAGTGATAACCATCCACCATTCCCTAGTATATACATCAAGGTAGGAAATAAGAAAAATAAAACCAAAACATGCCGGAAGTATGAGAAGGGTCAAATGGCGTATATATAATTTTTTAGCATTTACCATTTTCCACAAATATACACCAAATAAACCCAACAAACCGAAAAGAATAATCCCAATGCAAAAATATACCGCCATTGGAACCGATTCATTAAATATAATGTACATATCTACATATACCAAGGCAATAATCGTTCCGGTAATGGCATCAGCTATTGTCAGTACAAAATAAAAGAAAAGAGGGACAACGATTTTTTTCCAACGTTCGCCGGAGCATAACCATAGGACAAAAACGATTTTCATGCTAAACGCCGCAAACGATATGATTGTAAATAAAGTCGAATTCGTTTCAAATATCACTTTTAAGGGGTTGGTCAAGCCGATAATGATTGATAACACGGCGATGGTTTTTATGTTTAGTTTACCCGACAAAACCTGTGATACAAAATAAAAGAACAAAGCCGTCATTAATGTCAACCCTAAAAAATGTCCGATAAAAATCATAATATGTACCTTCCCTTATATCATCGTTGAACCCTGTTTCGTTTAACTTTACCGTCGTATATTTCTTTTCTATGCCCCACCTTTATCACCCATATCGTCAATATGTTGTCCTGTATATCGACGATGAGGCGGAAGTTCCCGATTTGGTATCTCCAAAAACCTATCAGATTACCCTTTAAGGGTTTACCGTGGGCCCTAGGGTTAGTCGTACCTTCAAGGTATTCGAAGATGTAATTGTCAATTTGACGTTTTGCGAATAGATCCAATTTTCGGTATTGTCTTGCTGCCGCACCGCTGAACGCCACCGTGTATGTCATTGCCTCCCCTCCATGCGCAAAGCATTCCAACTAATACCGGGTTCGTTGCTGTTCAACACTTCGCGGATATCCTGTTCGTCTTCCCAATTTTCCATTT
Source organism: Defluviitaleaceae bacterium (assembly GCA_009779755.1). Classification (GTDB taxonomy): domain Bacteria; phylum Bacillota; class Clostridia; order Lachnospirales; family WQUN01; genus WQRX01. The sequence continues at coordinate 54,365 of WRDO01000019.1, read as the reverse complement.
GTTCCCTTATTAATTCCAAAACAAACGCAGACAGGGTTTTACCTTGGTTTTTCGCAAATACGTGGATTTCATCAAATTCCTGCGGGTTCACCTTAAAGGCCAGTTGCTTTTCCTTAACCATTGCCATGATATGGCCCCCTCTAATTTATATTTAACCAAATGGTATGTTAACGGTTAAACTTTGTCAAATACTTCAAATACGCTTCCTTTGTTAGCGCATACCGCGCACGGCTCACGGGTACGTTTGTCCCGTTTTTTAGGATAACATCATCGGATTGAAAGCGGCGTACCTTTCCCATGTTTATGATATAACTCTTATGGCATTGATAAAACCCCTCGGTCAACGATTGCAGTATATTATCCAAGCGATCGTAGGTCTTAACCACATCCCCGTCCGTATGTACCAGAATTACGTGATTCCGGCTTTCGATAAAATAAATATCCTTAAAGGGAACGGAAACGACCGCGCCCTTTTGCTTAAGCACGAGGGCGGCTTCCTCCCGTAAATGCTTTGTGTCCGCCACCTTTTGCAAATTGGCTTGCAGCAATCCATTGTCCACGGGTTTGGTAAGGTAACCGCTCAAATTGGCGTGGTGCAGGAAAATCTGTTGCGAAAACCGTTCGATGTGACCGGTTATGTAAATAATTCTCGTGCCGGGGGATAATTTATATACCTCCGCCGCCGCGTCCATACCCGCAACCCTGTCGTGCCAATCGATATCCATCAATACGGCATCGTAACGCTTACCACCCTCAACGGACATAAAAAAGGGAGCAAGGTCGGAAAATAAAAATACATTGTACGCCGGATTAATCATTTGCAATTGTTGTTCCATGGTCGATAAAAATAATTTGTTATCGTCGCATACTGCTATTTCTATGATAACGCGCCTCCTTCAAGCAGCATATGTTATATCCGTAACGCACCCCTCGCCGTCGGATGGCAAGGGGTGCGTTCGCCGTTACATGGTTTTATTGCATGTTTTATTACGGAATCCTGAGGGTTTGCCCTGCATAGATTCTGTTCGGATTTGTTAAGATGCTGCGGTTTGCTTCGAAGATACGGGGCCATAACGTCGCATCACCGTAAAAACGTTGCGCAATGCGCGCGAGGGTATCCCCGTATTGCACCACATACACCGTGCCTGTGGTAAGGCTTGCGGTGGGAGGTCTGCCGCCGCCGGGTTGACCCGCTTGCACCCACCATTCGGGAATGGTGTATTCGCAATTGGGGCCGCATACGGGGCATTCGGCAAGGAGCAGATACGCACGCATGTAATTAAATTCTTCCCAGCCGTTGTTGTAGTAAGCGGTGTTGATCCATCCCATTTCCGTCGTTTGGGCGAAGGTGGGGAAGTGCACGGTAGCCGCATGAGAGGTACCGTCCGCCATGGGCATGGTTACAAGGTCCCACACGAGAGCGCCGAAGGGACCGATATCGGGATCCCAAAGCACGCCTACGGGGGGATTATACTCCGGAAGCCACGCGCCGCCGCCGTCATTCATGATGTGGACCTGTGTGGTATGGTTGCCGTTAGGGCCGCCGGGGCGTCCCGCGACTTCCATTACCAACCCGACAATCCTGTTGTAGATATGAACCGGGAAGCCGTGACCGATCAAACCGCTGACCGGACATTCGTTGCCGTCGGTCAGCCATGCGCGTTGACGGTGCGATGCGTCCCCGCCGATTCTGGTGAAGGCCGGGGGTAGGGGCCACGTATTGGGTTCAATCGCGCGTACGGGTGCATCCATGTTTCCGATACGTTCAAGGATAAGGATATCCACGTCCGGGCCGGGGTTGTAGTTGTTGCCGGGGGTTTCGGAGTTCGCCGTCGCGCCGATGCCATCGTTAACGAAGAACAATTCGATGATGACGTTACCGGCGGGCAGGTAGAATTCCTCGGTGCCGCGTACAAGCAAGGCTTCGTCCCAGCCTCCTGCGGGTAACGGGTTATTGGCAGGGATAACGAATTGGGTGAGCACATTCAACTGCATATCCCTGATCACGACGATTTGTTCATTGGCGGTGGCGTTGACCGCGCCCAGCGTGGCACGGTAAGCGCCCGCTTGCGCCACGTTTAATTCATAACGGATCCATTCGCCGATGCGGGTTTGGGTGATATGCACCGGGTTTACACCGCGTCCGCCCGGGAGGTTGGCCGGGGCAAACAAGACTTCGGTGCGTTGGGCAAGGGTTCCGCCGTCGGTATAGGGTGAATTATGAGAGTAGGGGCCTTTGGTGAAATGCGCGAAGAAATGCTGCTTCCCGCCCAATGCTGCGCCCAAGTTCGGTTCGATATACCAAGGATCGTCCTCCAGCATCCAATCGACGAGGCCGATCGTATACGGCCGGTCGGCGGGGATGTCATGGACAAATACCCACGGACACGGTACATCGCTTACCAAAGAGAGGAATTGCGCGTAAGCGGCTCTTAAGGCAGCCAATGCGGCGTTGATATCTGCTTGGACTGACAGCCTGAGGTCATAGGTTACGAACGCGTCATCCAACACGGCTTGCAATACGGCCATCGAGCCGATGGGATATTGCCCTTCCCATTGCCCTTCCGAAGCCGTTGCCAATACGTTGGTTACTTCGTTGACCAATACGCCCAATGCGGCTTTGTCGGTGCCGGGGTTAAGCGCGTAATATGCGTCGTACAACGCGACAAACGCGGTGTGGGGGTTGGTTGCGGTCTTGGCGCCGGCAATCGCCGCTTGGAAAGCCGCCCAAGTCGCATCCGTGATACCGTTTTTCTCTACTTTCTCCATCCCCGCAATAACGGATTCCAAATCCGCTTGCGTGGCGTTCTTGCGGAGGGTAATGCCGTCGTGAAGCCTTTCGGTCGTACCGTCGATAACGAAGGATTCGATCCGAAGCGTACCGCCGTCGATGGTCATTACGGAATATTGCGTCAACGGGTCATGCGCCGCAGGGTCGGAATAGGCGACCCACGGTTGCCACGGCACATGTGAAGTGTACTTGGGTACGTCAGCCGCCGCGCCAAACGTCAGGTACACGATACCCGAAGGTGATACGAAGGTGCCTGCGGGGGTATTTAATATATCCCTTTCATTGACATCCAGTACGGTAGGCATTTGATACCGTTGGATTTGATTCCCTTCCATAAAGAAGGAACGCGTGTGCGTGTGGTCATGCCCGTTGAGGACGACGTCAATATTATATTCGTCCAAGAACGCGCTCCACGTTGCGCGCCTAGCGCCCATACCCATGGAATGGCCCGTACCGTTGCCGAATATATCGTGGTGGAAGGTTACGATACGCCATACGGCGTTGGGATGGGAAGCGACCGCGCTTTCCATCGTGGCCCTGTGTTCTTCAATGTCTGATATATTCGAGTTCAATGAAATGAACAACGCGTCGCCGTAACTGAAGAACCAGTTGCCGCCGCCCCTCAAAAAGTCATTGGTGTGGGTGGGGTTGCCGCCCAGCCAATTGTGGTTGGGCCAGTTGTAAACCGAGGAGAATACCGAGAAGCCGGGTTCAAGGTGCGCTCCGGTCCTTTGGCTTTGTGTGTCGTGGTTGCCGACGGTAGCTATGACGGGTAAGCTCCTAAGCTGTGCGGGGTCAAGGTAATTGGTAATCGCAAACGGGTCGTTGGCACCGCCGCCGGTTTGGTCGCCCGTGCTGATCATAAAGCTCGCACCGCCCGCGGCGTTTGTCCTTGCGACCGCCCGTTGCAACGTGTCGCGCCAGTTGTTGAGCAAACGATCCGCGGAGGGGTTTAATTGCGGGTCGCCGACCAAAATAACCCTAAACGCGTTGGAAGGGTCGAAGGTCCTTAACGTATAAACGGGGCTCCAGTTGGCCGCCGTACCGTCGCCTACACGGTAGGCGTATTCGGTACCGGGCACAAGTCCGGTCACCATCACTTTGTTAACGTCGTATTGATATCCGGGTTGATCGGATGTCGGGTGCAACGGCGTTGGTCTGCCGCCGCGGATTTCACGTGCGTTGGCAGGCATCGCACCGCCGTCCAGTTCGTTTATGCCAACGATTTGGAGTACGGACGCTGCGGCTTCGCCGATCGGTGTCCACCACGAGAAACCCATCGCCGTTTCATTCACGCCGGGGTTGAGGGAAATATTCGTATTAAAGAAAATTTCCTCCAGCACGTTTAAGCGTACGACGGAGAGGATATCGAATTCCCTTGCAAGGCCCAAGCTGCCGCGTGCGCTTCCGCCGCGCTGGCCGGGCACAAGGTTATAATTGTCAGCGGCGTCCGGGTCGCCCGTTTCGCCTTTATTGATACCGATCGCGACATAGACCTCGGTCGCGAACGTTCCCGTGGCTTCATCGTAAATCAATTCCTGCGGGAGGGTTAGGTTAATCAACGTATCGGTCCCCGCAAGGCCGGATACGACTACCTTGCCCGCGAGGATATTTTCCGTCGTTGCAAAGGTAATGTCACCGAGCTCAGCCGCACCGCCGGACAGATCCGTCCATGCGAGCAAACGCCTGCCCGTATCGTACGCCACGCGTAAGTTAAACTCCAGCAAAGCGCCGCGCGTGGGTATGTCGTTTTCATCAAATCCCAGATTGGAAAGCCTCATCACATGGCCGCTGCCGGAGTTGCCTTCCGTACCGATAAATTCGATATTCGCGCTTTCGGGGTATACGTACCATTCCCGTACGCCGTGTTCGCAAGTGCAAACGCCGCCCGGGTCCACTTCATAAATGGCGATGTTCGAATAATGTACGACCGAACCCGAATCGGGACCGGCGATGATACCGATGGCCACGCGACCATGGCCGCCGTCACCGTAGGTCAACGCCGCTTCGGCACAATATCCGAATACATATTCAAAACGCGTGCCGCCCACGGGTTTAAGCGTCCCCGCCGGAACGATGGCCTGCCCAAATTGAGAAATCCCTATCGTCGTTGAGGGACCCGACCTGTGCGCGTTTTCCGCGTTGAAAGTGAGCCTGTAGGATTTGCCGTCCACCGGTGCAAATCCGGCTTGCTCGGAATTGTTCGAGCTTGTTCCTTTTACGACGATGCTCAAACGTTCACCGCCGCCGCCGGATTGGTGCCTGAGCACGCCGCCGTCAAGTACCTGCAAGCCCGCGGGGGGTGTGCGGGAGCTGCTGAGGATAAAACCGAGGGTTTCTCCCGCCGCGCTTGTTACGTAGTTACGTCCGCTGGGTGCGGCTTCCGCGCCTGCGAGGTTGGGTGCCCATACGCGTTCACCCACATGTACGGGGCAGGGGCCGACGCAAATGCATTCCGCGTCCGTAACCTCGATGATATTAAAGTTTGAGAAATGTACGACCGTACCCGCGCCGCCGTCCACAACGATACCGATAGCGACAAGGCCGTGGCCCGTATCGCCTTCCGTTGCCGATTCGGCATCGTGCATAAATTGGTAGCTGAAGAACGTACCCTTGACCGGATTGGCAACGGCTACGGCGGTCTCGCCGTTAAGACGGAAGCCGATCGTCGTCGCGGGGCCCGTGCGGTGTTCATTTTCCGCGTTAAAGGTCAAACGGTATGTTTTACCGTCCACCGGCGCAAACCCGGCTTGTTCCGACCCGTTTGAACTTGTCCCTTTGATTGCGATGTTAAGCCTTTCGCCGCCGCCGCCGGTTTCGTGCCGAAGCACGCCGCCGTCAAGTATTTGCAATCCGGCAGGGGGTGTCCTTGAGCTGCTCAGGAACAATCCCACCGTTGCGCCGTCGGCATTTGTCACATAGTTTCTGCCGCTGGGTGTTGCTTCGGCTCCCACCAAATTAGGTGCCCATACAGAGGTGTGAGCGGGGCAATCGACGCTCGCCGCTTTTACATTAAACGCGGCGAAGGGTGCCAACAGGCTAAGGGTCATCGCCATTGTCAATGCCCAAGCCAATACTTTGGAAACTGTGCGTTTCCTTCTCATAAGGGTACTCCTCCTTAATAAAATATTGGTGAATTTTCACGATAAAATGCGGATTATTATTCGATGATGCGTCAACTTGTTAAAAATGATTTAACAATCCACTATTTTACATGGTAATTATAACAAATTACGGAATTATTACAATATAATTAAAGGAAATTATAGGGGTACAAAACAAAAAATACCCCCGTATGGATACAATTCATACGGGGGTATTTCGCAATATTATATATTATTCAATCAATAACCGATCTTCCCCAAGCTATCATCATCCGTTACCCAGTCGCTTACCGTTGCCACGCGGTATTTTTTTCCCGTTACGCGATATATCACTTTCTCGATGCCCGCATTGATGATCATCTTCTTACACATTTGGCAGGAGTCGATGTCGGTTGCGATATCACCTGTTTTCGTCTCAATGCACGCTTGGTACATGGTCGCACCCAGCATATGCTCCCGCGGGGCGGCGATAATGGCGTTGGCTTCGGAATGTACCGCACGGCAAAGCTCATACCGTTCGCCGCGGGGTATCTCCATTTTTTCGCGCAGGCAATGGCCGATATCGCAGCAATTCTCCCGCCCGCGGGGCGCGCCGCAATATCCCGTGGAAACGATTACGTCGTTTTTTACGATGCACGCGCCGTACATTTTACGCAGGCACGTACTGCGTGACGCGACGGTTTGCGCGATATCCAGATAATAATTTTCTTTGCTGATGCGTTCCATCAATCCTCACCCAGCTTTAATACCTGCGCCACGCGCATCTTCGCAACAAAAGCGAATAATACGCTCAAACACAATACGATCATTATACCCATGACGATATACAGGTTTATATAATCCCGCGCCTCCACCACGATCAACAGCGGTACGGGCCGTTGTGCGGCTGAAAAGGAAATTTGTATCAGAGGCACAAAGTTGCGGGCGGCCAATTCGCCCACCAACGCGCCGATACCCAGCGCCGTCAGCGTAATAAATAATTGCTCGTTAACCAATAAGCGGATAATCCCGCGCATACTCATACCCATCGCGCGGAAGATACCGAATTGCAACACACGCGAGCGGATGGAAAGTATCCAATAGATCAGGAAACCGGAAAAGCATATCAAAAGCGTTATCAGGAAGTTGACCGTAAGCACCCCGTTCGTACCTTGCACCATGGGGCTGTTGCGCATTTCGACCAGCGAGGCGGGCGTGCTGTTTAACCAATGGAGGGCGATTTGGTTCTCCGTTATAAAATCGTTTAAGAATTGGCTGCTGTTTGTATGGGTACGCATCCATACTTGATACGGTATCACACCCCACAGGTTTTGGATTTGTCCCAAGTTGGCGACGGCCAGGTATTGCTCCTCTTCGACATAGGCACCCGTACCCAAACGGCGGAGCTCATATTGCGAAAACCCCGGGAAATGCTCCACAAATCCCACGATTACCAAGGGCGTGCGTACTTGTTCCCTTAACGGGTGTGCCGGGGAGTTTAAGATAAAAGTATCGCCCACTTCAAAGCCTAAATCCCTCAGATTGGCGGAAAGGATAACGCCGTCGGGGCGGGAGCCCAGCGTGTTCAGGTAATGGTTAAGGTGAACCCGTGTCAAATCGTCGCGGAACCAAATCGTTTCGCCGAAGGTATTCGTTTCAATAGCCATAAATTGCATTTGCAAATGAATACCGCGGGATGAAAACGGGGTCGTTCGCCTAAGGACGCGTGTAACCGCATCCACTTCCTCAAAGTTGGTGTATCTTGAAAACATAGGCTCAAAATACCTGTGATACGATTCAAAAGGCGGTAATACGCGTTGCCCGCCTTCTCCCCCAATGGAATTATCACGCCAACGTTCTTGGAAAACGATATCCGCGCCCGTGACGTAACGTATTTCGTGTTCGTAGTTAAGGTTAAGCGTACGCGCGGATTGCGCGCTGAAAATACCGATAGCCAGCGTGAATATCAAAAATATCATGATAAATTGCTCTTCCCCGGCGGAACGGACTACCTTAAGCAAAGAGGCGTACACGCTGGGCGACCAAAACCGCCGCCCCATCCAATAAATCAAACGTATCACGTAAGGAAAAAACCGCAAGCAAAGCAACCCCAAGCCGATGATAAACATCGACGAGCCCAGCAGCAATAACGGATCGAAGGCGCGTTCGGCCGACGCAAGCTCCATTATCTGATCGCTGTACAAATAAAAGTTATAGATAACGTATAACGATATACCGAAGCACAACACATCCAAGAAATACCGCTGCCACAAAGGCTTGCGCGGCTTGCCGGACTTCGTCAGCTTATAACTGACGATCGTAACCTTCGAAAACCGTATGACGGGAAATATCATCACCAAGAATGAAAATAACAGTGCCGCCCCCGCATATATGAACACTTCCGCGTTAATCTCGATATAAAGCGCGGCACGCTGTACCAATACCATAAAACCGCTGGACGAGCCCAATACACGGCATATACCGACCCCCAACAGCATACCCACGGGCAACGCGATCGCCGCGATAAATATCCCCTGCATGATATACAAGCCCAATATCTGCGCACGGCTTGCCCCGCGGCTCTTGATAACGGATATATCGTTTTGTTCCAATTGCAATATCTGACGGCTTACCATGTATATATAAAGAGCCAGCATGATAAACAGCGGTAATTGCAACACCAGCAGCGTAGTGGCAAGCTGGTTGGCCTGTTGGGTGTAACGGATGATCGTAGTAGTGATGTTATCCTCGAAGTACAGACCGAAACGTATACGCTGGGCGGCCAAAACAGCCAAATAATGCTCCGTACGGTTGGAGGACATGGTATTTGAATCCAGCGCGTATAACCAACGCGTGCTCAGACGGTAATCGGTGTGGTAGTTGGGGATAAAATGATCGTGGATTAATTGGTCGTTAATGATCATGATATTCCCGTGGTTGATGTTTAACGTGGACCATACCAGCTCCGCTCCTTCGGCGGGTTCGTATATCCCTACAACGTGGGCGAATAATCGCCTGTCGGGATCACCGGAATGCACATCAACAACGGAAAGCAATTCACCCATAAGGATGTTATGGTTAAACAGGAGCAATTCGGATGCAATTACTTCAATGGTGTTGCCGTTAATCAATTCGGGGGAGGGGAATCGGCCGTATGTAAGCTCCACCAAATCGGTCATATCCGTAATCGCTAATAATTGCGGTGTACGCGAACGCATACGGGCTTCCCGTTGGAACACGGGTTCGAATACCCAGCGCCCCATGATATCGGTGCGTATGGCACGGTACACGGGGATATCGATGTCGTTGAGCGCCATGGGTAACCAATGGTCAACATTTTCATGATATCCCCTCAGGCGGTCGATTTCGTCTATCCGGTTAAAATCGTAATTAAATTCCATCATCGCGGGGAATTGGTTACGGGTGATTTGGATGTTTTGCATTTCCCCGCGTAAAATACGGGTCATGGTGGATGCGTTATACATAGGCGTTGCCGCGATGATGCCGACCAACAGGATATTACCCATCAGCAAACACAGCATCAGCCAGCGGCACTTCCACATCTTACGGAAAAGGAAACCGATCACCGTACCACTACCTCCTGACCTTCATGCAAGCCGCTCAACACTTCCGTATACCGTTCCCGCATCGTAATGTCCCTTACGCCCAACGTAACGTTTTGACGCCTTAGGTTGCCTTGATCGTTTACGTATACATAAATTCGGTCGTTGACCGTATTGATGGCCGCCATAGGTATGGATAATACGTCATACGCATGGATTACCGATTCCACGGAAAAAATAGGTATCCTTGCCATAGCCGGGTTTACGTCATACGTTCCGAACGCCTCGTGCAGCGCGTCCCAATCCGTTGGTTCAAATAATATATTACCGCTGCTGCGTCCGCGTAACACCCATGTATCGTTAACTACGCGTACTTGGAATTCGACACTTATTTCCTCCGCGGGTATTGTCATGACCATGGGTAATATATCCCCGTGACGGTAGAGGATGGCTGCCCTCGTGCTTCTTGTGTAGTCATACCATGCCAACAGATTTCCTACTTCGTGATATTCGAATTGAAAACGCAGAGAATCCTCCTTTGCCAGCGTTATTATACGCGGGCGTCCCTGCATCAGCGTTCCGGGGGTTATTATTGAAGAAAAAAGTACGATCCCGTCAAAGGGCGCGATGATTTGATCCCCGGCGATTTGATCGTTGATATTTTCCAATTGTTGTACCAACCGCGCACGGTTTTGCTCGTTGTTTAATAAAAATTGGCGGTATGTAAGTTCCAAACGGTTCAGATCCAACGCCAAACGCGGCCATTCGTCGTCATCGGCCAATTCCAGTTCGTCCCGTACCCGTTCCAAATGGACAAGCCGGCGTTCCCTTTCGTTATTAAAATCACGGTCGGCGCGTTCCAACTCGATTTGCGCGTTCCTTTGCCGAAGGAACAACCGCTCCGCCGCTTCGATATCCAACGGTACGAGCTCAGCCAAGACATCACCCGCCCGTACACGTTGGCCGCGTTCCACATGGATGGCCGCCAAGGTTCGGGTGGGTGTATCGAAATACAAATGCCGCTGTATAAGGTACACGGGGGATAAGACGTCCGCTTCCACATGGGTCAGCGTTCGGCGGGTAACAACGGTTGTTTCCGGTTGAGGCAATTCCGTGCCGGGGGGCAGGAGATACCCGTCCGCAATCGCCTGCGCGAGCGCGGCTTCCCTGCTTTGCTCCGTCTCCAACGTATTTCCGCAAGCGCTGAGGAGAAGCAAACCCGCGGCAAGTAAAATTAATTTAATTAACAAGCAAGACATCCCCTTCCGACAACCCATCCAATACCTCTGTAAAAGCGGTGGAACGTGCGCCAAATGTAGGACGGACGGGAACCCACGCTTCGTTTTCCCATCGGTATACATAGGGAACGCCATTCTCGATGAACAACGCGTTGGCGGGTATGCGCAGGGTATCTTCTATATGGGTGAGGTAAACGAACAATCGCACGGATGACCCCATGGGAAAATCATAACCCTGCGGCAGGGTAAAGCGCGTACGGGTGAGTAAACTATGCAGGGCATTGTACGCCATTTCTTCGCGCGTTGGGGTGATGTACTCCAAATCGATGATTTGGCCGTTGATTTCCGCCGTAAACCGCTGCACATTATGCAGGAAAATGCGTTCAGGGCCGGATATGGTAAAGGTCCAGCCCATGTATTCAACGAACGGCGTCGCATCGACGGGAGCGAGATATACGATGGGCGTTACCGTATTGACGGATGCGCCGCGGGGTGGGGGAGCGATATATGTAACGATGCCGTCGAAGGGGGCGAGCAGTTCCGTATAGCGTATATCCTCGCGCATTTCCGCCAGGCGCGCGTACGCGTCCGCCCGTTCGATGCGCTGCCATTCGGCTTCCTGTTCGCGTATCAACCGTGAACGGTCCATTTCCAAATACAGATTACGGGCTTCATCCATCGCCGCTTGGTTGTATTCCTCCGCTGCGGCGTGCATCCGCTCGATATAACGGATTTCAATTAACGCATAATCGATTTCCCAGATTTCGGCGGCCAAATTATGGGCGCGGTTTAATCGGGCGATGAGCCTCTCTTGGTTTGCGATTTGTTCACGCTGGCGTTCGGTTTGCAACGTGGCGAGCAGTTGGCCTTCGTACACCTCGTCGCCGGGCAGTACATAGATTGTATCGAACGCCAACCCATCCATTGCGAAAAACAACGGTTCCGCGTCCACCCTGATAAGCGCCGGAAGCATCCGTATGTTAACAACCGGGCCGCGGTCCACCACGGCAGGCGCGGTCCTTGTCACGACGGGGGGGTTCAGTTCGGGCCCTTCGGAATGACCGAAGGGGGCCTGCGCCCCGCAAGCGGCGAAGAGCGGTAATAATAAAAGGATTAATAATACTTTCATATCACGACCTCCTCTCCCAATGCCAAGCCGCCGACGATTTCGGTAAACTGCATTGATTGCAGCCCGATCTCCACCATCCGCAAACGGCGCAAGCCGTCTTCCAGCACATATACGAAGTGTTGGTCATTTACGCTGTGTACCGCTATGGAAGGTATATGCAATACATTGTAGGCGCTGGCCAAAACCGCATTGATACGCCCGATGGCGCGGGCCGAAAAGGTCCCGCCGCCATCGGCGATTAATATTGCCTCCACCCATACCTGTTGGGGACGTTCTATGCCCCATTCCAGCGGATCGATTACCTCCACCCATACGTTCATACCCGCTACATCCATTTCAAAACGTGCGCCGATCTCCATAATTTCCGCTTCGCGTACGTCCACCACAAAAATGGAAAGCGTTTGGTCGGCGATGACGGCGACTTGATGGTTGTTAGCGGAGAATTGCCGTTCGATAAACGTCATCGCGTTGGTGACGACGCCGTCAATGGGTGCGCGTATCAACCGGCTTTCGTATTGGCGCCTGAGGTAATCCAACTCCAAGCGGAGCATATGCAAATCCTCCAGCAAATCGCGGCGCTGGTTGATATAAAAGGAGTCGTCGATGGGGACTTCTGAAATTTCCGCCATCCAAAGGGAATGGGCGTGCCTTTCGTTAAGCTGTTCGATACGAAGCAAAAGACGCGCCTCTTCCCGCGTGAACCGTTCGAAATCACCCGCCACACCCGAGCGGTCCAGCGAGGCGATGATGTCCCCCTCTTTGACTTCGTCCCCCACATTCACGTATATGCCCGTTATCAACGCACCCGCCACGGGGAAGCGTACGGTTTCCTGCCTTGCGGGTTGGTACCTTGCGGTGATGGTGGTAAAGACCTCCACATCGCCGTAGGTAACCTCAACGGTGCGCCACGGCGGCGGCTCACGCAAGGAAAAGAACGCAATCGGTTTATACTCCTCTTCCACGGGCAACGCAAAACAGCCGGATAGGAATCCGGCTGAAAGAACAAGGATGATTATCATAAAATATTTGGGAACTTTCATAAAACCACCATCGTTAGTATAAATGTTTATTTCAAAATCGTCAAAATATTACCTCGCGGCTTGTATATCGCGGAACAGTTGCCGCGTTTTAACACCGTCGGCAAGGCTGATAAAAATCGGCCTGTTTTCGGTACGGTCAATGCGCAGGGTAGGGGAGGCATCGGGCCTTACGAACAATAACCCCGCGTCGAAATATCCGCGCCAGGTGCTGCCACTTGAGCCATTGCGCCTGCTGCCCGCGCCGATATCCCTCATGCTTTGCTCCAGCAGCGTAACGTTTGTGATATCGGATAAATCCACCGTCGTACCGTACATGCCGCGGATGATAATCGCATCATCCCCGATCACGGCTTCCGGTTCACGGCTTGCATATATGACCAGCCAAGCCGAACCCGCCAAAATAACAGCGGTGAATACGATTGTCGCGATCCAACCGGCTTTGGTTTTTGGTTTCTTGGCTAACATGCGCAGCCTCCCATGCATTGTATTATTTTGTCACCGCTTCAATTATCTTGGACGCGGTTACGGCAGTCGCGGCAGTTGCGGCGGTTGCCGCGGGACCTTTGCCGGAAGTCGCACCCTTGAGTACGTCGATGAGGTTGACACCCGTAAGGGCTTCCACGGTTTCGGGCAGTTGCGCCATGATGTCGGTGACGTAACCCGCCACTTTCGCCGCGCCGCCTTTTCCGCCGCTTGCGCCGTTGTCGATGACGACGATTTTTTCCGTGCGGGAAATGGGTTCGGCTACGTTTTTGGCGATTTCGGGCAAGCGTTCGATCATCATTTGGATAACCGCCGCGTCGTTGTATTGCTTAAAGGCTTCGGCTTTTTTCATCATGGCTTCCGCTTCCGCAAGGCCCTTCGCTTGGATGGCCTCCGCTTCGGCTTTACCTTGTACGCGCACGGCTTCGGCACGGGCTTGACCGTCCAGCTTCACGATTTCCGCTTTAGCCATACCGTCCAGTTTTACCGTTTCAGCTTCGGCTTGCGCCTTTGTCACTTGTTCAAATTTACGCGCTTCGGCAATACGCTCCTGGCGGTATTTATCCGCGTCGGCTTGTTTGTTGACCGTGGCGATAAGCTCCTGCTCCCTACGCTTGGCTTCCTGCTCGGCGAGTTCCGTTTCCTTTAAGCGGCGCAAGAGCTCGACTTGCAATTCGGTTTCGGTTACTTCTTTTTTCACTTTATTTTCTTCTATTAAATAGGCGTTGTCGGCAATGGCCTTTGCGGCTTCCTGTTCGCGCCTGTAGGATTGGATCTTCAATTCCATTTCCTTGGTGGCTTCGGCGACTTGCGTATCGGCGATCAGCTTCGCTTCCTTACCGCGACGTTCGGCTTCGGCGGTGACGACGATGGTTTCGCGTTTGGCTTCGGCTTCGGCGATGTTGGCGTCGCGCCGTACTTCGGCGATGCGCTTTTTACCGAGGGCTTCCAAATAACCGTTGGGGTCGTCGATAGACATAACCGTAAACGCTTTTATTTCTAGGCCCATTTCGGCAAGGGATATAGCGGCGTTTTCCTGCACCTCGCTGGAGAATTTGTCTTTGTCCTTGTAGATTTCTTCGACGGTCATCTTGGCGATGATTTCGCGCAATTTACCGACGAGTACGTAGCTGGATTGGGTGGCGATTTCCGCCGAGGTCCTGTCGGTATGCCCGCGGAAGAACTGCTCCATAGCGGAATAAATCGATTCCTTATCGGATTTTACCTTCACGACGGCTACGCTCTTAACCGTTACGGGTACGCCTTGGCTGGAGATTGCGTTGTCGATGTCCAGCGGGATTTTGATGTTTTCCAGCGAAAGCACGTCGTAGCGTTCCACGATGGGCCATACCATACCGCCTCCGCCGGAGATTACGCGCTTACGCAAGCCGGTGATGACCGCCGCTTTGTTTTGGGGTACACGCTTCCACAATGCCAAAATGACGAAAATGACAACGAAGATCGCACCTAAAATAACGGCGATGATGAAAATGGGATTGTCGAACATTGTTTTATTCCTCCTTTTTATACGGGGCTGTGCCCCACACGCTTTGCGCGATGTCAGTTATGCCTTGGCGCTTCCCTTTCGGTTTTGCGCCTTACGAAATAGGTGTTCTTTTCCACGAACAAGATATCGACTTGTTCGCCCGCGTGTACTTCCCCCCCGTCTTCGCTTTTGGCCGGGCCGGTAACGACCGAGCCGGAAATATTATAACGTATCTTTCCGTACCCGTCCTTCGGGATGGGTGAAATTACCACCGCGCACGTCCCTATGGTGTCCTGCATGTTAAACGCGCTGGTATTTTGCGCCTTTTGTAAAGGGACGATGACGAGGCGGTTTAACAAACCCGCGACGAACAACCCGCACGCGAAGCTGATAAACGCCACGATCAGGGGCAACCCGTCCATCCGCGGCGACAGGATTAACCCGATACCGCCCATCACCGCAAGGAAAATCGCGATCAGCGAAGGCTTAAGGAAACCGAACAACGTCCCGTCGATTTCCGCCACTTCGCCGATTATGAGGGACAGGACGATGAAACCCACCCCTACGCCGAACATTACCAAATACATGGTGCCACCTCCTTTCACGATTATGGTAACGGTTGAATGTGTCAAAATTATGTCGTTTTAGGCTTGAATCCCTGTAGGGGAAAAGTTAACCGCCGGTTAATAATACCCGTCGATCACTTCCGTTACCGTGTTTACCCAAGCAATTAAATTCGCGGGTTTATACGTTACGGTACTGATATCCTTCAGCACGAACTCATACGGGCAGCTGTGGGCGCGGCAGGTTTCGATTATCCGCTTGATTTCCGCGCGTACGGCGTCCTCGGCGAAGGTACCCGAAACGTGCGCGGGGTTGGGCTTGTGGGCGTAGACGTAGTTGCCGCCGATTTGCTCGGCGCAGTTTTCAGGGTCGGTCCAAGGGGAGACGCCGATCTTGCGCAGGTTGGGGACGGTTTTAAGCAAGGGGATTTTTTTCGCAAGCCCTTCGCAGCAGCCGTAATAAACGAGACCGCATTCGGCCATGAGGGGTTTCGCGTATTGCAACTCAAATTCGTCCCACATGGCGGGCGAAATATCCCCGAACATTTGCGCCATGCCGCGGAACCATATGTTTTTAAGCCGTACGGGTTCGACCTGCGGTAAATCGGAAGTATATGCAGGTGTGCAATGCGTGCTTTCGATGGCGATGTCGTAAAGGTTGAGGGCTTCCATCTGCTTCATTTCATGTAACGCGTTGGCGGTGAACTTTTTGATCGTGGCGTGGAGCAGGCCGGGGTTTTCGATTAAATCATTCATGATCGGCAGCACACCGCGGTAACGGGGGATGCGGTCCCACGGCGCATGGTATATCGCGTACCCGCGGAGCCGCACCGGTAAAATATCCCCTAATATTTCGCGGGCCCACGTCAAACGCTCGGCGTCGACTTCGGGATGCGCGGTAATTTTCGGGGTGCGGATCGCTTCGACCTTTTCAAACGTATCCAATTGGTCAAGGTAATAATGGGAACGGATATAATTCTTTTCATCGTTGACGATGACGTTTTCATTGATATTCAATCCGCTGCCCGTGGATGAAAACTTCTTTTGGATGGAATATTCGTTTTCGAGTATCGTATCCGCCTGTATGTACTTCCAGCGGAAGAAGTTGTGGCGGAAATGCCATTCCATATCACGCGCAGCGGGGTCCTCGCATACCAACGTCAGCTCGTCGCCGATATTCATTTCATGCCAAGGGATTTCGTGCAGCCACACGATGGGGCGGCGGGGTTTTAAATCATTGATGTCCCGCGCCCTGTCCCTGCGCTCCTTTTGCACGGGCAGCGCGGCAATTTCGGCATACCGCTTAGCCAGCTCCCGTAAAATGCCTTTATCCTTCTCCGTGATTTTCATATTTGCCTCCCGGATATATATTTCGGTTTTTATTCCGCATACCGAATTCTAAAAAACCACTTCCACCCTCGTACCCTTGCCGCGTTCGCTTGTGACGATAACCTCCGCCCCGTGTCGGTCGGCGATTTGCTTGGCGATGGGCAGCCCCAAACCCGTACCCGTGCGGTTGTCCTGTTGGTTACGGTAAAAACGCTCGAAGATATACGGCAGGTCTTCGGCGGAAATACCGCTGCCTTCGTCTTGGATGGTGACGCGGATACGGCCTTCGCTTTCGTCGATATCAATCGCCGCTTTTTTTCCTTCGGGCGTAAATTTTACGGCGTTGTCCAATAACGCGACGAACAATTGCTTAAGCCGCCCGTAGTCGCCCGTAATCGGTGGTACATGTAAGGAAGCGTTCGCGTCGGGGCAGGGGAGCCGTACCCCCTTGCGATCGGCGATCGGCATCATGGTGCGTACCGCGTCCCTTACGACCCCGCGCAGGTCCACGTCCTCCATGTCGATGGTAAATTCCGTGCTTTGCAAGCGCGCCAGGTCAAACAAGTCCGTTACCAAACGTTCCAAGTATAGGCTTTCGGTGTGCATTTGGCGATGGTATTCATCCACCAGCGCGGGATCGGTGACGACGCCGTCGTTTAACGCTTCCAACGAGCCGCGTATCACGGTGATGGGCGTGCGCAGTTCGTGCGAGATATTCGCCATAAAATCACGGCGGCGTTTTTCCGTCGCTTCCTTCGCGTCGGAGGCTTTGCCCAGTTGGCGTGCCATATCATCTAATATGGCGGCCAGCTCGCCGATTTCGTCCGATTGCTTGACGCCCGTTTGCGCGGTGTATTCGCCGCCCTTGATGCGGGAAGCGGCGGATTTCATCTTATCCAGCGGCTTCGTCACACGCAGGGAGAGGACGGCGATCTTAAGCAGGCACAAAAACATCCCCGCGCCGATGCTGTATATCAGGAGCCAATTTCCGCTTTCCACCCCGTATTGGGTCAGCAAGTTGGACACATACATCACGACGATGAGCGTAAAAATAACAAACGCAAACGCAAAAGGAAGCACCAAGTATATCAACAATTTTTTCCTCATACCTTGCCTCCCGCGGTTGTATCGAATTTGTATCCCGCGCCCCATACGGTTTGAATTTCCCAATCGGGGTGGGGCAGGGCGGACAGCTTGGCGCGGAGCCGTTTGATATGCGTATCCACAGTACGCGCGTCACCCAAATAATCATATCCCCACAAATTGTCCAGTAATTTTTCACGCGAAAAGACCTTATCACGGTTGGACGCCAAGGTATACAAAAGCTCGATTTCTTTTTTCGTCAACAGAATAGGGTGGTTGTCGATATGCGCCGTAAACTTGCTTAACGAAACGGTCAGCCCGCCATACGAAAGATCATTACCCGATCCCAAACGCCGCAGTACCGCCCGCACCCGCGCCATTACCTCGGCGGGTGAAAACGGTTTGACGATATAATCGTCCGCGCCGTTGTCGAGGCCCATGATCCGCTCGAAGTCCTCGCCGCGCGCGGTAATCATGATAATAGGGACGGTGGATGCCTTACGGATCGCTTTACATACGGCGAAGCCGTCTGTACCGGGCATCATCACGTCCAACAGGATCATATCGAAGTTGGACGTTTTTGCGGTTTCGAGCGCGTCTTCGCCGTCGTATACGCACACGGCTTCGAAGCCTTCCTTTTTGGCATACTCCGACAGAACGGAAACTATTTGCCTGTTGTCGTCAGCGATGAGTATTCTTTGCATGACAGGGGACACCGACTTTCGGGTAGGGTGGATGATGCGGGGGAGCGTCGCGGATGTATCTGTCCATTGTTCATCTATTCGCAAAAGTTGTCTTTTGCGAATAGTTTGACAGGGTTATAAATTTTTCGGCAGTTTTATATAGCGCTTCAAAGTCTACATTTTCGAACACTGTTGTATCGACTTTTATCGTTTGGCCGATTTCGATTTCGTCTAATTTGGTTCGCGTGCAGTAGTCCTTAATGACATCCTTGGCACCGGCAACCTTTTCGTGAACCCAATGGCGTTCATTATCGCGGTCGGCATAACGTTGACCCAAGACATCGGGGTCACCCGTGAAGGCGAAGGTCAGGCAGTCGTAATTATATTTTTCAACCAGTTGTTTGAGTTGGTTGCTTTCGGACAGCGGCTGCGGATACAGCTCCGAAAAATTGCTTTCGAGGATGCACGCGTTGCCCGTTTGCATGAAACGTTCAGCGATGTGGAGCATGAGCTTAAACGTCGCTTCGCTGCCTTTTTTGTTGCGGTTTATAAGTTCCGCGTTTTCGATGCCAAAGCCGTCCCCCATCACTTCTTTAATAGTATCTTTATTAAAACATGGTAATTTGAGCCGAAGCGACAACCCCCGCGAAAATGTGGACTTGCCCGTCGCCGGGAAACCACCGACGATGATTATTTTATTCGGTTTGTTCGGTATTCTACCCAAACATTTAACGGGTACGCCATGTTCCCATTCATTATGCAGATAAGTAAATTGGAATTTATCCAATAACGCAAACACCTTCGTAATTTGTTCGGCGTTGCTATCCAATTCATTTATTTTAACGACGGTATTTTTATCAAGCTGCGCCAACCCATGTTGCAACAACATTCCACCAACACTATCAAGGTCATACTTGTGCGAAACCGCAAAGAAAGTGATGTTGTTATTCCTTTTTGATATAGCGATAATCCCCAGGCAATCGTTTTCATCGTTAGTTGCCATGAACGCTTCGTGATTATCGATCCGCCTTTTCATGTAAACATCAAAGGACGGAAGCGTTTCATTACCTTCGTACCACAGCGTGAGGTCGGGGACAAGCTCTTTTACATAGCCGTCATATTCCCGCGAAAGCGATTCCCATTGTGGGATTTCATCATGCGTGACATTTTTTATTTTCAACTTTTTACCCCACCCTATACCCTTTATAAAATCCGCAAATTTTAAACCCAACCGCCAACGCTTCTTTAAATTCCGTCGAATCCCTGTCCGCTTGGAACAGTACTTCGCTTTTGCCGTTTTCGAAGGCGTATTTGGCAGCATAGGCAATCAACGCTTTACGCCGTTCGGCGTCTGGTGCTTCCACGACAAAAATTTCCGCCAATGTCGGATTGGATACGGCCAACAATATATAAGCGTTCATTCCCCCACCCGACCGTAAAGCGAATATCGCCCAGCGGGGTAGTTCCCCTTCCCTTCCGAGGCGTTCGCTTGTCCATGCCATATCGGGGTTGCGCGCATCGTGCAGCGCGGCGAATTCGGCAAAATTATCCTCCGTTATGCGCACCATGCCGGATACTTCATAACCCGATAAATCCTTCGCCTCGGGCGCGTCCGCGGACAAACGCATTTCGACGCAATCGTCCTCAAGCACCGCGCCGAGTTCATGTATAAACGCGGGGGCATCCATGTTGTGGCAGCAATACCATTTTTCGTAATCCGCGAAGTCGTTTTCGATTTTCGGCCAAATCTTACGTAAATCGGCGTCAGCTACATCGTCGATTTGCAATTGCTTGTCATCGTCCCAAGTATGGAAACCTACCCCTTCAATTTCAATCCTTCTTTTCATTACCGTTCACCATCTTGTTTTTATTCCGAATTCCTGACTCCGAATTCCGGACTTTCCCTTTCCTTGGCCGTATCAACGCCTTCGGGTCGTGGCCGATCAAATCCTTACGCCCCGCGCGTATCAGCGCGTTCTTAACGATTTCGTAATTAACGGGCAAGCGGTATTGCATCAGCGCGCGCTGCGTTGTTTTTTCCCGTTGGGATTTCGGTACAAAAACGCGCTTCATGGTGCGCGGTTCCAGCCCCGTGTAGTACATGCAGGTGGAAATCGTGCCCGGTGTGGGGTAAAAGTCTTGCACCGCCTCGGGTTGCGCACCGACGCTTTGCAAGTATTCCGCCAACTTGATGGCATCGTCCAAATTACAACCGGGGTGGCTCGACATGAGGTACGGCACGATGAATTGCTCCTTTTGGTTCGCTTGCGCAAACCTTTCGGTAAATTCCCTGTACGCGCCGAACGCGGGTTTGCCCATGTATGAAAGCACCTTGTCCGAAACATGCTCGGGAGCGACCTTCAAACGGCCGCTGACATGATGCGTACACAATTCCCGTAAAAAAATATCGCCTTTTGGGTCATGCAATACGTAGTCGTACCGAATCCCCGATCGGATAAAAACCTTTTTAACCTTAGGAATTTGCCGTAAAGCCTTTAATAAGGAGAGGTATTCCGTATGGTCGCTTTGTAAATTGGGACAAGGCTGCGGGGTTAGGCATTGACGCTTACAAGGTTTAAGATCGCGGTTTCGGTTGCAAGGCGGCTTGCGGAAATTCGCCGTAGGCCCGCCCACGTCGTGGATGTACCCCTTAAACGCGGGGTCATGGGTAAACCGCGTCGCTTCGGCGATAACGGATTTATGGCTGCGCGCTTGCACCACCCTGCCTTGATGGAAGTTTAAAGCGCAAAAATGGCACCCGCCGAAACATCCTCTGCTTGCGGCTATGCTGAAACGCACCTCTTCAATGGCGGGTACGCCGCCGTCCTTTTCGTACATAGGGTGATAATCGCGCATGTAGGGCAAGGCGTATATCCTGTCCAATTCCGATGTGGTCAGCGGTTCGGCGGGTGGGTTTTGCACGACCCACGTATTGCCGTAATCCTCCGCCAGCGCACGCGCCGTCAAGTAATCCGTGTTGGCGCATTGCAGCATGAAGCTCCGCGCGTATTCCTTTTTCGCGCTTGCCGTTGCCTCCTTTACCGTGGGGAAGGGCGGCAATATGATCGGGTTGTCGGCAACGCCGATGTCCTTCGTCTTAAATACCGTACCCGCGATAAAAACCAAGTCGCCGACCGACAACCCGCTGTCAAGCGCTTCGGCGATCTCCGTGATTTGCCGTTCGCCCATGCCGTACACCAGCAAATCCGCCGCGGAATCCAAAAGAATCGAACGCCGTACCGTGTTGTCCCAATAATCGTAATGCGCCAATCTGCGCAGGCTTGCCTCCAAGCCGCCTATGATGATCGGTACATCCTTATACGCTTCGCGGATTTTATTGCAATAGACGACCGTTGCGCGATTGGGGCGCAAACCTATCTTCCCGCCCGGGGAATACGCGTCCGTTTTCCTTTTATGTAATGCGACGGTGTAATGGTTAACCATGGAATCGATATTGCCGCCCGTAACCAAAAAACCCAGCCTCGGGCGTCCGAACCGCATAAAATCTGCGGTCGTCTTCCATCCCGGCTGGGCAATGATCGCAACGTTGTATCCCAAGGATTCCAATAACCTGCCCACAATCGCCGCACCGAACGAAGGATGGTCCACGTACGCGTCCCCCGTGACCAACACGAAATCGATTTGGTTTTTTACACCGTCGGGGTTGACAGGCAAGAAGGGCATAGTCGGTCTCCGCCAATTCCCGTTCCAATTAAACGGAAGTTAAGATATTTATTATAATAACATAACATTATGTTGGTTGTTGCGTTTTTATATGGTACAAAGTATAGTAAACAACGTAACGGCTTTTATTTTAGGAGACATCCATGGACGAACGCGATAACGAATTCCCCGATTTTCCCGAAGGGTTTTCCCTTACATCCGACGGTTCCGAAGACGGGGATTTTTTTCTTACCTCCGATAATGACGAAAAACCCCTTACATCACACAGGGATGAACCCTCCGAGCTTTCTGACTCGCGCCGTCCCATGTTCGAACGCATAACTCCTGCCCCGCCGCGCCCCGATCTACATTCCCGCCCGCCGATTCGCAGGCCGTCCGACAGGTTGGACCCTACCCTGCTCAACCGCCGTCCCCGTTCAAACGATCCCCGCGTAACGGACCGCCTCCGTCAAAGCGACCCCCGCTTGGGGGACCGCCGTCCGTCCCCCGCTCATTTTTCCCCCGACAAACGAACACCCAAACCCCGTAAACGCGCCGTAAGGAGAAAACGCTTCGCCGTCCTGTATATCCTAATGTTGGTGATGGGCATCGCCGCATGTCTTATTTTTATCGTTATGCGTATTCCGGGCATCCAAGGCAACATACGCGAGCGTACCGAGCAAGCCGCTCCCACCCCTACCCCAACACCGGAAATCGTCATACCCCCCGATATCCGTAATATACTGGCGCAAATTATACGCGTAGACGCCGGACGAACTCCTTCCCCCATCCTTGAAGTCATCAACCTCGCGACCGGACTGCGGCATGAATATAATTTTACCGAAAGTACGGATATGACCAATATCCACGGCCGCCCCATGGTCTTTGAGGAATTATCGGTCGGTCAATTGCTGGATATCGGCTTCGACGCAAACACCAATAACATGCTTTCCGCCCACCAAAGCCGCCGCACATGGGAACGGCGCTTACAAACGAACCTCCGTATCGACTTGGAAAACGACACGATCACCATCGGCAACGATGTATTCACCTTCAGCCATCACCAAACCATGGTGCTTTACCGTGGCCAACCCTTCCCCATCGCCAATATCCAACCTACCAACTCCGTTACGATCGAAGGCTACGGCAACCACGTTTGGCTGATCGTTTTGGACGCGGGGCATGGTTTCTTACAATTTGCCAATACCGAGCACATCATCCGAGGCACGATCGAGGTGGGGCACCATTTCGAAAACCTTTTTGAAATAAGACCTTTACAATTGCAAGAAGGCACCTACCGCGTCGTCATCTCCGGCGACAACATTGAAACCTTCGTACAACATGTGGAGATCGTGCAAGGCGAAACCCATACATTAAACCTAAATGCCGTACAGCTTCGCACGGGACACCTCCATATCACGACAACCCCTTCGGATGCCTTCGTTTATATAAACGGCGAACGACATGCCGGCCCCGGCCCCGCGCGGCTGGAATACGGCGAGCACATTATCCGTGTGGAAGCCTACGGTTATATCCCGCAGGAGCAAATCGTAAATGTTACGGGGGCGTTGGGCCACATCGAATTCGAATTGGTCGAAGCCGTCCGCACGGGGACGCTGCGCATCATAACCCTACCCACCAACGCGCAAATATTCATCGGCGGCGTTTTCGCGGGATATTCGGAATTATTCCATGAACTGACGTTAGGCCCCGCAACCGTAACGGCGCGTTTGCCCGGGTATGAGGATACGACAATTTCCGTAGAAATCGTGCAGGGCGAAAACGATTACACAATACTGCTCATGCCGATAGAAATAACCCCGTGGCCGCCCGCCACTCCGCTTCCGCCGTACGAAGGTAATCCTTTCCCTACCCCGACCCCCGAACCCAATCCCACCCTTCCGCCCATCGCAACCCCACCCCCCTTGACCGGGAGCGGTTGATCCCGTGTTCGACATTAAAGAGGAACTAAAAAAACTCCCCCATAAACCGGGGGTGTATATAATGAAAGATGAAAACGACGTTATTATTTACGTCGGGAAAGCCATCGACCTGCACAACCGCGTCCGAAGCTACTTCCAAGCGGGTGTTTCGGCAAACTACAAAGCACAGCATATGGCGGGTTTTATCACCCATTTTTCCTACCATGTCACCAATAACGAAATCGAAGCATTTATATTGGAAGATACGTTGATCAAACTCCACCGTCCTAAATATAATATCCGTTTAAAGGACGATAAAGCGTACCCATACATCCGTATCACCGTACATGAACGGTTGCCGCGGATTCTATTCGCGCGTCAGCGCAGCAAGGACAAAGCGAAATACTACGGCCCTTTTATGTCCAACACCCGCGTACGCGAAATCTTGGCGCTGGTGCATAAACTTTGGCCGATACGGCAATGCACGAAATTATTCCCCCGCGATTTCAATAAGGGGAGACCTTGTTTAAACCACCACATCGGGCAATGCCGTGCGCCGTGCAATCGTTTATTCGACGAGGAAACCTACGGGCGATATGTAACCGAGGCGGAGCGTTTTATCCAAGGTAAAACCACACCCGTACTCAGCCGTCTAAAAAAAGAAATGGCCGAAGCCTCGGAGGAAATGAAGTTCGAACGTGCGGCGGAGATACGCGATACGATTTTAATCTTGGAAATCCTAAACGAAAAACAAAAGGTGGATACCGGCGGCGAGGACCGCGATATCGTTGCTTTGGCCCGCGACAAAACCGAGGCCCTTGTTGAAGTCTTTTTCGTGCGGGACGGAAAAATAACGGGCAGCGAGCATTTTCTTATGGAATCCGACCCGCAAGGGGACGACGGGGAAATCCTTTCGGCTTTTATCAAGCAATTTTATTCGGAAGCCGCATATATACCCAAGGAATTATCCCTTATATCCCCCCCCGCGGAAAAGGACGCAATCGCGCTTTGGTTATCCCACCTGTCCGAACGGAACGTTGTGATCAACATCCCGCAAAAAGGTGAAAAGCGCGACATGGTTCTAATGGCGCAAACCAACGCGGAATTGACGTTGGCCCAATTCGGCGCGCATATCAGGAACGAAACCGAACGCAACCGCCTCGCCTTGCAGGAAATTACGGACGCCTTGGGCTTAGGATTACGCTTGACCCGTATTGAAGCCTTGGATATTTCCAATACGCAGGGATTCGAATCCGTCGGCTCCATGATCGTATTTGAGGATGGCAAAGCGAAGAAAAGCGATTATCGTAAGTTTAAACTAAAAGGCGTTATCGGCCCGGATGATTACGCGGGTATAGAAGAGGTATTGACCCGCAGGCTAACGCGCTACCGGCAAAACCATACCGCTTTTTCAAAGTTACCCGACATCATTTTCGTGGACGGCGGTAAAGGACAGATAACGGCAGCGAAAAAAGCCCTCACAACGCTCGAAATGGACGTTCCCGTCTGCGGTATGGTAAAGGACGACAAGCACCGTACGCGCGGATTGATGTATGACGGTAAGGAGGTTACCTTACCCCGCACATCGGACGGTTTCAAGCTGGTTACGCGTATACAAGACGAAGTCCACCGCTTTGCTTTGGAATACCACAGGAAGTTACGGACCGACACTCAGGTACGGTCGGTTTTGGACGATATACCCGGTATCGGGCCTACGCGCCGCAAGGCTTTGCTCGCACATTTTAAGAACATCGAAGCGATTCGTACGGCAAACGTTGAAATTTTGTCGAGCGTGCCGACGATAGATAAAAAAAGTGCGGAAGCCGTATATCTTTTTTTTCAAACGAATCAATGATATAATGATAAACTGTAATGAAAACTTAATATTCGTCGGAGGTGCGTCATGGCATATAAGCCTGTGTGGGACATGGAGTATGTATATAACGCAGATGTGACCGAGGAGTTTCGGCAAGTACGCGTAACGTTGGAAATATCGGAAAGCACGGGTCGGGTAACCTTGCAACCCGAATACATGATGACCCTGAACGAAATCAACACCGTTATGCGGGAATATACGGACGATGTGCTCAAACGGATGCTGACCCCGTACGATTCCTATTACCCGGTACGCCTGGTGTACAACGGCGTTGAATGCGCCGTCAAATTCGACTCAAAACGTCAAGTGACGGAGATCGCAATCGTATGAACGCAGGGCTTGCCGCCAGCGGTGCATTTAATACCCCGGGCACGGGTTATACCGTACCCCTTCCCCTTTTAATGAAGGAATTTAACCTTGATTTGCTTACCCCCGCCGTAAACATCGAAAAAAAGGAACTGACCCGCGCGAACATAAACCGCCCCGCTTTGCAATTGGCGGGTTTTTTTGATTATTTCGACCCTTCGCGTTTGCAAGTCATCGGAATGGTTGAACATACTTACTTAACGAAGCTGGAGGAATCCTTCCGCAACGAAAACCTTCGCCGTATCTTCCAGCACCGTATACCCGCGATCATCATGTGCCGCAAGCTGGGTCTTTTCCCCGAAATGCTGGACTACGCCGAACGCTACGACGTACCGATTTTTTCCACCCCATACACCACGACCGATTTTATTTCGGAGATCATCCGATGGATGAAAGTACAGCTCGCACCCCGCATCACCATGCACGGCTGTTTATTGGACATTTATGGCGTGGGCACGTTGATTATCGGCGAAAGCGGCGTAGGCAAGTCCGAAACCGCGCTCGAATTGATTAAACGCGGGCACCGCTTCATCGCCGACGATGCCGTGGAGGTACGCCGCGTTTCGCAGGAAACGCTCATCGGAAGCTGCCCGGAAAATATCCGTTACTTCCTGGAGCTTCGCGGTATCGGCATCATCGATATCATGCAGATGTTCGGCGTCCAATCAATCAAGCCCACCCAATCCATCGAGCTGATCATCAACCTTGAATTGTGGGACCCCAACCGAACCTACGACCGCATTGGGCAAACGGAAGAACATACGGAAATATTGGGGAACAAAGTCAGCAGCCACTCGATACCCATACGCCCGGGGCGTTCGCTTTCGATCCTGTGTGAATCCGCCGCTATCAACCACCGACAAAAAAAGCTGGGCTATAATGCCGCGGATGCTTTGACGGAGCGCGTATTCAAAAACCCGGGTGGAGTGATGAAAATCCATGACGTTTATTAAAGCGTTACGCACGATACTGCCCAAAGAGGCGATATTGACAAACGAACCGATGGCAAAACACACGACCCTTAAGATTGGCGGACCTGCGGATATTTTGGTCAAACCCAATACCTCCGAGCAATTGCGGAATGTTTATAAGCTGTGTGAAGACAATAATTGGCCGATGGTCCTTTTGGGCAGCGGAAGCAACGTTTTAATCGCCGATGAAGGTATCCGAGGGCTCGTTATGCTGACCACGGGATTGGATGAAATACACGTTGATACACCGCTTAATAAAAAATTCGGCTATATAACGGCGGGAGCAGGCACCAAATTATCCAAACTGGCGGAAGCGGCTTGCAAAGCGGGTTTGAGCGGATTGGAATTTATCCACGCAATACCCGGTTCTGTCGGCGGTGCGGTATATATGAACGCCGGAGCCTATGAGCAATTTATATCCGGGGTATGCGTTTGCGTAACGTTGCTGGTAAACGATAAGTTGGTCGATGTTCCGGTCAACGAAATGGGGTTTGATTACCGCACCAGCCGCTTGCAACAAGGTGAAGGGATAGTAATAAAAGCAACCTTCCGCTTACCGTACGGAAACACGGAGGAAATCCGCACCAAAATGAATGAGCTTAACCAATTACGTAAAAGCAAGCACCCCCAGGAACCCAGCGCAGGAAGCACTTTTAAAAACCCTAAGGGATATGCCGCGTGGGAATTGATCAAAAACGCGGGGATGTCCGGATATATCGTGGGCGGGGCAAAGATGAGTGATAAACATTCAAATTTTGCCGTCAATATAAACAACGCATCCGCGGATGACATGTGCCGGCTTTTAGATGCGGTACGGAATAAAGTACATGAAATATCCAATGTATGGCTTGAACCGGAAATAAAAATTATAGGACGCAATTATCCATGGATGTAAGGCATGGAGGTAAAATGATGCGAATCGTTATCGTCACGGGTATGTCGGGCGCGGGCAAGACCACCGTCCTCAAGATATTTGAGGATGCGGGATGGCATTGCGTCGATAACCTGCCGCCTACGTTTATCGGCAGCTTCGCAAGGCTGTGCGTGGAGCGCGAAACGGGTATTTCGCAGGTTGCGTTGGGTATCGATATCCGCGGCGGTAAGATGTTCGACGATTTGGCTCAAGGGTTGGCGGAGCTGGAAGAACAGGGGCTTACATACACGATCCTGTTCCTCGATTCCGCAAATGATATATTGCTCAACCGTTATAAGGAAACGCGCCACGTCCATCCTTTGGCAAAAAACGATTTGGTCAGCGTGGGTATAACCAAGGAGAGGGCGCTGCTGGAGGATGTAAAACGGCAAGCCACTTATGTTATCGATACAAGTTTTATCCTTCCCCGTCAGTTAAAAGAAAAGATTTTAAATATTTTCGTGGAAAATGCCGCGTTTGACAGCATGATGGTAAATGTGGTCAGCTTCGGGTATAAATTCGGTATCCCCGACGAATCGGATTTGGTGTTTGACGTACGTTTTTTACCCAACCCGTTCTACAATCCCGAGCTTCGCCCGTTTACGGGGATGGATAAGGAAGTGCGCGACTACGTGATAAACCACGACATCAGCGTCCGTTTTTCGGAAAGTTTATTAAATATGTTGCTTTTGACAATCCCCCACTACATAAGCGAGGGGAAAAACCAATTGATCGTGAGTATCGGCTGTACGGGTGGGCGTCACCGCTCAGTGGCACTGGCAAATGAACTGTACCAATCATTAAAATTGCATGATCACTCCGTAGTATTGCGCCACCGCGATATCGAAAAAGACCCCTCGAGGCACTCGGGCGGGGGTTATGAAAAATAAGTCATTTTCGATTCGGGTAAAGGAAGAACTCAGCGAACTTCCGTCGAAATTTGACAAGGACCGCGATTTCGTACGAAAATGCTTTTTAGAAAGCGGGACGATTTCCGACCCCAACCGTTCGTACCATATGGAATTTACGCTTAACGAGGATAATACAGCAACATTGGCAGGAATTTTACGGGATTTCGGGCTCAACCCCAAACAGACCACACGACGGGGTTATCCGGCAGTATACGTAAAGGAAGCGACCGAAATCGCAGACATCCTCAACGTAATGGAAGCACACAAATCGCTTTTATACTTTGAAGGCGTACGCGTGGAAAAAGATTTGAGAAATCATCTAAACCGTAAGGTAAACTTTGAAACGGCAAACCTGAACAAAACCATACATGCCGCGTTAAACCAAATCGAAGCCATCGAATACATCGCCGCCAATGCAGGGCTTACGCACCTCCCCGAACCATTGGAGGAAGTGGCAAAATTACGACTTCAACACGACAACGCCAGCCTGGAGGAAATCGGCGCGATGCTCGTACCCCCCATAAGCAAATCCGGTGTCAATCACCGTTTACGCAGGATACAGGAAATCGCAACAAACCTTGCCGCGCAAAGCAAAGAAGCGGCCGAACCCGGGGCACCGCCCTATCAAAAAGGAGAGAATTAAATTGATTGAGCGTAACGTACAAATCAACTCGTCGTTCGAACCGAAGGAAGCGGCTATGCTGGTGCAGACCGCAAGCCGATTCAAATCAAGCATTTCCCTCATACATGAAGAAAAAACCGCAAATGCGAAAAGTATTATGGGTATAATTTCATTAAACCTGCAAGGCGGCCAAACCGTAAAGATTGAAGCCAACGGGGACGACGATCGGGAAGCCATATCCGTAATGGAGCAGTTCTTGGCGGCGGCCAAGCCAGCATAGGATGCTTACCGTATTCACCAACAATAACGTTGTGGCGGATTTCTTTAAAATAAAAAAGGAACTCGACTGCACGGTTAAATGGGTTAACGCAACGGCGATGGACGTCGTTACGGCGGCCCGCGTTGCCGTGCGAAAAGGTGCCGTATTGGTTTCCAACCCCATGATCGGGATCGATGTACCTGCCGTACAAGCCCCGGGGAGACCCCGATTCCCTTCCCATGCGAGTAAAGAAAACCCCACAATCTTTAATCCGTATCTAACGTTGCTGACCACCAATCCCAACGATACGGTGGATTTCCAATCCCTAAAGCGTTTGGACGAAGCATTGTCGCTATACAAAAAGAACGCCAAGTTACGCTTTATCGCGCACAGCGACGATTCGATACAGCATTTCCAAGCGATTGATTTGAAATGTTTGTTGCAAACACTTTCGCTGTTGTTAAAACTGGAAATAAATCCTTGAGGGGCTAGAGGTTAAATAAGGCCTCATACATAATCTATGAATACATGAAAAAATCCCAAACGGGATTTTTTGCTTGGACACACCGTTGGCATTTCCGCTCTGCCTTGCACGCGAAGTGGCATAATGTGCTCCTTGCATTAGCATATGAGGATTTGGCTTACGGGTGTTTGACACAAGCCCCGTATGCCCGTATAATGCGCGGGTGGTACCGATCTCCCGACAGGGAGATTCATATTGTTAACGAAAGGAGACTTCGAATATGCCAAAACCCAAACGCGGTAAATTCGCTAAGTTTAACAAAGAATGGCGCGGCACCTGCCCTTTGTGCAACCGTACCCGCGTAAAAATCCTTTGGGAAAAATCGGATGACGGTAAGACCTTAAAAGTATGTAAGCAGTGCGGCGCGTAAAATAGCCGTACACCCCGCCGCTTTAGCTCAATTGGCAGAGCAGCTGATTTGTAATCAGCAGGTTTCCGGTTCAAGTCCGGAAAGCGGCTGAATTAAATCCCCATATATAGAACAGACCCCGTGGAATTAAACGCACGGGGTTTATTTTTATTCGTACGATTCCCTACCCCACCAACAGCTGCGCTAAATAAAGCATGATAAAACCGGGAAGCCCCAGCACACCCACTACCAGGGTGGTGATGACGTTAACCCCCACGGCCAAGCCGACGCCCGCAAGTAATACATTTGCGGAGAAGATACCCGCTGCGCCGAGGATCATATTTCGCCCGACCCGCAACAACCATTTAAACTGGCGGGTAATCAACAAAAAGGCGACGAAACATAAACACAAACCCAATATTACCCACATTATCGCATCCATATGTACCCCTCCCTTATACGAAATCCCGCAATTTTGTATGCGGTATTTCGCTCCCCTTAAATACGATACCCTTCGCTTTGATTTGATTGTGATAATATTTGTACCTGAGTCCGGCGGCTTTAAGCTCGAAGGTGAGGGCGTCAATAAGGGTTTCGTCGGTAGTTTGGTCGAATCGGCTATGAATATAAGCCAATTCACTTTTTACCGTTTCCAGTCCGATGATCAGCTCCATATCTTCGGGAGATATGCTTCGGGTGATTTTACGTTTACGGGTTTGGGGGTAAGCCACCGCAGGTAATACATATCGCAAAGCCTGTGTCATGGTAATAATCCCACTTTCCATAGGGTATACCATAAGCATAGTCATAATCGGACGACTTTATTCCTTTAATTGGCATTTATTTTCCATTCATTCACACGGATAAAAATATGGGAGGGTGCGGGGGGTATATCCGCTTGCACCCGTGTACCCATAAGCAGCGCCGAATGACGGAACGCCAACCCGATCAAGGGTACCTGTTCGATAAAAGCGTGTTGGAATTGGGATATGGCTTCGATGAATGCGCTTTCCGTTGCGGCTACGCGTATGGCGGCTGATAAATCCATTAATAACGGGTCATGGTTAAAGAGAACGCCACCCGTCCTTTCACCGTCAAACATGAATGTGAAATTCGGGACATAATCGAGCTCCATCCACCCGATAAATAAATCAAAACCATCGTTCGCGGTTAATTTCGTCAGGAATTCGGCGTCGTTTATCGCGTGAACCTCCGCGTCAAGCCCCGCTTCCTCCAGCCCTGCCTGCAAACGGTGAGCGATAATGATCCGCTCGGGACTGTTTTCGCTTACGATGATCGTAAGCGGCTCCTCACGGGGGACTTCGCGTAATAATAACCGCGCGAGGTCGGGGTCATGGGGTAACCCCAACGCCGTGGGGTCGTGCATCCAGCCTTCGGGGTGAATGGGTGTCGCCGACTTTACGGCATGTCTTAAATACAGGGTCGTGATCGCTTCGTTTGCATCAAACGCGTAAGCGATACCTTGCCGTACATCCAAATCGTTAAATATTTCGCGCGTGAAATTAAAACCAATGAATTCGAAATGCATGGTTGGGATTTCGGCGGCATTGATTTCCTTTGCGGTGGGGTTACGTACCCATTCGGGCAAGGGTAGATAAATGGCATCGATCAACCTCCCGTCGAATGCGTATAAATCGATTTGTGTGTCGGGCAGGAGTAATATTTCAACGCGTTCAATCGCAGGCAGTGTACGGAAAGTATTGGGGTTACGTACAAGCATAACAGATTGACGGGGAACCATCCCTTCAAATATAAACGACCCGTTTCCCAGCGGGGACAGGTTCCTTAAGCTGGCGGGGTCGGTTTCATTGCGATAATAATGCCGCGGAATCAACGGGAAAAGGAGCGAATACCCCACGGACGGGTTTGCGTTTACAAAAGTGACTTGCACGGTACGGTCGCTGACACGTTGTACGGACTCAATATTCTCGACAGTTGAGCGGTATATCGCATCGCTTGGGGCGCGGCGCAGCACGTCAAGAGAAAAGATAAAATCATCGGATGATACGGGAAGGCCATCCGACCAAATCGCTTCGTTTTTTATCGTGATTTCAACACCGGAAAAATCCAGAGCAAAGTTAAGCTCAGCCAAATGCCCTGTTACACGAAGATTTTCATCCAACACCGCCAACGGTTCAAAGAGCATCCCCAATATACGGGCAACGGTTTGGTCGCGGTTAAGCAAAGGATTGAGGGTTAACGGCACGCGCATGGGCAGACGCAATATACCGTCGTCCACCCATTCCGACATGTTCGCGGTTGTGTTGGGCAATCGGGGATCGGGGGAATCGGGAAGCGCGTACGGGTCGTCCGGGAACATCCCAATACCGGGGAACAAGGTTTCCGCCGCGTTATCGGAGCCGTTCGATAAAATACCGCACGATGAAAGGCATACGGTGAAAAAAAGAAATACCATATATATTATTTTTTTCATTTAATCCACCCGTTAATCGTAACGCGTATAAAACCGCAGGATAAACGCATAAACCCGTTGGTTAAATTCAACGCGGTTTATATAGTTGTACGTTTCCTTAAAAGGAATCACATCCAACGTCTTGCCGTCGGCGGAATATTCCGGGTTGGTCAGCCAACTGCGTACGTTCCCTTGCCCCGCGTTGTAAGCGGCGAGCGCCAGCCGCATATCGCCGCCGAACGTCTCCGCCAATCGGTTAAGGTAAAAGCTGCCCATCGCGATGTTTACGTCCGGCCGCCATATATCTTCGGGCTCAAACCCGCGTATCCCCATCAACCCCGCAAGCCACTCCGCCGTGGCGGGCATGATCTGCATCAATCCCTGCGCGCCGCGCGGTGATTCCGCATTCTCGCGAAATCCGCTCTCCGCCATAATCACCGCATATATCCACGAAGGGTCGATATCACCCGCATTCGCGTTTACGTATCTCATATGGTGTACGGGAAAACGGATACGGATGCCTGCAACGCCCACGCCTACCGCAAGCAGAAAAGCGATGACTAAAATAACGGTGAACCTTAAACGGCGTCGTTTCATGGGGTTAGGATCCTTATTATTTCTTCACGCAGGTTATCAAAGCCGCTTTCATTTTCGATAATGAAGTTTGCGTACGGCTTCAACGCTTCATCCCCTACCCTGCCGGCAAGCCTGCGTACGGCGGCCTCGGGCGTGATGCCGTCGCGCTTGATGATACGCTCGGCGCGGGCCGAATCGCTTGCAATTATTAAAACGACCGTATCGCATAATTTATGCATCCCCGATTCGATAAGCAAGGGCGCGTCGATTACCGCGAAGGGATACCTTCCCGTTTCCCTCGCTTCATTTATTAACGCAACGGAGTCTTTCCATACCTGCGGATGGATAATGTTTTCCAACGCCGCCAGCTTGTCCGCATGGCTGAAAACAATTTTACCCAACGCCTTGCGGTCGATTTCGCCGTCGGCACCGATTATCGTATCGCCGAAAGCCCCGACGATTTGGCCGTACGCGGCTTTACCCCTTAGAATGGCTTCATGCGCCAAGGTGTCGGCGTTGACTACGCAGCCACCCAATTCTTCCAATATTGTAGCGGCGGTGCTGGTGCCGCTGCCCGAAATACCCGTTACGCCGATAATTTTCATTTCGTTTCGTACCAGCTTTCACCGACGCTAACGTCCGCCACAAGCGGTACGGATAATCGCGCCGCGTTTTCCATTTCGGTTTTTACGAGTTTTTTTACCGCTTCAAGCTCGCCGCGGGGCACTTCCAGCAGCAATTCGTCATGGACTTGCAAAATTAATTGCGCGGCGAGTTTTTCCGATTGCAAGCGATTCGCTACGCGAGCCATCGCGATTTTTATGATATCCGCCGCTGTTCCTTGTATGGGCATGTTCATCGCCACACGTGCACCGAAGGAGCGGATATTAAAATTATGGGACTTTAATTCGGGTAAGGCACGGCGGCGCCCGTACAGCGTCAACGCGAAGCCCGTTTCCTTGGCTTCACGCACGCGGTCGTCCATAAACGCCTTTACGCGCGGGTATCGGACGAAATAACTTGCGATATATTCCTCCGCCTCCCAAATGGGTATACCCAAATCCTCGCTCAGCCCGAACGCGCTTATACCGTATACGATGCCGAAATTTACGGCTTTCGCATTGCCACGCTGCGCGGGGGTTACTTCCTCGGGTGCGATGCCCAGCACCTGCGACGCCGTAATGCGGTGGATGTCGGCGTTTTCCTTAAAAGCCTTCACCAAAACCGGGTCGCTTGACATGTGCGCCAATACGCGTAATTCGATTTGGCTGTAGTCCGCATCCACAAAGACACAACCTTCCCGCGGGACAAACGCCTTGCGCAACTCGCGTCCCAAAGGCATACGAACGGGAATATTTTGCAAGTTGGGTTCCGCGCTGGAAAGCCGTCCCGTAGCGGTCAAAGCCTGACGAAACGTTGAATGGATGCGTTGGGTAAAGGGGTTGACAAGCGGCAAAAGACCGTCGATATACGTTGATTTTAACTTCGCGTGGGCGCGGTATTCAAGCACCTCACCTACGATGGGATGCGCGGGCCTTAGTTTTTCCAATATATCCGCCGCGGTGGAATAACCTTGCTTCGTTTTTTTACCGCCGCGCAGCCCCAATTTTTCGAAAAGTATGGTACCTAATTGAATCGGAGATTGGATATTAAACGTTTCGCCCGCGTGCCCGTGAATAATTTCCGTAAGCCGTGAAAGCCGTTCGGCTAATTTTTCGCCATAAGCAGTGAGCGTGCCGCCGTTTATTTGGATACCGATGTTCTCCATGTCAGCCAATACCGATGCGAGGGGAAGCTCAATGGTTTCGTACAGGTTTTTGGTTTCGCTTTGGGTTAATGCCTCGCTGAGTATAGGATGCAACCGCGCGAGTACGTCGGCGTTATTGGCGGCAAAAGCGCCGGCTTCCCGTAAGGATAGGTCGGAAAAAGATTTTTTATCGAGTATTTCTTTTTCCGTGGGTAAGACTTCCTTCAGATATATAGCGGCGAGATCGGGCAGGGATTTTTCCGCGTTAAGTGTATCCAAGGCATAAACCGCCAGCATCGCGTCGAAATCAAGGTTGCGCGGCACAATGCCATGCATACGCAAGCGTTGCGTTTCCGTTTTCGAATCGTACACCCATTTGGGCGCGTCGGATTCCAACCACGGTTTGGCGGTCCGTAAAAAAAGATGATTACCCTCGGCATTGTGACGGTCCGATGTGAAATTAACATAGTACGGCACGTGTCCATACGCGGCGATTCCCATGCCGACGGGTTCCGTATCATCCCACAAAAGATAAATGGCCGCGCTTTGGGTATTGTTTGATAAAAGCGCAAACAATGCCTCGGCTTCAGGTTGGGAATCGATGATTTTTATTTCAGGTGTTGGTCCGGCAATTTTTCCGCTTTTGCTTGGTTCGACTTCGGTCTGCCCGTTCTTTTCCCCTATTTCCTTTATAAACCGCTTTGCCGTTTGCCTAAGCTCCAAGCGCGTAATTTCATCCAGCGCATCTTTGTTCCATATATCCTGCGTGGGGGTTAACGCCAATTCCACGGGTACATCGGTCACGATCGTCGCCAGCATTTGGCTGATACGCGCTTGCTCCTCGAATTCGATGAGGTTTTCCGACGCTTTTTTGGGCTTGACCTCCGCGGCGTTCCTTATCGCGTTTTCCAACGACCCGTATGCGGCGATGATCTTCGTTGCCGTCACTTCGCCGATGCCCGGTACGCCGGGGATATTGTCGGACGCGTCCCCCATCAACGCCTTCACGTCGATATAAGCGGCGGGCGAAACGCCGTACTTCGCCGACACATCGGCGGCGAAATACGTTTCCACCTCCGTTTTGCCCGCTTTTGTCTTGGGCAAGCGGATGCATACCGTTTCGGTTGCGAGTTGCAACAGATCGCGGTCGCCGGAAACGATCACGGACGTTAACCCCACGGCCTCCGCTTTTATCGACAGCGTGCCGATCACATCGTCGGCTTCATAACCCGCGTATTCGGCGGGGGGAAGACCCATTTTAATTAAAAGGCTCTTCAGCGTCGGCACCTGCTCACGCAATTCGTCGGGCATGGCGCGCCTCGTCCCTTTATACGCGCCATACCGCTCGTGGCGGAAGGTAGGTACGGGTAAGTCGAATGCCACGGTAATATAATCGGGCTTTTCCTCGTCGATAAAACGGAACAAAATATTCATAAAACCGAAAATCGCGCCCGTATGCTCCCCCGCGGCCGTCGTCAGCGGCGGGAGTGCGTAGAATGCGCGATTTAATATACTAAAGCCGTCGATCAATAAAATCTTTTTCAAGCGGAACGCCCCAATCGGGTTGTACTTTAGCCAGTATACCATATAATTCCTGCAACATAAATGAAACGGGGAGCGGTATTAAAACGGTGAACGGTATAATGATCCTCGTTTTTGATTTGGCTGTATTATTTACCCATGGTATAATCCTTTTTAAATCGGAGGGATGAACATGCACATGGCTTCGTGGAATGTCAACGGCCTCCGCGCCTGCATGAACAAGGATTTTCCGGATTTCGTGCGGCGCGGCTTCGATTTGATTGCCGTGCAGGAGACGAAGATGCACCCCGACCAAGCGGATTTCACCTTCCCCGGCTACCATGCGTATTGGAATTGGGCCGAAAAGAAAGGTTACTCCGGCACGTTAGTACTCACGAAGCGGGAACCGATAACCGTCACACGCGGCATGGGTATACCCGAACACGATACCGAAGGTCGCGTACTCACACTCGAATTCCCCGAATATTATCTCGTAAACGTATATACCCCCAACTCGCAGCGCGAACTGGCGCGACTGGGTTACCGCATGGCTTGGGAAGATGCTTTCCGGGCCTTTTTATCTGCTTTTAATAAACCCGTGGTGGTATGCGGCGATTTAAACGTGGCACACAAGGAAATCGACCTCGCCAATCCCAAAAGCAATGCGGGAAGCGCAGGTTTTTCCCCGCAGGAACGCGGGAAGATGACCGAACTTTTGGCTGAAGGTTTTACCGATACGTTTAGGCATTTACACCCCGAAGAAAAAGGTGCCTACACATGGTGGACGTACATCGGTAAAGCACGGGAGAAGAACGTCGGCTGGCGTATTGATTATTTTTTAGTTTCCGATTCATTTAAAACGAATATAAAGGAAGCGACAATTTACCCCGAAGTGATGGGCTCCGACCATTGCCCCGTCGGATTGGTGCTGGTATGACGGAAATAAAACCCTTAACGGATATGTATTTAAAGGATACAGCCGCGTTTAATAAAACAGCGGCCGCCGCGCTCCCACCGCTTTTAACTCCCGGTTCCTCATCCCAAAACCCAAACGCTCCCCCACCCCCCATCGACCGTGAAATACTTACCGAAATCTTGCTAAACGCCGGATTTAAAGCCACGGAAGAAAACCTAATCATGCTTAAATTACTTATGGAAAACGGTATCCCCCTCACCAACGATAATATCCAACGCATGAACCAAGCGTTGAAGCTGACGGCGGGTTCCCCAAACGCGGCGAACGCAAACACGGACAACCACGCCAAGGCCCTCTTTATGATACAAAACGATATAAAATTGACCGTTGCCAACGCCGCCCAATTGGAAGGATTGGTTTCCGGCCAAGTGCGTATAACGGACCAAATCAATAACCTTTTGCAAGCCGTCCGTCAAATAAACGACCCGGTGTTGGCGGGGCAATTATCGCGGATCCTCACGCAAGCGATACCGCAAGCCTCACAAACCGCACCTTTACAAGCAACCGCCAATACCGCTCCCGCCACAAACCAACATGCTGCCCAACCCACAACCCAACCCGGTATGTTGGTGACCCCGGCGCAACCCGTTTCGTTACCCGAAACCACAAATATCACGCAAACGCAACCCACGCAAACGCCGACCGTTCTTACCGACGCTAACCAAGCGCAATTAAATATGATGCAATCGAATTCCCAGCAAACGACCGTACCCCTACCCGCTCGGCCCGATATAATGCCTCTTCCCGTTTTTCAAGCCATACCTGTTACGCAACAAGCCGTAACCTCTCCGGCAACCGTCGTAAATAATACAACGATAAACTTGACGCCCGCACCCTCACAACCTTCGGTATTACCCGCACCGCCCGCCGTTCCCGATTTGACCTTACCCGCCGATATACAATCCCCGACCCCACCCCAAGTCGAAGCAAGGTTGCAAGCAAATACGTTTGAAGCAAATGAAGCTAGGCTTCTACCCGAAACCCTTTCTTCCCTCGCTTTCCGTTTATCCGAAAGCACCCCCGCGGATATTGATCGTTTCCTCAACGGCTTGCGCGACGCGCTGGTCCAAATCCGCCAAACGTTAACTTCAAGCGCCGAACACCGGCAAACGCCGAACTCCGAACCCGCAGCGACCGCCCGCGTATTACAGGAGGTCCGTGCCCTTTCCGATACCATTGATTTTACCGCGCAAATACGAAACCAGATTTACGTACAGCTTCCCCTTTTCCACAATGGGCAAGACAACATGCAAACGACCCTGCATATATATAAGGACGCGAAAAAGACAGCCGACGGAAAAAAGGGCGCCGCATCCGCGCTCATCGCGTTGGATACGGCATCCCTGGGACGATTTGAAACATATATACAAAAAGACGATAATTCCGTACATTGCCAATTTCGCTTGGATAACCCCCGCATCGAGCAGCTTGTGCGCGATAACATAAACCAATTGGAATCCCTGTTGCAAAACCACCGCTTTTCGCTCGCCGCGTTTTCCTTCGCCAAGCCAGGCAAGCCGTATACCCTATTGGATTCCCCGACTCTCTTCGACGAAAGCCTTGTTATACAAAATACCGAAAACACCCTCCCTCGTTTCGACAAGCGAGCGTAATACATGTATGATGGAAACGGATTTTAAATGCTAAGGAGCGAACCATGTTAAAACTCGTCAAATATCTAAAGCCCTACCGCTGGCCGCTGATGTTAACGCTTCTGCTCTTATTGGGGCAAGCATTGGCGGAATTGTCCCTGCCTACG
Source organism: Defluviitaleaceae bacterium (assembly GCA_009779755.1). GTDB lineage: Bacteria > Bacillota > Clostridia > Lachnospirales > WQUN01 > WQRX01. The sequence goes on along the minus strand of WRDO01000019.1, from coordinate 14,506 downwards.
TTAATGGCGGACATCGTTAATAACGGTGTCGTTTACTCCGTCCTTAACGAAACCTCTCGAACCTACTACATAATACAAACGGGAGGCATTATGCTGGCCATCGCTTTACTTGCGGGCCTTGCATCCATAGCATCCAGCTACATCGCCCAGCGTATGGCCGCGGGCATGGCACGCAACCTGCGGCGGGATTTATTCGTTAAGGTCGAGAGCTTTTCGCAATCGGAATTCGACGCGTTTTCATCCGCGTCGCTGATCACGCGGTGCACCAACGACGTTTCGCAAGTACAAAACCTCGTCAATATGAGCGCGCGGATGCTGGTATACGCGCCCATTTTGGGGATCGGCGGCGTAATCATGGCATTGACGCGCTCCGTCAGTATGTCATGGATCATTGCGCTGGCGGTGATCCTGTTGGTTTGCTTCGTGGTCCTAATCACCTCGATCGTCATGCCCAAGTTTAAAATTTTACAGGAAATGGTAGACAGGCTTAATAAAACCTCCCGTGAAATCCTGCACGGTTTGATGGTCATCCGCGCCTTCGGCACACAAAAACACGAGAAGCAACGCTTCGATGCCGTTAATACCGACTTGCGCGACATGGGCTTGTTCATCGGGCGCGTAATGGCGGTCGTCGGCCCGCTGATTACGTTTATGTTGGCGGGCACGCAGCTGCTCGTTATTTTTATGGGTGCGCATCACATCGCGCATTCGGGATTGGCAATCGGCGATATGATGGCGTTCATGCAATACGCCGTGCAGGTGATCTTTGCGTTTATGATGGTATCGATGGTATTGGTGATGGTACCGAGGGCGCAGGTTTCCGCCGCGCGTATCGCCGAAGTGTTGGAGAAGGAACTGACGATCAACGACCCCGATCAACCGCTAACATTCCCCGATTCGTCCCCCACCGATGGGTTGGTTGCTTTTAATAATGTTTGTTTCCGCTACCCCGGCGCGGAAGCGGACGTACTGGAAGGCATTACCTTCACCGCCAAACCCGGGCAAACCACAGCCATCATCGGCCCTACCGGGTCGGGTAAGTCAACGATCGTTTCGCTGTTGCTGCGTTTTTATGATGTGACCGAGGGGAGCGTAACCCTGGATGGGCTGGACATACGTAATGTCCGCCAAAAGGACCTGCGCGATAAAATCGGCTTCGTACCGCAAAAGGGTCAATTGTTGACGGGGACGATTTCTTCCAATATCAAATACGGCAACGCCGATGCTACCGAAGAGGAAATGACCCGATTCGCAGAAGTCGCGCAAGCCTTGGAATTTATACAGGAAAAAGAGGAAAAATTCGAATCGGAAATCACCCAAGGCGGCGGCAATGTATCCGGCGGCCAGCGCCAACGCCTCTCGATCGCGCGTGCGCTTGCCAAGAACCCGAAAATCATCATCTTCGATGACAGCTTCTCCGCGTTGGATTTTACCACCGACGTTAAGCTACGCCGCGCACTTAAGGAACACACCGCTGACGCGACGGTTATCGTCATCGCTCAACGCATCGGCACAATCATGAACGCCGAGCAAATCATCGTGCTGGACGAAGGCAGGATCGTAGGTACCGGCACGCACGAGGAATTGCTCACATCCTGTCCCGCCTACTTGGAAATCGCATCCTCGCAAGATCTTTTGGCATCGGAGGTGAACCATGTCAGATAAAAAGCAAAACAGCCCGAGGGCACGGCAGGGCGGCGGCGGTCCATGGGGACGCCGCGGGATGCCTACGGAAAAAGCCAAGGACTTCAAGGGTTCGATGCAGCGCTTGATCGCTTACCTCGGCGCGGAAAAAATTGCGATTACCATGATCATATCCATGGCAATGGCTTCCACGGTCATGGCCGTAATGGGGCCGCGTATTTTGGGGCAGGCTACCGATACGATATTCGCCGGGTTTGTTACGGGTATCGATTTCCGTCGCCTAACAACAATCCTCGGTATTTTCGCCTCGATTCAAGCCGTTAATATCGCGTTCAACTATTTCCAAGGCTTTGTCATGGCGGGTGTAAGCACGCGCATTACCTACAAGCTGCGCACCGAACTAAGCGAAAAGATCCACCGCTTGCCTTTACGGTATTTTGATAAAACCCCGCACGGCGACGTCCTTTCCCGCATCACAAACGATGTGGACACGATAAGCAACACACTCAGCAGCGGCTTGGTATCCATGATTTCAAGCGCGACGGCGGTATTAGGCATCATCGTAATGATGCTGACCATCAGCCCCATCCTTACGCTTGTGGCGATCACGATACTCCCCATGTCAGGCGTCATTGTCGGCATCATCGTAAAAAAATCGCAAAAATATTTTAAGCAGCAGGCCGAAAACCTCGGCAAGCTCAACGGCCATATCGAAGAGATGTTCACTTCACACGCCATCGTTAAGTCCTTTAACAGCGAGGAAGCCAGTGCGGCTACATTCGACAAGCACAACCAACGCCTGTACCGCGCGGGGTGGAAGGCCAATTTCCTTTCCGGCATTATGTGGCCGATCATCGCGTTTATCGGAAACATAGGATATGTGGCCGTCGTGGTCATCGGCGGGATGATGGCGGTCCAAGGGCGTATTTCCATCGGCAACATTCAAGCGTTCATCCAATACACACGCCAATTCGGCCAACCCATGGCGCAGCTTTCCGGCGTGGCGGGGATGCTCCAGCAAACCGCCGCCGCCGCCGAGCGTGTTTTCGCCTTCTTAAATGAAGCGGAGGAATCCCCCGACACCACGGACCCCGTTATCCGTGATACCGTCAACGGCCATATACGCTTCGACAACGTCCATTTCGGCTATGAAACGGATGTCCCCGTTATCAAGAACTTTACCGCCGAAGTAAAGCCCGGGCAAAAGATCGCCATCGTCGGCCACACGGGTGCGGGTAAAACGACGATCGTCAAGCTCCTGATGCGTTTCTACGACGTTAACGAAGGCGCGATCACCATGGACGGCGAAAACATCACCTGTTATACCCGCGATGACTTGCGCAAGCATTTCGGTATGGTGTTGCAGGATACGTGGCTCTTTAACGGGACGATCGAGGAAAACATACGCTACGGCAACTTAGACGCCGAAAGCGACGACATCAAAAAAGCCGCCAAAGCCGCGCAGGCGCACCACTTCATACGCGCCTTACCCGATGGTTATAAAATGATGATCAACGAAGAAGCGGATAATATTTCCGCCGGACAGAAGCAGCTCCTCACCATTGCACGCACGATACTCGCCGACCCGGATATCCTGATATTGGACGAAGCGACCAGTAACGTGGACACGCGTACCGAGGTATTGATCCAGCAAGCCATGGATAACTTAATGAAGGGCCGTACGAGTTTTGTCATCGCGCACAGGCTTTCGACTATCAAGAGCGCGGATCTTATCCTCGTCATGCGTGAAGGTGACATCGTGGAGCAAGGTAACCACAAACAATTATTAGCAAAGGACGGCGTATATACCGCGCTGTACAACAGCCAATTCGACGTGGTTGAATGATAAACGGAAAAAAGGCGTATATATAAATCGTAATATTTCCGTGTTATTTTTGCGGTTTTATTGCTTTAGGTGCGGGTTCGCCTTACCGCTTGTTCCCATCCTTCGACCAAGTGCCGTACCTTTTCCCGGTCCATTTGCGGGGTAAAAACGCGTTCCACCCCACGGTTGGCGATGATGTCGTCCGTGCTTTCCCAATAGCCGACGGCCAAGCCCGCGAGGTACGCCGCACCGAGGGCGGTTGTTTCGATGACCGAAGGACGCTCCACGGGTACACCGAGTATGTCGGCTTGGAATTGCATGAGGAAGTTGTTCGCACAGGCTCCCCCGTCAACGGGGAGCTTTTTGATTGCCGCCGGGACGGGAACGTCGCCGTTGATATCATTGATATCGGACATCATGGTTTTTACGACGTCATTGGTTTGGTATGCCATGCTTTCCAACGCCGCGCGTACGATATGCGCTTTGTTTACGCCGCGCGTCAACCCTATGATCGCACCGCGTGCGTGGGCGTCCCAATACGGCGCGCCAAGGCCGACGAAAGCGGGTACGATATACACGCTTTGCGTATCGGTGACGCTTGCCGCCAAGGCTTCGGTTTCGGCCGCGTGGGTGATAAGCCCCAGTTCATCACGCAACCACTGCACGACCGCCCCGCCGATAAAAACGCTTCCTTCCAAGGCGTATTGCGGCTTACCGTCGTAGGAAGCCGCCATCGTTGTGATAAGGCCATGGCGGGATTGTATGGGGCATTCGCCTGTATTCATCAGCAAAAAGCATCCCGTACCATACGTATTTTTCGCTTGGCCGGGACGAAAGCACGCTTGCCCGAATAAAGCGGCCTGTTGGTCACCCGCAACACCCGCAATGGGGATTTTGCCGCCGAAAAGGGAGGTATGCGCAATAATTCCCGATGAAGGATTTACCGCAGGCAACATTTCACGCGGGATGTTGAGCAGATTTAAGATATCCCTGTCCCATTCGCAGGTATGTATATTATATAAAAGCGTCCGCGATGCGTTCGTGTGATCGGTGGCGTGTACCGTACCTCCCGTCAGGTTCCATATGAGCCACGTATCCACCGTGCCGAACAATAAATCACCGCGTTCTGCTTTTTGCCTTGCTTCGGGGATGTTTTCCAACAGCCATGCCAGCTTTGTGCCGGAAAAATACGCATCCAGCCTCAAACCCGTTTTGGACGTAAAAAAGGATTCGTATCCCGAATCCCGTAAGCCGTCGCACATGGGCGCGGTGCGGCGGCATTGCCACACGATAGCGTTATGTATGGGTTGCCCGGTTGTCCTATCCCAAACGAGCGTGGTTTCCCGCTGATTGGTTATACCCAAGGCGACGATATCCGATGCCTTTAACCCCGCTTTTTGCATGGCGTCCTTACCTACGCCGTATTGCGTTTCCCATATGGCGGCGGGGTCGTGCTCTACCCAAGCCGCGGGATTAATCGGTTCCCGCGGGGAACGGCCGGGCCAATCGGGTTGCGGGTATATTTGCGTAAATTCCCTTTGCGATTTCGCCACCGCCCGTCCTTCTTTATCGAAGATGATACAGCGGGAACTGGTCGTACCCTGGTCAAAAGCCATGATATAGGACATAAGGTTTATTCCTTTCTACGAACCATAATCCTGTAAAAGCCGCGAAAGCGCTTCCTCGGTATAGACGCGGATGCCTTCCTGCAGGCGCTCGATATCCGCTGCGGGTAAGACGTTGACGGGGGTCGTGGTGGCTTCCTTTATATCGCCCCCTGCATGGTCGGCATAGAAAACCGTTACGTAACCGTCCACAACAGTCACTACATAACGGTGGACGGGTAACGTTTCTTCATCGTCGGATACGGCGGCGGTGATTTCATGTATCGTACCCGAAGCCACGGGTACGGCGTCTTGCGTTACCGAGCCTGTATATATGCTCGCATTCACGCTGGCCCCGCCGAACAATAAATACCCGAACCCAATACCCAACATAACAGAAAGCACGCACGATCCGATAACCCATGCGTATATTTTTTTTTCCATATCCATACCAAACCTCCTTCGTATAAGAAGGATTAACATATATATGGAAAATTATTCTTATAGCGCTCCTGCGGCGGATGAAACCTTCGCGTCACCCCACACGCGTTCGAGGTTGTAAAATTGCCGGCTTTCATTATCGAAGAGATGGACGATCACCGAACCGAAGTCCAATAACACCCAATTACCCGTAGCCATGCCCTCGCTGTGGTTTAAACGTAACCCGTGAGCGGCAAGCGTTTCCTCCGCCGCTTTTGCCAAAGCCGTTAATTGGGGTTGGCTTGTTCCCGTCGCGATGGCGAAATAATCCGCGATGGTGGATATACCGCGTAAATCCATCACCACGATGTCCTTCCCAAACTTCGAATCCAATGCATCCCGTAATGCGGCTACGGCTGCGGTTTCCCTTTCCGTTTCGTTCATCTAATCCTCCTTGATGTGCGTTTATCATTATTTTAATGCTTTTAACGCTTCATAACTGATGGGGTGTACGGGGTTTTTGGCTTGTTTTTCCTCTTTGATGGTAAATTTGATGCCGATACGTAGGGCTTTGTCCATGTTTGTGTACGCTAATTTGCGCATTTGCGTGAGGGGCGAGTAATCGTCGCGGTACGGCTCGATAAAATCGGCGAGCATGATTACCTTGTCCAAAACAGTCATCGCGCCATGCCCGGTGGAGTGGTATCGGATGGCTTGTAATATTTCCGGATCATTTACGTAATAATCGCGTTTGGCGGATTCCGCGCCCATCGGCCCGTGGGTCAGGTCGATATGCGCGATGTTTGCGCTTTCGAGGGGTATACCCCATTTTTTACATAATGCGATTTTTTTATCGGTGGAATATTCTTTCGCACAGTCATGCAGCAACGCCGCCCAACGCGTTTTTTCCACGTTGGCGCCGTAATGCCGTGCAAGGGCGTCCGCTTCTTTGATAACACCCAACGTATGGACGAAACGCTTGGGGGAAAGTCGTTTTTGCAAATCCTTTTTTACGGCGTCAAAGGAAAACGGTTCACGGTACAAATGATGCGCGCGGGCATAATCCTCCACGACCCGCGGTATAAATGAACGCACGCTCTTTCCTTCGGTAATACGGCGGCGGATTTCCGTACCGGAAATATCCGTTTTTTCCATATCCAATAAAAATATCCGCTCCTTGTATTTATTATTTAACTTGCGGACGGTTTCCTTGGATTGTTTGCTGCTGAAACCGGGACGGGGTACGGCAATAAAACGGCAAAGCGTAAGGAGCGCTTCCGCGTCCTTCCACGTAAGCAACTGTTCCAAGCTGTCCGCGCCGATGATGAAATAGATTTTCACTTCGGCCGGGCAAACCGCCAATAATTGCCGTGCGGTATCGATCGTGAAGGACGCACCCGGACGGTCGAGCTCCATCCGCGACACATCAAAGCCGGGATGGTCACATGTGGCGAGGAGCGTCATTTGGTACCGATGCTCGGCGGGGGTTACGTTTACGCCTTCCTTATGCGGCGGTTGGCCGCACGGCATAAATAATACGCGCTGCGGCGCAAAATGCGCGAGCACCGCTTCCGCTACGGTCAAATGCCCGTAATGTATCGGGTCGAACGTGCCGCCGAATACGGCTACGCTGTGGCATCGGTCCAAATAATCGCGATGATCCGTCATTCACACAATCCAATCGTTTGCGGGATAATGGGCCAAGTTTAACATAAGATGATTCGGCATTTCAATTGGAACACATAAACGAGTTGTACATATAATGCTGGTAGAAAACACGTTTATCCAAGGAGGCAATGAAAGTGGGAGCATTTGAACTTCAAACCGCAGAACCCGAGGAATCCTTCGCCGGCCAAGGCCATAAAAGGATAAAAGACGAATGCATTGTAGCGTACAAGGTATACGATAGTTGTCGGCGGCAAAACTGCTTGACTTATAAGGATCTGGGTCCGCCGTTGGTAGCGAGGTATGCGGAAGAGCATAATGAATGCATGAAACCGGACACGCCCGTCAAACCGCCCGAAGGCTCGGCCTCCGTTTCGATCGATAAACTGACGATAACCAGGATCAACGTGCTTAACAAACAACCCAGCCCCTTCCGCGCCGGTTATTGGGACGTGGACGTGAAGTTCGAATTCGAATACGTCCTCGTTTTCCGCTGCGCCTCGGGTGAAATCATCAACGAAATAAGGGCGAAGAGCTTCTTTAAGATGAAGACAACGCTGTTCGGTTCGTTGGGTTCGGATTTGGTCATCGGGACGGACCTGTATATCGGTAAGACGAATACGTTCCAAGCCGCGCCTTTCATTTGGGTCGAGGCAAAAGCCGTCGCATTGGATGCGAGGTTATGTCATGGCCACGGCAGGCCGCCCGAAATCCATTTGACGATCGGGTTGTTCGCTATCCTTAAGCTGTTCCGTTTGGTTCACCTTAACGTACAGTCGACGGGATTCTGCATTCCCGAAGCCTGCAAGGAAAGCAATGACATCAATCCCTGCGAATATTTCGCGGACCTCGAATTTCCCATGGATATTTTTTCACCCCCGCAAAAACCGGATTTCAAACCATGCAATTGATGGGTTAGCAAAGCAACTTCTGTTCGAATCGGGCAGAAGTTGTTTTACATAACTGTATAAACATTATGATATAATTATCGGAGGTCATATAAATGGAGGAAATGTTACATATGGGAAGGTTATTCGGGACTGACGGCGTACGCGGCGTAGCCAACCGCGAACTTACGGCCGAGTTGGCATTGCGGCTGGGGCGCGCCGGCGCATATATATTAACGAGGGGAATCGATCATACACCCAAGATATTATTGGCGAAGGATACACGACGGTCGGGCGACATGCTGGAGGCCGCGCTTGTCGCGGGTTTGTGTTCGTTGGGCACGGAAGTTTATTTAGCGGGGGTAATACCCACACCCGCGGTTGCGTACTTGACAAAGAAATATGGGTTTGATGCGGGTGTGATGATTTCCGCTTCGCACAACCCCATGCCGGACAATGGGATAAAATTCTTTAATAATGCCGGGCAAAAGCTCCACGACGCAGTGGAGGATGAAATAGAGGATATAATGCTTCAAATCGAAAAAGAGGATACCCTACCCCGTCCGACAGGGGAAAGCATAGGAACTGTCCTCTCCCTCCCCGCTGCCGAACGGGATTATATGGATTTCCTCTTTTCCACCGTTCCCGATTTTAAATTACCCGACGGTTTTACGATCGCACTCGATTGCGCCAACGGGGCAACCGCCCAAATCGCACCAAAAATCTTCGCGGCTTTGGGCGCGAAGGTATATTCGCTGCACGATAAACCCGACGGAATAAACATAAATAATAATTGCGGCTCCACGTATATGGATTCGCTGCTCGCGTTCGTAAGGGAAAAAGGTGCGCATATCGGCTTCGCTTTCGACGGCGACGGCGACAGGATGCTGGCGGTGGACGAACACGGGAATCTGTTGGATGGCGATGGGATAATGGCCATATGCGCACAAGATATGCACCGCCGTGGCTTGCTGGCAAAGTATACCCTTGTAGGGACGGTTATGTCCAACCAAGGGTTGGAAGTCTTTTGCCGGGAGCAAGGTATCCGATTACACCGTGCGGACGTCGGTGACCGTTATGTATTGGAAAAGATGTTGCAAGACGATCTGACCCTCGGCGGCGAACAATCGGGGCATTTGATTTTCCGTCAATTCGCCGATACGGGTGATGGGATTCTCATGGGCTTGCAATTAACGGCGGCGTTGGTTAAGTCGGGCCAACCCCTTTCTCAATTACGTAAGATTTTAACGGTATATCCGCAGGTATTGGTAAATACGACCGTTAACAGTAAGCGTAAACCCGAATATAAAACCCACCCCGCTATAATAAAAGCGCAATCGGAGATCGAAGGCGAGCTCGCGGATGAGGGACGTATCCTCGTGCGCCCTTCCGGTACGGAGCCGTTGATACGCGTAATGATCGAAGGCAAGGACCAAATGAAGATCACCGAACAAGCGAATCGCTTGGCGCGGGTTATCGCGGGAGCGTTGGGATAAAAATGTGGCGTATATTGCGATAATGGTATATTATATATGCATCGCAAGGTCGGAAACGTAAAAGGGAGGGATACGGCTATGACTGTCAAAGGTATGGCGAACAACCAAATGTCCAACGCCATGATGCGCGTGGCAAGCGGTAAGCGCATTAATTCCGCGGCGGACGATGCGGCGGGTTTGGCTATCTCCACAAAAATGGACGCCCAAATCCGCGGATACGAACAAGGCATCGCAAACACGCGCGATATGCAAAACCTGACGAACACCGCCGAAGGCGGATTGGCTACCATCGGCGGCGCGCTGGGCCGCATCCGCGAATTAAGTTTGCAGGCCTCCAACGGTATCTACACGGACGCGGACCGCCAACTCATCCAAGGCGAGATTTCCCAACTGGCGGACCATATCCAAACCACGGTAAAAAATACCGAATTTAACACCATACCCCTTTTGGACGGGTCAGCCCAAAGCCTGCATACCGCTTCCTATCCGGACGGATCGGGCACGACGGTCAACATTAACGACATGAGCGGCTTGGCGAAAGCGATAGCCAACTTTAACGTTACCGGCGAATTTAATATCGGTGACATCGACGCCGCAATGGCCGAGGTCAACGGCGAACGCGCCAACCTCGGCGCGCTGTCGAACCGCTTCGACTTTACCGCCGACGCCAATTCCCTTACCGCGCTTAACATGGCCGACGCGCGCAGCCGCATCGCCGACGCGGATATGGTTAAGGAAATGATGAATGTAAGAAAAGAACAAACCCTAAGCCAAATTCAAATCCTTATGCAACAAAATGAGCAGGCGCGCATGAGGAACCAGCAAATCAATCCCATCGTCGCCCCCGCGCAATAATAAAACCCTTGGTTTTTGCAAAACCCACCCGTTATCACAAGAGGGTGGGTTTTTTATTTGTAAATTTGTCGATTTCATCCTCGATTTCGTCAAAGTCACTGTGCAATAGTTGTTCATTGATTTTTTCCAATAAATCTTTCGTTTGCTTCGGCCATATATTTTTTCGCAGTACCGCCAACGTTTCCCTTGCTTTGCCTTTGTCCCAATCCTCGCAAGCTGCTTTGATTTCCAGCAATTTTTCGCGCAACAGCGGTTCGTTTTCGCTTGCGGGTTCTTCGGTGGTTTCCTCTTCCGGCGGTGCCAGCGTATTTACCAATTCCCTAAGCGCGTCGAGGAAGCCCGGCGTTTCGGCTGTTATCGATTCGGTATTATTATCCCGCCCCAATTGCTCCAGTTTATACGCCGTGGCGGAAAGTTCGTTTTTATTTATGTTTGCCAAAGCGTTTTTTACCCCATGCGTGTGGATGATGTATATCCGTATATCCTCCGCGCTGTAGGGGCTGCCTTTTTTTATGATTGAATCCAACACATCAATGGCTTTGTTTGCGTCCTGCATAAATAATTCGATCAGCTGCGGGTCGATATCCGTCTGCGACGGGTTGGCGTTATCCTGCGCTTTTTTGTTCAACCCGTTTAACTGCTTTGCCGCTTCGATGACTTCGGGCGGTTGTTTGTCGCGTATAAATTTGTTTAATACAAGATTCAGTTGGCGCACGTCGATGGGTTTGGAAATGAAATCGTCGAAACCGTTTTTCAAAAAGATATCCGCTTGGCCCACCACGGCGTTTGCCGTTAACGCGATAATGGGTTGGGAATAGTTCATATCGCGGATAATTTTTGTCGCTTCCACGCCGTCCATGTTCGGCATCATATGGTCCATGAATACGATATCGTATACATTGCCTTGCTTAATTTTTTCGATAGCGGAAATCCCGCTGTCCACCGAGTCGATGCTTAATCCATACGGCGTCAGCAGCCCCCTTGCGACATATATGTTCGTTCCCACGTCATCCACGATCAATACGCGGCCGTACGGCATCGGGTCGCGTATTATTTGGGTACGTTTCATTTGCGCGCGGCTACTTGAGCGGAAGTTGTGCAACGCCTCCACCATTTCCCTGCCCAACACGGCGTCATCGACTTTGGTTTGCGGCAACAGCACGGTGAAGATGGAGCCTTTGCCCGGCTCGCTTTCAATAGTAATATCACCATCCATCATGTGAATCAAATTTCGCGTGATGCTCATGCCGAGTCCGGTACCTTCCGTAGAGCGATTGGCTTCGAGGTTAAAGCGGGAATATTCGTCGAAGAGTTTGTCCACTTGTTCCTTTGACATGCCCTGCCCCGTATCGCTTACGCTTACGGTCAGCATCGTCTTTTCATCATCGCCTTCCATCGGTTTTGAAGAAACGAACACCTTAACCGTACCCGTGGACGTATACTTTATGGCATTGGAAAGCAAGTTGTTTAGAATTTGTTTTATGCGCAGCTCGTCGCCGCACAACATTACCGGCAAATCTTCCTCCACGTTTAATTCAAAATTGATGGGCTTTGAACCGATTCGCATCATGTTTAGCTGCGCCGTATCGCTGATTAAGCTCGCCGTTTCGTATTTCGAAATAACCAGTTCAAATTTACCCGCTTCGATTTTTGAGAGGTCAAGGATGTCGTTGATTATATTAAGCAGCATGTCCCCCGAAGTGTACACCTTTTCGAGCCCGTCCCTTACGGCTTGGTCCAGCGTTTCATTTTGGAGTTGTATTTCGGTGATACCCAAGATGGCATTCATCGGCGTACGGATTTCGTGGCTCATGGTACTGAGGAACGCGCTTTTGGTTTGATTGGCGGTTTTCGCTTCTTCAAGCGCCTCCGAAAGCGCTTTCATGAATTTTTGCTCCGTCAGTAACATCCTGCGGATAAACAACACGATAATAGCCAGCATAATGACATAGGAGAGTATAAGCAGCAGCAGTATGATCGACGACATTTGCGAAAGGGTTTGTTCCAATTCGGAAACGAGGTTGTTGGCCCAAATATAGCCTATTATTTCGCCCTCGCGTACTATCGGCAGCATGGCGTTCATGATATTGCCGCGTACCATGGTACCCATGGAAACTTCTGCGATACCTGTTGCCATAACCCGACGCCCCGGGTGGGCTTCCCCTATGGAAATGCCTACCGTAGCGTGATGTTCCTCGGACGGGCCGTATGTAAGTATGGCGTCCAACGCGTAGGAATAATAACCTACGCCCAACCCGGGCGTGGAATGGGCCACTTCGTCCGTAATAGTGCGCAACGCTTCATTTAAGGTTCTGATCTGCTCTTCGCGTGGGGCGTTTTCCATACCGGCGTTTGCCAATATTTCGTTGTAACCGCCGAAAGCAAGTTGGGAATCGAGTATTCGGGCGAAGGACATTAAATTATTACTTTTTTGCTCGTGATAGATATTTTTATTCACGTCGGACGCGATATACCAAATCGCGATAAACGGGATGCTTAGGCAAAACGCTAATATGGCGATCATTTTGCCGTGTTGTTTAATAATACTGACATTTTTCATGGTTATACCTCGCGTTCTTTGCGCAGGTGTTCATCGTGTACGGCAAAAAATCGGTCTCTCACCTCGAAGAACACATCTGCAACAATAGGATCGAATTGCTTTCCGGCGCCTTCCATGATGATGCGTATTGTATCTTCCTCGCTGAAGGGTTTTTTATACGGACGTTCAGACATAAGCGCGTCGTACACGTCGGCAAACGCCATAAGCCGCCCTTGAAGCGGGATAGCGGTGCCCGCCAAACCCCGCGGGTAACCCGTACCGTCCCAACGTTCGTGGTGGCTGCCCGCGAAAAGCCTTGCGTTTTGCAAAAATTCCACATCGTAGGTGCGCGATGCGATTTTGTCGATAGCCCGCTCGCCTTCGATCGCGTGGGTTTTCATGATGGTAAATTCCTCATCGGTGAGTTTGCCGGGTTTGTTCAGGATCGTATCCGATATGACGATCTTGCCCACATCATGCAGGCGTGCCGACGAAATAAACGATTCACGGTTTATCCCCTTGATGTAGTCGATGTATATACCCCGTTCCGCCAGGGAGTCCAGCAATATCTGTATGTATGTTGACGTTCGCTCGACATGGCCCCCCGTTTCTTCGTCCCGGCTTTCCAGCATATCGGCAAACCCCGATATGATGGCGCTTTGCAAGTTCCGCAGCTGCGCCGTACGTTCGCGGATGATATCGTCGATTTGTAAGTGCGTTTTTATGCGGTTTGCCAATACGGGGGCGGAAAACGGCTTGGTGATAAAATCGATTACCCCCAACTGGAAACCTTTCACTTCAACCTCGGCGTCGATGAGGCTCGTTAAAAAAATGACGGGGATTTCCGAATTATTTTCCTTTAGACGGTTTAGTGCTTCAAATCCGTCCATTTCCGGCATTTCGATATCCAACAGGATCAAATCCGGCGTTGTTTTTTCCAAAAATTTAAACATTTTCACCGCCGACGGCAGGGTGATCACCCGGTATTGGTCTTGCAACGCTTTTTCCGCCAAAGCTAAGTTGGTATTGTTATCGTCCACCACAAAAATTGTTTTTTTCATAGTTACACCCCTTCGCGTGATTGCGGGACAATTTTAACATATAATATACACTTTTAAAATTCGTTTTTTTAATTAAACAAAAACCCCACGCGGGAAGCTCAAGCATCAAAAGATGCGCCCGCACGGGGTTGTCACTCGCCTCCAAATCTGAGTGGAAGCGGTTGGGGGTTGTTTTATTGAATTTTTTTCTTTGCGGTGTTGATAAAATGTAAATATTACGGGAGGGCACCCATTATATGCATTACCCTTGACCCGGCTGCGCAGCCTTAGTGGGTCGTTCGCAAGCCTCGGCGAAGTTCCTTGGCTTACGGCAATTATACATGTAAAGAACGTATTGTCAACACTTATGAAATAAAACGTATGTTTGTTTTGAATTTTTGATTACAAATTCTTCTTTACATATAAAAACGCTTGTATTATCATACCCCTCCTTGCTTGGAAGGGGGGATGAATGTGATCGAATTACATGGCATCAACAAAACCTTTCGTGTGGCAAAGAGGCGGGCCGGG
>WRDO01000018.1 GCA_009779755.1 Defluviitaleaceae bacterium | reverse complement strand
TCGCAAACCGCGTCGAAATGGTGGCGGTCCTCCTCCGGGCCGGAATGTACGGCGTAGTGCTTGGCGCACGCGGCGGCTTTGTAACTTTCCGGGTCGTCCCCTTGCAAGCCTTGGATAAACGCCACGCCCAAGCGCGAAGTGAGGTACGGGTCCTCGCCGTACGTTTCATGCCCCCGTCCCCAGCGCGGGTCGCGGAAGATATTAATATTGGGCGACCAAAACGTCAGCCCTTTGTATATGTCCGTGTCGCCTTCCTTTTGGTAGGCGTGGAATTTGGCCCGCGCTTCGTCGGCGATTGCGGTTGCGATTTCCTTTAGCAAGTCCGGGTCGAAGGCTGCCGCCAGCCCAATTGCCTGCGGGAATACCGTGGCCGTGCCGCTGCGTGCCACGCCGTGCAGGGCTTCGTTCCACCAATTGTAAGCGGGGATGCCCAAGCGGTCGATGGCGGGGGCGGTGTGGAGCATTTGGGAGACTTTTTCCTCTACGGTCATTTGCGCGATTAGGGCGCGGGCTTTTTCCTTGTAATTTTGCATTTGGATCAATCCTTTCATGATTATATTAAAACGTGAGAGGGATGGGGTTCACGGTGGCGGGCGGGAAGCGGGTGGGGTTCGCTCCCTTGAAGGCGAAGTCGGTCGCCGAACCCCACCCGCCTCCCTTTGTCATTGGGTGACGCCGCGTTCCACTCGCGTTTTGATTTCGTTAAAGCGTTGGGTGGCTTGCTCGTTGGGTTGCCCTTTTTTACAAAAAGCTAATTCTTTAAGGCGGGGGGAGTTGCGTTCTACTGTGATTTGGTTGTTTATGAGTTTGCTTTTTAACGCTTCGTAGGCTTCTTGGAAGCGTTCGTCTTTTTGGGCTTTTTCGTAGAAGGAAAGGGTGTAGACGTAGGGGAGGAGGCTGTAGCTCCATAGGGGGTATTCGATTTGCATGAACAGCTTGCCTATGCCGTATTGGCAGGGGCCTATGGGTTTGCGGATGCGCCAGTGGGAGAGGAGGAATTCTACGGCTTTGTTTAGTTTGGGTTCTTTGTTTAGGTGGGGGGTGAAGCGGAAGGCGTCCAGTACGTTGAGGGTGGGTAGGGGGTTGGAATGGTTTGTTTCCGGTCCGCGCCCGAAGGAGAATTTGTTGCAACGCCAACCGCCGTCGGTGTATGGAGTTTCCAGGAAGTGGCGAAGGGTGGTTTGGATTCGTTCGTCTTTGGCGTACCCCAGGCGGCACATGAGGCTTGCCGCGTATGCCGTATGGCACGGGAGGATGCCGCCGGACGGGGAGAGCTTGAAACGCCCGTCCTTCCGCCATACGCTGAAGAATAAATTTGCCACGGCTGAAAGTATGGGGTCTTCGGGTTCCATGCCCAATTCCAACAGTATTATTGCGCAGTCGCAGGTTGAGAATGGGGAACCCTTGGTCAACCTTTTATCGGGTGTCGTCCACCAATCCGCGCCCAAGTCATGGCGGCGGGAGAGGATGCGGTCGATGTCGGGTTGGTGTTTGTTGATTTTTTCCATCGTTAATCGCCCCGCCGAATGAATCGTAATAAAACCTTAAACGGTTTGTTTCCCCTAGTTTAACCCTTGTTAAGGAATTGTCAAAAATTTTCAAAAAATTTTTTATAAATTTTTCAAAAAAGTGTTGACATGCGAAAAACACCATGGTATATTTTTGTTAGCACTCGACACGTGCGAGTGCTAACAAATAAAAATTATAAAGGAGTTGTTAAACATGGCAGGACTTATCCCCTTAAACCGCAGAGGAAACCATTTGATGCGCACAAGCACAGGCTTCAACGATTTTTACAACATGCTTGATGACTTTTTTAGCGACAACTGGTTGCAACAAAACCGCAGCCTGTCACGGGACACCTTCAAAATCGACATTGAGGAAACCGAAACGGAATACCTCATCGAAGCGGAGCTGCCCGGCATCAAAAAAGACGACATCACCCTAAACATCGAAGATGACAACCTGAGCATTTCCGTAACCCGCACGGAGGAAGTGAACAACGAAGGCAAAAACTATATCCACAGGGAACGCCGCGCCTCCTCCATGAGCCGCCGCGTACGCCTTGCCAACGCAAAGCTGGACAACATCAAGGCAAAGCTCGACGAAGGTATACTGACCGTCACCATTCCCAAGCAAAACAAAGAAGAAACCATACGCAAAATCAATATCGAATAAGGACAAACAATAAAACGCGGTATTGCCGGAAAACGGGCGATACCGCGTTTTTTGTTTGCGGCTTTTGCATTAGCAAAATATCGCCGCATCGTCATTCGATGAACATGCTCCACTTGCTATCTTACGAGTTAGTATCTTATGAATATGTAATATAAATGATTGCAAGGTGGTCAAGAGGCTTGAGAAAGTAATATTGCTATTTGCTTTTATGCTTGCTACAATCGCCATAATGACAGTATGGGCATACGAAGAGGTAGACTTATCATGAAATCATTTTTGTCAAAGGACGGACGCGAACTAACGCCACCGAGTTACAAATTTGATACTGCCATACTGTGAAGTTGAACGACTTAATTATATAGCGTCTACAACAAATGCCGCAGTATAAAAACACTCTCTACGCCAACGATGAACACAAGTTGTTCATTAAGGAGGAATGTGACAATTGATTGAAAAAATTGTAATCGGTGAATCATGGGTTAACATTGAAATCCTTCCGTCAGCAAGAAAGCACGGGCAGAGTAATGAGGATATTTTACGCGCTCTTGAACAGAGTATATATGATGAAATGCTGGAAAATGAGCCGAATAAAACACTGGCAATTGGTTATGACAAAAATGCCAAGTTACTGGAAATAATATTTCATGTTGTGTCTGACGAGCATATAGTGGTTTTTCACGCGATGCCTTGTCGTAAATATTATATCGAAAGGATGATGAAGTAAATGAAAGCAAGCGGTAGATTATCTGATAAAGAATATGAAAATTTAAGCCTTGAATATGAACAAGATCCTCCGCAACTTTCAGGCAAGCCCGGGTTCTTGTCTCACATGCGTGAAACAAAACTTGTAAACGAATTGCTGTCGCCTGATTATGCGCGCATTATTAATATGAAAGCCAAAGCCATGTTGCTGTCGCCATCGGAAGTTATCCAATATGCGATTAAAGAACAACTGGTGGCAAACACCTAATTTTGTTGTAAAAGTCAACACCCGTGTTATTTAAGGAACCTGTTTTCACAAGCTCCTTAACGACATTACAATAGATTTATATAACTGATAAAACAGATATATACAAAAATATTGTTCGTCGAACATATTGACTTTTTACCCAATGTGAATATAATGGACACATCGACTCATTAAGGATGCGCATCCGAGTCACCCCGCAAGTATGCGTGTAAAGGGATCCCCCTTGCAAACCTTTCCGATGCAGTAAAAATAAAAAGATATAAAAACAAAAATGCGTGTCACATAAAAGTGATAAACGCCCTGTTTGCCCTGCGCGGTCGTGAGCTCCCGCGTGGGGTTTTTTATGATCGATTTAATGATAACTATCTAGTAATTATCCATTCGGACCTACGATAAAACGTCTGCGTAAATCTTCCATCGCTTCATCTAAGGAACGCGTTTGCTCCGCAATCACATCCGCACGCGTAAGTTGAAACGCGTGGAATGAACCGTGTATAGGCGTGGTTTGTGCTTGTGTCTTAGAATAAATCTTGAATCGGAATCAACCGTACCTTTTCACTTTCCAATTCCGATAAGTCTTTAGTAAATCCGGATTTTGAGAATAGATAATAATATCTTTCCGCATCGTTATTAACCGACTTCCCCTTTAATGCGTTAAACTCGTCCATATCAAAGGGGCTGTTCTTATACTTACATTCCCCGATAAGAACTTTCTTCTTATCCTTCGAGGTCGCTGCGATGTCGATTTCTGCGTTACCATCGAAGAATCGCCCCATCTTAGTGAAACGGAACGGAAGGTCGCCGGAAATATTCAATTTCCGGATATACTGACGGCAGATGTCCTCAAACTTATGAGAAGCATATAATGCAAGCTCCGGCTCTGCGGTGTACTTGTAGACACCTTCCGCGTCCCCGGCTTCCGGTTCAGAGATATTGCCAAAGACGAAATATATCGTTCAGCTTCGTATTACCCAACGCCACCGCTTCTATGATGGTGTTGTACAGCGTAGTCTCGCGGAACTCCTGACGCATGAGGAATTCGACCTCGCTGTATAAGATACTGCCGCGGGTTAAAATATGATTCTTGATATTCCGTCCGATAGGTTCGCTGTCATCGAATTGTTTGAGGTAATGGGGAACACCCCCCAAGATCGAGTAAGCGAGGATTTTATCCTCATGGCTATAGTTAGGGAAGAATTGAATCGCGTCATAGAACCCCATTTCGAGCATTTTAAGGATTCCGGTGGCTCTGCCGTAAAGGGGATTCTTCTCGGCCAATACTTCATTTTCTATGAAGCTCATGGCGCTCCCGCAGAGTACGAACATGATGTTCTCGTTCTTTAGTTTTTCGTCCCAAAGGTTCTGTATGATGGAAGGGATACTCTTATTATTTTTCGCCATGTAAGGGAACTCGTCGATGATTAATAATTTCTTTCCGCCCCCGGGAAGCTCCGATATGGCCGAGAACGCCTGCGTCCAATCCTTAAAGGTTGTAACATATTTGGAGATAGGCATATCGGGCTTAATCATCCTTTGGGAGAATGACTTTAACTGTTCATCATCGGCACACTCACGGCAGGAATAGAAGACATGCTCCTTATCCTTGCAAAACTCGCGGAGGGTTTCGGTTTTCCCTACACGCCTGCGACTATATACAATGGAATACACAAACAAACAACTTCCCATTGATATTACCGACGAATTGCTGATAAAATACGGTTTGCAAACATTATTATAAAATATCGGGGGAATCCATATGGACGGTTTCGGTTACCGCGCGTGGTTACAGCCTTCCAAGGCGCAGCTCGGGTTTATACCGAGGTTAAAGGGCGCGAAGGACTTCGCATGGGAGGAATGCGCCCACGGGTTGGAGGCGCTTTTCGGCAGGAAGCCCACCAACCGCGGCGATTATACGATAACGCTGGAGACGTCGCCCGACCCGGCTCCCGAGGCTTATACCCTGCGCGGCGGGCCCGAGGGGTTGACCGTAACGGGCGGCTGTGAAAAAGGGCTGTTGTACGGCGTGTACGGTTTGCTTTCAAGGCTTTGCTTGGGCGAACCGGTGGAAACGATGAACGTACGGGAAAAACCCGCCGTCAGGCACCGTGTGCTTAACCATTGGGATAACGCAAACGGCACGGTGGAGCGCGGTTACGCGGGGGCTTCGCTGTTCTTTAAGGGGGGGCGCATCGGGTATGATTTGGTTAGACTTAAGGATTACGCCCGATTGCTCGCCAGCGTCGGCATCAATGAGATATGTGTGAATAATGTTAACGTCTACCGCGACAGCGCAAAGCTGCTGACGGATGAAATGCTGCCGGACTTGGCAAGGGTGGCGGAGGTCTTCCGGCCGTTTGGTATTCGGTTGATTATCGCCGTGCATTTTGACAGCCCCGTGATCCTTGGGGGATTGGAAACCGCCGACCCCGCTGACGGGGCTGTCGCAAGGTTTTGGGAGGAATCCGCCCGGCGTGTGTACGAATATGTACCCGATTTGGCGGGGTTTTTAATGAAGGCGGATTCGGAGTTCCGCTCTGGACCCGCCGCGCTGGGGCGCACGCAGGACGAAGGCGCGAACGTGATCGCTAAGGCGCTTGCCCCCTTCGGCGGGAATATCTATTGGCGTTGCTTTATATACAATTGCGCGCAGGATTGGCGCGATACGGAAACCGACCGCCCGAAAGCGGCGTACAACGAATTCCACCCGCTGGACGGCAAGTTCGACGATAACGTAATATTGCAAATCAAGCACGGGCCGTCCGACTTCCAAGTACGCGAACCCAACTCGCCGCTCTTGGGCGCGATGACGCAAACACATCAGGGGCTCGAATTTCAAATTACGCAGGAATATACCGGCCAGCAAAAGGATTTGTACGCAACCGCCGTACAATGGGAGGAAATCCTCGACACTCCCGTAACCGACGCGTGTATGACCCGCGACCTTGTGGGGCATGAAGTGACGGCTATCGTAGCCGTATCCAACACGGGCGCGGACGCGAACTGGACGGGGCACTTGCTGGCGCAGGCCAACCTCTACGCCTTTGGCCGTATGGCGTGGAACCCCGCCCAAACCGCCGAGCAGTTGACCCGCGACTGGGCCGCCCTTACTTTTGGCAGAGACCCTTCTTTGGTGGAGACGCTTACTTCCATGCTTTTGGAATCCCGTCACGTTTACGAAAAATACAACGCCCCCCTCGGCCTCGGTTGGATGGTGAACATCAGCCACCACTACGGCCCCAGCCCCGAAGGCTACGAATATATGAAATGGGGTACTTACCACCGCGCCACCCACACCCATATCGGCGTGGACCGTACCACCCATGGCACGGGTTATACCGCCCAGTACCACAACTATGTACGAGATTTGTACGAAAGCAAAAAAACCTGCCCCGAAAAGCTGCTCCTCTTCTTCCATCGCCTGCCGTACACGTACAAGTTAAAGAACGGACAAACGCTTATCCAATATATCTACGACACCCACTTCGAAGGCGTTGGGGACGTGAAGCGCTTTATTAAAATATGGGAATCGTTAAATGAAAAAATCCCGCAGGACGCGTATGACTCCGTGCGGGAAAAGTTTGACATGCAGCTTGCCAACGCCCGTGAATGGCGCGATGTGATTAATAATTACTTTTACCGCGTCACGGGGGTACCCGACGACAAGGGACGCAAAATTTATTAAACCGAACGTGCGGCGATTATCTTCCTCCGTATGTTTTTCCCTATCAGAAACAACGCCGTCCCAACCAACCCGATTAAAACCAGCGGGATCACCGCGCCGGCGAGGAATACGATAAAACCCTGCAACGCCCGAACGGTACCGTCCACGGAATCCCCGAACGCGCCGCCGATGCGTTCGCCCAAAGTGGATGTGGCGGCAACGGGCGGGATAGCGGTGCAGGTCAGCGTTACGCTGATGGTGGAATAAGCGATTTGCCCGGCCATTTGGTTCAGCTGGGAAAGATAAGATTCGATGGCGTGCCGCACGTTGGACAGGCGTGATTCGAGCGCCAACAATTCGTGGATTTCGGTGGCCCGATCAATGAGGGCCAATATACGGTCCTCCTCGATGCGGCGCGTTTCCAAGTTACCCGCCAAATTATAGAATTGGTCGGTTACGTCATCGGCCCATTGGTTTTGGTTGCGGACAACGGCAAGCGATTCGATATGGCGCAAAACCTCTTCGAAACGGTTCGACGGTACGCGCAATACGATGGTGAAACGCGGCCAGCCTTGGGTCGTCAGCATTTCCGACTCGATGTAACCCTCAACCGATGGCGCGAACTGCCGCAAGGCCGATACGGTGTCGTTGAAATGATCGCTTTCAAGGTCCATGTTGGCGCGTTGGATGAGGTGCCGTTCGTTTTGCCCGGCGACATCCTCCCATCCGACATTACCCGGGGCAACCGAACCATACATAAACCCTTCACCGACGGGCATATCCATCGCGGGTGCGGCAACCGGCATGGGTGTTGCCATGGGAGCGTTTTGCGCCGTCGCCCAATATATTTCCGCTTCCATGCTGTCACGGTTCGTACGCCGTATATCCGCCCCGCCGAACGTGGCTTCGCTATTCATACCCCCGCTGCAAGCGGTTATCGCCGCCGCTATCGGGACGATTAACAAGGCGATTAAACCGTTCCGTATATATCTATTCCTCATCTTTAACCGCTCCTTCCTCCGTGCCTTCGGTTTCCGCGGGTTTGGGTTTCCCGAACTTCATCTTCTTTATTTTTATGCACACGACGAGGATAACCGCGCCTGCCGCAAGCCAAATCACAAACGGGATGCTGACCCGTGCCATAAATACCGTGAAATTACCCGCGTTACGTAACAACGCGTTCCACGACCGAAGGAAGCTGTCCGTTACGCGTGTACCGAAACCCGGCGCTTCGGGTCTAATGTATTCCGTTTCCTCGGAAAGCCAAATATACATAACCACGCTTTCGGATTCGGCCAGGATTTGGTTTCGCCTTCCCATCAGGCGGTCACGCTCCCATGATACGCGGCTCAATTGGTTATCGATCGCGATAAGGACATGCAGCGTGTTGCTGGCGGCCATCATGATCGACAGCCGTTCGATTTCCTGCGTGAGCACCCTTATCCGCGTTTCCAGCGAAGCCCATTCCCCGCCCATATGCCACGCGTTTTCGCTTTCCGTCGTGACTTCGCCCATATCGCGCAATACGGCTTGCATGTGGCGGAAGGCCCACGCGTCCACCCTGCGGGTAAAGCTCGCTTGCCTTACCGGCCGGCCCGTGTGCGGCTCCACGTTGGTAACGTTGGAGTTCAAATTATAACCCGGCAAATCGCGCAGGGTTTCGAGCGCCGCTTCCAAGCATTCCACCGTGATGCTGATCGAATAATGCCGCTGCATCCGCATCCCCGACGCCGAAACGGGTAAGGAGAAAACCAAACCCGACAACAGCAGGCATACGGCAAGTACAATCCAACGCATGGACACACCTCGCTTTCGTTTTCCTTTGACCTATATAACGTATTTTTTTACGCATGGTTCCGTTTGCTTCTTTTTTATGCTGCGCTTTGGAATATTATGTAGTACCCGCAAGGAATAACGGGGTTTTATACCTCCACCACGCACAACTCCGCGCGGCGTTGGTCGGCTTGCGTAACCGTTACGGTTAGCTTCCCATGGGTAAAAGTATCCCCCACTTCGGGGATACGGCCCAAGGTATTCATGATCCAGCCGCTTACCGTCGAAAGGTGCGCGGTTTCCTCTTCGTCCTCGTCCATGCCGAAGTATTCGAACATCTTGCCGATATCGGCGGAGCAGTTGATTTGGTGCTTGCCGTCCTCCAGCTTAACGAATTCCTCGATAACCTCGTCGTTTTCGTCGTAGATGTCACCCACCAGCTGCTCGAGGATGTCCTCCATCGTAACGAGCCCTTCGGTACCGCCGTATTCGTCGATTACGATGGCCATATGGCTCTTGGCTTTCTTGAGTATACCCAGCAGGTCACGTGCGCGTGCCGTCGGGGCGGCGTACACCGGGGGTACGATGATGGCTTCCAGCGGACGGCTTTCATCCGCCATACATTTTAAAAAGTCGCGGATATGCACGACCCCTTGGACGTTATCCAGCGATTCCTCGTATACAGGCAAGCGCGAATACCCCGACTCCATAAAGATATCCGCCATTTGCTCCAGCGTCGAGTCCTTGGGGATACCCGCGATATTTACGCGCGGCGTGAGGATATCCTCGGCGCGCAGGTCATTGAACTCGATGGCGTTGGAGATCAACAGCGAATCCGCTTCGCTGATGTCGCCGTCGTTTTCCGCTTCCTCCACGCGGAACAATAGCTCCTGCCCGACCATCGCCCTTTCGTCCTCTTCATTCGTCTCTTCCTTTTTGATCAGTGCATTGCTTAGGCCCTTGCGCAGTTTGGCGATCAATCGGTTGACGGGCTTAAGCAACGTCATCAGCAAATTTAAAAACGGCGCGCAAAACATCGCCGCGCGTTCGGGCGATTCCTTTGCCACGCTCTTGGGGAAAATGTCGGTCAATACCACCACGACGGCGGTGATAACGACAGCGGAAATCCAGGGTCCGTGTTCCTCCCCCGCCAACCGCACGAAAAAGACGACACCCACCGTAGCCGCCGTTATCGCCACGATGTTGTTGCATATCAACAGAGTGGAGAGCAATTCGTCGAAGCGTTCATGCATCGAAAGCACCAGCGACGCGCGCTTACTTCCGTTTTCGCCCATCGTCTTGACACGCGGGCGCGACAACGCCGAAAACGCCATCTCCGCCGCACTAAAAAAAGTCCCGAGAAGGAGCAGGGACAATAAAACGATAAGATAAATAACAATATCGGGATTCATTAAATACCCCTATGAAATATGGATAATTAATAATATTCAATACATTTATACAACAAGATCATCGTAGCAATAAGGCACGATATACCATATAATACAAATAATATATTGATGACTCCTATGCCTTTTATAATAATAAATATTGACCATATAAAAAGGGGTATAAATAAAGTGATGCGCTTTCTATTTTTATCCTTTTTTATTAGAATTAAACTTGCAAATATTATATGAATAATAAACATAAAAATTACACCAAATAGTGTGGTTATGTTTGAAGAAAATAAAAAAAATATTGAAACGCCGTATAAAATTAACGAAACGTTATACAAAAGCATTTTTTCTCGTTGTAATTTTTTAAATGATGCTTCTCTGTATGCTAAATTTAGTAAAAATTCTTCTTTAATTTTCTTTTTAAATTCATTATCTGTTAATTTACTGCCATTTGACATTGATTTTTGAGAACAAGAGCATATCACACCCAAAGATTTTACTTTGCCGCAAAGCATACAAGTTGGTATTTGCTCTATGGTATAATTTGACATATCTGTCCCCGTTTAATCGACTCTAGAAATTATATTACCATTTATATCAACTACAGTATTATTATTTAATCTGTGTGTGATGTCTCCATAAATGTTTCTTATTACATTATTATCTATACGATGAGTAAGATTTCCATGTATATCTGTTATATTATCATTATTTATACGATACATAATATTTCCGTGTATGTCAAATATTGAATTATCTTCAATTCGTGCAGTTATATTTCCATTTATATCACGCAAAGTAATCATATTTTCTTACCTTTCTTAATTCATAATTATAATAATTATTAATAATTTATTTATTATATCATACAGAAAGTACCTTTATTAATCCAAATGCCTCGTCATCTGTTTATAAATCATATCCGCCAGCCCAATCCCACCCGCGGAAGCGGCATCCTTCGACACCTGTTCGTCCATCATTTCGGTGAACACCTCTTCGGCGTGGCTCTTGGGGATGAAGCTGTTTTCGTTAAGTGTGGTCCTGCGCATTTCACGGAACATGATTTGCAAGAAATAGGATTCGAACATTTCGGCCGCGTTCCGTATCTCCGCGCGGTCGATGGCGTTGTTTTCGACGGGGCCGGCCGAATTCCCCATCGCCTGGCTGAACATATCGGAAAAGCGCCCGAGCTCCGACTCATGCCGCTGCTGGGTCATGGAAAAATCCCTGAATTGCGTGTTGTATGCGCCTATGATTTCCATACATTACCTCTTCTTTCGGCAGGGCTTAGCCCCACCCGATGAGACGTTTTAACGCTTCAAGTTGTTGGCCGTTTGCAACATTTCGTCCGAAGTGGTGATCGCACGCGAATTGAGGTCAAATGCGCGTTGCGCGACGATGAGGTTCACCATTTCCTCGGCGACCTGTACGTTGGACATTTCAAGGTAGCCTTGGATAATTCGGCTGGTGCGGGCGGTTTCACCTTCATATTCGGCCAATGCCGGGCCGGACGCGACGGTTTGTATAAACAGGTTTTGCCCTTGGGCTTCCAAGCCCTGCGGGTTGGAGAACTGGTAAATAGCGAGCTGATAACCCAAGTCAATCGATTCGCCGAACATATCCACATAGCGGAATACGCCGAAATCGTCTATGCTTACGTCCCGTGCGGCGATATCGCCGGGGATTTCGATGATGTCGCCGTCCGTGCTCATGATGGGATACCCTTCGGAAGTGGCGAGTATCAGCGTACCGTCCTCCGTGGGCATCAGTTTAAACGTGCCGTCGCGTGTGAAGTAATATTCCCCGAAGGTGGAGCGTACGCGGAACCATCCGTCGCCTTCGATGGCGACATCGGTGTGGTTTTCAGTACGCTGGAGCGGCCCCTGCATAAAGATGCGCGATACCGCCATCGGACGCACGCCGTGGCCTACCTGCAGGTTAACCGGGCGTCCCGTCATGTTGACCGGGTCAAGGTCGGCGCGTTTCATCGTTTCGTACACGAGGGACTTGAACTCTATCCGCTCGCGCTTAAAGCCCGTAGTGTTTACGTTGGCCAAGTTATTCGAGATATTATCGATTTGCAGCATTTGGCTCGACATACCGGAAGCCGCCGTCCAAAGTGATCGCATCATGTCAGATTACCCCTTTCTTTTTAACGGCCTGCGATGTCGTTGACCGCACGTTGCAACGTTTGGTCCTGTACCGTAACCATACGCGAGTTGGTTTCGAACGCACGTGACGCCGTTATCATCTGCACCATCTCGTTGACGATGCTGGAATTGGAATTTTCCAAATAACCCTGATGTACCCGTCCCCCGAAGGGAATCCGCACGGAGTCTTCCGTGGTGCGGAAGAAGTTGTCCTCCATTTTACGCAGGGAGTGCAGGTCACTGAAGTTTGTGAATTGCAAGGTGTCCACGTATTCGCCGTTGACGTAAATACGCCCGCGTTCGCTGATGGAGGCGATGCCGTCGGGGATTACGATATCCCCGCTCATCCCCTGCACCCGCCCGCCCTCGGCGGTTAGCAGCATACCGTTAAACAAAGTAAACGAACCGTCGCGGGTATACAGCTCCTCGCCGTTCAAGTTGACGATAAAAAAGCCCTGCCCTTGCAGCGCCAAGTCAAAGGACGACCCTGTTTGCCGGAAGGAGCCCTGCGTCCAATCGGTAAACACGTCGTCCACAAATACGCCCGGTGCCACCGGGCCGACGGGTGTGTGATGGAAAAGCCTGAGGCCCGGCATACTCCAAGGGTCGTGCAGCCGGTTCATCATCAATTCGGAAAACTGGTGCGATACGACATGGTCGCGTTTGAAAGAGGTGGTGTCGGCGTTCGCCATGTTGTTCGTTATAACATCCATACGCTGCATGTTGGTGATCATACCCAGCGCGGAAGTGTACAGACCTCGAATCATATGTAGCCCCCATTCAAGCGGAGCTCAGCCCCGCCTAAATGATTATCGTCTGTAAGGGTCTGTAAGGTTAATCTTCCCCGCGGAAACGAATTCGATATATTTACCCGTACCCACCGCGACGCAATTGACGGCTTCTTCCGCGATGACGGTTTGTATACCCGTCCGTTCCTCCAGCAGCTTGTCCAACCCGTATAAAAGGCTGCCGCCGCCCGTCATCACGATGCCGCGGTCGGCAATGTCGGACGCCAATTCCGGCGGGGTGCGTTCCAGCACCTGATGCACCGCTTCGATTATCGAGAATACGGATTCGTGCAGGGCCTCCATCATTTCCTCGGAGGTGATGTTGATCGTCTTGGGCAGGCCCGTAACCAGGTTTCGGCCCCGTATGTCCATACTGGCCGACGTCAGCCGGGGGTACGCCGTACCCACGTTTATCTTCAAATCCTCCGCCGTACGCTCGCCGATAAGCAGGTTATGCCTGCGCCGCATGTAGCGTACGATGGCTTCGTCGAAGTGGTCGCCCGCGATTTTTACGGAGGATTTTTCCACGGTCCCGCCGAGGGAAATAACCGCGATGTCGGTCGTGCCGCCGCCGATGTCCACGACCATACTGCCGCACGCGCGCGCGATGTCGATGCCCGCGCCGATCGCCGCGGCAATCGGTTCCTCGATGACGAATACCTGCCGCGCACCCGCTTGGCGGGCGGCGTCCTCCACGGCGCGGCGTTCCACCTCGGTGACGTTGGAGGGCACGCATATGGCGATACGGGGCTTGCGCATAAGCGGGCGCCCCACGGCCTTGTTGATAAAATACTTAAGCATTTTTTCCGTTATATGATAATCGGAGATAACGCCCTCGCGCAGGGGGCGGATGGCCACGATATTGCCGGGCGTGCGGCCCAGCATACTGCGCGCTTCCTCACCTACCGCCAATATCGTGTCGGTATTTTTATCAATGGCGACCACGGCGGGTTCCTTTAATACCGTACCCTGCCCGCGGATGTACACAACAACGGAAGCCGTACCCAAATCAATCCCTATATCCGTACTGAACATAAGCGCGCTCCTTGTTCCTTTTTATATCAAAGCCGCGATTTCCTTCGCGTGCTCCACACCCTTTTCCAATCGCTTTACCATGTCGGAAAAGACGGCGAGGCTTTCGGGTTTCATGTTTTCGGTCTTAAAGCGTTCCATATGGTTCTCCACGCAGGCGGCTTTAATTGATTTGACGATCTTCCGCTGCGATTTGATCGTGGGGTGCTTCGTATTATCGTCGTTGCCGTAGGCGGTTAACGCCTCGCTGACGATATTGACGCATACGTCCCCCAGCATCTTTAATTCGCCCGCCTCCGCTTCGGAGAACACGATGCCGTTTTCATGCATCCGTGTTTTCGTCCGCACCATCTTTTCCGTACATTCGCTGATCTTCCCGATTTCGAGCAGAACGGTGAGCATCTTTTGTATACGTTCGTCTTCCTGCGCCGAAACCGCTTGGCTGTTCGCTTCAATCAGTTTCGCCTTTATTTTCCGTTTTAAGTATTCGACGGTTTTTACGTATCCGCGCGCCCGCTTCGCTTTTTCGGGATCGTTTTCCAAAAACGCCTCGGTCGCCAAGCGGAAGCCTTCGTCGGCGATTTTACCCATACGGTTGATTTCCAGCTTCGCGTTGTTGGTGTTGACCAACGCCGCCGCAGAGGAGGTTATCATGGGTGCGCTCAGGTACAGGAGCTTACGTTCGTACGTTTCGTCAATCGCATCAGCTTTGAAAGGTATGATCCTTTCCATCATACGCGCGATGAACGTGACGAACGGCAACAGGAGGAACATCGTGGCGACGTTGTACAGGGTATGGAACATGGCGACCTGACGCGCCGCCTCCGACCATGTGGACGTAAACCAACCCAATATCCCCGGGAACACGTAAATCAACGTGCCGAACACCGTTGACCCGATAATGTCGTACATGATATGGAAAAACGCGGCGCGTTTCGATTCGCGGTTGGCGGGGATCGACGCGATTACCGTGGTGATGCTGGTACCGATGTTGGTACCCAATATAATAAACGCCGAAGTCTCAAACGGTATCGGTACGCCGTTTAAGTGCAGCGTCACCAGCAAGGCCGTGGTTGCGGACGAGCTTTGTATAATCGCCGTAAATGCAAAACCCGCCAGCAACGCCATAAACGGATTGCTGAAAGCCGTTAATATCGCATTGAAGCCGGGTTGCTGCGCCAGTTCCTTAAACGGCCCGCCCATCACCGAAACGCCGAAAAACAAAATACCGAACCCCATCACGATGAAGCCGGTATTCTTTATGCTCGCCTTCCTGAAGAACAAATGCATGATCACGCCCACAAAGATAAAGAGCGGCGCAAACGTATCGATCCTGAAGGCAATCAGCTGCGCGCTGAACGTGGTGCCCACGTTTGCCCCCATGATAATCCCGATCGCTTGGGTCAGGTTCATCATGCCGGAATTGACGAAGCTCACGGTCATGATCGTGGTGGCCGTGGAGGAATTGATCACGATCGTGGCCAAGATACCCACAATAACGGCCAAAAAGCGATTGCTCGTCGCCTTCCTCAAAATACCTTGCAAACCGTCCCCGGCGACAATCCCCAGCCCGGTTGACATCATCTTCATGCCATACAGGAATAAACCCAACCCGCCGGTGACTAAAAATATCTCACGCATCCCCATATATGTATGCCCCTTGTCATTTCCTGCGCCCAATAAAGTACACAATAACAGAACGGGAAAAAATTGTCACGAAATTAACCCGGGTATAATAGTTTGCCGGAATGTGATAATTACTTCATGTCTTCCGCTTACGGTAATGGGTTGCTTAGGTTCGAAATTAATTTTCCCGTTCCAATCGGGTAACAGAAATATGTACGGCAGGGCGCAAACCGGCTGATTGGTTCACCCCCAAGCTATAACGATTACCTGTGTGGTATATCGTATTTATATTACCAATCGCCAATGAATCCGCGGAACGCAGCCACACCGCACGGGAAGAAAAATCACCGCTTCGGGCATAAAACGCACGGTCGAACCCGTTTAATTGCCACAATCCGGAACGCCAATCGGTTGAATGTCGCCGGGGGTCCTCATCCCGTACAATATAATTCCAACGCAACGCGCTGTAGGTGTCGCCGGGGTCTGCGATAAAGGTTTGGAAGCGGGCGCTTTCATTGTTGTGACCCATACTGCGCGTTTCAAAATCGGATGGCAGCCATATCAAATCATGGCATGTGGAAATAACGGTCGTATGCGGCCATGCGTTTTCAAAGGGCCCTGCGGACTTTCCATCCTTACCGTTATTTAAGGAAAAATGTGCATGGTGTCCCCAAATAAGACCCGCCGCGCCAAGTCCGTCGTTTGGATTGGCAGAACCGTTTTCATTTTCATTGGGTGTTTGAAACTGTCCGGTAACATAATAACGCCCGTAGGCATTTTCCCCTGTTTGCGCATACGCGCTTTGCCATTGCCCCGGTATGTCGCGGGGTGCAACCAAAAATAACGAAGCATCAAATATTTCCAGCAACCGGGATATATCATAAAACAGCTCTTCCCGTGCGATACTTGTACCATAATTGTTTTCGAGGAAAAATGAACCGTTATCCGATTCGTTTGTTCCGTTATCCGACATGTAAGCCCATTGCAAACCGTTACCCGTTATGACGGTAAACCGCTCGTCCTCGCGTCCCGATTGTTTATCATACCTTGACCCGTTAAATTGCGATAAGCGGTACGGCTCCGTCATCCACAACGTTAATACGTCGTTTCCTTCGTCGGTTGTTCTGTATACAAGCTGCCACCATGCCCCCGCTAAGCCGTTTGCTTCGGGAACGGATTCGAAAAGTTGAATGATTATCGCACCGGAGTGGCTCATGGTTAACGGTTCCGGCACTACATAGCTTGAAAAATCCGCCGCGGTAACCGGGCGAAGTGCCGGGGATAAAGAGGGGGTATGTAAAATGGCCAGCAATGCGTCCAGTACATTTTCGTTTATACCTCCGGCGGCAGTAAAAAGGGGGTCGTCCGATACACGCATTACTTCATAATCATGAAAATATGGAGCGCGGTAAAAAGGCTGCGCCTTGTTTGCGCCAATAAGCGGTAAAATGAATATGGCAAAGATAGCAAAAAATAAAAGCCCTCCTACAGCCCCACCCAATATCCAGCGAACCATCAGGGACTCACCCCCTCCAAGCATACCCGCCACCAATCGGGCCTTACATAATTTAATTGCGTAACTCCCGACAGCAAATGCAGCTGCCATTGGTATATCAATTCATCCATTGTATAACCGTATATCCTTTGGGTTAGCGGCGTGTTGTTCATATAATTGGCATCAGCGTAGAATTCCAACAGTTTTTCCATACCGAAATTTTCATATAAAAACGTAACAAAGGAACCGCCGTCTTGGTAAGTACTGAATATATTGTTGTATGGGCTTCCGTCAACAAAGTAAATTAATTGCCACCCTTGCCCCCACCTGACAAGAGTGTTCAAACCTCTATGCCGATGGGACGGATTGGGATGCGGATTCAAATCCGACAGAGGCCATTTTATTTCGCTTAAAACAGCCATACCCTCTACCAACCATGGTGGGGGGTGACCAACACGCCCCATATAAACATGGGTCAATTCATGAATATATAATTGAAGGGTAGCATTAGCCAATACAGCATAATTTCCCTGAGCAAATCCTCGTCTATGCAAATCAGAATCAATAATCCCATAATCTTTAATAGGTATTAAATTAGGATAAAAATGCGTGACCGCTCTTGCTTGGTCTTTGACATGTAAAAATTCCTTCAAAAATACGCTGCCGGCGTCCATGTAGCTAATGTATTCTTGTATAACGTAACTTTGTCTGTTATATGACATCCACATAACATTTTCCGATTCTTTAAAAACATACCTTCCTTGCTCCGTTAATACCTCAATGTCGCTGAAATTGTAAAAGTATGAATGACCTATTTCGTTATCGGTACATTCAACAAGCGTACTCATGTAATCGGTAAGGGCTCCATTGATATGGTCCCGACTTGCCGTTGCGGATAATACCATTTCACGCAGCAAACCGGTGTCAGACCATCTGCGTACGAGGGTATACGCGACATTACGCGCTGCACTGCGGGCTGCGGGATCAATAGTCAATTGCCTTGCGAACCAATAGTCCCCAAAGGGCGGGTTGCTCCCATATGTATTTTCATGTAACCATTGCTTTAATTCTTCATCGCTTAAGAAAACGACGTCTTCGTTTTCCATCAAATAATCTTCCAAGCCCGAACACAGCCAAGCGGGGAATTCCCTTTGATACGCACACCTGAAATACAAAGATAATACATATCCGGTTGTATTAACGGAATGTAAAAATAAATTTCCACTGAGCATTAAATCTTTCATTAATGGAATATAAGGTATCCTTACCCTCATTTGTTGCAATTGCTCCCGGTCGATAAAGAAGACGAACTGGGACCCCCGTGCAAAATAATCGCGGGCTTTGATAAAAACGTCGATGTACCGTTGAATCGTATCGCAGATATCACGGGCTTGGGTATCAATGCCTTCCGAAAAATAAAATGTAAGGGTAAAGTCCGGTGTTTCCGCCATGGCAGCGGTTACGAAGCCATATCTTTGCCTGAATATGTTAGCTTCGGAAAACGTAACCGGATGAAGGCTTAACAAACGTTGTGCTTCCAACCTTTCTTCTACTCTTATTAGATATGACTTGTGCGCAAAATAAACGCTCATTATTATTGCGATGATCCCGATGGGTACAAAAACCGAGGCGATTATGATATTTCGTTTATGCTTAAGGATAAAAACGTCTATCAATAATTTTATTTTATGTATAAACATGGCAGCGATTCTCCTTTTCATATAATGATATCCCAACGCGCCGGCGGCTGCTTCCGTTTTTGCAATCCATCGGCGAACCCTCATATATGCACATGCCGGGCTTGCTTATTTCCCGTACCGCACGCGCTCGTATTGGGCGGTCAGCCCGTCGATGTTTTCCGTCGGGCGTATCTTATCGGCGATTTTATCCGGGGTGTCGCTTAGGGTAATGGGCGCACCTTTTTTTATGTGGCGGTTTACTTTTTTTGCGTAGGCACGGCGAACGGGATGCCCGTGGGAGCGGAAGCGGGGCAGGAAGGAGGCGATGTCGCCGAACAGGAATTTTAGCTTGCCCATGGCATCGTCGGGCATGAGGGATTCCTCTTCGTCGCCGCTTGCCTTGTTAAAGAAATTTTTAAGCAGGTCTTTGATTATGTTACGTGAAGCATAAATAAGCAAAACAACCGGCAAGATAATCAGAATAGCGGCAAATATATAAAGCATTGTAAGATTCGCATCGCTGTCCCCATAACCAAGGGAAGACAAAGGCTCCGTGTCCGCTTCCTCATCCGGCAATAATTCATCGGTCAATGCTTCGCTTATTGCTTCCGGTTCATCCCTGATGACAAGGTGAAAGGGAGCCGTTAATAATACAAAAAGGGTTCTCAGGGCATAGAGCATCACCATCACGCCATACCGCATAAAATGCCATATGTTGGGGGAAAACAAGGCAAGCATACCCACGGTGACAAGGATAACCATAAAAGCGCTGATCAGCTTGTTATTAACCGACAGCACCGCGCGGGAGGATTCCTTCAACCGGCCGGGGAGGAAGCGGAGGCGGTTGTCTATATTTTCCATTTGTGTTACCAAAATGGCTGAAGAGATTGCAACCAGTGCCACCGCAAAAAAGAACCTGTCCGCTTCTTCAACCGATGTGTTGTAAATGGTGGAAAACAGGAAAACCAAGAAAAACATAGCGGCGAAGGTTAGGGTCAAACCGAAGATTTGCCCGGTTTCGGGCCGCCATTCCCGTTTCGTGCGGATACGGAGGGAATAGATGATGATAAGGACGACAACGATATAAAAGGGAATCATTTCGGTAAAGGTGCTTGCGAACAAAAGAGGCAGCGTTAGGCATAAGCCGTGGATGGCGAAAAACGTAAATTTTACGAATACAAGCCTTCGTACCAAATACAAAATAAAAAACGGGACAACCAACAATATATATACCCGCGGCAGTTCGTTAAACATTATCATATACACGGAAGCAAGACCGCCGAAAAACAGTAGGAAAACGACTGTGTTAGCCAGTATGTCCTTTACGGTTTCGCGGGTGTTCATAGCTTCCCGTACCGCACGCGCTCGTATTGGGCGGTCAGTTCGTCGATATTTTCCGTCGGGCGTATTTTATCGGCGATTTTATCCGGGGTGTCGCTTAGGGTAATGGGCGCGCCCTTTTTTATATGGCGGTTTACTTTTTTGGCGTAGGCGCGGCGAACGGGATGCCCGTGGGAGCGGAAGCGGGGCAGGAAGGAAGCGATGTCGCCGAACAGGAATTTTAGCTTGCCCATGGCATCGTCGGGCATGAGGGATTCCTCTTCGTCACCGCTTGTTTTGTTAAAGAAATTTTTGAGCAGGGCTTTGATTACGTTGCGTGAGGCATACAGGATCAAAATGACCAGTATTAGGATAAAGATAATTACATGAATGTTATACAGTGTGATAAAGGCTTCGTACAATTCATCGGAATCATAAATATTGAGGGTGCTCTCTTCATCATCCGCTTCCATCATAAACGGTGTTTCTTCAAGTTCCCCCGCGTCCGCTTCTCCCCCAAAAAGCCAATGAACGGCAAGGACCATAAACAACGCCCTAAGGGCATAAAGCGTAACCATCACGCCATACCGCGCAAGACGCCATATATTGGGGGAAAACAAGGCAAGCATACCCACGGTGACAAGGAAAATCATAAAACCGCTGATCAGCTTGTTGTTTACAGACAGCACAACGCGGGAGGATTCCTTCAGGTGGTCGGGGAGGAAGCGGAGGCGGTTGTCTATATTTTCCATTTGCGCGACCAAGATAGCGGAAGAAATCGCGATTAACGTCACCGCAAAAAAGAACCTGTCCGTATCTTCAACCGATGCGCTGAAAATAGTGGAAACCAAAAAGAACATAGCGGCGAAGGAAAGGGTCAAGCCGAAGATTTGCCCGGTTTCGGGCCGCCATTCTTGTTTCGTGCGGATACGGACGGAATAGATGATGATAAAGACGACAGCGATATAAAAAGGGATCATTTCGATGGGGTTGCTTGTAAACAAAAAAGGCAACCCAAGGCATAAGCCGTGGATGGCGAAAAACGTAAATTTTACGAATACAAGCCTCCGCACCAAATACAGGATAAAAAACGGGACAACCAGCAATATATATACCCACGGCAGCTCGTTAAACATAATCATATACACGGAAGCAAGGCCGCCGAAAAACAGCAGGAAAACGACTGTGTTAGCCAGTATGTCCTTTACGGTTTCGCGGATGTTCACGGCCGCACCGCCGATACGGATAAGCCGCGGGCTTCCATTTCGCCGATAGCCGTCACAAAGTCCTCCCCGCGATAGGCGGAAATCACGACATACACGCTCCGCGTATCGGTAAGGGTATCCAAATAACCCGAAATATGCCCGGGTTTGTAAGCGAGGCCCAGTCGCCCCAGCGTTTGGTAGATGGCGTACAGCTGCGCCGATTCCGTCCCGCCGGGGATGCGGGCGTTTTCCCCGGTTAAGACATCCCTGCCGTTGGTGTAAAAGCCCACGAGGACATCCTCGCTGATGTAATGGTTTGCGACGGTCGCCGCCAAGCGTATGCTTTGTTCAAACAGTTCGTCGCTGCATCCGTCGCCGTGCTCCAAATTTAAAATGATTTCCAATTGCTTGGACGAGGTGGGCGCGTGGATGTTCACCATCAGCTGCTGTGCGATGGCGGTGGCTTTGAAATTAATATTACGCAGCGGATCGGTGGGCGTATATTCCCGCAGACCCCGAAAGGTAAAAGGGTCGGGGTTGATTAGGGAACGGACAAGCAGCATGGCGTCCAGATTATTGATGATAAGGGGGAATTCCTCGTAATCCGTTAACAACCTTGGGAAAACCGTTAAATCCGAAAGGCATTGCATATACTTATGGTAGGTTTGCGTATGGAGCAGATTGCTCCCCGACAGACGGATGCGGCGCAACCGATAGAAACCCCGCTTGCCGCAGGTGAAGGGCAGCTTGCGCCGTACGCGTCGGTACATCAACACGGAAAACAAGCCCGTTTTCATCGTTTCGCCAACTTCAAAGCCGCTGTCGCCGGAGAAGATCAGGTTCGCCGACAGTTGGTATTCCACCATCAGCCACGGCAGAGGCAGGGGCTTTTTGTTTACGATTTCCGAATATAAGGACAAACCCTCCCCCTCAAAGGCTTCCTTACCCGAAAATCGGAAATCCATGGTCAAATCCTTGTCCCAGTATTTTCGGTAGACAAGGGCTTGTAAAAGGGTTACGGCCAATACGATAACGCCTAAGGCAATGATAAACACGGGGGCTTACCGCTTGGCCTTCCATTCCTCGACGGGGGCGGTTACGCTGTCCTTTATTTCGTCCAAAATCGCAAACGCCGAACCCCTGCGGTGGATACCCCCTTTTATGATAAGCCTGTGGGCGAACACATAAGGCATTACATCCAGCACAGCCTTTGGGGTAACGAATTCCTCCCCGCGGATGGCGCAATAGGCTTGGGCGATTTTGGTCAGGGCCAGTATACCCCGGGTGGAAATCCCCAATGACACGTTTTCGTGGTTTCGGGTGGCTTCGGCCAAGTCCACGATGTATTTGAAAATCACTTCATGTACGTAGATATTTTTGACGGAGGCTTGCATATCCAGCAAATCCTCCAAGCCGCATACGGGTTGCAAGGTTTTTAACGGGTCGCGGCCCGCTTCTTCCGGGTCGATAAAACGCTTTAATATCGCCGCGCTTTCTTCGGAAGAAGGATAACCCAATTTCAATTGTAATAAAAAGCGATCCAACTGGGCTTCGGGCAGGGGGAACGTCCCTTGCGTTTCGATGGGGTTTTGGGTTGCGATGACGAAATAGGGCGCGGGTAAGGGATGTGTTACGCCGTCCACCGTAATCTGCCGCTCCTCCATGGATTCCAGCAAGCCGGACTGGGTGCGCGGGGTGGCGCGGTTGATTTCGTCCCCCAGCACGATGTTGGCGAACAGGCTCCCCTTACGGAAGGTAAATTCGCCGCTTTTGGGGCTGTAGAAGTTAATCCCCGTCAGCTCCGACGGCAGCAAATCCGGCGTAAACTGCACCCTTGAGAATTCGCAGTCGAAGGATTTCGCCAACGCCTTGGCCAGCACGGTTTTGCCCGTACCGGGTACGTCCTCAAGGAGTACATGCCCCCCTGCCAGCAAGGCGGCGAGGATGAGTTTTATTTCCTCGGTTTTCCCGATGATTACTTTTTCAAGGTTTGCGATAACGCGCGTGATCATCCCGTTCATGGGTTTTTACCTCCAATTTTCCGTCCTTCATCCTAAATACCTGGTCGGCGGATTCGGCGATTTCGGGGTTGTGGGTGACGATGATTACGCAGTAGCTCCGTTCGTGCGCCAAATAACGAAGGATATCCATTACGGCGTTGCCGTTGGCGGAGTCCAAGTTACCCGTAGGTTCGTCCGCCAATATCAACTTTGCGCCCGAGGCTAATGCGCGGGCAATGGCTACGCGCTGTTGCTCCCCGCCGGAAAGGTTGGAGGGATAGCGGCTGTACTTATCCCCGTCGATGCCTACGGATTCCAACAGGGGTTTGGCGCGTTCCATCGCCTTCTTGCGCGACACCCCCAAGGTTTCCATGGGGTAGCATACGTTTTCCATAGCCGTCAGCAGGGGGAACAAATGGAACGCTTGAAACACCATGGAGACCTTTTCCCGCCGATAACGGTCCAAATCCAGCTTGGACAGATCCTCCCCGTCGATGTACACCGCGCCCTCCATGGGTCGGTCCATCCCCGCCATAATGGAGAGCAACGTGGTTTTCCCGCTGCCCGAGGGGCCTACGATGGCGTGGAGCTTACCCGCCTCCATTTCCGCGTTTACGTTTTTAAGTACGTCCTGTGTGCCCGCTTTATAGCGGTAGCATACGTTGTCCAGCTTAAACATATCGTTCCTCCCTCTATTCACGCACTTGAAGCAATTCCATCGGGGACTTTGCGCTGATGACAAACGCCCCGACAAGCGAACCGACGGCCGCTCCGGCAAAGTAAACCCCCGCCAAAGCAAGGGGTGTCACGCCAAAGGTTACGCCAACCAACAGCATGGCGGCAAAGCCCATAATCACCCCGATCAAACACACAACCAACTGTTCCAAACAAAGGGCCGCCCGTGACGCACCCTTCGCCTTGCCCAGCACCCGCATGATGGCGGCGTTTTTGGCGTTTTGCATCATGATTAATAATGACAAGCCCAACGCCAGCACAAAAGCGGAGCCGATGGCGATGGGGTACAGGACACGCAGCAGGGACAGGTTACGCTCCATGGGTTGGATAACGTTTTCGATAACGTCGTCGTCCAACAGCATTTCGAGGGGTACCGGTCCCACATACCTGCCCAAATTGTTTTGTGCCAGGACGATTTCGGTCAGCTCGCGCAGTTGGGCAAGCTCACGGTTGCGGGTGGGGTCTGATACGAAACGCGCCGTCAGATACGTGGGGCGCCCTGTTTGCATCCCAAACATACCCCATTCCGTGTTTCCTTCATCAAAGAGCCAAAGGCCTTGCGCGTGGTGATACAAAGCGGATATAGGCATCACGAATACATGCAGGTCAAAGCGGTTGACCCCCCGGCGCAGGCCGCCGTCAAATGCGCCGATAATCGTCGCATAATTTACCTGCAATATATTATTTATGTCATAAACCATAAAGGTAATGGTTTCACCGATGGTAACCTCGAAATCCTCCAAATAGCTCCGCTGGACGAAAATGGGGGTAGGCATATCCGGTGTGAACACAAAGTCCTCCGCGCCGAAGCCGGGGGAGTATTCGATAACGATGTCATCGCAGAAAATCCCAAGCTGTTCATCCAACGGGGTTTTCGTATTTTCTTCGATAAAACCCTCCAAATGGCTGATTCCCAACAGATATTGCGAATGTCCTACGGATAACGCCTCCCTGTAGGATTCCGTCACAAAACCCGTAGCCAAAACCGAATCCCAACTGGACGGGGCAATATGCGCTTGCCAAGGGAGATTCACTTCATCGATGTCGAAGGGATCGATGATACGCACGATTTCGGCGGTGATTACGGTTTCATTCCACAGCCGTTCGACTTCGCTTTCCGTAAAATAAATCGTATCGTTAAGCCAAGCCAACGAAAGCACAAAAAGCATGGCGACGATAAACGCCAGCCCCGTTTTTACCGGGGAACGGACGATATGCCGATAACCGTGCCGCAATACGGAATACATGACGCCGATACGGGTTTTGGTCAGCGGCTCCTGCGGTATGGAAATACCTTCGACGGTAAAGTTTTCGGGTACGATACCCGATTCGATTACTTTTTCCCTGCGGCGCCTTTGAACGTTGCCTTGTAATTGTTCAAGCACCGGGCGGCGTACCAAGGAAAAACCCGCAAGGTATATCCCCGTAAAAATAGTCAACGAAATTGCCCCGACCATCACCGCCAGCCATACCGTCCCGATCAACGCCTCCGTATATACTTCATATTGTTCGGCGAAGCCCCCAAGGGTGGCTTCCGCTTCCCCCAGCGCAAAGGACCAACCCACCACGGAGCCGACAATCACGGCGGGTATCCATATATAAATAACGGGCGTAAAAAGCTGGGCGAGCACCCTTGACGAAGGCACGCCCAACGCCTTGGCGATGGCTACGTTCCTGCGCCATTGCCGAATATATAAGAAGATAACCAGCAACATAACCAATACCGACACCCCGGTAAAGATGCCGAGGTTTACGGTAATGGAGGTACGGATGGGGTCGGTGGCGGCGGCAAGGGCTTCAAAGCCGTTTGGCAAAAACAACAGGGCAAAACCCAAGTCGGCCAAAGCCGCACGGTTTTCCCGTATAAAGAGCCGTTCGGAACGGGGCGAATCCAGTACAAAGCTGTACATCGCCGAAAGCAGCGGCGCATCGTCCCAACCGAAGCCCTCGGGCATCAAACCCGCGGGGATGAATATTTCCGTCGAGGTAAAGTTGTGGATAAAGTGCGGTATGTTCCAAAATACCCCCACCACTTCCAACTCCAACTCGTAAGTCGGAAAGTCCCGCCAATTGTCGTGGGTGGAATCGATCATGCTCCACCAGCCGGCAGGGTGGTTATCCCACCAATGCTCGATACCGCTTGCCCAAGGGTCCGGGTCAACAACGGAGCGGTCAATCCAATTGGGGCGGGGATTGTCCCGCAGGGTAATCGTAAAGGTTTCCCCCACATGCAGGTTGCGCCGTATGGCCAACTGGGCCGAAACCACGGCTACCCGATTGCCCGTCAGATAATCCTCATGGGTAAGCCAACGCCCCGCGGGGTACAGCATGGTATCCAGCAAGCGGGTTGTGCGGTTGTTGGTAAAGCGGGGGATGGCCGTCATGTCCTTTGTGTCGATGACGGTAACGGAGGAAAGGTTTTGCGAATGCATCTCAAAGTTTTCGATGATATCCACGTCCGTGGGGCTTGAATAAAAAACACGATCCTCGTTAAAGGGCAGGAGGTACCAGATAAAATGCCCCCATACAGTACCCCAATCGCCCCTGTCCATATCCGCGGCCGTAGCCCGGAATAGGGCATGTTCGGCAATCCGCAAGCCGTCAAAGGGGCTCCAAAGCCCTCGCTCGTACAGTTCCCCTTCTTCCTCGGTCAGCGTCAGGTACATGTGCTGCCTGCTTTGTACGGTGGCTACCTGTCCCCGTTCGTTGACAAAGGTTCGATCACCCGAAATCAAGGATCTGGGGTCACCCAAAACAAGCTCCACAACGTTGATGCCAACCCACAGCATCGGGACACCCCCCGAACGTGTGAACCGCGGCTCCATCATCAGATAACCGACGAAATAATGATCCATCAGCTCCATGTCCAAGCCGTGCAGCGTGGGATGGAAAAAATTAACGTTGCTTTGGGTCACGATGTTGAGCCGATCCGCCATTACACCCTGTGTAAAGCGGCGGGTATCGGAAATCGATACATGACGGCTCCCTTCGATGAGCTCCGCTGCCCGTCTTACATCGTGATAGCCGGTAAAATCGTTGAAATACAAAGGCGAAAGTATACCGATGGATCGGTAGTACCCTTCTATCCTTTTGATTTCATTGCTTACGACGATGTACTCCGTAACCCTTGCCACCAAGGCAAACGAAGCCGCCGCAATAAGTAAGGATAAAACAAAAGTCCGTATGGGCTGACGCAACACGGACTTCAAAAAAATATTGATTTTCACGTCGGTTCTCCTCCTATAACACTACGCATATAATCACCGACAACGGATCTTTTCAGGTTGCGTGAAAAATTAAGGTAGTTTTACCCCCTTCATGACCATGATGGGTTCGCGGCTGTTATTACGGGTGCCGTCGCCCAATTGGCCGTTTACGTTATTCCCCCAAGCCCACAAGGTTCCGTCGGAGGTAAGCGCCAATGTATGACCGTACCCGGCGGAAACAGCAACCACATCCTCCATGATCAGCATCGGCGCGAACGTCACAAGGGCGGGGTTACCTATTTGCCCGTATCGGTTGCATCCCCAGCCCCACAAATTGCCGTCCGCGGTTATCGCCATGGTAAACAAATCCCCGGCGGATATCGCGACTACATTATCCATGATAAAAGCGGGCCGCACTTGATTGGTGAAGTCACCCGTACCCAACTGGCCGCGGGTATTCATCCCCCAAGTATACAACCTGCCTTCCTCTGTCAGCGCAACGCTGTGTACACTGCCCGCCGCGATTTGGACAACGCCGTCCATAACCCACGCGGGGGGTGCCGCACCTATATGATTGGGTATGCCTACGGCACTGCCCGAGCCCATGGCCCAAAGCTGGTTGTTGTAAGCGAGAAACAAGGCATGGGTTGTCCCGTAGTCCATGGCGATGATATTCGCGTCAACGAGTCTCGTTCTGCCGTCCGGGTCCCCATCCAGATAAAAGGAACCGTCGGTATGCAACACGGCGCTGAAATATCGGGTATTATTTAACGGCCCGGGCCCGATATTCCTGCTGAACTGAACGGTCATAAAATCCGCCACGTTTTCCTCCATTGGGTGGACATCCTCCACGTTATGGTTAAATGCCACCCAATATAAGGTACCCGCCTCGTCTATCATATAAACCGACGAATGGATGATATCGACGTATACGGAAAAGGCGTTTTCCGCTACTTGACCGGGGACGAGAAAAGCGTTTATCAAAGCCATCTGCGGCATATCGTTTAGGGTAAAAGGATTGCCCTCGGCGTCTTCGATACGCAGGGTGTTAATATTTCTTTGTACGCCTGTTTCGGCGCAAAATAAAAAATAATGGGTGCCGTCGCCGCTCATCATATTGGGATCCGGTATAAAGGCATTCCCCGCCGCGTCCCAAAGAAAGAGCGTACCATCAAGCACGGCATAAAATACATGGAAAAAGAACGTAAACCCATCCGGCATGGGAAGCGCACCCCACATCCACATACCGCCGTCCTCGGTTATGACGGTGGAAAAACTTTTACCGGCACTTATCGTACGGCGGTTGACGGGTACTGTAAGGGCCTCCGACGGTTGGGGGATAAGCGCCGCGGGTTCCGGCTCCGGCGTGGCTTGCACCCTGCCGGGTATCAGCACGGGCGGCGGATTAGCGGGGAGCGGCAATGCCGGGGTAGGTGTGGGTGTCGGCGTTGGCGTAGGTATCGGCGTTTCTTCGGGTAGGGGATAATCCCCGTCACTAAGCCCGCCGCCTGTGCAAGCGGCAAGCAATAAAAGGATAACCGTCATGATTATCAACAAAATACTCCTTTTCACGCCTCTCACCCCTTTTTGATTATATCCATCCATTCTCCGTCCAAGCGGTAGTCGTAAAACGCACCCATCCCTTCAAAGGATTTGCCCTCATCGTTTGTGAAATACAGCGGGTTTAACCGCAATACCAAGCCTCCGTAATTAAGTCGCATAAAGGAGGTTTCCCAGCCCTCGGGTTGGGGGGTCTCCTCATAGATAATCGTAAAGCCCGCATCCCTTGCGGTTTGTAAGTACATGGGGTTTGGCCCCGTAAAGTTATTCGAATCGGTCAGCAGCCATATTTGCCCGTTAAACACGGGTCTGTTTTCTTCGGCAGGCCGTGCCGTAATGACTATGGGAAAACCCTCCGTCAAGGCTTCGGGTATTTCATACGTAAATTCTTGGGTTAACAAAGCGCTCCGCGTCAACTGCGGGTTAAAGCCGTACCATGTTCGGTACGCCTCGCTTACGCGGCGCGCGAACCCTCCTTCCGTTTGGAAGGCGTAAAACTGCTTTCTTATCACTTCGTTGACAAGGAGCTCCAGCACCAAGGGCAGGAAATAATCCCCAAATCCGGCATTGATCCCCCGTATGTCAATCACCAAATGTTCGTATTCATAAAGCCCGTTGAAAAAATCCGTTAAATATTCCTTGTCCGCGTCAAAATCGAAACGCCAATAGGGATGGCGGCTTATCGGCTCATAACCCTTGGGCAAAAAGTGGTTGATACGCAGATACGTTATACCCTCTTCGGCAAACGTTTCGGTGGTGATATTGCCTTCCAATACCTCTATATCATATCGGTCGTCGTAGAAACGCCAGTCGTAATGCCCCATAAAGTACGGCTCCGATATCCAAGGGATGATACCCCTGATTTCCCCGCCTAATTGAACATCCCCCAAACCCTCAAACATATCGATAAACCGTTCCCGCGCAAAATTTTCGAAAAAATCGGGGGCGGGGTTGTAACGCGCCGTTTCCGACAGCTCCTCGTGCAGCCCGATGGCAATCTCCAAATAATCCAAACCCGTACGCTCAACGAAAATATCAA
This sequence comes from Defluviitaleaceae bacterium, assembly GCA_009779755.1. Taxonomy (GTDB): domain Bacteria; phylum Bacillota; class Clostridia; order Lachnospirales; family WQUN01; genus WQRX01. The sequence continues at coordinate 30,441 of WRDO01000018.1, read as the reverse complement.
AAAAAGGATAGTTTGCCATCATATTGTTAACCAGTGTGGTAAACCCGCCCAAACGGCTGGCCTCCCGCCTGTATTGTGCCGCGACGCGGTTCCATTCCTGTATAAGCATGTTAACCTCGGGGGATATCCCGTGGATATGGGGCAGCCGTACATGGGGGCTGCGTATCGCCAAGGTTAGGGGTATGGCAATCAGCGTAACGCATATAACTGTCACGCACGCCCAATACAAACGGCTTAACGCCCTTCTGTACCGCGTAATAAATATCCCTATATGTGTGCGAAGCAAATACCAACGGAGCCTCATGGCTTACCCGCCCCAAATATGGAAGATAAACCACCACAGGAAAACCATCGACCCGCCGAGGATTAATATAAAAGGAAGGAACACGATAACGGCGGCAAGCATCATCGCGGGTATGTCACCCTTCTCCAACTCCAAGGGTGCTTCCGTTTTCGCCCTTTCGATGATGGCGTCCGCTTCCTTGCGGGTCATCCTCGGGCGTTTGAGCTTTTTATTTAAAAACATCCGATCAACCCCCTAATTTTCGTACAAGTGGCAAGCCACAAAGTGGCCCGGCCTTTGTTCCCGCCATTCAGGCACCACGGATAAACAAATCTCCATACAATCCTTGCAACGGGTGTTAAATTTGCAACCCGGCGGCGGTTTGATGGGGCTTGGGATATCTCCCTCAAGGATAATCATTTCCCCTTTTTCCGCATTGGTTGTGGGGATGGCGGAAAGCAGGGCCTTGGTATACGGGTGCAACGGGTTGGCAAACAGTTCCTCGGAGGTACACAGCTCGACGATAACGCCCAAATACATAACCGCGATACGGTCGGAGATATACTTCACCACCGAAAGGTCATGGGAAATGAACATATACGTCAGGTTTTCCTTGTCCTTCAAATCCTTTAACAGGTTGATGATCTGTGATTGTATGCTTACGTCCAGTGCCGATACCGCTTCGTCGCAGACGACGAATTTCGGCTCCGTGCTTAAGGCGCGTGCAATCCCGATGCGCTGCCGCTGACCGCCGGAAAACTGGTGGGGGTAGCGGTGTATCATATAGGGGGCAAGGCCGCAATCCTCCATGATACGCATGGTGTACTTTTGCATACGTTCGTTGTTTTTTACGAATTTTTTGTGGGTGATGGCCCCTTCGGAAATAATCTGCCCGATGGAAAGCCTCGGGTTTAACGACGAATACGGGTCTTGGAAAATAAGCTGTAAATCCTTACGCAAATAGCGCATTTCGTTATAGGTCAAACGGGCAAGGTCGATACCGTTGTCCCGCATCCCCTCGTATCGTTGGAATTCCTCGTCGTCGGCATACCTTGCGCGGATGGCGTCGATGGCTCCTTGGGTTTTGGCTTTTTCGGCCATGTATTTATCCTTTTCGGGGCCTTTCATATGCTCGACTTTTTTCATCAGGCTTTTGTACCTGCTTTCGTTGGCGCCAAAAAGATTGTTGTCGATTTTATATTTGATTTCTTCCGCCTTTACGGAAACCTTTAATATCGCCATGTTGAGGATAAACAAAGCCCTCGCCGCATAGAAATGCATTTTGAGCGCAAGCATAATGTCGTTGTAATCCTCTTTTTTGGCCACATAAAAGCCGCCGATAAGGCGTACAACGGCTAAGTATTCGCTGTTGGCTTTTTTACGGGCTTCGTTGCGTTCGTTTCGTTTTGCGAAATATTTTGCCCTCAGCTTTTCCTTGTCCGCCGCCGCGTTGTACTCCGCCTTAACGGCTTGGTACTCCTCTTCCTGCTTTTTGGATTCCTCCGTTAATATCTTCGTTTCGACAACCTTCCGTTCCAGCCGGTTATAGATATCCAACACGTAACGGGGGACGATATCGTCTATGTTTTGGCCGTAGTATATCGTTTCGCCGTCGGTTTGCCTGTACAGTTGTACCAATACCCGCCCAAGGGTGGACTTTCCGCAGCCGGATTCCCCTACTACGCCCATCGTCTCCCCTTCGTAGATATCCAAATTGACACCGTCGTTGGCGCGTACAAACATGTTGCGCCTGCCTCTGATGGGAAAGTATTGCTTTAGGTTCCTTATACTGATCAGCGGCTTTTTTTCCGTTTTTATGTCCGTCATTGTTTGCGGGCCCCCTTTTCAGGATAAAAACAACGTACGAGTTGGTCGTCGGCGACCTTTATCAGTTCGGGTTCATGCTTATGGCATTGGTCGGTTGCGTATTTGCAACGGGGTGCGAATTTGCAACCCACGGGTAAGTCCAAGGGATGGGGCACCGCGCCGTCGATAACGTCCAGCTTTGCGCCGACGGGCGTGTCCAAACGGGGTATCGAGGTCATCAAACCCTCCGTGTAGGGATGGGAATAGACCGAATCATCGAAGATGACCCGTACCGGGGCTTGCTCCACCACCTGCCCGCAATACATGACCGCAACGTCGTCCGCCATTTCGTTGATTACCCCAAGGTCGTGGGTAATGAACATAATCGCCGTACCCTTTTCCTTTTTCAGGTCATTCATGAGCTTTAATATCTGCGCCTGTATGGTTACGTCCAAAGCTGTTGTCGGTTCGTCGGCGATCAACAAGTCGGGTTTACACGCCAGCGCCATCGCAATCATGACCCGCTGGCGCATACCGCCGGAAAGCATAAACGGATAACGCCGCGACACCTGTTCCGCGTCGGGAATCCGTACGTCCTCAAGCATCTTGACGGATTCCGCATAGGCTTGTCTTTTGCTCATGCCTTGGTGGACTTGGAAGGATTCGCCGATTTGCCTGCGTACGGTAAAAATCGGGTTAAGGCTGGTCATGGGCTCTTGGAAGATAACGGAGATTTCGTTCCCGCGTATCTTGGCCAGCTCCCTGCGGTTAAGGCCCACCATGTCCTTGTCCTTAAAGAAAATATTCCCTTCCACCACCCTGCCGTTACCGTCCAGCAGATTTAATATACTCATGGCGGAAACGGACTTTCCGCTGCCGCTCTCCCCTACGATACCGAGGGTCTTACCTTTTTCCACCGAATAGTTAACCCCGTTGACGGCCTTGACCGTACCTCGGCGGGTTTCGAAATAGGTATGCAGGTTTTTAAGCTCGAGTAAAACATCCTCCTGCTTACCTGCGGGAACCGGGTCGGCATTTTCTTTTACGGTATTCACTTTAATCTTCAGGTCCATTCCCTTTACCTCCCCTGCGCCCTTGGGTCGGTAGCTTCACGCAGGCCGTCCCCGATAAGATTGATGCTGATGGCAACCGTAACCAACGATATGGCGGGGAATACCCAACGCCACCACTGCTGTCGCAATACGATGGAATTATTGGCACCGTTAAGCATATTGCCCCAAGTGGGCGTAGGCTCACTTACGCCGAAGCCGATAAACGACATCGCTGTCTCGGTCAGCATGGACGTGGCCAAGGCAAGGGTAAGCAATACGATCGCCGTGGAAGCCACGTTAGGCATAATGTGCCTGAAAATCAATTTTAACTGTTTTACGCCCAACGCCTGCGCGGCAAGCACATACTCCGATCCCCTTGCTTGCAATATCTGTGCGCGCACCAGGCGCATCAGCCCGGGCCAGCTCAGTACACCCAATATAGCCATCAGGAACATCATCCCCCCAATCGGGCCGAAAACATGCCTGAAACGGAAATTCAATATCAAAGCGATCGGAAGGAAAGGAAGGGAGCTCACCACTTCGGCGAAGCGCATAAGGAACATATCCACTTTACCGCCGTAGAAACCCGACAATCCGCCGAACAAAAGCCCTATCGTACCTTGTACCATTACGGCTACCATACCGATCAACAGCGAATACCTGCCCGCGTGCCAAAGGCGTGTAAATACGCAGCGTCCTTGTGCGTCCGTACCGAAGGGGAAACCCCTTAAGCCCCATGTCTGTATACTGCCGTCCGCAAGTATGGCGTAGTTATGGTCCCCGGCAACCTCAAGGGAAACGACGTTGCTCAAATTCGGGACATTGGTACGCCCGTGTTCATTTCTGCCCCAAGCGACCACGCTGCCATTGTCCAGCAAAACCGTAAAATGCCCGCGGCCCGCGTTTACGTTAACTACCCTGCCTTGGATTTCGGCGGGTATATCGTAGAGGTCAACGTTAATGGGGTTCCCCCATACCACTACGGTATTGTCGTCCAGCAAAGCGATAACATTGTCGTCCGACATGGATAAATCAATGATGCGGCCTTGTATTTCCTCCGGTACGTCGCGTATGCCTCTGGGGGTTCTTATCAATACGTGTACGTGCCCGTCATCGGTCAGCACACCGAAGGTAAGGGAATTGGCCTCAACCTGCACCGGTACGGCCCCTCTGGGCACCCTGCCCGTAGCCGCCGTGTCCCGTCTGTCCAGCGTGATACCGCCCCAGGCATGGAGCTGCCCGTCGTCGGTAATCGCCACCGATATACGCATCCCCGCCGTTGCGGTCACTACCCTGCCTTGTATCTCGGGGGGTACATTGGCGATTTCGAATGCAGGGCTTTCGTTGCCCCATACATACACATGCCCGTCCTCCGTAACCACCAAAGCGTGGTATTCGCCCGCGGAAACATGCTTGATGGGCCTGCCGGGCTGGGGAGGGTTAAGCAAGGGCGCGGCAACGGTGTTTACCGTCCCCCACACATGCACCACGTTATCGGAGGTTACCCCCACGCCGTACCCCGGGCCGGCACTCATCATGACGATATCACCCCGTATTGCCCGGGGGATACGCATCATATTCATGGAAGGCGGCTGGTTAAACTGCCCGATGTCGGTATCGGATACGTTCAGCGGGAAGAAAAAGGGGATAATCGTACTGGCAAGCAGCATGGAGAAGAACCCGATCAGCCCCACAATGGTCAGCTTTCTGCGGAAAAATTCCCTCACGATGGTTTTGAAAGGGCTTTGTACCTGCTCTTCTTCCATCAGGGTCATCTTGCCGCCCAGCCGTTCGCCGAACAGCATACTCATCAACATGCCGAAAAAGGATTTCTTTTTGGCTTTTATTTCTTTTTTGTCATCCATTATGTTCTCCCCCTGTTATTCGAATCGGATACGCGGGTCAACAAGCACGTAAAGTATATCCAGCACCAAAAGCCCCGAGAAGGCGATAAGCGCGTAGAAGACGTTCATGGCCATCAGTACCGCGATATCCTGGTAGTTGAGGGCGATAATCATGATTTGCCCCATTCCCTGCCAAGCAAAGGTCGCTTCTATTACCATGGACCCGCCGAATATACCGATAAAGAAGCCCGCCATTATGGTGATAATCGGTATCAGCGCGTTACGGAAGGCGTGGACGTAAACAACGGTTTTTTCCGCAAGCCCCTTAGCGCGGGCGGTACGTACGCAGTCCATATTGAGGGCGTCTATCATGGCGGAGCGGATAAAACGTATCATCCCGGCCAAGCCCACCAGTACCATGGTCATTAACGGCAAGGCCATATAACGCAACCTGTCAAGATACCATGCCAGCGTCCCCGCGGGGGGCGGCATAATCGAAGCCATGCCGAACATGGGGAAGATATTCCACGGGGGCAAAATGACCAGCAACACGATAAGGATAAGGCCGAACAGGAAGTTGGGTATACTCAAGCCGATAACCGAACCCACCAGCGCCACGTTGTCAAACATCTTTCCTCTCTTTATGGCGCAGTACACCCCCACGGGTATGGTGATGAGGAATACGATAATCAGGTTAAGGATATTGATCATGATGGTGTTAATCATGGGGGAGCGTACATGATCCAGCACCGAGGCACGGGTTTCCATAGAGATACCGAAGTCACCCCTGAACATACCGGCCAGCCAATAAAAGTATTGTATGACATGGTGCCGATCCAGTCCCATGGTATCAATGATTTCCTGTCTCATGATGGCGAGTTGCTCGGGTTGCAGGCCCGATTGCGCCTCTATGGGTAGGTACAGCTCCACCGGGTCTACCGGCATGGTGCGGTACAGCATAAAAATCACGAAAGAAACCATAAACAGCACCATGATGATATACAGGATGCGCCTTATTACATATTTGACCATATCCGTACCTCCCACTTGTTATGTAAAGTCCCTGCGGCAACGCTGTACCGCAGGGACAAAACGTGATGCTAGAGTGTTAAATGATTAACGCCAGTATGCCCTTGTTACCGCCTCGGAGAAGTTCCACAAGCCGGTTGTAAACCATCCGCCCAAGTTAACGGGGATGAAGTCATGAACCGTCGCTATCCGCATGGGAAGGGTGTAGGCTTCGAAGGTCAGGTGTTCCATATAGTCGATAAAGGCTTCGATAAAGGCGTCATAACCTTCCGGGTTGGTGATATCAAGCACACGGAAACGGTCGGACAATTCGCGGGTGAGTGCGCTGTCTACTTGGCCCCAGTTGCTTTGCGGGATCCATTCCAAAGACATAAGCAACCACGGTGCCCAAGTAACCGCCATACCCACGCCCAGGTAAATCATTTCAAAGCGTTGGGCTTCACGGTAACCGCCTTGCAATATCGCACCCCAACGGTCGCTGCGCTCTTGTACGAGCAGCCCGCCGCAGTGAGCCATATGCTCAAACAGGAAGCGTTCCAATGAGTCGCGTCCGGGGTTGGCTGCGGTGCCTACTACCCAGTTGATGACCAAGGGCATAAGCACGCGTTCGCCGGTGTATACCCGATTGCTTTCCAAGGGTCTTCCGCGGGTTCCGTCATCGTTTATTTCATAGATAAACCTTACGGTATTGCCGTCGTCATCCGTTCCGTAATGCCATTCGTCCACCCATTTGTGACGGACGCCGTTAGCAATACCGGGGCCTACATAGGGTGTGCCGTCGGCGTTATAGTTCCAGCCGCCTTCTTCCAGCAGTTGGATGGCACGGTCAAGGTTTAAGCTGTACATGGTCACACGGTCATACAAATCCCTGTCCGCGGCTTCTTGGTACCACCACCAGGCGGGTCCCCAAGGGCCGTGGGCTACGACGGAATATCCGCGTCCCACTTCCGCGTTGTACCTGTCGCGGTCAACCATATAGGAAATGGCTTGGCGTACTTCCCTGAACTGGGTGGGGCCTGTGTCGGTGTGGAATTGGATCAAACGTTGGCCGTGGTCGTCATAGCCGTGGAAGGAGTGGGTTCCGCCGTCCACCAAGGTGAGGAATGCGTTTTCCGTCGCTTGACCGTCGGTTACGGCGAGCATCAGGTGCGCTTCCCCGGCAGCCAATGCGTCAACCATAAGAGTAGCGGGGGTAAAACGCCAGATAACGCGTTCGATACGGGGGCGGAAACCGTCCCAAGTACCGGGGAAGTGGGGGTTGGCAAGCAAGGTCATTACGCCGTTACCCACGTCAATGCTGTCAAACATATAAGGCCCGGAGAAAACGGTGGGTCTGTATCTTACACCGTCGCTGACCATGGTGCCGTCCGGTTCGCCGTCGGCCCTGTACATGGGTTCGCCGTGTTCGTCAATGAATTGCACGAAGAAGGGTTCGCCGCCTTCAACGATTTGCCTGAGGGCTTCGAAGGTAAGCTCGCCGCCGTCGGCTGCGACCACGAATACGCCGTCGCCGTTGTCACGTACATCCGCGCCGTACATATGCAGCGGGGAGGGGCCTTGGCCCATATACATGGAGGCTTCCCATACGTTGGGCAATTCTTCGGCGATTACGGTTACGGAGAACCTGTTGGGGCGGCCCTCGGCGCACACGCTGTCATACAGGCGCACACCCGTCAGCGTAGCGGCATCGCCGTTAAGGAACGGGGTGCGGCCTTGCACATGCAATCCGCTGTTATTTGAAGGTACTAAAGCAGTCCATTGGGGGCTGAGACCCAATGCCCAACCACCCGCATAATGGGCGGCGGTAACAAAGGTACCGTCAGAGAATCTGTTTTCGGTGTAGATGGTGAAGGTGTAGGTGCGGGAACCGTCCGCATTGTCCCTGATTTCGGGCCATGCACCGTCTACCATTACGATGGGGTTGGGGAACCAGTCGTTAAAGTGGTTGCGGTCCATGGTTCCGAGTCCGCCCATCAATACCCTTGCGTGGGCGTTGGGGGTCGGGTTCGTCCATCCGCCCAAAATGTTTTGGTCCACGCGGGTACCCGTCGCGTTTACGATGTAGCTGCCGGGCTCGGGTACCATTGAGGCGGCTTGCGCCACAATGTGCGCACGGGATCCTTCAGGTATCGGAGGCGGTGTGGGTGCCAACGAGGGCGCGGGGGTTGCGGTGGGTGCGGGTGTTGCCGTTGCCACAGGCCCGGCGGGTCCGTCCCCTTCATTGCCGCCCCTGTTACATGCCGCAAGCGCAAACATTGCCGCAGCCAGTAACAGTGCTAGAAACAAGAGCTTCTTCATGTTTTTTCTCCTCTCAAACTCATTGCCGGCAAACATATGATGCGGCAAAAAAATTAGTTCCGCGGACTATAACACATCACATCTCGCTTTGTCTAATGAACGATTAATAATTATCTTTTATTTTTCTTGTTTAATATGTATATTTTTTATTTGAACAGTTAGAATATTTTTGTGAATATTTTTGTTACATTATGATTACGGCTTGTCTTATTACGCATTTTTTTGACAACTGTCTTGCCCTATTTTTGTGTCAAGCCCGCACCCCTTGACATTTCTCACAAAAAAAACAGCCGCTTTGTAAGCGGCTGCGATAAATTAATTTTAGTTTTTATTTAAAATATTCCTTCACCTTATCAAACCAACGCTTCTTATGGTTCTTGTAATCGTCCCCCATCGCCTCGTTAAAATTAACCAACAATTCCTTTTGCCGTTCGTTCATCACGGTGGGTACGGTCACGATAAATTTAACCACCAAATCCCCCATATTACGGTTATTGCGTACGCTGGGTACGCCCTTTCCGCGCAGGTGCACAACCGCGCCGGGCTGGGTGCCGGGCTTCAAGTTATGCTTTTCTTCCTTGCCGTCCAGCATGGGTATCGATATTTCGTCGCCCAACGCCGCTTGCACAAACGTGATGGGGATATCCAAATACAAATTATTCCCCTCGCGGTTAAATAATTTGTGCGGCGAAATCTGCACGACAATGTACAGATCACCCGCGGGCCCGCCCTTTTCGCCGAACTCGCCCTTGCCCTGCAAACGAATCTGCTGTCCGTTGTCTATACCCTTGGGTACGACGACCGTCAGCGTTTTGTTCGCGCGGACGCGCCCCGCGCCGCGGCAGCCCGTACACGGCTCCTTAATAATCTTCCCCTCGCCCCGGCACGCCGAACACGCCACCACCGATGTCATGTACCCCAGCATCGTTTGTTGCATGATCCGCTCCGAGCCCGAACCGTTGCACTTCTTGCAATTCTCCGCAAACGTGCCGGGCTGCGCACCGCTGCCCTTACAAGTCGCGCAAGTCTCATACGTGTTAAGCGATACTTCCTTGGAACATCCGAAAACGGCTTCCTCAAACTTTATATTCAAACGCATTTGCAAATCCGCGCCGCGTTTGGGTCCCGACCTTCTCCCGCCGCCCATACCGAAGAAATCCCCGCCGCCGAATATATCCCCGAACCGGCTGAAAATCTCGTTCAAGTCCATACTGGCGCCGCCAAACCCGCCCCCCTGGCTAAACGCCGCATGGCCCATCCGATCATAAGCCGACCGCTTGTCGCCGTCACTCAACACGCCGTACGCTTCGCTGACCTCCTTAAACTTCTCCTCAGCCTTCTTATCACCGGGATTCGCGTCAGGATGGTATTGCTTGGCCAGCTTGCGATAAGACTTCTTAATCTCATCATCACTAGACTGCTTGCTTATGCCCAAAACTTCATAATAGTCACGCTTGTCTGCCATCTGTTTGGCTCCCCCATGTGGTTTAACCTACGCCCCGCCGAGGCACAAGTTAGGTTGTATGTTTTATCGCTTCAAATAATCTATTTTTCGTTTTTTCAATTATATCCATTTTTACTTTTCCAAAATTCTTAATCACAATATTCCGTGATATGGTATATATTTTATCTGCCCGTATGCACGAATCCTTTGTTAAAGCACCGTTAATCATATCATTATTAGTCAATAAAACAACATAAGGCTTGGCTTCAATGTTTGAAGTAATCGCAACCACAATCAAATCATCCGATGTGCTGTTATATTCATCGCCGGACAATACAAGAACAGGACGTTTCTTCTGTGCCGTTAAGTCCGTAAACGGCAAAGGAACAAGAATTACATCCCCTTGGTTATGCATTATTCCAAACCTCGTCGTCAATTTCATTATCCCAAAAATTTGTACTGGAAACGCTTAACGCTTCCAAGTCTTTATACAGTTTTCGTTCCTCGCGTATCTTAATAAACTTAATAAAATTGGCGGCCTCTTGCAACAATGACGCCGGTAAAGTATCCACCAAACAATGAACCTCTTGCTTAGCAAGTGCTACCTGCATGATAAATCCCTCCCTTTTTAATATACCATAAACAATCGTTTCACACAGAGCAGCGAACCGACCGCGCGGGGTCACCCGGAGGTCCGTGCAAGCCGCTGTCGGAGGGGTGGGGAGTTGCGGCGAACGACTTCGCCTTCAAGAGAGCGCAACTCCCCACCCCTCCGACATTCGTATACATCGCGGTACACCTCACTCCAACACCCACCCCGCGCGATCGGTCCGTGGCTGCCAGACCCGAAAAACGGGGTGGTGGGAGTATTTAATTATTTTCCGTAAAATCCCCGTCAAACACATTCGGGTTATGATCCGGGCCGTAATCCGTCGGTTCACCGTGTGCGTCCTCCGGCGGGGGCGGCGCCATATTCTGATACAGCTTCGTCGAGAAGTCATTAAGCGTCTTGGTATATTCCTCAATAGCCGTCTTAAGCGTCGCCGTCTCGGTCTCGGTCATCGTTTCATGGTGCATGGTGGCGGAAACGGCTTTCAACTTATCCATTTCGGCAGTGATCTGCGCCTTGTCTTCTTCGGATACCTTCTCACCAAGGTCCGTTATCATACGCTCGGTTTGGTTGACAAGCGATTCCGCTTCGTTTTTGGCGTCCACGGCTTCCTTGCGTACGCGGTCGGCTTCGGCATATTGCTCGGCTTCCTTTACGGCGCGTTCAATGTCCGCGTCGGAAAGGTTCGAGGAAGCGGTGATCGTGATCTTTTGCTCCTTGCCCGTGCCCAAATCCTTTGCGCTGACATTTACGATGCCGTTGGCGTCGATGTCAAAGGCAACCTCGATTTGCGGGATGCCGCGCGGCGCGGCGGGGATGCCGTCCAAGCGGAAGCGCCCCAGCTCCTTGTTATCCTTGGCGAATTGCCGCTCGCCCTGCACCACAACGATGTCCACCGCGGTTTGGTTGTGCGCCGCCGTCGAAAAGGTCTGCTTCTTATTAGTAGGAATGGTCGTATTGCGTTCGATCAAACGCGTGGCCACGCCGCCCTCGGTTTCGATGCTTAAGGACAGGGGCGATACGTCGAGCAACAGGATTCCGCCCGCGCCCGCGTCGCCTGCCAGCTTACCGCCTTGAATGGACGCGCCCAGCGCAACGCATTCGTCGGGGTTGATGCCCTTAAAGGGTTCCTTACCCGTGAGCTTCTTTACTGCTTCCTGCACGGCGGGGATACGTGTGGAACCGCCCACCAGCAGCACCTTGTCGAGTTGCGCGGGGGAAACGTCCGCATCCTTAAGCGCGGTCGATACCGGCCCGAGGGTCTTCTCCACGAGGTCGTGGGTCAGTTCGTCGAACTTCGCGCGGGTTAAATTAATATCCATATGCTTGGGGCCGTCTTGGTTCATGGTGATGAAGGGCAGGTTGATGTTGGTGGTGATGACCGTCGAAAGCTCTTTCTTCGCTTTTTCCGCGGCTTCCTTTAAGCGTTGCATGGCCATCTTGTCCTGCGAAAGATCCATGTTTTCCATTTTCTTAAATTCGGCTACGAGGTGCTGGATCACGCGGTCGTCGAAGTCGTCGCCGCCCAAGCGGTTGTTGCCCGAGGTAGCCAATACTTCGATAACGCCGTCGCCTATGTCAATGATGGATACGTCGAACGTGCCGCCGCCAAGGTCATAAACCATGATTTTTTGCTCTTTTTCATTGTCAAGGCCGTAGGAAAGCGCAGCCGCGGTGGGTTCGTTGATGATACGCTCCACTTCCAAGCCCGCGATTTTGCCCGCGTCCTTGGTGGCTTGGCGTTGGCTGTCGGTAAAGTACGCCGGTACGGTGATAACCGCTTTCGTCACCTTTTCGCCGAGGTAGCTTTCCGCGTCCACTTTCAGCTTTGAAAGGATCATCGCGGAGATTTCCTGCGGGGAATAGGGCTTGTCGCCGATCTTTACCTTAAAGTCCGTACCCATTTGGCGTTTGATGGACATGACGGTATTGTCGGGGTTGGTGATGGCTTGGCGCTTTGCGGTTTCGCCTACAAGGCGGTCGCCGGTTTTGGTAAACGCCGCGACCGACGGGGTCGTGCGCATCCCTTCCGAGTTGGAGATTACAACGGGCTGGCCGCCCTCCATTACCGCCACGCATGAATTGGTGGTACCTAAGTCGATTCCGATTATTTTGGACATTTTACTTTCCTCCTTAAAATTTATGTTTGATTCCTGCTTGTTTTAATATTCCGTTCGCTGTATGGCGTTTGCGCGTCCCGGCATCTACCGTGAACTGTTGATCGGTTATTGGGCTGTACCATATTTCATGGTCACCTTTTCCCTTCCTTACAAAAACGCAACCGTGTTGTGATAATAAAGTTTTTAATTCCTGCCCATATCCGACTGCCATTATGACGCTCTGATAGTTTCGACACGCTTGGCGTTGAAGTCGAAGTGTATGGGGCCTGTGTAATTACAATTCATTTCCAACATATCCGGCGCGATCAGCTTAACTTTTTCAACCAGCGCGTCGAAGGAACCCGATTCCAACACCATGCCCGGAACATCTTCCGTTTCCGTGTGCCATCGGTCTGATTCGTAATCCCAAACAAGGTCAATTTTACATTTCATACAAACACCACACTTTCATATTTTTCTTGATAATAATGTCAAACCTTTTCCGCTGTTTAATTCGCGACCTTTACCATGCTGTAACGCAGCACCTTATCCTTATGCATATACCCTTTTTGCAGCACGCTTGCTACTTGGTTTGCGCCGAAGGCGTCGTTTTCCTCATGCGCCACGGCGTAATGGATTTTGGTGTCGAAGTCGTCCCCCGGCGCGGCGGGGATTTCCTCCACGCGGAGGTCTTGTAATATCTGCGTAAATTGGCGGGCGATGAGGGCGATACCTTGGTAAAAGGTATCGTCCGCGTGGGTCCCTTCGCCGGCTAACATCGCACGTTCGAAGTTGTCTACCAAAGGCAGGAGCTTTTCGGCGACGGCGCGTACCCCGTCGTCATATTGGACGGCTTTTCCTTGATGCTGCGCTTGCGGAAGTTATCGAACTCCGCCAACGTGCGGGTGTACCGATCGAGCGTTTCCTTATACAGGGTTTCGTGGCTTGAGCCGTTATTATCAAGCCCGTCGGTTTCGTCCGCTTCGTCCTCCCCATCCAACATTTCGATTTCATCGGGGGCAAGCGCGTCAACCATCGGTTCGCCCGTTTGCGATTTATTTTTACCGCGTTTCTTTTTCTTCATGCGTTTCCTCCTGATAGGGCTTGTATCACTTGCCTTATATTTTGCGATATTCCGGTCAGCACCGAAACCGCATGTGCATAATCCATTCGGGTTGGCCCAATGATGGCGATATAACCTGTGCTTTGGTTATCGATGGAGTATCCCGCCCGCACCAAGCTGCAATCCTTAAGCCATTCAAAATCATTTTCGTCTCCGATGACGATCTGTATGCCCTTGCGGGATGACGACGCGTTTGCGATGGGGGCAAACAGGGACATAAGCGATTCGCGCTCCTCAAGGGCCTGAAAGAGGGCGTCGGCTTTGTTTCGGTCGGAAAATTCGGGGAAGGCGAGGATATTTTTCACCCCGCTGGTGAATACGCGCACATCATCTTCGGCTTGTATCATACCCGCGACGATACCCAACAGCGGCATAAGCATGTGCGCTTGGGGCCCGAATACCTCCAGTAATGAATCAATGCAAGTCCGATCTATTTCGCGTACGTTTTTCCCCACAAGGTGCTTGTTAAGCGCTTGGGACAAACGGGCGAGCACGTCGTATCCCGGCGCGTCGGGCAAAGTGACCACTTGGTTCTTAACCGCTTTGGTGTCCGTCACGAGCACCAGCAACACCGCGCGTTCATCCACGGGGACGAGTTGCAAATGGCGGATCTTCGTTTTCTTCAAATACGGTTCGCTTACGATTGCCGGGCAGCGCGTCAGGCGTGACAGGGCCTTTGCCGTTTCCTGCATCATAAATTCCACTTGGTTGATGTTTTGGATGATCATACCTTGCAAAAAGAGGGCTTCGTCCCCTGCCAGCGGTTGCTCACGCATCATGCGGTCCACGTAAAAACGGTAGCCCTTTTGTGAAGGTACGCGCCCGCTGGAGGAATGCAATCGGGAGATCAGGCCCAAATCTTCCAAGTCGCTCATCTCGTTGCGGATGGTGGCGGAGCTGATGCCCGGCCCGTACTTTTTGGCGATCGTGCGTGAACCTATCGGTTCCGCGGTGTGGATGTAGTCGTTGACGATGGCTTCGAGGATTTTAAACTTGCGTTCGGTTAGTTCCATGACCGATTCCCCCTCTCGTGCGACTTCTTTGTTAGCACTCACTCGTGACGAGTGCTAACGAACGAAGAATACTACGCATCCTTATTAATGTCAAGCATTTTTTAAAATATTTTTAGCCCGCCGGCATCACGCCGTCTTTATATAAAACGTATTCCTTCATATATAATGCATAACATACGGGCGTTTGGTACAATCGTCGCATTAACGGAGGGACCTATGCCGCAGACATTACTTTATAATGAAGATTGTATTACTGCAATGAAACGCTTGCGGGGTGGTTCGGTGGATTTGATCCTTACCGACCCGCCTTATCATTTGGCTAATTTTATGAAAGCGCGCGCAACCAACTTGGTTGCCATGCGGGAAAACTTTTTTACCGCGGTGGATTGGGACAATCTGACCGACGAAGAATGGGAATCATCAATGGATGGTTTTTTTTGTGAGGCGGCGCGCGTGGTGAAGGTAGGCGGCGCGGTTATCGTGTTTACGGCTATTATTAAAGCCGAGACATTAATTAAAATCGCGCGGAAATATAAGTTGTACTACAAAACCACGGGTATTTGGCATAAGACCAACCCCATGCCGCGCAACATGCATTTGCATTACGTCAACTCCACCGAGGCGTGGATTTATTTCGTCAACCGTAAAGCGACGGGGACGTTTAACAATGATGGGAAAGCCCTGCACGACTTCGTTGAATGCACGGCCGCACCCCCTTCCGAACGTAAGCAGGGGAAACACCCCACGCAAAAACCCGTAAAGCTGATGGAATTTTTCATCCGTACGCTCACCGATGAAAACGAAACCGTGCTCGATCCCTTTATGGGCAGCGGAAGCACGGGCGTTGCGGCGTTAAAATTGAACCGACATTTTATCGGCGCGGATACGGACACGGGTTATTTTCATATCGCGGAAAAGCGGATAAATCAGACGCAAAAATCGCATACTACATAAAAACCCGTAAAGGTTAGTTTGGAGCGAACGGTATGCGACGATTGATACAAAGCCTCTTTATGGCGATCGTATCCTACGGATATTGGGCATCGAGCGGATGGGGAACGGAGTCGTTTATGGCAGCCTCATTCGAAGATGAAATAAAGCACCCCTTTTATACCGAGGAAAAACGCGAAGCCCCCGAACCTCCCCCGCCCGCAAGGCTCTTCGTCTCCGTCGAAGGCCGTTACGCTATACAGCAAGGCTGGTTGGCAGGTGCGGATTATGTGGAAAACAAAATCGCCACCCACGGGGAAGCGGTGGCGATGATTATGCAGATCGCGGCGTTGGATTGGGATACCGTGAGCTTCTACGGTATTTTGATTGACAACGAAAATTTTGACCCCGAACAACCCCTCACGCGGCGGGATTTCCTTTTATACCTCAACTACGTATTCCATAACCTGCCCGACGAAGGTATCCTCGAACCCGACGCGGACGGCGGTTTCGACCCCGAAAAAGAAATGACCCTCGCCGAAATGGCGAAGGCCGCGTACCGTTTGCGGGGATTAAACCCGCACGGGGATTAACCTACGAACAATTTCCTTACTTCCTCCGCGGTAAGCAGATTGATAAAGCTGCCGCCTTCGGTGATGACGCTGTCTATCAGGCCCCGCTTCTTTTCTTGCAATGCCATTATTTTTTCCTCGATGGAATCCTTGGCTACGATGTTGTATACCTGAACGGCCCGTTTTTGGCCGTAGCGGTGGGCGCGGTCGCTGGCTTGGTCCATTACGGAGGGGTTCCACCACGGGTCGTAGTGGATGACCACGTCCGCCCCGGTCAAATTTAATCCCGTGCCGCCGGCTTTTAAAGATATCAGGAAGATATCCTTTTCGCCTTCGTTAAACCGTGTGGTCATCTCCATACGGTCCTTCGCTTTGGTCGCGCCATCCAAATAGAAATAGGAAATTGCCTTATCCTTGTCCAGCTTCTTGCGTAATATATCCAGCATCCCCGTGAATTGGGAGAAGAATAATACCCGATGCCCCGATTCCAATGCGATTTGGATCGTTTCCAACGCCAGTTCGAATTTGCCCGACCCGCCCTTGTAATCGTCCACAAACAGGGAGGGATGGCAGCATATCTGCCGCAGCCGCGTAAGCTGCGCGAGTATACGCATACGGTTGTCCGCGAACGCGTCCCGCTTTATATAATCGTCCAACGCCCCCAACGCTTCCATGAGGTGTGCTTGATAAACCAAGTTTTGCTCGGGCGTAAGTTCGGCGGGCAGGGTTGTTTCCGTTTTTTCGGGGAGCTCCTTTAATACGCTCCCCTTCACGCGCCGCAATACAAAGGGTGATATCTGCGAACGCAATTGCGCCGCGCGGGCCTTATCGTCGTCCCGCACAATGGGCGTTTCGTACAAACGTTGGAACTTATTCGCCGAATACAGATACCCCGGCATAATGAAGTCAAAGATACTCCACAGCTCCGACAAGTTATTTTCGATGGGCGTACCCGTCAGAGCGAAGCGAAACTGCCCGTTTAAAATTTTTATGCTTTTCGCCGCTTGCGTCGAGGGGTTTTTTATATTCTGCGCTTCGTCCGCGATGATATAGGCAAAAGACATAGCCTTATAGGCATCCACATCCCGTTTAAGCATATCGTACGTCGTGATAAATACATCCACCAATTTGTAACCCAACAGTTCACGCCTTTTTTCCGGGAAGCCGGAAACCACTTGCGTAATGATATCCGGCGCGAAACGGGCGAACTCGTTTTCCCAATTATACAAAAGGGAAGTGGGCGCAACCACCAGCGACGGTTTTTTGCTTTTTTTACGTTCGCTTTCCAACAGGGCGATGACTTGCAACGTCTTACCCAAGCCCATATCGTCCGCCAAGATTCCGCCGAAGCCGTAATATGCCAGTGTTTTAAGCCAATAAAAGCCCGACTTTTGATAATCGCGCAGGATATCCGTTAGGATCGACGGGGTTTTGAAGCCAAGGTTTTCGTTATTCTTAAAATCGTTGACGAGTTTTTCGAAATTTCCGTCCCGCCTGTGCGCGACGGAGAGGTTTTCCTTCTGCACCAAATCATCCACATACAACGCGCGGTATGCCGGAAGGGTGAAGGTTTTACCCTTCACGTCTTTCCGCGTCGCATCCAACGCGTCCAACAATTGCAACGGTTTGGCAATCGATTCATCCGACAGCGACAGGAAACGCCCGTCCTTTAACCGGATAAATTTTTTACGCGTGCGGTAGGCATCCAAGGCCTCCAGCAAATCCGCCAGCGTGTAGCCGATTTCCTCGAGCGTGATGTTCAGCAGGTTACCCGTTAAACGGATACCCATGTTGGGCGTAGGCGGGCGTTTAATTTTTTTGCCCAATTCCTCGCTGATGAATACCTCCGCCATTTTACGCAAATTTTCCAACCCGCCCGACGGTTCGTATAAAAAGTTGTACATCATGTCGTTACCGCTTAAGTAAAACAAACCGCTCGTTTCCTTAAAGCCGCATGAAATAAGCATCCGCTTTAAGGTATATTCCGTAAGCATGTCGCGGGGTATTTGGTTGTCGTTTTCCTTCGGTATGCTGGGTTTAATCACAACGTTGCCGTAATGGAACTCGAACCGCGCGAACATATCCATACGCCCGGACCCGGTCACCTCCAAATAAACGCGCGTGACGAGCGTCGCGTTTTTATGGCTTGGCGGCGCGCCTTCGGTATGGTGTATCAATCCCATTTTGGTCAGTTTGGGTAATATAATGGACAGGAAGCGCTGCTCCTCTTGCCCGGTAAAGATAAGTTCCTTATTGGGCGTAGCGACCAAGGCTTCCAACAGACGGATGATTATGGCCCCGTCGTTTAACGGCAGGCGAAGCAGCTTGTCCTCGATAAATATATAATGCGACTTGCGCCCCGATACGGAACGGAAGGTCGGGAATTCGGCTCTTAACGCGGTACCGCTGCCCGTATGCGCGATGGTAATAACCAAAGGGGGTGTGCCTTCCCCGAGGGATATTTCCGCAGGCAAATCACCCGACGATTGAAGCGTTTTACCCTCGTACATATCGAAGAATTCATCTATGTTGCGGGCGTTTATCGGCACTTCCCTTGCGCCCGCCAAAGGACGGCGGGAAAATTGGAACTGTTTGCTCAACTTCTTAACTACTTCGGTGTACAGGTAATCTTCTTTTAATATAAAGTCCAACAGGGCTTGTCCTTCTTCGTCGAATTGGTTGCGCCGATGAAGGAAGGATAATCCCTGACCGTAGGAAATCGTTTCCTCCCGTTTGCAACTTTCCACGAACAAGGCGATATTCTTAACCACGTACATACGGTTTAAGCCCACAGTCAGGGTTATGTATACCCCCCGTTCCTCCGAATGGATGATGGGCGTAAGTTTTATCTGCGGGCCGGATTGGATCATGGGCTGCGCCAATTCTTCGTCGATACTGTCGAATATTAATTTTTCCAGCGTGTTGGCAAGGGCTTCCGATTGGTTCTTCATGGTTTCGGCGGACAAATGGCCGCCGCGCCCCTCTACGTGGGCAAATAAAACAGCCACAACATGTTTGCACGCACCGCGCCAAATGCTGTGGCTTTCACAACCGCAGGTATAATCGCCTAATGAACCGTCTTCTTTTATCTTCAGCGTAACGTCATAATTTTTATAATTCCCCTCCACGGTGGAACGGACGAGCAAACCGCCCTCGGGGTTATCCTGCGTTTTAAAGGTTAGGAGTTTTCCCTCACGGAAATTACGTTCCCCGCGTTCGTATACGTCCTCGTTAGAGCTTAGGTTTAGGATCGTGCCTTTGGTTATTGCGGCAGAATTCATTTTACAGGATGTGTGCGTCTACCAAGTCGACCAAGTCCGAAATATCCGACTTCGCCACTTGCGCCGTCGCCTTAAGCCGCTCCCCTATGCTGTATAAATCGGGGGTAATCAACGTGGAGAAGATAATGACCGGCAGGTTCTTTAATACATCGTCCTCGCGGATCAGCTTAAGCAGGCGATGGCCGTCCATGATGGGCATTTCTATGTCGGTGACCACAATGCTGACATGGTCGGCGATGTTGCCGCCCAAGGTCTTGTAATATTGCAGTTTGTCCCATGCTTCCTTACCATTGGGGGTGCGGGTTACGTTGACGTAGCCGACCTTTTCCAAGGATTCCGCCACGTGGCGTTCCAGCGTTGGGGAGTCTTCCGCCAACAGGATGGGCTTCTTGGATTGCGGGCGCGTACCGAAACGCTCCAGCGAACGGGCTTGTATCGCGCCTTGGGGGTTGATATCCATCAGGATCTTTTCAAAGTCAACGACCGTGATCAACCTGTCCTCCACTTGCGCGACACCCGTGGCCATCCCTTCCTCTTCCCCGTAAATCGTTTTATCCGGCTTTTCGATTTTGGAAAGGTCTACGTTGTCGATGGCTTTAACCCCGTGTACGTGGAAGGCGGTTTTCACGTTATTTAGCTTGGTGATAATCAATATATCGCGTTCTTCGTCCTCCGACGGGGGCAAACCCATGTACGCCGCGAGGTTTATAACCGTCATGGTATCGTCACGCGGGCGGAATATACCCTCGACGAAGGGATTTGAGTTGGGCATGGGCGTAATGGGGTATTGGATGTATTTTATGATTTCATCCACCTTGGCTACGTTGATGCCAAAATTACCGCCCGCGACGATGAATTCCAAGAGCTGCAGCTGTTGGGTGTTTTCGGATTTACTGTCTTTTTTGCTACCCACCATGATATATGCCTCCCGAATTTATAATTCGATATAAAGTTTCACGTTTATTATAACATGTGTTACGCTAATCTCAATATGAATTTTGTGATTTTTAATAACTTATGGTAAAGTGCGCCGAACAACAAAAATCGGAGAGCGTGTTTTTATTTTGGTTTATCGGTTAAATGACGCAAACGAAACGGAAATGTTCGCGCAGGAATTTTCCCGCAGTATAAAAGCGGGGGATATTATTTGCCTTTCGGGCGGATTGGGCGCGGGCAAAACGGTTTTTACAAAGGGTTTGGCGCGTGGGCTGGGTTACCTCGGAAGGGTGACTTCGCCCACTTTTACGTTGATGAATGTATATGAGGGCGGACGTTTGACGGTATACCATTTCGACTTGTATCGCCTGGACGGCGAAGCGGACATCGAAAGCGTAGGCTGCGAGGAATTTTTTAATGCGGGCGGCGTGTGCGTATTGGAATGGCCCGAGCAGGGCAAATACCTTTTCGAAGGGACACAATTATCGAACCCGATCCGCCGGCTCGAAATAAAAACGTTCTTTGAACGTGACATCAACTACAGGGAGATTATCATCCATGAAAATATTGGCGATTGATACCTCCGGCCAACAAGCGGGGGCAGCTGTCGCGGAAAACGGTAAGACGTTGGGGCGAACCGTCGCGGCGGCGCACACGCATCCGAAGGAATGGCGCCATTCCCAAATACTGTTGCCCGCAATCGCGCGTTTACTAAACGAAGCGGGGCTCACGCTTGCGGACATCGGTTGTATCGCGTACACCTGCGGGCCGGGTTCGTTTACGGGCTTACGTATCGGCGCGGCTACGGCTTTGGGCTTGGCAAAAGGTTCGGGCTTGCCTTGCGTGGGTGTTCCTACGCTGGATGCGATGGCATACACTAAAATAACGTCGGGGGAAACAAAGGTCGTCCCCGTAATGGATGCGCGCCGCGGTCAGGTTTACGCGGCGGTATATAAACGCGACGCGGATGGTAAAATGGAAAGGGTTTCTGATTATTTCGCCGCACCCATTGAAGAAGTTACGGAAATCGCGGGGGACGCCGTTATCGTAAACGACGCAGTTGACCCGGCGGCGGTGGCTGCATGGGCGATGGAAAACATTAATCCAAAACCCAACGAACCGGATAATGCCATGCCCATTCAAAACGCGGAACTATTGTATATCCGCGCGCCGCAAGCGGTACGTGAAGCGACGGGGAAATGCTGACCGTCCCCGTCACCCCGGCGCACGTCGATGCGATATACGCGATCGAATGCGAATGTTTTTCCACCCCGTGGTCGAAAACCGCGTTTTTGCAAGAGCTTAAGGACAGGCATACGATCGCGTTCGCGTCGTTTGATACCGTCACGGACGAATTGGCGGGTTATACCTTTATGCGGCACATCATAAACGAAGGGCATATTAATAATATAGCCGTCGCGCCGCTTCATCGCGGCAGGGGGATCGCCTCGTTGCTGATGGACGCGCTGCTGGCGGAAGCCCTAACCCGCGAAATGATCGGTTTGGCCTTGGAAGTACGCCAAGGCAACCGTGCGGCGATGGCGCTTTACCATAAGTATGGCTTTCTTGTCGAAGGGTATCGTCGGGACTATTACCGCGACCCGAATGAAGACGCGATCCTAATGTATAAAAATCTGGTTTGTTGAGGTGACCTCATGGCGTTAAACCACAAGGAATTATCATGGCGTGAGTTAAAATATTTTTGCGGGTCCGTTCCGTCGGGAAGTGACGGTCCGTGTAAGGATCTGATCGGCCAAGACCGCGCCGCCAAAGCCCTCCGCTTCGGTTTGCAAATGAAGGCCCACGGTTATCATATTTACGTCTGCGGCCAAGCGGGTACGGGGCGCACCACTTTCGCGCAGGAATACGCACGCCAAAAAGCCCTGACCGAACCCACCCCGCCGGATTTGTGTTATGTATACAACTTCACCAATCCCAAATGCCCCAAGTTGCTGCGCCTGCCCGCGGGTACGGGCCGCCGCTTAAAGGATGAGTTAAACGACCTGATGGGGCGCTTGGCCGCCGAATTGCCCAAGACATTCACCGGTAAGGAACACGAACAGAAAAAAAACGAGATCGTACGCATTCTGCACAACCGCCGCGACGAATTGATCAAGATCATGACCGAGGAAGCCCACAGGCAAAACTTCGGCGTGAAGAATACGAACTCGGGCATTTACTTTATGCCCATCATCGAGGGCGAGGTCATCAGCGAGGAGCAATTCGACGCCTTAACGCAGGAACAACGCGACGGCATTTCCGTCAATTCCGAAGCCATACAGAAACGCGCCGCCGAAGTAATGCGGCAAATCAAGGAACACGAAAAAACCACAAAAAAAGACGTGGAGGAATTAGAGTATGCGCTGGGGTTGTTTACCGTAGGGCGTTATATGAATGACATTATCGAAACCTTCGCCGACGAACCCTCGCTCCTTACCTACCTGAAAGCCGTAAAGGAAGACATATTGGAAAACCTCGCGGAGTTCGTCTCGGACGAAAACGAGGAGGAACAGGAAGCAATGCAGGCCTTCCTGCCGTGGTACAACAAAAAGAACAGCGAGGATTTGCTTACGAAATATAAGGTAAACCTGCTCACCGACAACACCGACCTGCGGGGCGCACCCGTCGTCATCGATTACAACCCCGGTTACACGCACCTCGTGGGCGAAGTGGAATACGACAACGAATTCGGCAATTTTTCCACGGACTTTATGAAGATCAAACCCGGCCTTCTGCACCGTGCGAACGGCGGGTATCTGATATTGCAAGCACAGGATATCCTCGGCAGCCCCCACGCGTGGGAAACGTTGCGCCGCGCGCTCGTCACACGCCAAATCGTCACCGAACCGCTGCGGGAGTACACGACGGGGGTGGCGGTTTCGGGTATCAAGCCGGAATCGATTCCGCTGGACATCAAGGTCATCATCATCGGCGGCGGGTATTATTACAACGTGCTGTACGCCTACGACGATTATTTCGAAAAACTGTTTAAAGTCCGCGTGGACTTCGATTACGAGATGAACCTAAACGAAGCGAACATGACGGAGATAGTAAGGTTTATCCACCAATACGAAAGCCGCCTCCCCTTCTCCGCATCCGCCGCAGCCGCCATCATCGAGCACGCGACGCGCTTGGCCGAACGTCAGGACAAACTCACCACGTGCTTTAACCGCTTGTCCGATTTGCTGGCCGAATCGGTTGCTTCCGCTTCGGGGGAAAACGCGGGGGAAGTCACGGAAAAACACGTAAAGGACGCGATAACCGCACGCGAATACCGCTATAACATGTATGAGGAAAAACTCGTCGAGCGTATCGAGGAAGACACGATCATGATCTCGACCGATGGCGGCAAAGTGGGGCAAATCAACGCCTTGGCCGTAATCGACGCGGGCGAGCATGTATTCGCCGTGCCGTCGCGTATTACGGCTACGGTGTATATGGGTAAGTCGGGTATCGTAAACATCGAAAAAGAAGCCAACCTTTCGGGCGAAACGCACGACAAGGGTGTGCAGATCCTCATCGGTTATTTGGGGCAGACCTATGCGCAGGACTTTCCGCTTTCGCTTTCGTGCCGCATTTGCTTTGAGCAGAACTACGGCGGCATTGACGGCGACAGCGCATCCTCCACGGAATTGTATGCGATTATCTCCGCGCTTTCGGGTTTGCCGATCCGACAGGACATCGCCGTAACGGGTTCGATAAACCAACACGGCGAAATCCAACCCATCGGCGGTGTGACGTATAAAATAGAAGGCTTCTTCGACCTATGTAAAAAACGCGGCCTTTCCGGGCGGCAGGGGGTAATCATCCCCGCCCGAAACGTCCGCGATTTGGTTTTGAAAGACGAAGTCGTAGAAGCCGTAAAGGATGGCTTGTTCCATATCTATCCCATCACACACGCAAACGAGGGTTTGGAAATCCTATTGGGTGAACCCGCGGGGGGCGTACCGGCCAATGACGGCAACCCCAAAACCCTCGCGAACCTCTACCCCCATGATACCGTACACGGTAAGGCGTACCGTAAGCTGCGCATGTATCACCGCAGGGCTATGAAGGGTGAAGTGTAATCGTTTTCCCGCTCTTCCGCGGGGTCTTGTCCCTCGGGCACGCCGACGGGAGCCTTCGCCCCCGCTTGGTTGCTTTGCCTGTACATGTTCGCTACATTGGCTTGCACCGTCATTTCGATCCGCGTAATGCCTTGGTTTAATTTTTCCAATTGCGTGTTGCGGAAATCACCGGGTTCGCCGGGTTCAAACGCGATGGCGTGGCGCAATTGGGTCGCCTCCATGGACATATCGGCACGGGTGCGCGAAAGCTGGCGGTTGTTTTCCTTTTGGGACGCGATCTTTACGAAGCCGCGGATATCGCTCCGCTCGTTAAAGCGTTCGATTTCTTCCCTATCCTTTGTTTTTATCCTATTTTCGGCGGCACGCTCCGCTTCCTCTTCGCGTTCTTGCATCCGTTTTTCCTGTTCGGCCATTTGCATGTGCGTTTCCCATTCCGATAAGGCTTGCTCCCGTTCGGTACGGTCTTTATATATCTTTTCGATTTGATCGGCCAAAGCGGTCAGCTTGCTTTTTCGCAAGTCGGAGTTTAATTCCGTTTCGTTGATGAAATCCATTCGTTCGTTTAATTCTTTGATAAACTCGTTTTCCCGTTCCTGTATATTCATTTCCCGTTCGCGTCGGAGGGCGCGCATTTCATCCAAGCGGCTTTGCCTCCGCATTAAAACAGACCCCGAATTTTGGCTCAGGGTCGGTGTCAGGGTTGTGTTGAAGTGATTGATATTCATTCGGGCCCCCTATTTTATGTACGGCATACGCCTTTATATCGGCGGATTCTTTTTGCAGCTTAATACATAGGCGGGGGGTAGGTTGCGTATTTCGCGTGTGATTTGGATCGAGCCGAAATGGCGCGAAATTAAATCCTTCCTGATCAACGTGTATTGGAAGGTGATGAAACGGCCCTCATCGTGCAGATATTTTCTCGTTTGCGTTAATATACTCCCCGAAACTTCCTTGGGTAAGCTGGCGAAGGGTAAGCCGGAAACGATGTAATCCGCGCGGGGGATCCCCCTTTCCGCAAGGTATGTCCCGATCCTTTCGGCGGAGCCGTTGATGATGTGCAGATTGGGGGTATCCTTATATTTCCTGTGCAGCGCGTCGCAGAAGTCACCGTTACGTTCGATGATGATGACAACGGTTTCCGTATTGCGGCGATGTAAAATCCGGTCGGTAAACACCCCCGTGCCCGGGCCGAATTCCACAATGCACCGCGCTTTATCAAAATCGATGGTTGCGACCATCTTACGCGCGAGGAAGCGGGAGCTGGGGGCTATCGCGCCGATTGAGCGCGGTTTCGTAATATATTGCTTTGCGAATTTTATCCAATTCAACATAATCACCTCGGTTTGCGCATTATATCATGCCATATCCTTTACTTCCCGCTTGTCGTACGCGGTCGAACCGTTATAATGGCTAGGTTGTTTTTTGTTTGGCACAAAACGCTTTCGGGGGGATGCCGGATGCATAAATATACCATGGGGATCGATATCGGTTCCACGACGATCAAAATGGTGGCCGTTGATGCTGACAGCCATTCCGTTTTTAACCGGTATCGGCGCCACCATTCGGATATACGGGGCACGCTGACCTCAATGGTTGAGGAAGCGCGCGATACGCTGGGGGCGTTCGGATTCCGCGCGATGATCACGGGTTCGGGCGGGCTGAGTCTTGCGGATTGGGTGGGCGTGCCGTTTATGCAGGAAGTGATCGCCGTATCCGATGCACTGGAATTATATGAACGCAACAGGGGCGGTAAAACCGACGTCGCCATCGAGATCGGCGGCGAGGACGCGAAGATCATCTATTTCGGCAATTCGATCGAGCAGCGTATGAACGGTATTTGCGCGGGCGGTACGGGGTCGTTCATCGACCAAATGGCGACGCTTTTGGATACCGACGCCGCAGGGCTTAATGATTTGGCGAAGGAATATAAAGTCATCTATCCCATCGCGGCGCGTTGCGGTGTGTTCGCCAAGAGCGATTTGCAACCGCTTATCAATGAAGGGACGGCACGCTGCGATTTAGCCGTTTCCATTTTCCAAGCCATCGTAAGCCAAACCATCAGCGGGTTGGCTTGCGGCAAACCCATACGGGGCAATATCGCGTTTTTAGGCGGGCCGCTGTATTTCCTTTCGGAATTACGCGCCCGCTTTATCGATGTATTAAAACTTTCGGGCGATCAGGTGATTTCGCCCGATGATTCGCACCTCTTCGCCGCCATGGGTGCGGCGTACCGCGCGCAAAACGAAGGCGCGGAGATGGATATCGACCGGTTGCTCGAAAACCTCCGCGCCAAACAGGAGTTGCCGTTCGAAATCGACCGATTAACGCCCTTGTTCACCTCGCAAGGGGAATACGCCGCGTTTGCGGCACGCCATGAAAAACACGTCGTACCTAAGGCATCACTGCCTTCGCACGAGGGTGATTGTTTTTTAGGTATCGATGCGGGTTCGACCACGACCAAAGCCGTTTTGACAGACAAAAACGGCGCGCTTTTATACACCGTCTACGCCAACAACGAAGGCAATCCGTTGGCCGTCGCCCGCGCCGCGCTGACACAAATATATGACCACCTGCCGACGGGAGCGGTCATCAGGCAATCCTGCGTAACGGGCTACGGCGAGGGTTTGTTAAAAACCGCTTTGGGCGCGGATATCGGCGAAATCGAAACCGTGGCGCATTACCGCGCGGCCGCTTTTTTCGATCCCGAAGTGGATTTTATCCTTGACATCGGCGGGCAGGATATGAAGTGCCTGCGTATCAAAAACGGCGTAATAGACACGGTTTTGCTTAATGAGGCTTGCTCCGCGGGCTGCGGGTCGTTTCTTGAGACATTCGCCCGTTCATTGGATTTGCCGATCGAAACCTTCGCCGAGCAGAGCCTGTTTGCGGAAAACCCGGTGGACCTCGGCAGCCGCTGCACCGTCTTTATGAATTCCCGCGTAAAACAAGCTCAAAAAGAAGGCGCGGCGGTGGCGGACATTTCCGCGGGCCTAGCCTATTCCGTCATTAAAAACGCCTTGCAAAAGGTCATCAAGATTACCGACCCTTCGCAAATGGGCAAGCGCATCGTTGTACAGGGCGGTACGTTTTACAACGACGCGGTGCTGCGCGCGTTCGAGTTTGTGAGTGAACGTGAAGCCATACGGCCCGATATCGCGGGGTTGATGGGTGCTTACGGGGCGGCGCTGATTGCACGGGAGCGTTTCTTCGATGGCGTGGAAGGCACGATACCCGTAGAAACTACGTTACTTTCCCCTGATGCGTTAAAAGCCCTAACCGTCGCCACGTCGCATACGAGGTGCAGGGCGTGTGAAAATAATTGTTTGCTGACCGTAAACCGTTTTTCGGCGAAGGGTTCGGGGACGACTTCCGTCCGTGTTGAGCAGAAGCTGACGGACGGGGCGGTTACGCGTTTTATTTCGGGGAATCGGTGCGAAAAGGCTATCCTTGGCAGCACGAATATTAACCATTTGCCCAATTTGTTTGAAGCGAAGTATAAGCGCGTATTTGATTATGAGCCGTTGCCGGAGTTTAAGGCGAAACGCGGTGCGGTCGGGCTGCCGCGCGTAATGAATATGTATGAAAATTATCCCCTTTGGGCGACGTTCTTTACGGAATTGGGGTATCGGGTGGTGTTGTCGCCGCGTTCGAGCCGCGATTTGTATGAACTGGGTATCGAATCGATCCCCAGCGAAAGCGAATGCTATCCGGCAAAGCTGGCGCATGGGCATATCATGGCATTGATACATCAGGGTATAAAATATATCTTTTACCCCAGCATCGCGTACGAGCAGGAAGCGACGCAAGGTGCGGACGATTGCTTTAATTGCCCGATCGTCACGTCGTATCCGGAGAATATCAAAAATAACGTGGAGGAATTATCTGAGGGCACGGATATCCGCTTCCATAATCCGTTTCTCCACTTGGGACGGCGGAAAAACCTTGTCGCGCGGCTGATCGAGGAGTTCCCGCATATTCCGGAGGAGGAAGTAAAAGCCGCCGCGTACAAGGGCCTGGCAGAGCTCGACCGTTACAAAGCCGATGTGCAAAAAATGGGTGAAGAGGCATTGGCTTACATCGCGGAAAACAATATAAACGGCATCGTCTTAGCCGGGCGGCCCTATCACATAGACCCGGAAATCCACCACGGAATCCCCGAAATGATCACTTCCTACGGCGTTGCGGTATTAAGCGAGGACGCCGTGGCGCATTTGGGCGAAATCGAACGGCCCCTCGGCGTGCGCGACCAATGGGCGTACCATTCGCGGTTATACGCGGCGGCGCATTTCGTACGGACGCACAAAGGAGGCGGCACTTCCGAGACCCTTGAGCTCGTGCAATTAAATTCTTTCGGCTGCGGGTTGGATGCCGTCACCGCCGACGAAGTGCAGGGGATATTGGAAGCAAGCGGAAAAATCTTCACGCTGCTTAAGATCGACGAAGTATCAAACCTCGGTTCGGTACGAATCCGTATACGCTCCCTGTTGGCGGCGTTAAGCGAAAGGGAACGGCGCGGTACCACCCCCATCCACCCCGCACCCCGCACCCCGCGCCGCATCTTTACCCGCGAGATGCGTAAGAAGCACACGTTAATCTCCCCGCAAATGGCACCCCTGCATTTCGATATCATAAAGGAAGCCTTCGGGTCGGAGGGTTACCATATGGTGGTGATGCCCGCCATCGACCGCGCCTGCATCGAAACAGGCCTAAAATATGTAAACAATGACGCCTGTTACCCCGCGCTTATCGTGGTGGGGCAAGTGATGAATGCGCTCACGAGCGGCGAATACGACCTCGATAACGTTTCCATAATTATGTCGCAAACGGGCGGCGGGTGCCGTGCTTCCAACTACATCGCGTTTATCCGCAAGGCGTTGGCGCGTGCGGGTATGGCGCACATCCCCGTCGTGTCCCTCAGCGCAAGCGGATTGGAAAAGAACCCGGGGCTCAGGTTTACGCCCAAGCTGATTAATAAAGCCTTCCAAGCCTTGGTGTACGGGGACCTTTTTATGCGTGTTCTGTACCGCGTACGCCCTTACGAAGCCGTACCCGGCTCCGCAAACGCGCTGTACGATTATTGGAACGGTATCGCCAAAGAATCCGTCCGTAAAGGCAGCCTGCGTACATTCAAGAAAAATTGCCGCGCCATCGTGGAGGCGTTTGACACGCTGCCCTTGCGCGATATCATTATCCCCCGTGTGGGTGTGGTGGGTGAAATCCTCGTTAAATACCACCCCACCGCCAACAACGACATCGTCACACTGCTCGAATCGGAAGGTGCGGAAGCCGTCGTACCCGACCTCATCGATTTCCTTTTATACGGGTCGCTCAACGCGAGCTTTAAGACGCGTTTCCTGGGTTTCCCCAAGAAAACCCGCTTCTTCGGCAACTTGGGCATCAAAATCATCGAGCTTTTCCGCCGTCACGCGCGCCGCGCGCTTGAGGAGAGCGTCCGTTTCCACCCTCCCCTCCCCATCGCAAAAATGGGTGAACTCGCCGCCCCCATCGTTTCACTGGGTAACATGACGGGTGAAGGTTGGTTCCTGACCGCCGAAATGGTCGAGCTCATCGAATCCGGCGTGGGTAACATCGTTTGCACCCAACCCTTCGCTTGCTTACCCAACCACGTAACCGGCAAGGGCGCGATCAAAGCCCTACACAACCGTTACCCCTCCGCCAACATCGTAGCCGTGGACTACGACCCCGGCGCAAGCGAAGTGAACCAACTCAACCGAATCAAACTCATGTTAAGCGCGGCGCGGAGGAACCTTGAAAAACAAAATAAAAACGTTGCTTTAGCCTTAACAGGGCAAAATGAAAATATCAGAGAATCCCTTGCAATCGGGGGACCCCTCGCTTGACAACCAACGACAGGCGTTTTACAATCCCTTTCACGTCACGCGGCTGTGGCGGAATTGGCAGACGCGCTAGATTCAGGTTCTAGTGATCCTATGATTGTGCAGGTTCAAGTCCTGTCAGCCGCAGAGATAAAAAAACCCTATTCCAAAGGGTTTTTTTGTTTGCTTTGTTTCACACGGATTTCCCGTAAGTCTA
>WRDO01000017.1 GCA_009779755.1 Defluviitaleaceae bacterium | reverse complement strand
TGAATCCCATCTTTTCGACACTCCGTTCCTTCATTCTCATGCCTATATTATACCATTTATGTCAGTTTATGTCTTTCCTTTCTCATTCCCCTCCGGCCTCATTCCCCTTTCCCGACGGTTTCTAAGATTCTGTCAAAACATTCGGATTCGTTTTTTATTTGAATACGATCATCGTCGAGGTTTGGTTGATATGCCCCAATAATTGTTCGCCGTACGTCGAAAACCCGATCGATGGGATTCCTTCGAAGATTTCGGCATATGCGTCCGTTTTGTTTTCATTCGCCAGTTGCAAGCTCCTTAGTACGCACTTAAAGTCTATGATTCCGGCGATTTCACCCAGTTCGGCTCTTTTTTCGGCGACCGCTTTTTTTGTATCGGGGATGATGTCCTTGATTTTAAGCAGGTTGACTTGTGTGTCTTCATAAATGGTGCAGAAGAATACAAGCGCGTCCCCGTCGTTTTTGTAACAGCTCCTGACATACACGTCGTTGTCGATAACCAAGCCTACGGGGTTAAAGAAAAGGTGGGGTTCAAGCTCCGATCGTGCCACACCCAACGCTTCCGCATATCTGACGGCGGCGGGTTGGCCGTCGAACTCGATGACCGTTCTTTTTTCCGCATCCACCTTCGTGGCGGTAAGTACGGTATCAAGGATATCCACGCTCTGCGTCTTGATATAATCGATACCCCGTACGGTTTTAAATACGGCTAATAACGCGGCGTCGGCGTAAGCCTTCCCGTTGGCGTAGATATATGTCTTTTCAAACTTAAGCGCGTCGCTTGCGGAACCGCCGGTAAACATGATGTTCGTATGGTTGCCGATTTCGTTCATTACCCGTTCTTCCATTATCGACAAACCGTCGATCAGGATGATTCCGCCGTATTTTTGGTAGTCTGCGGTGGACATTGGGGTCGCGAAGTACGCGTCAAAGGAAGCGAACGCCGCATCCGGGTTTATGCCGCCGCTGATATTTTCAAGTACCTCCACCTTTGCGTCCGCGATGGTTTCGGTATCGAAGGCCATCACCGTCAGCGAACCGACCAACGTACGCCCGTTATGTATCTCAGCATGGGACGAACCGCCGTAAACGACCGCATGGGGGAAAGCCGAATGCATCCCCGCGCTGATTTCGCAGGGGTCGTACTTTTCCCATGAAGCGAAAAAGACCGCCATTTTTATATCAAAGCCGATCAGTTTTTCCTTAATCTCCGCTACCGCGCCGGCAGCCGTCGCATTAATCGATGAACACGTTCTTATACTCATAATGATACCTCCGCCAAGTCGTTGATATTTACGCCGTATCCTATCGCCACGTTCCTTATCTTGTTAATCAATGCGGGGTTATCGGGCGTGGATTCTGTCAGCTTGTCGACCATAATGCCGCCGAGTATCAGTTTAACGCGGAGGTTCTTTTCGATGGTTTTATCGCCTTGCGCCTTTTGGTCGATGAGCGCGTCTATTATTCTCTTTGCGGTTCCGGTCATATCATCCGTATCCCCTCTCCGTCAGAATGTACTAAGAAGTCTAAACGCTTCTTCAAAGTCATAGTCATCAATCCTTTCCGCGACTTCCTCCATCCCCGCGATGCATTGCAACTTTTCGACGTAATCAACCGCGCCGAAATCATTCTTTTCCAACAGCGGCCTAAGCTCCGAAAGCAGGATTGCCAGTTCGTCCTTGTTTATTTCCATGGCGTCCGGTTTGGCGGATTCCATTTGGTGTACGATCGGTTCAAATTCGGCGAGGGCTTTTTCCAATTCGTTCCTGAGGGCGGAAATCTGACCGTGTGTATAGACGGGCGGATTGCCTTGCAGGGATGTTTCCAACGAAAGCGCGATTGCGTGCAGTTCCTCTTTTTTTAAAAACGCCGCGCCGCTTTTTAATGTATGCGCAATCAGGTGTACGGTTTTCAGGTCGTTTGCTTCAAGCGCGTCGGATATTTTCTTAAACGTGCTTTGGTTTTCCTTCGTAAACGTGACCATTGCCTTACGCAGCAAATCGTCCATTTTATCCAAGCGGGTTTCCGAATCATCTTCTTCTTCTTTGATCGTGACCTTTTCGGGGGGAAGCCAATTTTCCAATACCCGAATCAAGTCGTGGGAGTTGATCGGTTTGGATAAAAAATCATTGAAGCCGTTTGAGAGGAACATTTCCCTGGCGCCTTGTATAGCGTTCGCAGTTAACGCGACGATGGGTATTTCGTTAAATTTCCCGCCCATTTCGCGGATAATTTTGACCGTTTCGATACCGTCCATCCCCGGCATCATGTGGTCCATGAATACGATGTCGTAATCGCTTTCCTTGACGAGCTCAATCGCCGCGTAGCCGGAGTCCGCCATTTCCGCGGTTATATTAAATAAATCGAGGAGTCCGCTCGCCACTTTCAGGTTAAATTCGTTGTCGTCCACCACCAGAACCTCTGCTTCGGGGGCGGATATGGAATAACCTTCCGCATATGTTTTTTTCGCGACCCGATCCTTGTTGCCCGTTACGAACGGCATCGTAATCGTAAACGTGGCGCCCTTCCCGTATTCGCTGGTTAGGGTAATGTCGCCGCCCATCATCTGTATAAAGGATTTGCATATGGAAAGCCCCAACCCCGTACCGACCACGTTCCTGTTCTTCGATTTATCCACTTGTTCGAATGCGGTGAACAGCTTGGGTAAATCCTCTTCGCGTATCCCGATACCCGTATCACTGATTTCGAAGAGCAAAATCCCGTTTTCCGCGGTTATCTTTAAGCGCACATGACCGCGTTCGGTAAACTTAACGGCATTGCCGATGATGTTGGTCAGGGCTTGGCGGAGTTTAATGTCGTCGCCGTACAGCACCTTCGGCAGGTTGTCCCCGCATTCCAACAGGAATTCAAGGTTCTTTTTTTCCGCGATGTAGACAAACATGGACTTGATATGCTCGACGAAAGCGGGGAAATCGTAATCCACGGGGTTCAGGTCCAGCTTGCCGGATTCAATTTTTGAAAAATCCAATATATCATTGATGATCCCGAGTAATGAATTCGCGGAAAACACAATATCGTTGACGTAACCCCGCTGGCGGTCGTTTAACTGCTCGTGTTGCAATAATTCCCCCATACCGATCAACGCGTTCATGGGGGTCCTGATTTCGTGCGACATGTTGGAAAGGAAGTTTGACTTCGCCGTATTTGCCGCTTGCGCTTCCAGCAAAGCGGTCTCCAACCGGTTGGCGGAAGTCTTCAAGTCAATGGTCATTTCGTTACGCAGCATGGAGTTGGCGATCAAAAGACCGGCGGAGCGGAGTATGATTTCCTCGTTGTCGGCGAAAATACGCTCGTTCTTGCAATCGTCGAACCCGATGAACCCCCAAAATTCCTCACGCAGGAAAACGGGGGTAACGAAAATGGAAAGGATCCCTTGCGGTACAAGCTGCGCCTGCGAAGCGGGGGACATATCCTTTACCTTTGAATTGATGCACATACCGTTGGAAAGGATTTCCTCCCATTCGGGGGCGCTTTCCTTATAGGAAATGTCGATCGTTATATCGGTTCCCTGCTGCGGGTCGGCGCCTAATGACCATTCGTATACCTGCGTGCAGTGTAAATCCCCGTCTATCGTATGGTTTTTCCATATGTATACGCGGTCGGCGTGGACGGCATCGGCCATCATACCCATGCAGGTGTACATATCCGCGACAAAATCCTCTATGGAGGATTGCAACAGAATCCCGGCGACGCTGCTCACCGTATAAAGGAGGTTTTCCTGTTGTTCGATTTCTTTCAGCATAGCCCGTTGCTCGCGTAAATCCTTTATATACACGACCACCAAGTCATCGCTTTGCAAATCGATACGTACGAGGGTGATTTCGCAGGGGATGGAAGTGCCGTCCGTCGTGAGGAACATCCACTCGGCTACGTATATCCCTTCATTAAAAGCGCTCGTGAGGCATTCCGACGCTTTTTCCGTCGAAATCCTCCCGTCCGGTTGATATTTGGGGGAAAGCCTGAAGAAGTGATTGATAAAATTATCTTTTATGCCGACTTTAAACAATTCCAGGCTCGCATCGTTGCATTCGAGCATCTTCATATTCCTATCCCACAAATAACATGCGTAGGGTGTGGATTCCAACAGGTTCTTAATATTCATGTATTCGAGCGTTTTAATATTTTCCATCTGTGATTTGATGGTATGTAATTGCTCCAATATCTTGATTTGGTTAAATATCCTCAACTTTACGACGGCGGGCGAAAACGGTTTTACGATATAATCAACGGCACCCAGTTCCAATCCTTTTTCCTCGTCTTCGGTAGCGGACATCCCCGTGATAAAGATTACGGGGATGTCTTTTGTCTT
Organism: Defluviitaleaceae bacterium; assembly: GCA_009779755.1. Lineage (GTDB taxonomy): Bacteria > Bacillota > Clostridia > Lachnospirales > WQUN01 > WQRX01. The sequence goes on along the minus strand of WRDO01000017.1, from coordinate 57,806 downwards.
TTCCGAATTTCTTAATGTCTTCATTACTTCGTAGCCGTCCATATCTATCATATGGACGTCAAGCAAAATAATGTCAGGCATATATGCTTCCGTTGCGCCGAAGGCTTCATATCCGTTTTGCACGGCATAAAGGTTAAAGTCGTCCTTCAGGATTTTACTGAGGACGGCGATGCTTGTTTCACTATCATCGACAATGAGGATGCTGTATTTATGCTCCATCACATACCACCCTGTTTCTTCCGGATTCCTTTGCCTTGTATAATGCTTGGTCTGCTTTTTCCAAGAAATCGGGGGTAGGGGAAGGTGTTTGCGGGACGATGGAGTTGGCGCCGATGCTTGCCGTTATTTTCGTTTGGGTTTGGTCCTCCGTTAAAATAACGGACGCTTCCACGTTTTTACGGATACGCTCCGCGACTTCGATCGCGCCGATCGCGTCTGTTTCCGGCAGCAAAACGACGAACTCCTCACCACCCCAGCGGGCAGGGAAGTCAACGGGACGCAACAGCGAGTTTGCGGTGGTCTGCGCAAAATCCTTTAAGGCGGCGTCACCCTGCTGGTGACCGAAGGTATCGTTGTAAACCTTAAACTTATCGATGTCCAGAATAAGGATGCCGATGGGGGTCTTGTCGCGGAAAGCCTTGCCCCATTCGGCGTTTAAGCGGTTTTCGAACCCGCGGCGGTTGGAGATCTTCGTAAGCGGGTCGATAAGGCCGATGCGTTCGATCGTACGCATTTGATCGACGATTTTGATGTGTGTATTGACGCGCGCCTTAACGATCGCCTTATGGAAAGGTTTGGTGATGTAATCCACCGCGCCGTAAAAAAATCCCCGTTCCTCATCTTCGGTGCTGGTAAGCCCGGTGATGAATATAACGGGGATTTTATTGGTGATATCGGATTCTTTTAGCTTAGCGATGACTTCAAAGCCGGTCATGTCGGGCATGAGGACATCCAAAAGGATAAGGTCAGGTTTGTGCTCTTGCGCGAGCGCCAACGCTCGGGTCCCGTTCCTTGCGATTAACAGGTTATACACAGGGGATAAGATGCTGCCCAGAAGCTCCACGTTCATTTTTTCGTCGTCCGTTATTAAAACGGTGAATTCCTTTATACCGTCCGCCATATCCAAGCCCCTTTACTTTTTTATGTATATAAATGGAATAATAAAATTAATTTATTATATACATTCGCTTGTCGGATTACAAGGATTTAAGGAATAACCTTCCCAATCGGTGCGTATCCGTAAAGATTCGGTTCAATGTCAATGAAATTTGGCAATAAATATTCGCCTCCAACGAAGCGGGGGGCCATGTGGCGTAGATCTCGTGGCTGCAAACGTTCTTGATATAATAAGGGAAAGGTACGCGAACGTTGCGCGCCGGGCGGTCGGGCCTGCCGAGGTGGACAGTAATGAATTCGGGAATAATCACTTCCGAAAGCACGCGGGGTAAAAAGGGTCCGGGACGTTCCATATGGCGCTCTTCGGTTGAAGTGAGGTTGTGGACGCCGATATCGAGTTCATGGACTTGACCCTCTTGTATAAAAGGGGTCATGCTGACCGACAGAATGCTGGTTTCGGTATCCAGTATTTCAACGCCGTGTCTGATTTCGGGCGTAAAGCCGGGGGATTCGGCCATTACGTCGTACGTCCCGTAGGGTATACCCATAAAATCGTAATCCAGCGTTAGCCCGATGTCGGGCGCATCCAGCGAAACGGCCTTGCCGATACCGCTTTCATCGGTTTGCAATTCGTAGAGTACTTTAGCGTCCTTGGAAACGGTTATCTTTGCGTAGGGCACCGGCAACGCGCCGAAACCCGTGGAAGTGACGACTTCCAAAAAGCCTGTTCCCATGCAATACCTCCAAAAATAATTGCTCGTATCATTTTATGGGGTATGCGGGAAAGAGTTACAAAAAAGAGACCCCAACAAAGTGAGGGTTCGCTTTGACAATATACAAATTATATATGACAATGCGTAACGTTGAAGTGCGGCACGGAATGTAGAAGCACCGCACATCGCAGAGGGAGAATGCAGGATGGGAAAAAAATTATTGATAATGGTTGCGCTTGCGTTGGTTTTAATCATCGCATTGCCGACCGTGGCTTCCGCGCGTCGGATGGACGACATAACACACAGGATCGAAGGCGGTATGGTTTATGTCCCGCTGCGGCAAGCAGCCGAAGCATACGGTTGGGAAGTCACATGGGAACGGAGGACGGGTATCGTCCATCTTACCAATCCGTCAGGTGTTGTTGAATCATACCCCATTGATTTCTTCGCGGAGGTCTTGGGAGGGTTCATCGAGGAGGGTGTGACATGGATCCCGTACGAAGTCGCACTCATGATGTTCGATACCAGAACCATGGTTTTTACGTTGACGGAAGAGGCACGCGACATCGCCCTGTACGACTTTGATTATATGATCGCTTTTATCTTGGAAAATTCCCCGTGGGATAATGTAATCTACCGTGCGTTGGGTATCGAATTCGGGGATATCGTCGATTTTTACAGGAACGCGATCGAATCGATGGAACCGCTCCCAATCACGATTTTCGATGAGGAAATGTTCGCGGAGCAATTCCCCGTACACGATGGGGATACCCCCCGTGAACTGGCCGCGAACTATTTGTTCATGTTACTTAATTTCTTCGCGATGGATTTAACGGGTATCGGCCATATGATGCCGCGTTTGTTGGATATATATACCGCGCAGTATACGGCTTACGTACGCGGGTTATACCACGAATGGCACAGCGAAGCGGCTATCGAATACGCTATGTTGATGCATGGCGTGTTTGAGGATCCCGCCGCCGTATGGTTCTACGGGGAAATAGAAGTGGATGTATATGATACGGACAGTTCATTTCCCCGCATTCCGGGTAATGTCGAAACGGAAATACTCGTCCCCGATGAAATCGCGCTGATACGCATCAACAGTTTTATGGCGAATTCGGAATACGACGACGCGTACATCCTGCCTTTTTTACGGGAAGTCAGCGATTTTGACCATTTGATCATCGATATCAGGGGCAACTTCGGCGGTTTGATGTATTATCCCTTGCAATTATTGTTCAGACGGTTGATAAACGAACCCGTATACGTCAACGATTATGAGTTCTTCGCCGACGGGGAAACCGCACGCAGCTTGATGGAAGCCGGTATCCGCTTGACGCTCGAAACGGAGGGGGTGGAGTATGCGGAAATATTACCCGCAGGGGATTTTGTGGCGGAGCGGGGTAAGGTTTTGTTCGGCGAGGACGCTTTGGCGCGTTTGGACCATGTTATGGTTTCCCGCGTAAGCGTCGAACCCGCAATCGACGCGGTAGGGTTTGAAGGTCGGATATGGTTGCTGGTGGACGGTTTTTCCGCCTCAACATCCGCCATGTTTACCCTGATCGCCTTGGAAACGGGTTTCGCCACCGTGGTGGGTGAAAATACGTCGCGTATTATGGGTTCGAGCCACGTATACATCGTATTGCCCAACACGGGTATCATTTGGCGTACGGATATCGGTTATCGAACTGACGCATACGGGCGTTCGCTGGAAGTCTACGGCATCGCGCCCAACCAATACAACTTCGAGGGTATGGATGCGCTCGATACGGTACTCGCGATTATCTTGGGGTGACAACTACCCCGCGCTGGGTTATTATTACAAGGTATTGATCATTTTTATAATGAGGAATCCATATGCTCGAAAAACTTACGCAATTACGCGAGGAAATAAAACGGTCGTTGGTTAACGCCGTACCCGAATCCATCGAAGCCCTTCGGGTAAGGATGTTAGGGAAAAAAGGTGAGATTACGGCGGTATTAAAGGGTTTGGGGCAATTGGAGCCCGAGGAACGCAGGAAAATGGGGGTAGCCGCCAACGAACTGCGCGACTGGGCACAAAATGCGATCGACGGTGCGAAGGCTGCCGCGGGGGCAACCCAACAGGCCCAAGCGCTGTCAGAAGAAACGATAGACATTACCCTGCCCGGTCGCAGGCGCGGAATCGGACGTTTACATCCCCTCACGCAGGTATACGGAAAGTTGGAAGAATTGTTCATTAGTTTGGGTTTTGATATCGTGGAGGGCCCGCATGTCGAAACCGTCTATCATAATTTCGACGCGTTGTGTACGCCCGAAAGTCACCCTTCACGGGACGAAACGGATACCTTCTATTTTAATGACGGTTTATTGCTGCGTTGCCATACTTCACCCATGCAGGTACGCGTGATGGAAAAGCAAAAGCCGCCGATACGGGTGGTTGTGCCGGGTAAGGTGTTCCGCCGAGACGATGTGGACGCTACGCATACACCCGCTTTCCATCAAATGGAAGGCCTTGTGATTGATAAAGGTATCCACTTCGGTGATTTCAAAGGGATGCTGGAGCTTCTCGCGGCGCATATCTTCGGGCCGCAAACAAAAATACGCCTTCGTCCCAGCTTCTTCCCCTTTACCGAACCCAGCGCGGAAGTGGACATCACATGCTACATTTGCGGTGGTAAAGCGCAGCATGAACCCTGCCGCGTGTGTAAGGACAGCGGTTGGGTGGAATTGTGGGGCTGCGGTATGGTACACCCCGAGGTGCTTCGCAAAAGCGGTATCGATCCCGACATATACAGCGGTTATGCCTTCGGCTTGGGGGTTGACCGTATTACGTCCGCGTTGTACGGCATATCGGACCCGCGTTTCTATTTTGAAAACGATATGCAATTCCTAAAACAGTTCTAGGAGAATCCACATGAATATTCCCATGTCATGGTTGCGCGATATAATCGATATTCCCGATGATACGCTTACCTTTTCCCGCAGGATTACCGATGCCGGCGTAAAGGTGGAAGGGATAACGACAAGCGGTGAAGCGATTACCAACGTGGTGGTCGGGCAAATCAAATCGCTGGAGCGGCACCCCGACGCGGACAAGTTATGGGTTACGCAAACCGATGTCGGCGCCAACGGTGTGTTGCAGATCGTAACAGGTGCGGACAATCTTAAGGCAAGCGATTATATCCCCGTAGCTTTACATGGTTCGACGCTGGCGGGTGGTTTAAAGATAAAGAAAAGTAAAATGCGCGGGCAGGAATCCAACGGGATGCTTTGCTCCATCGGCGAGCTGGGTTGCACCACGGAGGATTTCCCGTACGCCACGGACGAAGGAATATTGGTTTTACCCGAACCGCATCCCTTGGGTGTTGACGCGAAACCCATTCTGGGTATATCGGAGGATGTGCTGGACATTGAAGTCCTTTCCAACCGCCCCGATATGAATGCCGTGATGGGTATCGCACGTGAAGCCGCGGCGGCGTACGGTTTCCCCTTCGAATTGCCGGAGGTGAAAGTGCGGGAAGAAGGCGAGGGAAATACCGAAAGCCTTGTCTCCGTGGAGATACGGGACACCGAACGTTGTCCCCGTTACATTGCCCGCGTGGTGCGGGACGTAAAGGTCGCCCCATCACCGCGATGGATGCAGAAACGCTTGGAAGCCGCGGGTATGCGTTCGGTTAACAATATCGTGGATATCACCAATTACGTAATGCTTGAATACGGACAACCCCTGCATGCCTTTGACATCGGCGCGGTTGCGTTAAAAGACGGCAAGCACGCCATCGTTGTGCGCACCGCGGAAACAAGCGAAAAAATAACGACGCTGGACGGCGCGGAGCGTACCCTCACCGACACCGTACTGCTGATTGCCGACCATGAAAAACCCCTTGCCATTGCCGGGGTGATGGGTGGTGACAACACCAAGGTACACGACGGAACGCCCACGATCCTTTTCGAATCTGCAAACTTTAATCCCGAAAATATCCGTAAAACTGCGAAGGGGTTGGGGATGCGTACCGACGCTTCCGCCCATTATGAAAAAGGTATCGACCCCAACCAAGCCTTGACGAGCGTCAATCGCGCAATGGAATTGGTGGAGTTATTGGCGTGCGGTAAGGTTGTGCCGGGGATCGTGGACAATTACCCCGTTCCGCGCCTGCCCCATACCGTTAAATTTAACCCCGAAAATATCAACAAACGGTTGGGGCTTTCCCTTTCCGTTGAAGAAATATGCGGATACCTAAAACGTGTAGGCATCGAAACACGGGAAAACGGCGATTTATTTGAAGCCGTCGTACCTACCTGCTTCGGGTCTGATTGGACCGAAGTTGATTTGACCGAGGAAGTGGCGCGTTTCTACGGTTACAACAACATCCCTTCGAGATATGTCCAACGGGTTACGCCCAAGGTACCCTTCCAACCCGGCATGTCGCCACGCCGCCGCTTTGAACTGGACGTTAAGCAAGCCGTAGCCGGTTTGGGTTATTACGAAGCGTGTACCTATCCCTTCGAAAGCCCAAGGGTGGCCGATAAATTATTGTTACCCGCGGACGATCCGATGCGTAACTACCTTACGTTGGAAAATCCGTTGGGTGAGGATTTCAGTGTGATGCGTACGCAAACGGTCGGTGGTTTGCTTGAAGGCCTGGCCACGAATTACGCCAAACGCAACGGGGATGCACGTCTGTTTGAAATTGCATGGGAATACAGGCCGAAGGCGTTGCCGCCGACAGAATTACCGGATGAATTACCGCGGTTAACGCTGGCTGCATACGGGCCGGACGTGGACTTCCCCGCCGTTAAGGGTGACATAGAGGATTTACTTTCCGTTTATGTCAGCGGCAAGTGGGTGTACGAACCGTTGACCTTACCGTATATGCACCCGGGGCGCACGGCATCGGTATCGTTTAAACCGCACCCGAAGCGGGACGCGGTCCCTGTGGGATACGTGGGCGAATTACACCCCCAAGCGGCGATTAATTTCAAAATCGAAACACGGGTTTACCTCGCCGTGCTGGACTTGGATGTTTTATACGATTTGGCAAAATCCGCTAAAACGACATTTACCCCGCCGTCGAAATACCCCGCGATGATACGCGACTTGGCCTTTACCGTACCCGAAACCGTTACCGCCGCCCAAGCCGAAGCCGCCATCCGCGAAAAAGGCGGTCAATGGTTAACGGACGTTACGTTATTCGACGTGTACCAAGGCAAGCAAATCGAAGCGGGATACAAATCCATGGCGTATAGCCTGCGTTTTTCGGCGTACGACCGCACGTTAACCGACGAATCCGCGCAGAAGCTCATGGCTGTCATCCGCGAAAACCTTAATCGGCGTATTAACGCGCAGGTGCGTTAATGGAGATTCTTTACCTGCTGCCCGGCGCGTTTTTCGCCCCGGTCATACACGAATGGGTAAAAGCTGTCACCTCGCATTTGCAAGGCGACCCCACGCCGCGTAACAAAGGGTTCCTTACGGCTAATCCGCTTACGTTCGTTGAACCGATCGGCTTTATCATGATGCTTATATTCGGCGGTTTCGGCTGGGGGCAACCCGTACCGACCGCTTCGTTATATTATAAAAATCGCCGAAGGGGTGTACTGGTTACGTATGTCACGCCCATCGCGGCAAACCTTATGCTCGGCGTCGTTTCCGTAATGGTGCTGAGCCTGTTGGACAACGGCCCCATCAATCCTTTTATGTGGGTATTGTTTTATTTCGCGCAGTGCAATATCTTTTTGGCTTTGTTTAATTTGATACCCGTGCATCCGTTGGGTATGTCGAAAATCATACACCTCTTTGTCCGCCCCGAAGCCTTGGTAAAACTTAACCATTATGAAAAACCCATGCAGGTTATATTAATCCTCGCGTTGGTATTCCGTTTGGTGCAAATGATCTTTAACCCGGTGTGGGAATTTGTACTGCGTACGGCGTGGCTGACGTAATGGAAGTGAAGTTGGCGGTATACGCGGGGCCGCTGGATTTGTTGCTGCGCTTGATTGCGCGTAATGAAATGGATATATTCGATATACCGATTGCGGAATTGACGGAGCAATATCTGCATGAGATTAAGGATTCGCATCAAATGGATAACCTGAGCGAATTTTTGGTTATGGCGGCGACGTTGTTGGAAATAAAATCACAAATGCTTTTACCGAAGCCGAAACCCGTCGACGAAATCGATGATGTAGACCCGCGTGAAGCGTTGGTGCAAAGGTTGTTGGCATATCAATTGGCGCAACGGCTGGCGCAACAGCTTCACAGCTTAACCCCGCCGGGCGACAAGTTGACCGGCACGGGGGAATTATGGCTGGCGCAGGAAGCCGAGGATGCGCCTTCGGTGTTGGAGGGTGTCAGTGTCGGGGATTTGTTGGAAGCGTTTACCGAAATGATGCGGCGCAGGGAATCCCGTACCGATACGCAGCGCGCCGGATACGGACAAATGCCGCGCGAACGGTTTACCGTGACCGAAAAAATCGCTTACATACGTCATATGCTGAAGGAAGGGCGGGTTAGGTTATCGGCATTGCTGATAGAATGCAAAACCCGCGGAGAAATGATTACCACGTTTTTGGCGTTGCTGGAGATGATACGCCGAGGTATGCTGAAAGCGCATCAGGATATGGACTTCGCGGATATAAGCTGCGAAGCCGCGTAGGAGAAGGGGGACCCCATGAATACCGTCCGCTGCCAGTTATGCAAGCAGATGTTTTCGTTCGACGGCTTACCTCCGGATTCCTGCCCGGACTGTAAACGTTTGAAGGATATACAATTCCAATCCGTACGTGAGATCGTGAAGGATAACCCCGGCATTACCGCGCTTGAGGTACATGGGCGTACCGACATCCCCCTGCCTACCATCGTACGGTATATCGAATCCGGTATGCTGGAAATCATGTCCACCAAGGAAAACCTGGATAACGTAGATTTACAGATATGGATAGACAAATCCACCAATAAGGGCAAGAAAGCAAAAACCGCGGCGGCGGCGGCGGTCGAAAAACCCGTTGAAGTAATTTTTGAAGAGGAACAAACGAAGGAAACGAAGAAAAAGAAAACGGAAATCAAATTCATCGTAAAGTAAAGGGTTATGTATGTCGGGAAGGTTTTCTGAAAAGGAAAAGATGTTGGAGGCTATGTTGTTCGCCAGCCCCGAAAGCGTACCGCTGGTTAAGCTCGCCGATGCGTTGGGCTGCGACGTACCCGTGACGCGGGGTTTATTGGCGCATATGGGCGAGGTATACGCCAAGGAACAGTCGGGTATCCTGCTGCACGAAGCGGAGGATACCTTTCGTTTATGTACGAATCCCGCCTATTATCCATGCGTGCAAAAGCTGTTGCAATTACGCCCGAAGCGGCCGTTATCGCAAGCGTTGTTGGAAACGTTGGCGATCATCGCCTTCAAGCAACCGGTGACGAAAGGGATCGTAGAGGAAATAAGGGGCGTTAATGCCGACCACAGCGTAAATAAATTGGTGGAATACGGTTTGGTTGAGGAAAAGGGACGGCTGGACGCGCCCGGGAAACCGATTCTGTTTGGCACTTCCGAAGAATTTTTGCTATATTATGGGCTGAAGAACGTAGAGGAGCTGATTCTATGAAAGTATTAAACAAAGAAAGTTTGTATGCCGTTACCGACCTGACGGCGGACAAGATCATTAAAATGACGGACACCCAACTCCGTGCCTATCAGGAAACCCTGACCAACGCCGTCAACCTCTTCCCCGTACAAAAGGACAGGCTGGAGGATGCGTTCGCAAAAATGGATTACGCGCCCACGCTGCAATGGTTGAAGTCGATGCGGAATACGTTGAACCAAATCCATGCCGATAATTTGGCCAAGCAGTGCGATAAACAGCTCGCCATAAACCAAGACGTCGAAAACATACGGCACGACCGGCTGAAGAATTTTATCGACTTCTTTATGGCGTCGCTCACCATGTTGTATAAGGATATCCAATCCGTGTTGGACGAACTTAAAACGAAGGAAAAGGTAAAACCGAAGGAAAGTTTCGCCAAAAAGGTTAAGAATCAACTGTCCACCGTTGCCGAAATAAATGAAAAAACGATCGAACGCATGTCGGACGACCAAATAAAAGGGTACATTAACAAGTTGAAGGATTTCTTGGATGATTGCCCCGCGCAGGAGGACGGCTTGCGCAGCGCGTTTAAGATTAAGAATTACGCGTCGGTGATGCGTTGGTTTAACGTAATCGAAGGCACGTTGACGAAGATACACGCCGACCACTTGGCGGAAGAGTGCCACCGCCAAATCAATATGAACAATGATTACAGCGCCATACGGCACGAAAAACTGGAGCCTTTCGTCAACTATGTCCTGACTTCCCTTAATATGTTGTGCGCCGATATCGGCTCGTTACAATTGGACGACCGTTAGGGCAGCGGCACAGCGGTGTAAACCTTGACAAGATAAAGCGGCTGGATTAGAATCCTCCTCGCCGCGGGAAACCGCATTAAGCAGCTGTGGCGGAATTGGCATACGCGCCAGACTAAGGATCTGGTGGTAGCAATACCTTGCAGGTTCAAGTCCTGTCAGCTGCAGTACAAAAAAGGAACACTAAGCCACATGGGCGTAGGGTTCCTTTTTCGTTACCGGGTTTTTGTCTTTATCATCAACAAATGGGTGGTTACGCCAATCCCTACCATAATCAAAAGGATATAAACCCAAGCGGTTCCCGTGAGTATCATGGAAACGGTTAACCCTGACCATAAGAAGGCGATGCTTACGGTTTTGTGCAGTATGCTTATGCCCTGCTTTGTGCGGTAGTTGTCGATGAAGGGGCCGAAGATGCGGTTTTTTTGCAGCCATTTTTCGAGCCCTTCATGGCTCATGGAAAAACAGGCCGCCGATAATAAAACGAAGGGTGTGGTAGGCAATATCGGCAAGATGACGCCTACCGCACCCAACGCCAATGATACAAGGCCCGCGGCGATAAGCAGGGCTTTTTTCATAAATCGAATCGGTCGGCGTTCATGACCTTGTTCCACGCCGCGATGAAGTCGCGGAGGAATTTACCCTTTGCGTCGTCGCACGCATATACCTCCGCGACGGCGCGTAATTGCGCGTTGGAACCGAAGATCAAATCCACGCGGGTCGCCGTCCATTTTTGCGTACCGGTAAGTTTGCATAAACCGTTAAACACGTTTTCGTCGTCTGTGGGTTTCCATTCGGTTTTCATGTCCAATAGGTTGACGAAGAAATCGTTTGTCAGTGTTCCCGGGGATTGTGTCAGTACGCCGTGCGGGGAGTCGCCGTAATTATTACCCAAGACGCGCAAGCCGCCGAGCAGGACGGTCATTTCCGGTGCGGTGAGGGTTAATAATTGCGTCCGTTCAATCAACAGCTCCTCCGGTCGCGGGCTGAAGGCTTTTTTCAAATAGTTCCTAAAGCCGTCGAAGATGGGTTCCAACACGGCAAAGGATTTTATGTCGGTTTCCTCCTGCATGGCGTCCATCCTGCCCGGCGTGAAGGGTACGTTAACGGTCGAACCCGCATTTCGCGCCGCCATCTCGATGCCCGTGTTGCCGCCCAAGACGATGAGGTCCGCCATGGATACGAATCTTTTTGTGTTGAATGCTTGGCGGATCCTGTCGTATACCTGCAATATTTTTTTCAACTGTTCCGGCTGGTTCACGTCCCACGAAATTTGCGGCTCGAGCCGTATACGCGCGCCGTTGGCCCCGCCCCTTCGGTCCGAACCCCTGAATGTGACCGCGCTTGCCCATGCGGTGTTGACCAGCTGGGATATGGTTAGGCCGGAAGCGCGGATCATATCCTTCAATTCGTCAATATCGCGGTTGTATAAAACATAACGATTGTTGCTCGGGATGGGGTCCTGCCAAATAAATTCCTCCTTGGGTACCTCGGCACCTAAATACCCGGACGCGGGGCCCATATCCCGATGGGTGAGCTTAAACCAGCCTTTCGCAAAAGCGGAGGCGAATTCTTCGGGGTGGTCGTGGTAATATTCCGCGATTTTTTTATATACGGGGTCGAACTTGAGGGAAAGGTCCCCCGTGCTCATCATGGGGCGGTGTTTTTTATTGGGGTCGAAGGCATCGACGACCATGTCCTCTTCCTCGCAATCCTTCGCGAGCCAGATATAGGCCCCGGCGGGGCTCTTGGTCAATTCGTAATCGTATTTGAGCAAAACCTTCAGGTAACCCATGTCCCATTGGGTGGGGTTGGGTTTCCACGCGCCTTCCAAGCCCGAACTGATGGTGTCGCTTGCGTTGCCTGTACCGAAGGAATTTTTCCAGCCCAAGCCTTGTTGCTCGATGGGCGCGGCTTCCGGTTCGGGTCCCACGAATTTGGGCGGGCCTGCGCCGTGCGTCTTGCCGAAGGTATGGCCGCCCGCGATCAAGGCTACGGTTTCCTCGTCGTTCATGGCCATACGGGCGAAGGTTACGCGTACGTCCTTCGCCGATTTGAGGGGATCGGGGTTGCCGTCCGGGCCTTCCGGGTTAATGTAAATCAAACCCATCTGCACCGCGGCAAGGGGGTTGTCGAGGTCCCTGTCCCCGGAATACCGTTCATCGTCGCTCAGCCACTTCGTTTCCGAACCCCAAAAGATGTCCTCCTGGGGTTCCCAAACGTCCTCGCGCCCGCCTGAGAAGCCGATCAATTTAAGCCCCATGGATTCGATGGCGCAGTTACCGGCGTAGATCATAAGGTCCGCCCACGACAGCTTCCTGCCGTATTTCTTTTTGACGGGCCAAAGCAAACGGCGGGCTTTGTCCAAATTGATGTTATCCGGCCAACTGTTAAGCGGCGGCAGGCGTTGCAAGCCGTCCCTTCCGCCCCCGCGCCCGTCCCCCATACGATATGTGCCTGCGCTGTGCCACGCCATTCGGATAAGGAACGGCCCGTAATTGCCGTAATCCGCGGGCCACCACGGTTGGGAGTCCTTCATAAGGGCGTATAGGTCTTCCTTCACCGCCTGCAAGTCAAGCGAAAGGAACGCGTCGCGGTAATCAAACCTTGCCCCCATCGGGTTGGACAACTCGGAATTTTGACGCAGAACGCGTAAGTCAAGTGAATTGGGCCACCATTCGCGGATAGTGGTTCCTTTTGTGAAATCGGGGGGGTGGTTCATGCCATCAACCTCTTGTCAAAGTTATTCATGTAAATATATTCACGGAGCTCGGCATGAGTACTATGTCCCGAACAAATTAGGAAGAGATGATTATAGGCATTTTATATCCTTGCGTCGAAGCGGCCCAAATGGTATGATTCAAACGTCGCGAAAGCGGCCATATTAAATATTGGGGGGTAGGGCAAAATGAAAACGCCAATTTTATCCAAAAAAGATAAAACCATTTTGCCTGCGCCGATTTAATTTCTTAAATTATATGAGCTTGCGCCGTGGTTTTGTCCGCGGCGTTTTTTATTGGGTCCGCTCCGCAAAACGGAGGAATTAATCGAATGAAACGTCTGCGTTATTATCTCAACCGCATCACCGACCAAAGGACCGTCAATTACCGTTACAACGACATTGCGGAAAATAAACCCGTACAAAAGGAAATCTACGACGGGGAATGCGTCGTCGTGTACGTCAAACCCAACGGTGAGGTGGACGGCAACGGGGACCGTACGGGAACCCGCCGCGAGCCGACCTTTTGGCACAACAGTATCGGTTATACCTTCGACCGTACGCACAAGCTGGCGTTGCACAGACCCACCGTAACGGTCCATATCCCCGTGGAAATGCTGGGTATATCCGATTGTACGGTTGCCGCCGCGGACGAATGCCTGCGGCAAATAAAGCCGTATTTCGACGCTGTTAACGCCGAATACTTTAACCGCACGCGGCCGGACAGGGACAACGGCAAGTTTATCCTGTACGACCCCGGGCAGAAGGTGCTGGCGCGTAACGCGGCGTATTTTTCCGAGGTGTGTGTGCCGGATTACACCGAGGGGAAGGGTAATACCATCTTCGTGTGCGTTTACACCGACCCGCCGCCTGATGTCCTGTGTTTATGTATCCGTATGGAAATCCAGCTTCCGTATTTGAAATTGGACAGGGCGAAAACGATGCTGCTGAAGCAATTACCCGAAACGACGGAACGGTTTATCAAGGAGCTTGACAAAAAGGGATTGGGAGCGGCGCTGGAATTGGAGCGGACGCAAAACAAAATCCGTACGTTCCTTCGCGAAAACGGTTTTTGCGCGTTTATCGCTAACGGCAGCGTCCTCGCGCGGGGGAAGGGGAGCGACAAACCCGCTGCGGGTTCCGTCCCCTTCCAAAGCCCGTCGGGGGATGAAATCGAAATAACGGGCATAAAAGGCATGGGCATTAAAAACGGCGTGACGGTCATCACGGGTGGGGGGTATTCCGGCAAGTCCACGGTGCTTAACGCCGTATCCGCGGGGATATACAACCACGTACGCGGCGACGGACGTGAGCTGTGCATCGCAAACGATACCGCCGTGACGATCACCGCAGAAGACGGGCGCGCGGTGACGGACGTAAATATTTCACCGTTCATCAAGTGGCTGCCGAACGGCGACCCGAAGTGTTTTTCCACCACGCACGCTTCGGGTTCGACGTCGCAAGGGGCGAACATCATGGAAGCCGTATCGCTTGGTGCGGGGCTTTTGCTGATCGACGAGGACCGCTCGGCCACCAATTTTATGATACGCGATAAAATAATGAAGGATTTGATCGAAAGGGAACCCATCATCCCTTTTACGGACAGGGTACGGGAACTGGCAACGAACGGCGTTTCCACGATTTTGGTCATTGGCGGCAGCAGCGAGTACCTGAATGTGGCGGATCGGATTTACATGATGGACGAATTTGTAATGGGGGACGTGACGGCGCGTGCGAAATCGTTGGTAAACCGTACAGACTTACCGCACGGGTCGGTCGATTGGGAAAACGAACGAAGCAAGATTGACGCGTTTTCCTCCTTCCCCACGGGTACAACCCGCGAACGGCTGGAGGTGTCGGATACGGGGTTCATCATTATCGGCGACGAACGGATTGACATCCGTAATCTGCACGACATCGCCACGGCGGCGCAAACGAATACACTGGCGTTTATGCTGCGTCATCTGTCAAGTAAAAATACGGATGTAAGCGAATTGCAAGCATTAGCCTTGGCCATGCGCGGCTTGACGCCGAAAGCGAACGGTAAAAACAAGGTTGATATTAATAAAAGCGTGGATGAATTATACAAGCGAATCGAAAAGGAAGGCTTCGAAGTAATCGACACGGGTTTCTTCACCGATATGAGCCGTTTTATGGATATGCCCAGACGGTTTGAATTAATGGCGGCGATTTACCGTATGCGGGGAAGCGGCGGATGATTGTTTCTTTTCCTTACGCTTCCGCCACCCTTTAACCAATTCATACACCGCCATACACAAAAGGAACACGGCGAACCCCTTCCGCAACCAATTCGCGTCGATACGTACGGCGATCAGCGCAGCGGGGACCGCACCGAATACACCGAAAAGGGCCAGCTTCAACAGGCCCTTTTTTTCGATATTGCCTTCTTTGATATGCGTACGTAAAGCGATGGCCGCCGTCGGTAAAAAGAATAATAAATTAATATGCTGCGCTTCACGCTGACCCGTGGCCAGCAGGATCGTCAACGCGGGGATGAGGATCGCCCCCCCGCCGATGCCCATGCCGCTGATAATACCCGCCGCCAAGCCGACGAGTACGTACCAAAGCCCGTTCACAACGTGAGTATCCGTATCGCCCCGGCGGCAAGGAACAAGCCGAAGAGTATGTTAAGCCACGCGGCCGAGAGTTTTTTCAGCAATTTCGCGCCGATGACGCCGCCCGTCACGCCCCCGATGGAAACGTACAGTACCGTCAGCCACGCGACCTCTACGTTTGTGCTTATCGTATAGATTACCGCACTCACGACGGACAACGGAAACATTACCGCCAATGCGGTAGCGTGTGCCTTATGCGTTTCCAACGGGAAAAACCGTTCCAAGCCGGGGACGAGGATCGATCCGCCTCCCGCGCCGAACAAGCCGTTGGCCGCACCGGCGATCATGCCGATAACAGCGGTTATATGTTTGCGTGGTTTCATGGTGCTTATTATATACGGGAAGGGGATTTTTATCCCCCGGTATTATTCTTCAAACAATGCCTGTGCGAACATGCCCGCGTCAAACGGTTGCAAGTCGTCAATACCTTCGCCCACGGTGATGAATCGGACGGGTATATCCAATTCCTTTTTGATCGCCACGACCATACCGCCTTTGGTCGTTCCGTCCAGCTTGGTAAGGATGATGCCGGTGATATCGGCGGCTTCCTTAAATAATTTGGCTTGTTGGATGGCGTTTTGGCCTGTTGTGGCGTCGAGTACAAGTAAAACCTCTTTATGGGCGGCTTCGTGTTGGGTGTTGACGATTCGGTGGATTTTACGCAGCTCGTCCATGAGGTTCTTTTTATTGTGCAAGCGGCCCGCGGTGTCGCAGATGAGTAAATCAATGCCGCGTGCCTTCGCCGCGGAAACCCCGTCATATATCACCGCCGCCGGGTCCGAATTTTCGCCTTGGCGTATCATGGTTACGCCCGCGCGTTCGCACCATACGGCAAGCTGGTCGATGGCCGCGGCGCGGAAGGTATCCGCCGCCGCGACAAGTACGGATTTATTTTCGGATTTGTACCACTTCGAAAGTTTGCCCACGGTAGTCGTTTTCCCCACGCCGTTGACGCCGATAATCAAAAACACGGCGGGGAAGGTGACCTTAAAGGGTTGTACGTCCGCTTCCATGATTTTTGCGATCTCGTCCGCAAGCAAAAACCTTACTTCCTGCGGGTCGGAAATGCGGCGGGCCTTCACTTGCTCGCGCAGGGTACCCAAAAGGGTAAGCGTCGTTTCCACACCCATGTCGGCAAGGATCAACGCTTCTTCGAGGTTTTCGAACATTTCCTCGTCCACGGAATGGAACGCGGAAAGGATGTTGTCGCGGGTTTTGGTCAGACCTTGTTTGATACGGGCGAATAACCCCGGTTTTTTATCGACATCCATAAAGCAATACTCCTTTATTTAAGCAGATCCTTCATTTGCGTTAACCCCAGTGCAAGCGCTTCGTTTATTTTTGAAGCGTCCTTGCCGCCGGCTTGTGCGTGGTTGGGTTTTCCGCCGCCGTTACCCCCGCACAAGGCGGCGGCGGTTTTTACGATATTGCCCGCGTGGATGCCGCGCTTTACCGCGTCGTCGGTAGCGGAGGCGATAAACGTCACCGCACCGGATTCGGGTTGGGACGCGGCTAAAAGCAAACAACCCGAAGCCATGACCGCTTTTATACGGTCGGAGATTAAGCGCAGGGATTCGATGTCATAATCGGGTAGGTTTACGGCGATCAACGAAAAGCCGTTATAAGTTTCGGCCGATTCCATTATATTTTTCGCGTCTTCTTCGATTTGCCCCTTGGCCGCTTCCGTTTGCCGGCGGGCGGCTTCCTTTTTTAATTCCTTATTTTCAGCCATCAGCGCGGCGAAGCGAGCGGGAAGTTCGGCTTGCGGGATTTTCGTCGCAATCGCCAGATCCGACAACGTATCGGCGGCTTCCCGATACAGTGCAACCGCACGGGAACCCGTGGCGGCCTCGATGCGGCGTACCCCTGCGGCGATACCCGCCTCAGAAAGCAGCTTAAACGGACCGATTTCCACGGAGTTGCGTACGTGCGTGCCGCCGCACAATTCAACGCTGTAACCGTTTATATCCACCATACGTACGGTATCCCCGTATTTTTCGCCGAAGAGGGCGACCGCGCCTTGCTTGCGGGCTTCCTCGGGGGTGGTGACGAGGGTGGAAACGGGCAACGCGGAAAGGATTTGTTCGTTTACGCGCGCTTCGACCCGCGTACGTTGTTCGGGGGTGAGCGGCGCGTGGTGGGTAAAGTCGAAACGCAAACGGTCAACGGTTACTTCCGAGCCCGCTTGCTCTATATGGTTGCCCACGACCTCACGCAGGGCGGCTTGCAATAAATGCGTGGCGGTGTGGTTACGGGCCACGTCCGTCCGATTGCGGTTATGGTGGGAGGCGGTTATTGATTCGCTTACTTTGATCGTCCCCCGCGTAACCTTCCCGATGTGGACGGTATTATCGCCCGCGACCTTCACGCAATCGGTGATCTCGACCTGTAGTGAATCGGTGTGCAAACAGCCTTTGTCCCCTATCTGACCGCCCGAAGCGGCGTAGAACGGCGTACGCGATAAAACGACCGCGACCTCCTGCCCTTCGTTCGCTTCGTCCGAAGGTTCGCCGTCGGCGATCAACGCCAATATCGTGCCTTCGGTTTCCGATGATTCGTACCCCGTAAATTCCGTGGGCAGGTTGGGCGGGAGTTTGTGATACACCGTTTCGTCCGCACCCATGTAGGTTGAAACCCCGCGTGCCGCGCGGGCGCGGTCCTTTTGCGCCTGCATTTCCGCGTCAAAGCCCGCTTGGTCGAAGGGAAGGCCGTTTTCGGCCAGAATCTCACGCGTGATATCGGGCGGGAAGCCATAGGTATCATATAACTTAAACGCGTCCGCGCCGTTCATTTGGGTTATGGAATTTTGCAAAAGGGCTAAGCCCGTTTCCAACGTATCCAAAAAGCGCGCTTCTTCTGCGCCGAGCATTTGTATTATATGCGTGGATTTTTCAATCAAATTGGGATACGCGCCGCCGTACACATCAATAACCGTTTGCGTAACCTCGGCGACGAACCCCTTCAGCCCGATTTCGCGCCCGTACCGCACCGCGCGGCGCAGCAAACGACGCAGCACATAGTCGCGACCCTCGCTGCCGGGGCGCACGCCGTCCGATGCCATAACCGTTGTGCAACGAATATGGTCGGCGATGATGTTTACGGCGATCCGTTGCGCATCCGATTCTTGCCCCGTTATATTCGCCAACCCGAGTACCTTGTTACGGATATTAACAGCCGTGTTTATTTCGTGGACGCTGTTTACGCCCTGCATAATCATTGCCATACGTTCCAATCCCATACCCGTATCGATGCTGGGCGATGGCAGCGGCGTATAGTGATCGTTCTTATCCTTATCGAATTGGATAAAAACGAGGTTCCAAAACTCCATAAAACGATCGCAATCACAACCCACGGCGCAATCGGGCTTACCGCACCCAGCCGCTTCGCCGCGGTCGAAATGCAGCTCGCTGCACGGTCCGCAGGGACCTACGCCATGCTCCCAAAAATTGTCCTTCTTACCCAATCGTACGATCCGTTCGGGGGGTAAGCCGATCTTGTCGCGCCAAATGTTATATGCCTCATCATCCTCGAGGTATACCGAAGCGTATAATCGGTCCACGGGCATTTCCATGACTTGCGTGGCGAATTCCCACGCCCATGGGATGATCTCTCCTTAAAGTAATCGCCGAAACTGAAATTGCCCAGCATCTCAAAAAATGAAGCGTGGCGTTCGGTTTTGCCCACTTCGTCGATGTCGGATGTACGGATACACTTTTGACAAGTGGTAACCCGAACCGAGGGCGGCACCTGATGCCCCGTAAAATACGGCTTCATGGGCGTCATGCCCGCGTTAATCAATAACAAGCTCTTATCGCCGATCGGCACCACGGGAAAGCTCGGCAATACCAAATGGCCCTTAGAAACGAAAAAATCCAAGAATCGCTCTCGGATTTGGTCAACGGTCATGTACTTCATATGGATGCACCTCTGTTTTTAATAATAAAATGCCCGCGAAATAAGCATTTTCTACTTCGCGGGCAGTATAAAGAAGGTAAAGAGGCTTGTCAAACGCAAACGCCGCGCGTCTTACGGGAAATTATTGGTGAGTGCGGGCAGGTTCAAATGGATATTTCCGCTGGCGGCGCGCGCATTAATTGTGTAATGGGGATTCGCCGCCGTCACTTGGCTGTTGTCCGCGCGGTTGCCGTTTATACGAACCATACCGGTCGCTGTCCTGAGGTTATAATCGAATAAAACGTTTTGCGGGCTGTTGCCGGTGAAGCGTATATTACCGGAAGCGGTGCGCAGCTCCGCGTTGCCGCCGGCAAGTAGCGCTGTATCGACCGTGATGTTGCCGCTGGCACCCTCAGCGGTAAGGTTAAGGATCGAACCGTTGGTTACGTAAACGTTGCCCGATGTGCTTTGCAAGTTGCCGACCGCGATATCCGAATCGAGGATACGTATGTTACCGCTGGTCGAACGCACCGTCAGCGTATCCGCATTAAATCCGTCCGTACGGATATTGCCGGAAATGCTGCTGAGTTCGATCGCACCGTACGGCGTACCGTTCGGTACATACAAAACCACTTCATAATTGTAAACGCCGAGGTTAAATCCCGAAAATCCCCTGCCGAGTTCACGTTCCCGCCGGCGCGTATCGATGGACAATATACCGTTCGTGAAATTAATTTCGGGTTCGACATCGCCGTACGTTACCAAGTGTTTATTCCCGTCCTCCAAAGGACGCAGAACGATGTTCATCGCGGTTGTGTTGATGATTATGCCTCGAATGCTTTCCGCGTTGTCGGGAAGGTTTAATGTCGTGGCTTCGTTGGAATCCCGATTGACAGAACGGATTTCGAATCCCCAAAAGTTAAGCGGGCTCCCTCCTCGGAAATAGATATGCCCGCCCCGCGAACCGCTTAACCAGCCCGCCGAAAACAATAAACCGCCGAAGATAATCAATATCAATGCCAAACGGTTCCATGGAAATCGGCGTTTGCGCGGCGTCCCCGTCCTTGGGGGAGGTGTTGCGGGTACTTCGTGGGGAATTCCCCCACCGACGAGCGTGCCGTCGTTGTTATACTTTCGGTCGTCCATGATATTCACTCCTTCTCGTGATCTTTCTGCCTACGAAGCGCGCTATCCACATAAAACCGCCCATGGAACGCACCGCGACCCCTATTAATAATATACCGATCCCCATCCCGACCAACGCCATGCCCGCGCTTACCAAACCGAAGCCCAAATCCTGCACGACGATAAAGGGGAGGGTAAACAAGCTGACGACTCCCGCGACCAACACCGATATGCCGCTTACACCCAGCGCGAATATAACGGCGACCAACGCGACGAACAAGGCGAACGCCGTCGCTCCAACGGCGATCAAAAGCGGGAACCCTACCGGTACGGCAAACAAGGCGAGGATAATCATCCAAGCGGTTTTAAACCCGTTTTTACGCAGGGGTACGTAAGCGGGCATTCCCGTTCCCGCGGGCGATTCATTGGCTACGAAGTTCGCCAAAATCACGGCCGCCACTTCGCCGGGCGTGCCGAGTTGCGCGATGGCGTTCCCTTCGCTGCCCGAATCAGAAATATAACCGTCGTAGTA
Source organism: Defluviitaleaceae bacterium (assembly GCA_009779755.1). Lineage (GTDB taxonomy): Bacteria > Bacillota > Clostridia > Lachnospirales > WQUN01 > WQRX01. Next base: position 36,693 of record WRDO01000017.1, on the reverse strand, counting down.
GTCCAGCGCATCCTGCCGCTCGCTGTAGGGCAACACGCGCAGCTTGTAATCCAACTGCTCAAGGTACTCTGCTTTTGTCATTGAATTTTTCCTCCCAACAGAACTCCATCGATTCTTTCCTTAAATAACAGCCACTCCCGCTTGCAATGCTCGTGACGTTCGCGGCCGCGTTCGGTAATACGGTAGTAACGGCGATTCCGCCCGCTGTGGGGTACGTCGTAGGCCGTCAGACACGCGTCCGTTTGAAGGCGGCGCATGACCGGGTACAGGGTGGACTCCGAAACGCCCAATTCACTCTTTACCCGTTGCGTTAGGCTATAGCCGTATTCGTCTTCCTGCGAAAGCAAGGACAACATGCATCCTTCCAACAAGGCTCCGGCTACCTGAATATTCATTTCACTCCTCCTTGGAATGGTGCAATATTGTATGACGTATAATATTACGTGAAGCAAAATAAAAAGTCTGATCCTTGTTTTTTCTATTATGTTTACGTATGATGCAACGAAGAAAGGAAGTGCGGATAGCGGATGATCACGCGAAACAGGCTTTTTACCATAAAAGACGGGATCGTCATCGTCGTTATCCTCATGGTCGCCGTCGCGTTATACGGCGTCAGGGAACGGGTGATCAACGATACCGATAAAGAAAGCCGAATATATGCGGAAATCACCTGCGAAAATGAAACGCACATCATAAACCTGACCGAAAACAGAACCTTTTCGCTGCCTTCGGTTCCCCACGTCATTTTTAGGGTCAACGACCATTCAATCGCTTTTGTCCAATCCAACTGCCCCGACCAAATTTGCGTACGTGCCGGTTTCCAAAGCCGCTTCGGGCATATGGCGGCTTGCTTGCCGAATCGGTTGATCCTGCGGATTCGGGCCAATGGGGAAAACGATAAGGACATCGATGTATCCGTACAATTGGGGCAACCATGAAATTTTCCGCAAAAAAACTGACCTTTTTGGGTTTTATGCTTGCGTTAATGGTCATCCTTATTTTTTTTGAAAGGATGCTCCCGCCGTTACCCATGCTGCCGCCCCAATTCAGCAGGCTGGGGCTTTCCAATATCATCGTTATGTACATATTTTTCTTTGTGGGTAAAAGGGAAGCCTTTCTTATGGCGGTTATGAAAGCCATCTTCAACTTGCTCATGCGGGGGCCTATGGCTTCCTTGCTGAGTTTGTCGGGAGGGTTATTTTCGGTTGCCGTCATATTTATTTTATGGTGGGTTTTCAGGGATCGGATTTCCTATGTTGCGCTTAGTATCGGCGGCGCGATCGGGCACAACCTCGCACAATTGTTGGTGGCGTGCGCCGTTTTGCAAAGCGGGTATTTATTCTTGTTCTACCTCCCGATACTGTTGGTTGCGGGGGTTGTTTCCGGCACGCTTACGGGTATCTCCTTACGGGTTATCATGCCCGTGTTTGATAAAATAAACGGGGGAAGCAAGCAATGGTAAACGTAACGGCATTCGGACGGCCGAAGCGTTTGTTCTTGCAAGCGGTACCCGTATTTATTTTAATCATCATGCTAACCGGATGTTCAATGAACGGAAAAAACGAAGACCCCGTGCAACCTTCTTCGGAATACACACGGTTTAACCATATCTTCATAGATATCTTCGACACGCTTATCAACATCATCGGTTATGCCCGATCCCAAGAGGATTTTGATCACTTGAAAAACCTGATCTACGATGAATTGCATCACTTTCATATTTTATTCGACGGCTTCAACGAATATCATAGGATTAACAACATACGGACCATTAACGAAAACGCGGGTATACAACCCGTTGAAGTCCATAACGACATCATAACCATACTTAAGACCGGTATCGCCTTCTACCACGAAACAAACGGCGCGGTCAACATCGCCATCGGCCCGGTTACAAACATTTGGCGGGAATATATAAAAGCCGCCGAACCGAGGATACCCGATAAAACGACATTATCGGCAGCCGATGTTTTAACCCATATCGGGGATGTGATCATCAACGAAGAAAATAACACCGTATTTCTGCCCCATGCGGGCATGTCATTGGACACAGGCAGTATCGGCAAAGGTTACGCGGTTAGAAAAGCCGCGCAAAAAGCGATGGACGCGGGTTTTGATTCATTCGTATTGTCGGTGGGGGGTGATATATACGCCGCAAACGGACCGCGGAATGGGGAAAGGAACGCGTGGCGTGTTGGCATCCTCAACCCCCGCAACACGGGGGAGTTCGTTGATACGATTTTAATAAATAACACCGCTGTATTTACCAGCGGTGATTATCTGCGTTTCTTTATGGTTGACGGTACACGGTATCACCACATCATTAACCCGCGCACGCTGATGCCTGCGGACAGGGTAAGCTCCGCAACCGTTATTCACCCCGACGCGGTAATCGCTGAAATCTTATCCCTCGCCGTTTTTATCCTGGAAATCGACGAAGCGAGGGAAATACTCGCAAACTTTAACGCCGAGGCCATTTGGGTGCTTGCGGACGGTACGGTTATCACAACAAACGGTTACGATACCTTCCGTTAAATTATTTGCCCGACAGCGGCAAGCGTTTCTATACTTCGCTTTCCTTCAGCGCTTTATCGCTGTCGCAATCCACCAATATAATATCCTCGCCTATCTTCGTAATGTCCTTCCATGGGATACGGTATTCCTGATCGCGGCCGAAAACACCCAAAACGCGCCCCGGGCCGGGGACGATCAACGCCTGTATCTTTCCTTCTTCCACGTCGATTACGAGGTCGCTGACGAAACCGAACCGTACGCCGTCCTTCGTATTAATGATTTCCTTCTGGCGTAAGTCGTACATCCGCGCCATATGGATTCGCCTTTCCTAGAAAAATAGGTTTAATACCGCCATGTCGAGCAGGATAAAAATCGCCAACGCCCATACATAGAAGGAAAAATACCGCAGCTTCGCGGCCTTAAGCAATTTGAGCAAAAGGCTGATAGCCAAGTAACCTACCGCGGCGGAAACAAGGAAGCCGACCATAAGCGGCGCGAAACCCACAGCATCGACCGTTACGTTGCCGCGAACCAGTTCACTTGCTTCCAACGCACCCGCACCCGCAATCGCGATGATCGCCATAAAGAAGATAAAACGCGTAGCGATTTCGCGGTTAAACCCGCGGCCCAACGCGCCTGCGAGCGTCGCGCCCGAGCGGGAGATACCCGGCGGCACGGCCAAAGCCTGCATACAGCCGATGATTGCCGCGTCCGCGAAGGTGATATCGCGGTCAACCCGTTTGCGTACGTTGATGCCGTCCCGTTTGCCGTTATTCGTAAAATAATCCGCCGCAACCAAGAGAAACCCGGTGACGGTAAATGCGACCGCCAACACCCAAGGGCTTCGCAATTGGTTTTCAACGAAATCACGCGCAAAGAACCCTGTTATAACCACAGGCACCGTCGCCACGATTAACAAACCCGTCATCCTGGAGAAGGGTCTTTTGATCAACGCCCATATATCCTTCCAAAAGAAAACGAAAATCGAAACCAACGACCCCAGGTGTACGACGATATCGAAGGTCAGCGCGGGTTCGTCCATCCCAAAGACCCGTTGTAAAACAACCAAATGACCGGAGGAACTTACGGGAAGGAATTCCGTTATACCCTGCACAATACCCAGCAGTATCGCTTGCCACACGCTCATGCGCATACCCCTTTGTAGCTACCGTTTTATATTGATTCCCAGTATACCACCAAGCCCGCCGCCCACAATAGCCAATGCCGTCACCAAAACGGTACGACCGTCCACGCCGAAGTCGGGGAGCATCACCATCATGATAATCGCCAGTACCGCTATGTACAGGAATCCGGCCCCCATACCCCACAACCAACCCTTAACATGTACGCCCCTCGCCGCGTCAAAACCCGCGACCAATACGGACAACAACGTCGTCACCGCCACCACCATAGGTAAGCTGCGCTCGCTCATTTGCGTGTACGTGATCAGCATCGCGTACCCCAAAAAGACGATCGCCGTGATGGCAAAACCCATCAACACGCCGATAACCAACTGTTTTATCGAATGGTTAAATCCGTTCATAAAAAATCCCCTTTTACCATTTATATCAAATATATGGTAAGGGGGAAGGGGAATATACCAATATACAAGCCTACGGACGCACCCAGCCTACGGGTAGGTGGTTTTTTAGACGTCCCTGTACGAAGCGGCCCCAACCGAGGGGATGGCCGGCATGGCAAACGAGGACCCACGGCTTGTCGGTGGGTAAATCGTTTGCGCCGTAATCGAGGGATTCCCCCCGCACATACCGCCACGCTTCCGCTTCGGTCAGATCGACGGCGTAACGGGTTTCCGTCATGCGTAACCCCATCGCCAATGCTTGCGAAGGAATAAAACGGCCCTTCGAAATTTCGCCCGCATGCCACCCACTGCGGGCTACCCGCAGGCCGTTTAACGCAAGCGGTTCGGGTTGGAGATACAGATTATGATTGTGCATAACGGCATAACTGGGCAAGGCTTCTCCGGTTAAATATACACGGCAAAAATTAACGAACGCGGAAGGAGGTGCCGTTATATCGCTTTTTATTCCGCATTCCGTATTCCGCACACCGTATTCGCTTTTTTCCAAAACAGCCACGAAATGCCCTTCGCCGATGTCCTTATGCGGCCAAAGGCGTTTAATTTTTATTAACGAAAATTCATCATAAGAAGATAAAAATTTTTCAATGACTTCCTCGTTTTCAATCGTGTTGAAGGTACACGTCGAATAAACCAGCCGTCCCCCGGGTTTTACCATCGCGGCGGCATGGCGCAGGATGTCGGATTGGATGGCGGCACAAGCCTCGGGCTTGTTTGCGGTGTAGGCCTTCAACACATCCGCGTCGCGGCGGAACATTCCTTCGCCGGAGCAGGGCGTGTCCGCGAGTACGCGGTCGAAAAACGCGGGGAAGCGTTCGGCCAATTTTCGGGGCTGCTCCGTTAGGATAACGGCGTTACGTACACCCGCGCGTTCGATATTACGTACCAAGGCTTGCGCGCGGGTGGGAGAGGCGTCGTTGGCGACGAGCAAGCCTTCCCCCTGCAACGCCCCCGCGATTTGCGTGGTTTTACCCCCGGGCGCGGCGCACAGGTCGAGTATCCGCTCGCCGGGTTTGGCGTCCAGTAGTGACGCAGGAGACATCGCCGACGGCTCCTGTATGTAAAAAAGCCCTTGGAGATACGCAAGGGATTGGCCCAAGGGCAGGGGTTCGCGGTAGGCATACCCCTCCGCGCACCACGGGACGGGGGTGAAGGATTTTTCTTCGCCGATAACGGGTAAACCCGCGTTTGTGTCGTCGATTTTTAATCGATTTATCCGTACCCCCCGCCAAGGTTCCTCATCATACGCGGCGGCGAACGCAAAAAAATCCTCCCCTGTTTCGTGCGCGGCACACAATTGCTCGCGTATTCGGGAAAGGAAGGTTTCGGGTAATCGCATAGGCTTTGTCATTAAGCTAACGGCTTTCTATTAAAGAGTTCAAAAAAATATTTATCCAGCGTACTCAACCCCGAAGTTTTATTTTTACTTCAATTCTATATATATCATGGTTAGGAATCAAACCGTATATTTACATTCGGCAATGCCGTTTTGAGCTCGTTAATTTGATAGTAAGCAAGCGGATTTCCGTTTAACCATAAATCTTGCAAATTGATTAAACCCATTAAACTGCTGACGTCTGTTATGTTATTGTTTACTAAAACCAAAACCTCTAAATCCTTTAATCCCTTTAACGGACTTATGTCGGTTATTTGGTTGCCCCCAAGATACAGTATTTTTAATTTAGGTAAATTTACTAACACATCAATTTCCGCAATGTCGTTTCCGGTAAGCCATAATTCTTCCAACTCCGTCAAATGGGCCAAAACATCAATATTATTGATAGTATGCCCCATTAGATACAACGTCCGAAGCCCCGGTATATATTTCAAAGGTTCAATATCTGCGTTTGTTAAGGGTTCCCATATCACAACGTTTGAATGGATATTCATATCGTAACTTAGAATGAGTTCGGTTATTGATGTGCTGACATTCATACCGCCGATTCTTATGTAATTGTCATTATTTTCCTTAGAGATATCTACAACGATAAAATACGTTATTACAATACATATGAATATTGTTGAAACGGCACTGCCTATAAATAAACGGTTGTTTTGTACGGTATCGCTCTTCTTATATGGCAATCCGGTCTGAATCCATTTCTTTATATTTGCAAAATTTGGTATTCTTTGCTGCGTACATTCTTCGAATCCATGGCTTGATTGCTTATTTATCTTTTCTTTTTCATAGGTTTCTGCAATCATAAAAATTATGCGAATGGCGAACATTATTGCGAATATGGCTAAATATATATCAGCAAAATCAAAAATATATGCTGTTGTCCGGTAAGATTGTCTGAATTGAAGAGAAATAAAATCAAGAACCCCCCCACGGGCAATCGTGTCTGTTATCCTGCATATCAACGCAGAAAATATGAATACAATATAACCGTCCCATACTTCGTGTTTATTATAAAAATACCGCGTAAACCGGTAAAGAATTATAAAGAAAACAGCGATTATCGTCATATGAACAATATATAGTATTCTGTTAAGGTTTGTATAATTATCAATAGGAATGTATTGCATATGGGTATTTAAATATGTTTCGATAAATAATCTGTCAGGAATTATGGCGATAACATTATCCCCGACGGTAAGCGCTATAAAGATTTTTATACCTTGATCAATAAAGACCAAGAAAGCAATCGTTTTAAACGGAAACATGATTTATTTTCTCCCATTTTAAAAATCCGCTTCCCGTTTCCACTTTTCAATCAACCCGCCCAACTCTTGCGCACCTTCATCCCCGTTTTCGCGGCTCCTAAGTGAAGCCGTACCTTCCTCCGCTTCCTTGTCGCCGATAATCAGCATCCGGGGAATTTTTTGCAATTGGGCTTCGCGGATTTTGAAGCCCATCTTTTCGCTGCGGTCGTCCAATTCGGCGCGGATGCCCGCGGCTTCGAGTTGGGACAATACTTTTTGCGCGGCTTCGTGGTGGCGTTCGGCGATGGGGATGACGATGGCTTGCACCGGGGTCAGCCAGAATGGGAACCAACCCGCGCAATGCTCGGTGAGTACGCCCAGGAAACGGTCCAACGAACCGAAGCAGGTGCGGTGGATCATTACGGGGCGGTGCTTCGCGCCGTCGGCGCCGATATAGGTAAGGTCGAAGCGTTCGGGCAGCTGCATGTCGCATTGGATGGTGCCGCATTGCCAGCTCCGCCCCAAGCTGTCGTGGATTTGGAAGTCGATTTTGGGGCCGTAAAAGGCACCGTCGCCTTCGTTAATTTCGTAAGGGCGCCCTAATTCTTCAAGGGCTTCCCGGAGTGCCGTCGTCGCTTTTTCCCAGCCTTCGTCGGAGCCGATGGAGTTTTCGGGGCGGGTGGAAAGCTCAAAATAGAATTCGTTCAAGCCAAAGGCGGCGTAAATGTCCTCGTACAGGCGGATGACGGATTTGATTTCATCCTTCAACTGCGATTCCATCATATAAATATGCGCGTCGTCCTGCGTAAATTGGCGCAGGCGCATCAAGCCGTGCAGCGTCCCCGAAAGCTCGTTGCGGTGGACAAGCCCCAATTCCGCTACGCGCAGGGGGAATTCCTTGTAACTGTGCAGGTCGATACCGTATGCCAGCATTCCGCCGGGGCAGTTCATGGGTTTGATAAAATAAGTAGTTTCGTCGATTAACGAAGAATACATGCCGTCCATGTAATAGCCTGTGTGCCCGCTGCGGTCCCACAGCTTGGACATCATGATTTGCGGGGTTTGGATTTCCAAATAGTTGTATTTTTTGTGAATCTTGCGCCAATATTCGATGAGGCGATTTTTGAGGATCAGTCCCTTGGGCAGATAGAAGGGCATCCCCGGCGCGTCCTCCATGAAAGCGAACAGCTTCATTTCGCGCCCCAGCTTGCGGTGGTCGCGCTTTTTCGCTTCCTCAATGCGCTCAAGGTGCGCGTCAAGTTCCTCGCGGGTGGGGAACGCCGTGCCGTAAATGCGCGAAAGCATTTGGCGTTTTTCGTCCCCGCGCCAATACGCGCCCGCCGTAGACGTGAGCTTGAACGCTTTGATGCGCCCCGTTTTATCCAAATGCGGACCCGCGCATAAATCTACGAACTCGCCTTGCTTGTAAAAGGAAAATTCCGTGGCGGGGGTTTTCGCGGGGTCTTTCGGGTTTAACAAATCCTCGATAAGCTCCCGCTTGTAAGGCTCTTTTTGCCCGTCAACGTACGCAAGCGCTTCGTCGCCGTTTAACGTAAAGGCTTCCAGCGGCAGGCTTTCCTTGATTATTTTCTTCATTTCCTTTTCGATTTTTTCAATGTCGGCGGGGGTTAAGGGTGTTTCCGTGTCAAAGTCATAATAAAACCCGTCCGCGATCGCCGGGCCGATGGCCAGCGTTACGGTCGGGTATAAACGCTTTACCGCCTGGGCGAGTATGTGCGCCGTGGTATGGCGTAATGCTTGCAGGTCGGGGGATTGGTTTTGCATGGATAACGCTCCTTTATAATCGTGTTGTGGGGATATTTACAGTACGAATTTGTTTTTGATAAGCATGGCCGCTTCATCGGGCGACAAGTTCGTATTATTAATGCGGATATAATTTTCGCGTGTGATTTCGCCTTCAAACGAATTCGTCCTTTCGTTTTCGTACGAATCCCTAATCCCTTTTTCGGATGCTTCGATATTTCGTTTTGACGGTTTGTGGGCCAATCGGTTGGGCGTCTTATTGCGTTTAATCCTTTCCCCGATATCGGCCTCAAGCTCGGCGAAATAAATCTCCGCACCGCGGGATTCGAATATATCCACCAATTTCATCGAATAATCCCACGAATTCTTATTATCAAATTTACTGACCGAAGTATAGATCAATCCGTAAGAATCGCCTTCCGCTACGGCTTCCAATATTTCTTCGATAAATAATTTGGTTAGCCTCCTGCTTTCGCTTTCCTTCATTGTGCCATCGAAATGGGATATCAAATCCATTACCATATGGTTATGGAACAACCTTAAGCCCGTGATTTTTTCAAGCGATTGCCCCACCGTCATTTTTCCGACGGAGGACGGCCCGAAAATCCAAACAAACTTCATATAACCAATCCTTCAAAATGATTATTGCTGTACCTGCTTCGTGATGTTCTTTTGTCAACCGCTTTACCGCTTTAAATAATCTTCCTTCATCACCGGCCTACCCGCAACACCCAAGCGGCGTTCCTGCCCGCTACGGATAAAAAGTGGTCGTTTTTGAAGAAATCGCTCAGCTTCGCTTCCAGCTCCGGCGGCATGGGGTCTTCGTACGCGAGGAACGCCCGCGTTTCTCCTTCGTCGAGGGAGAGGGTTTGCCATTCGTCCTCCTTGGGTCGGGGGTTGGCGGGGCATTTGTCTTGGCACAAACAACAGCCGATCAACGCGTTAAAAGCGGTTTTGGGTACGTGCGCGGGCAGAGGGTCCAAGCGGTAGGTGTATTGGTTGATGCATAAATCCGCGTCGATAACGGGCGCGTCGGTAATGGCTCCGGTGGGGCAACGTTTGCGGCATACGGTGCAAGTTGCGCAGGAAGTCATGAAGGTCAACGGTTCGTGAACAACACCGTCGAAGGGAACATCGGTATAGAAGGTCGCAAGGCGGCAATGGCTGCCGATGCCTTTTATATAGCACAAATTGTTGCGCCCGTATGTACCCAGTCCGCTCATCACCGTCAGCAACTTCTGCGAGATGCCCTTCGTGTGCGCCGTATGATACCCCTGCGTTGCCGAAACAACCGATTCCTCCATGTGACTGTCAATATACGGCTTATCAATGTAAATGGCGGGTATGGGGATGTTTATATCCTTGCCTTCGACGCGCACCGATAAACGAGCGGGCGGGCTGGGGCAGGCGACGACCAAAAAGGACAAAGGTGCAAAAGGGATGTCGGGCGGTTGGAATTTTTGGAAATGCTTGGCGGCGTTTTGCGCGTAGGAAGGCGCGGTTTCCGCCAAACCTTCGTATACCGCCGTAATCCGCTCGATTGCGCTATAAGGTAAAAATGCGGCACGAAAGCCCGCGGCTTCGAGGGTTTCGATTATTTTTGTGGGATTCGTCATTTTATTTCCGCTTCTTTCATTAATATTTAACCGCGTATAAATACTCCTTAACGCTTTTATTAAAAATCAGCAATGCCGCGCATATCAAATAGCAAAGCAGCAAAGCCGACAGCATCCAATAAAAGAAAGCAAAACCCTCCGCCGGGTAAAGGGGCGTGTTGGGGGTTTCGATAACGGTATAGACGGTTTCGCCCGTGTGCGTATTAAAATCGGCGGATATTTGCGGGCCGTAATTAACGGGATTGCCCGTCATGGGTACCGAATCCAACATGTTTAAAACCGCGAACGCCCCCAGCAGCATGGAAACGATAATAAAATACCTGACCCACGGCACACCTTTTAATAAGGCAACGGCAAGGCAAACGGTGACAACGGTGGCAACCGATTGCCAGAGCGTAAAATTTGATATCAAATTGATAAACGCGCCCGCGATGATAAACAACGCGATAACGATCACGATAATTTTGCCGCGTATAATCCTGAGCTCTTGCCTTTCACGGAAGGCTTCCGTTTCGGTCATGCGCTGGGCGTCGGTAAGATCATCCAATCTCATCATGCGTTTTCACTCCTTTTTTGCATACTATCATAAGCCTTGCATGTTCGCCAACATTCCTTCGCAGGTGTCACGGCGGCGGATTAATTTTACCGTGCCGTTTTCGCAAATCAAAGCCTCCGCAGGGCGTGGCCGCATGTTGTATTGCGACGCCATGGAATATCCGTAAGCCCCCGCGTCCTGAACGGCGATGATGTCACCTTCGGCGAGCGGCGGAAGCGGGCGGTTCTTGGCGATGTAGTCGCCCGTTTCGCATTGGTTGCCGACGAGGTGGGTGACTTGTGCTTTCCCCGCCGCTTCGGGATACACTTTTATATCATGGTAAGCATCATATAATGTGGGTCGCGCAAACGTTGAAAATCCGAGGTCGCTCCCCGCGTAATGCGCCGCGCCGATTTGCTTGACGGACGTGACCGTACCCAGCAGCACCCCGCATTCGGCGGCGATGTAACGCCCCGGTTCAACCATGCAGGTGAGGGGTTTGCCGTATTCGATGGAAAAATCATGCATCATACGCGCGAGCTCTTCGCCTACGGGTTTTAGGTCGAAGGGTTTTTCCCCGTCCATCTTGTGGTACGGGATATAAAACCCGCCGCCGAAGTCGAGGAAGTCCAAGTCGTCGAAGCTGCGAGCGATTTCGATCAGAGCTTTCGCGCCGATAAGGTACATTTCTTGGGCGTATTGCGAGCCGATGTGGTGGTTGATGCCCGCAAGGCGCAGGTTATATTTATTTAATAATTCCTTAACCTTGGGGATGTCCCCGGGTAATACACCGAATTTTGTGTCGTCGCCGCCGGTTACTACTTTTCGGTGGTGGCCTGCGCCTATGCCTGTGTTGAAGCGGACGCAAATGTCGCCAATACCCTTGAAACCCCGGGAGGAAGAACGGTTGCACTCCCTTGAAGGCGAAGTCGGTCGTTGCAACCGTTCTTCCTCCCTGGTGTCCGCGCATAGCTGTCCGTACGTTTCCAGTTGTGAAAGGGAGTCCACGCTTACGGGTAAGCCTTTTTCGATGGCGAAGCGGAGTTCGTCGGGGGCGGCGTTGTTTACGATAAAAAAGATGTCCTCCGGGGGGAATCCCGCTGTTAGCGCGGCTATCGCCTCGCCTGCGCTGCTTACGTCGGTACGCAGGCCTTCTTCGCGGGCGATTTTTAGCAGGGTGAGGTTGGAATTGGCTTTGATGGCGTAGTTGACTTGGTAGTGCGGATAGGGGCAGAAAGCCTTCATTGCGCGGCATTTTTCGCGGAAGGTGCGCTCGTCGTATACGTATAGGGGCGAGCCGTAGGTTTCGATTAGAGATTGGGGGGTGATTTTATTGGGAAACATGGGTGCTTAAACTCCTTTTGGGGTTATGTTATGAATGATTATGACCCCGTGGATTTGTAATGCCGCAGGCCGAAACGGAAGAACCCCCAGCACGGCAATAAAAACGCCAACGCAAGTACAGGCGTCAACGCGTACAAAATACTTTCTTCGCGGCCCACGAGGTACAATAAAGGATAATACTGGATTAACGCCAACGGCACAACATAGGTGAGGAATTTGAGCACGCCTTCGCCGTATACGCTGAAGGGCAGGCGACCGTGTTCGCGCCCGCCGTCGGTTAGGATATTCATGAATTCCAAACCTTCGATTGTAAAAAAAGAGAACGCGGCGTATAAAACAAAAAGCCCGAAAAACAAAACGGAACCGCAAGTTATCATCAGCGTTAGCGTTAGGATTTTATCCCATGTCCAATCAATCCCGCTGCGGGGCAGCGCATAAACCAGTATCGCCACCGCTTGTACGAAACGCCCGAGCCGTGAAAATTCGACCTGCGAAGCCAACACTTGAAACACGACGTTGCGCGGGCGCACCAAAGCGCGGTCAAACCCGCCGTTGCCTAACAACATGGGGAAACGGTCGAAGCCACGCCCAATCAATTCCGATATCGAAAACGCCATAATCATCACGGAAAAGCAAATCAACACTTCTTCATAATAAAACCCACCCACGGAGTCGAAGCGGTCGAACAGGAAATGAATGCTCAGGAAAGTGGCGAAGGCCACCAAAAATTGCCCCGTCGTAGTGAAGAAAAACGAGGTTTTATATTGCATTTGGCTTTTGATATGCACGGAAAAATATTTTATATACAGCCGCATTTTAGCCCCCCTGCACAACGACGCGTTTTAACGCCCGATTCAATAACACCCGTCCGACGCACACCAAAATAACCACCCAAAATACTTGCAACAGCATTCCCCGCGCCAACGCACTACCCGTCAAATATCCGCTGTAAATTAATAAGGGCATGTTCTGCATCGCGCCGAAGGGCGACAACTCCACCGCGATACGCAACGCATCAGGGAAAAACGGAATCGGGATATAACCTCCCGCAAGGAAATCCCCCGCAACTCCCACTACAATTCGTGTCCCTATGCTGTTAATCGTGGAAAACGCGGAAATATAAATCAACATGGAGAAGCTCACCACCACGCCAAGGGAAAGCACCATACTTAATACAAACAATCCCAACCGCGCCCATTCTCCGGGAAAAACAAGGCGATACGGCTCGGGTAGGACAAACGCCACGATTAGAATCGGCAAACACCGCAAAACCGCCCGCGACAAACGGTTGGCGGTGGTCATCGTAAACCATCGGTTGTACAAATCCATCGGACGCACCAATTCGTAGGAAATCTGCCCGCTTTCGATGGCCTCGAAAATGGAATTGTCGTACATCCATATAAAAAATATCGCGATAAACGCCTGTTGCATCCATATGTAGGAAACGGTTTGTTGGAATGTCATGGGGAACGCGGCAGGGTTGCTTCGGTAAAACGCGGCGAAAGCCAAAACATACATAAAACCCCAAGCGAATTGCGTCGTTAGCCCGGCTAACGCCGCCGCCCGGTATTGCAAGGAATTAGTAAAACGGATACGGAACAAAGCCCGATACATCATATTTCGTATTCCCTGTACAGCGCGGCGACCATTTCCTCGTCATTTGCACCTTCCGGCGCACGTTCCTTTAGCTCCGAAAGGCTGCCGTCCAACAAGATTTGTCCTTTCCCGATTAAAATAATCCGTTCGGTCAGAGCTTCGATGTCCTGCATGTCGTGGGTGGTGAGCAGCACCGTCGTGCCGCGTTCGGCGTTTAAGCGTTTGATGAATTGCCGCACCGCGAGCTTGGATACGGCATCCAAGCCGATGGTCGGCTCGTCCAAAAATAAAATTTTCGGGTCGTGTAATAAACTCGCCGCGATTTCGCAACGCATCCGTTGGCCCAGACTTAACGTCCGCGCGGGGGTTTTTATGGTTTCCGAAAGGTCAAGCAGCTCCGTAAGCTCACAGAGGTTCCTTTTATATACCTTTGCGTCCGTTTTATAAATATCGCGGATCAATTCGAAGCTGTCGATGACGGGTACGTCCCACCACAATTGGCTCCGCTGGCCGAAAACCACGCCGATTTCACGTACGTGCGCCACGCGTTCGCGCCAAGGGGTGCGCCCGTTGATTTGACATTCGCCGCCGTCGGGGGTCAGTACGCCGCACATAATTTTAATCGTGGTGCTTTTGCCCGCGCCGTTGGGACCTATGTAACCCACCATTTCGCCGGGGCGGATGGAAAAGGTAACATCTTTCAACGCGTGCACGGTTTCGTACTCGTGCGAAAAAAGTGCCCGAAACGCGCGGCTAAAGCCCGCTTGGCGTTTTGCTATCCGGAAGGTTTTATTTATACCTTGCAGGGTAATCATTAAAAGGCTCCCCGGCGAAGTGTTGGATACGTAAAAAAGAATAAATTTAACAGTAGTGATGTTTTATGTTGATCCTTACGTTATGTTATAACATACTACATATAATGATTATTTTCGGTAGATTATTTTTTACATTTCAAAAAGTAGTAACACATACTCCCCATATAACTTTCCCCACGACTTTTAGCGGAAATCATGTCCGAATCTTCTATTTCAAAATAGTCTTTTAATAAATCTTCAAATTCTTGTGGCAGCATATCAAATTTATCAGGTCGCCCCATATATTCCTCCACCATCATTGCCGACCGTCCGCTTGGGCTTAAAATATTTGGAATATCAAGCACGAGTTTGCCGTTGGGTTTCATCAATCGGTGAAATTCTTGAATTACTTTTAAGACAAAATCTCTTTCAAAATATTCAAGAACACCAATGCAATCCCCGATGTCAAAATAGCTTTCGGCAAATGGTGTTTCATGTACACTTCCGCAGTACAAAGAGCCGATTGACAAACTGTTTTCCACAATATATTTGTAAAGCAGATGAATGGTTTCCTTGCTAATATCAACGCCGAAATATGTTGACGCCCATTTGTCATAACCTTTAAGCATTAAGCTCAAGTTACAACCAAAGTGGATAAATTTCATATTTTGGGTAGGGGATAAATAATCTTTAAGTTTTTTACGTCTGACCTCTTCCCAATCACTTTTATTGTCTTTAACTCTATGCGGATAGTCCGGGTGGTTTGTAATATAATCCGGTAAGTTATCGTATGAAAGACCGTCCTTTTTTCCATGTTCAAAGACGTGTCTGTCATAGGATTTTGCAATCTGCTCCAATTGATTTTCTATTTTCATAACAACCTCCGAAAATGTAAATTTATATGAGGACGATAACCTTGTTGTTCGTGCCCCAATTTTGGATTAAGATTAATCTTGATAATATCGACTTGTATCAGAGTTCCGTTCACCATTTTCCATTCCCCAGCGCTCTAAGATAATCATTTACATAAAACAGCAAGCAACAAGCCGCTTTTTATGGAAATTTCAGCGATATCAGCGGTAAACTCATTACTGACGCCGCATGTTTCCCCCGCGCGAAGGGTACCGTCCGTAAGGGGATAAGCCAACCCGCGGGTAGTGATACCCGTGACTTCGGTGGTAAGGGGGATCAGGGAAAGTGTAGCGTAACGCAGCCCCCCGGTTAGGCATCGGCGGCTGAGAATGACTTCGTCTTTTATCAACCGTATACTCGTCGATTCGTCCCATATCTCGGCAGATACGCTGCCCGTTTGCGCCAACACATGCAAATTAGCCAAAGCATGATCGATACGGCCGCCAAGCGCACCCAAAATTACGATCGAGCAGGGGGCGAAGGGTTCGGCGGTTGCTACGACCGACTTCGCTGACGAATGTCTTTGCATTCGTCCGGAGGGAGTGCAACCGCCGAACTCCTCGCCCCCGGGGCTAAGCGCAACTGCGTGCGCTACGGCAAGCTCTAAATCGGTCTCATCTTTTTCCGAAGGATAAGAAACAACAGGAACACCCCGCGCACGGTAATCGGCGAGCAAATCCGGCGGAGCGGAATCAAAATCACCGATAATGCAATCGGGCGTTAACCCCAACAACGGGAAATGCCGCAGCCCGCCGTCGCAAGCGATAAAATAATCGGAACCGATTATCCTTTCACGCGCCACAAGGTAATTTTCGATTGTCCCGTTTGCGATAATAACGATATGCATAAAAATAATTATAAATTATTTTTTGCGGTAAATAAATATGTATTTTTTCCGTTTATCTTCGTCGGGATATTCGAATGGGTAAATCCGTTCGCATCAAGCGCCTGCTGTGCCTCATCAAGCGCGGACGTTAAGAATACGAACGCCCCGCCCGGCTTTAAAATGCGCGCGGCTTCATTGATAAATTCATTATAAAATATATTTATATTAATATTTTCAAACTCCCCCCAAGGGGGGTCGGTGATGATAGCATCGACGGATTTGTCCCCCAATGGGGTTTTACGCGCGTCCCAATGATTAATAAAACAATTTTTATTCTTTTTTAATCTATTTTTTTGGTGTGCCACACACGCGTCGTTATTATCGCCGGAATATATTTTTTTATAATTTCCGCTTTCAATCACCGCCGCGGCGATCGCACCCCACCCGCCGAATAAATCAACGACGACAAAATCCTTTTCAAGCCCCGCTTCATGCAGCATCACGCTAACGATATCGGGACGCAACTCGCCTTTTTTTAGTGTCTTATCAAACGAAGCGTGCTTTTTCATCCGCAGCATAAAAAAAACCGCGGAATCGTTCCTGCGGTTAAGCCACAATTCAATATCGGGGTTGGCGCGGTTGGGGGAAAGGTTGGTTTTGTAAGAAATAATTTTTTCCAATTCCTCCATAATTTTTGCGGGGATGGCGCATAATTTTCCGCAATCCATCACCACGACGCGAAAGCTCCGCCCGTTTAACTTGGGGAAGTTGAAGCGTTTCCTGAATAATTGCTTCGCGGCGGCGGTAATGTCCTCGCAAAAATAATTTGTCATGATTAAAAATAAATTATTAATGCATTTATTATTTATTTCGTTTTCGCACGAAAACACCAGCGCGCTGTCGAGGGTTTTGATATCCTTCGCGCCGTGGTGCCCAATGATTTTTGCGCAAACATCCTCCAGTCCATAATTGACGCTTGCGTACCATTGTTTCACATATGCTCATCCTCGGATAAACTTATTGATTCTTTTTTCGGCGGCGGCGGGGTTTAATTCCAATATCCGCTCCCGGATTTTCTCCACGGCTTGTTCGGGAGGGATCGACGCAGCCTCTTCGAATACATCTATACCAAAAAAATGCTCCGTTGTACATAGCACGTTTGACGGCCAGTTCACTTCCTCGTGTTCCCCGCAGATGGTCAGGTACATTTTCATTTGCAATTCCGTTAGGGCGGAGTCGAAAGCGGACTTGTCCGACGGAGCGAAACCGCCGATTTTTTTGATGGCGGGCAAGGGAAGGGTGCCGTGTGCCGAAACCGCGTCATATATCCGCTTCGCCGCGTATGAAATCGTACCGCTTTCGTACGCTTCGGCAAATTCCATGCCCCCGCGCCGCGCCGCAAGAAAATAGGGATACCATTCCCGCGTGATGTATCCGCTCTTTTTAAAGAACAGCTTGCCGTAGGCGATATCGTCGCGTTCCGTCAGCACGCGGATGCGCCACGCCCACGGGTCGGTATCGGGGTCGCCGGTATGGTAGCGCACAGGCGTATCATAAGGTGGTGGATCGTTCCAATTCCATGGCATGAGGCAGAAAACCCCCTCCGCGTTGCCGTAGCTCATGGAAAACCCCGCACGCAGCAGGACCTCCACGAAATCGTTGTAATTACGGATTATATCCATCGCTATCATTCCTATCTTTTACTTTCGAATTATTAATTCTTAATCCATAAATTCCTAACTCATAATGCCTATCCCTCAATTATTTCATACCCGTCCCAGCGTACCTCCACGGCTTGGTTGTCGGTCAGCGGGATGTGAGGCAACGGCAGGTCTGTCCTTGCTTCCGTACCTTTTTCGCAATGCACGGTAATGTACGCGTTGATTAAACATAAGCCCGATGTTTCCTTGTCGTACGGTTCACCGATGTTGGGGGTGGCGATCAGGCTGCCCGCACTCGCGCCGACGTATACCTTGTTCGCGTACACCATTTGCTTGATAATTTCGTCAAATTTGAATTCCTTAACGCGGTTAAGCAGGTGCCTTGTATTACCGCCCGTCACGTAGATTACGTCGAAGGCCATCGCTTCTTCCAAGGTCAGCGTGCCGTCGATGTCGTGGATTTTAATATTGTTGGGCATAATCCCCGCGCTTAGCAATTCGGCGAAGCACGCGCCGGCGGCGGGGTAATATTCGAAGCGGTGCGCCGCCGTGGGGATAAAAAGGACACGCGTTTGTGCGGCGGGTTTGTCCAACATGGACAGGAAGCGGTCGAGGATACCTTGTTTTACGGTCCGTTTGCTGAATTCGGTGTAATCGCTGTACCACCCGCTGTCGGTAAGCAGAACCTTATGCCATTTATGTTTTCCGCTTTCCGCTGCCCAGCGGCGGGTATTTTCCACACGCTTGCCTTGCGGCTTGTCGCCGTGTTCCGGGTCGAGGTAGGAATATTCGTATAATGCCTCGCAAGGCATGATGTCACATTCGCCGCAATGCGTCAGCCCCTTGCATTGGCAGCATTGGGCAATCGGACATTTGCCGTGAAAGGGGTTGCCGTTGGTTTCGATACAACCGCCGCAACCGTGGGATTCCTTCCACGGGCAGCCGGTGCAGGGTAATCCGCAACGTGAATCGATCATAATACGTCGCTCCCCACCGTTACGAATTCATGATCGATCCACAAGGTCGCCTCCTCGGTAGTGAAGACCAATATGGTATAAGTAGGGTCGTCGATGCCGCCGGGAAAATGCTCGAAAAAATCGTCCTTCCATAAGTCCTTGCGCAAGGCGGGATCGCGCGTAACTTCCATGGTGCCAATCAATGTCATGCAGTCGCCGCCATGCCGTGCACATACGCTTGCCTTGGGGTTGGCTTTGAAGTGCGCGGTCTTTTTGCTTTCGGTTCCGGTGGACATATAGATTTTTTTGACGCCTTCGGCTTTGCATTTGGACATAACGCAAATACGCGGATAACCGTTTTCGTTGACCGACGCAAGCGTGACATCAGAGCAACGCCCCAACAGATCGATTGCTTTTTTTACGATTTCCATTTTCATTTCCTCCCGTTTTTTATCAATCATATAATAATAAACACGACATCTGTGTGCCGTGTTTATTTGTAATTCGACAAAATATTTTTAGCGATGGATTTTATATCATTAACAATCTCGGGCGGCCCCAGCACTTTAACCTTCGCGCCGAAACCCAGCAGCCACGAAAGCATAAAAGCGCGGTTGGTGAAGCCGACCTCCAACAGCAAGCCGTCCGGCGTTTCGGTAAAGGAATCAAAACCGTACGATTCGATTAAACGGTATTTTTCGCTTGGGTCGAACAGAGCGGTCAGCGATATATTATCTGTGTAACGGGCATTGAAATCGCGCTTTTCCGGTGGGATTGGGCGCGGGGTAAAATATGTATCGCATACCCGCATATTATACAGGCGCACGAGCTTGAACAACCGCCAGTCTTCCCGTTCCAAGCAGAAGCCGAACACATACCACGAGCTCCATTGGAAGATGACGAAGCACGGTTCGATCCGCCGGTGTGATTCGCCTTTTTCGTAGTAATAATCGAACTCGATGTGCCGCGCTTCGCGCACGGCGATTTTTATTTGCTCGATGCGTTGGGTCAAGCTGCCTTTGTAATGTGAAGCGAGGTCGATAACCACGGGTTCCGAAAGGGACACGACGGTTTCGGCATTGGCGCCCAGCTTGTCCAGTGTGCGCTCGATCCTTGATTGCTCGGACACGCTGCCCAGCCCGCGCAAGGCGGCGATGATTTCGGAAAGTTCGTTTTTCGTAAGGATATTTTTATCGAGTTTAAAACCTTCTGCGATCGAAATCCCGCCGCCGTTACCTTGGTGCGTAACGACGGGGATGCCCGCGCGGCAAAGCGTATCGATGTCGCGCCCGATGGTGCGGCGGTTCACTTCGAACTTCTCCGCGAGGGTAGGCGCGGTTACGCGGCCGTTTTGCAAAAGCGTCGTGAGGATGCCCAGCAGGCGGTCGAGCTTCATCAAACCCCCCTAAGAATATTTATTTTAACCGCTCCAACAATGCACCGATCATTTTAATCCTTTTATGCCCCCCGTCCTCCGGGGGTTTTTCGTCCTTATGCGCCCGAATGGTGAGGTACGGGTTTTGCGCCATGGTGAAGAGTAAACGCGAAGGGTTCTTGGTGACGATGGCGGTCAGTTTATCCACATCGACCGTAGCGTCCGCTTTAAAGACAATGACGATGTTTTGCCCTTTTTGCATGACGGTAATCACGCCGATATTACGGGCGTGTGCTTTCATGAGCGCGACCTCCAGCAGGTTAACTACGGGGCGGGGCGGTTCGCCGAAGCGGTCCTCGATTTCCTCCTGTACATCAAAATAATCCTGTTGGTTTGTCACGAGGGCGATCTTTTTATAGATTTCGAGCTTTTGCTGTTCGTCGGGGATAAAACGGTCGGGGATGTACGCGTCCACGCTGATGTCGATCGTGGTTTCGAAGGCTTCTGCCGGGGCTTCACCTTTTAAGCCCGCCACCGCGTCGCCCAAGAGCTTGCAATACATGTCATACCCGATGGCGTCCATATGGCCGTGCTGCTGCGCGCCCAGCAAATTACCCGCGCCGCGTATCTCCAAATCGCGCATGGCGATCTTAAAACCCGCGCCGAATTCGGTAAACTCGCGGATGGTTTGCAAGCGTTTTTCCGCGTCCTCGCGTAATATCTTATCGCGGCGGTACATGAGGTAGGCGTAAGCCAAACGGCTCGAACGCCCCACGCGCCCGCGCAGTTGGTAAAGCTGCGCGAGTCCCATGAAATCGGCGTTCTGTATGATGATCGTATTCACGTTGGGGATGTCCAGACCCGTTTCCACGATGGTTGTACACACCAGCACGTCCACGTCCCCCGCCACGAAGTCGTGCATGATGTTTTCGAGTTCGTGCTCGCTCATTTGCCCGTGGGCGAAGGCGACCTTGGCTTGGGGTACGAGATTGGCCACGCGGATGGCTTCATCGGCGATCGAGCGTACGCGGTTGTGTAAATAATATACCTGCCCGCCGCGTGCCAATTCGCGGTTGATGGCGTCGCGCACGAATTCGTTGTTGGATTCCATCACGTAGGTTTGGATGGGCTGGCGTTCCTCGGGGGGTTCGTCCAATATGGACATGTCGCGTATGCCCGTTAAGGAAAAATGCAGCGTGCGCGGGATGGGTGTCGCCGTCAGCGTCAATACGTCCACGTCGGCGCGCATTTCCTTTAATTTTTCCTTATGGCCTACACCGAAGCGCTGTTCCTCGTCCACGATAATCAAACCGAGGTTATGGAACTTAACGTCCTTCGATAATAAACGATGCGTGCCGATTACAATGTCGGACGCACCCTTCGCCAAATTCTTAAGAGTGACTTGCTGTTCGCCGCGGGTTTGGAAGCGGGAAAGCCGTTCGACCGTAACGGGGTAGTCCTTCATGCGGCTCGCAAAGGTTTGGTAATGCTGCTGTGCGAGGATCGTCGTGGGCACGAGGTACGCCACTTGTTTGCCGTCCTGTACGGCTTTAAACGCGGCGCGGATGGCCACTTCGGTTTTGCCGTAGCCCACGTCGCCGCATAGGAGTCTGTCCATTACGCGCGGGGATTGCATATCCGCTTTTACGTCCTCGATGGCGGCGGCTTGGTCGTCGGTTTCGGTATAGGGGAACTGGCTTTCGAACTCCGTTTGCCACACGGTATCGGGGCCGTAGGTATATCCTTGGCTCGATCGCCGCTTCGCGTACAGCGCGATCAAATCCGCCGCCATAATCTCCACGGCTTGCCTCGCGCGCGCCTTCGCCTTCGTCCAGTCCGCGCCACCCAGTTTGTTGAGCCGCGCCTCCTGCGTGCCGCCGATGTATTTATGCACCAAATCCATTTGTGAGGTTTGTACGTACAAATGCCCGCCGTCGGCGTATTCCAGCTTCAAATAGTCCCGCGCCAAGCCTTCGTTTACCACCTGCTCAATGCCGCGGAAAACGCCGATGCCGTGGTTGTCATGTACGATATGGTCGCCGATACGCAAATCGGTGAAGTGGTTGATCTTTTCCGCATTCTTTATTTTACGGCGTGTACGGCGTTGGGCTTTTTCCTGCGAAAATAAATCCTTGTCGGTAATTACGGCGAGGGAAAGCGACGGGTATTCGAAACCTTCCGATAACGCGCCGCGGGCGACCGTGACGATGCCTGCGGGGATGCCCGAAGGGATGGAACGTTCCGAATCGCTTGAAGGCAAAGCCGCTCCTTCGGAACGTTCTATCCCTCTCGATCCTTCCAACGCACCCGCGAAATACGCGGGGACGTCCAATTCCCGTATCGCGTCCGTTAGTTGCTGCCCGTGCCGCCGCGTACCCGCGAGGATGACCACGCGTTTATATTTTTTCAGCAAATCCCGTAAATCATCGGCCAATTCACTTGGTTTTTTTCGTAAGGGAGAAGAGCTCCGCACATGGAAGGGGATTTCTGGCGGAGCGGGGTTAAATTCACTAAGCGTCCCCGTCATGGAGGAGAACAGCACACGCGCAAACCCCGCCGTCTTATGTAAAACCTGCGCCCACGGGAGCGTGACATGCACCTGTTCGGGCAGCAGCCGACCCGCCATCAAACGGTGGGAAATACTATCGGTATATTCCGCCAGCACGGTTTCCATATGGACGGCAACCGCGTTCGGCTCGTCGAAGAAAAGCACCGTATTCCCGGGTAAATAATCCAGCAGGTTGCATTCCTCTTCGTAGAAGAACGGGAAGAAGGCATCCGCGCCCGTGGCATGGCTGTCCGACCATCGGATAAGTTGCTCCTCGATGGTATCGGCGAGGATTTGCGCTTCTTTATGGTTACCCCTAGCCTTAAGCACAGAAGTTTGATTATCCCGTGCGGCATTAATTCGTTCCCGCGCGCGGCGTAAACGCTTCGGCCCGAAGACCAGCTCCCGTACGGGATATACCATAAACGACGCGGCCTTTTCGACCGAACGTTGGGACAACGCGTCCACGATGCGTATGGAATCAATTTCATCATCAAAAAATTCAATGCGTAAGGATTGCGCTTGATTTAAATAAAGCGTTTGCTTTTCGCCGTCCCGGGGCACATAACTCGCCACCGCCGGAAAAATATCCAATATCCCCCCACGCAGCGCAAACTGTCCCGCCCCCTCCGCCAAGCCGCTGCGTTCATACCCCATCGAAGCCAGCTTACGTATCAAATCCTCAGGCTTAACGCGGTCGTCGATCTTCAATCCCTGTCTATATGTGGCGAATATCTCCGGCGGCACAAGCCTGTCGAGCAGCGCCTCAGCAGAAAGGATGACAATAGGTGAGGCTTTCACAGAGTCCCCCAAGGCGCGATCCCCCGAAAGGCCAATCCCCGCGACCGCCCCCGCTTCCCCCGCCCGCGTTAACTTATCGATCACTTGCAACCGCTGCCGCGTAATATCCACACTCTTCACATCGGCAGCGTAAAAAATCATGTCGCGCCCGGGGTAAAAATGACAGGAATCGGGGAAGAAATACGACAAGTCCTGATGAATTTCCTTGGCTTTCAATTCTGATGACGCAATCACCATGGCAGGGTGGTTCGGTTCATGCAACAACCCCGCCGCCAAATGCCACTTCTGCGCGCCCACCACACCCGAGCACCACGCCGTTTGCCTCCCGCGCACAGCCGCGCGTACCCGGGTAAACTCCTTTGACTCCGCAAGGGGAGCGAGCAAAGCGTGGTTCATCGTTGTTCCCAAATCGGCACGGGATGAAAGCCCGCAAGGGTTAATTGCTCGATAATGTCCGTAAATAATTCGTGCGCGCCCGAGCGGATGACGTGGGACAAGCCCACCGCCGCAAAGAACGTCGTCGGTTCCTCCGTTTCACGCAGCAAACGTTTAATTTCGTTCGCGTAAAAAACGGAGCGCCAATCCATGACCATTTCCTGCATATAAACCATGTAGGGGCAATCGAAACCAACAATTAACGCGAAACTGTCGTTAATGGGCGCGAAATCGTTGGCGGCATAAAAATACGCCATCTCGTCAAGGGTCAACTCGCCGCTTTCCAAGAAAGCCTCCACCATAACGTCCGGCGGATGCAGGTGCATAATCATCGCCAGCAAAACCTCAAGGGGAGGGTTATACAGGATGTCCAGTTGCTGTTCGATGGGTTCCAGTCCGATGACGGGTAAGCCCCGCTGCGCCGCCACGGACGCGATATAACTGTCAACGCTTGCCTCAACGCCTACATCAAGACCCGACAGGCTTACCGCGATACTCAGGTTCAATTGCCATACGAGGTATGACGGGTTCATGGTATTTACGTCGTTATAGGAAACTCCCCATGCGTCCATCATTTCCACCATGTGGTTATAGTGTTCCTCCGGCAGCAAATCAACCCATGTCAAGCCGTCCGGTAAAAATATCGCGCCCATTACCGCATCCATCATGGCTTCGGGTGAAAGCCCGATTTCATCGACCTCCACAAGCACGACGTCCGCACGGCGCAAGGCATCCTCCACGACTTCCGCCAGCGGGAACCAATCGGGCATACCCCCGTGGATGGTGCCGAAGATGTACGCCGTATTTTCGCCGTACGTGACGCGGTGGATCGCTCCGTGGATACCGCTGCCCGTATTTACGGATATGGCGGGGGCTTCGGAAGGGTCCCCGCCGGAGTTCGGCGGCGTAACATCGGGCGTCGCGGTCATCGCGGGCGTTGCGGTCGGGTTTACGGATGCGGGGGCATAAACCTCCTGCGTACGTGAACACCCGCCAAAACCAGCCAAAAATATAAGAACGCATACGATTAATATAATCTTTGTTTTCATTCCGTTTCTTCTCCCCGTTTCGTTTTTTTATTGAATTGGTTCATCGCCGCTTGTGTTCCCTCTTTTAATATACACGCGACAGCGTCCCCCGCCAGCGTCACGCCGCGGATAAAACCGTCCCATTCCTCCCGTTTAAAGCGGCTCAGTACGTAATCCGCCAAGTCCCACCCCTCGGGCTTCGCGCCCACGCCGATACGCACGCGGGTGATTTCGTCGGTTTTAAATAACGCGATGATATTTTCCATGCCTTTTTGCCCGCCCGAACTGCCCCGCTCGCGCACGCGAATATCCCCCACCGGAAGCGCGGCGTCATCGTACACGACGATTAAATCCGTTGGGGGTAATTTATAGAATTTTAAAATGGCTTGCACCGCTTCGCCGCTGAGGTTCATGTAGGTTTGCGGTTGTACCAGTAACGCCTGTGTCCCCGCTATTTTCCCTTCGCCGACAATGGCGCGGAAGCGGCGGTTTTGCTTGGTCTTTACTTCGAAGTCATAACACAGCTTGTCGATACATTCAAAGCCTACGTTATGCCTCGTTCCTTTGTACGCTTGGCCGGGGTTGCCCAACCCTACGATGATTCGCAAAGGCATCATCCTTTATTTAATGCTGATGGGGAAATTCTATCGAATAAAAAATGAACTTCGTATCATCGAATGAAAAAAATGTTACATGGTGGTGATTCGTATCAAAAATTGAAGTGTTAAAGCCGCGGTACATGAGTATACCGTCTTCGCCGCGATAATAATACAACGGAATCTCGTAAAATAACAGCCGGCAATAATTTTCCGCGTTTTCCCGGGTTAGGGAGATATATACCTTATCAAAATCGGGATGGTATTTCTTCATTACAATATCCAATACCTGTGAAGCGGGAACGCACGGTTTTGCGGGCGTAACCGATTCATATATACCACCGGGGCCTTCAAAATCGATATAACGGAAATCGTTCCAATCGGGAAGGTAGCGGATATGGGCATACCAAACAACTGTATCATACGTCACTTCATCGAATAAAAAATTACGTTCCGGTATCGTTCCGTTGTATAGGTTATATCTTACGGATTCGTCCTCCATGCGCCATGTATGCCGCTCGACCATATGGTTGATGAAATCAACCGATGTATGTTGGTTGTGGGGCCCTACGGAATAAAAATCATATTTATGGAAGGATGTGAGTTTGAAATTGCCATTTGTATAAGCGAAGCGCATTTCTTGGCTTGTAGACCACGCGCTTCCCATAAGGTAGTGAATAATCAAAAATCCGTCTTCTATAAACATTTTGTCAAACGCATCCCCAAACCGCCCGCCGCTCCCCGCGTCGGGAATCAAGGATTCATTTTTGTGCGCGATTATATGGCCTCCGTGTTCGTCACCGAGAAGTATATAGATATGGCGGGGCGAACCGGGGGTGAATCTGTATTCATCTTCACTTTTTTCCGCAAATTCAACGACGACGGCAAAGTCGGTAAACCCGTCATGGTTTAAGTCACCGGATGCAATAAAAATGACGCGGCTGTACGCGTCAAGATATAAAAAATGCCTGTGAAGGGATGAGGCTTCGGTAATGGCATATATATTTTTATGTATCAATGATTCGATTTCCGATGACCTTATTTCGGGTGTGTGCCATAAACCCGGTTCGCTTACCCGGACGGTGATGATCGGGTTGGCTGTCGGGGTCGCAATATCGTTAACCGGTTCTTGTTGGGTGTTGCAAGCGGCTAACAAGAACAAAATACATGGGATAAAAAAATAATTTAAATGATACTTATTCTTCATCCGCATCATCCTTCGTGGCTTCCAACAATATATGGGTGGAGCCGTTCAACTCCTGCACCGTCCGTAAGGTCTTGTTTATCGCCCGCGTGCGCCGCCCGACGATTTCCTCCAGCGTTTTGTCCGCTGTTTGGATTTGCTTCTGCGCCCGGTCGAGGATATCGCCGAACTTGCCGAACTCTGCCTTCACCGCGCGCAACGTGTCCCAAACCTCCTGCGAGCGTTGCTCGATGGCGAGCGTTTTGAAGCCCATTTGGAGCGATGAAAGGAAAGCGGAAAGCGTCGTCGCCCCCACCGCCGTCACGCGGTATTTGTCGCGCAGTTCTTCGAAGAGCGCGGCGTTCTGCACCACTTCGGCGTACAGCCCCTCTGTGGGGAGGAACATAAGCGCGAAGTCCGTCGTCCTTGGCGGTGCGATATATTTGTCGGAAATGGTTTTCGCTGATTCGCGCAGTTGCCGCGCCAAGGACTTTCGCGCTTCTTCGATGGCGGTTTTGTCCTCCGCGTCCAGCAAGCGGTTATAGTCCTCGATGGGGAACTTGGAATCGATGGGGAGCAGCAGCGGTATGTCGCCGTTGCCGGGCAGCTTGATTGCGAATTCCACGCGTCTGCCCGATGTGATTTCGGCGTTAACTTCATATTGCGCGGGCGCGAGGATGTCGGAAAGGAGCTTTTCCAAGCGTACCTCGCCGTAGGTGCCGCGTTCCTTTACGTTGGTTAGGGCGTTCTTTAGGCTCTTTGCGTCGGCGGCGAGGTTCTTCATTTCGCCAAGCCCCTGCTGTACGTTTTCAAGCTGCTTGCTGACCAGCTCGAAGGACTGCGACAGCCGCGTTTCCAAGGTTTTTTGCAATTTTTCATCCACAACGTTTTGCATTTGCTCCAGGCGTTTTTCGTTGCTTTCCTGCAAGGATTTCATTTTATTTTCAAGCGTTGCGGTTACCTTTTCCATGTTTTCGGTGTTGCCGCGTTGGATGGAAAACAAACGCGTGTCTACCTGCTCGGAAAATTCGCGCAGGCGTTTGTTCACTTCCTCCCGGTTGAGTTGCAATGTTTCGGTCACGCTTTTTTGAATAAGCCCGAAGCGGTTAAACTGCTCGGTCGCGCCGTTTGCTATTTGCCGCGCTATTTCATTACGTTGCTCTTCGGTCGCGCGCTTTAATAATTCCGCGATATCCCCGAGCGGCGATTTTTGCCTTCCCGTAAGCACGGAAAATAGAATAACAAGCAACACAATGATAATAACGATGCTTAGAATTAATTGAATATCCATGACGATCCCCCGTTTTTATCCCCGCTCGTCGGGGAGGGTCGGTTAGCGGAATGGGTAAAACAATCCTACTCCGTTTTAAATACAACCTTCTCCTCCGCGTAATCGACGGTAATTTTATCCCCTTCTTTAAACCGCCCGCGCAGGATATCCTCAGCCATTTCGTCCTCGATTTTGGTCTGTATCGCGCGGCGCAGCGGGCGGGCGCCGTATACTTGGTCGTAACCGTCTTGGGCGATGTATTCCACCAGCGCATCGGTGAAGGTTAACGTGACACCCAAATTATCCGCGGAACGCTGTACGGTTTCGTCCAGCATTAATCGGGTAATGGCTTTTACCTCGTCCTCTCCCAGCGGGTGGAACACGATAATATCGTCGATCCGATTGATAAACTCGGGGCGGAAAAGGTTCTTCACTTCGTCCATTACGCGTTTTTTCATGTCCTCGTAGGAGCGGTTCTTATCATCGGCTTGCGCGAATCCCAGCGTCTTGGGCGACACGATTTGCCGCGCCCCGGCGTTGGAAGTCATGATGATCACGGTATTCTTAAAGTTAATTTTACGCCCCTGCGCGTCGGTGATATGTCCCTCGTCAAGGACTTGGAGCAAAACGTTAAATACGTCGGGGTGCGCTTTTTCCACCTCGTCGAAGAGAATGACGGAATAGGGCTTACGGCGTACGCGGTCCGTAAACTGGCCGCCTTCGTCGTAGCCGACATACCCCGGGGGAGAACCGATCAACCGCGAAACGTTGTGCTTTTCCATAAATTCCGACATATCCACGCGGATGATGGCGTTTTCGTCGCCGAACAGGATTTCCGCCAACGCGCGGCACAGGTGCGTTTTGCCCACGCCCGTGGGGCCGAGGAAAAGGAACGAGCCGATGGGCCGCGCCGGGTTCTTTAAACCTACGCGCCCCCGCCGTATCGCCTTGGAAACGGTGGTGACGGCCGCATCTTGGCCGATGATACGCTTGTGTATCGTGGCTTCCATTTCCATCAGGCGTTTGCCTTCCTCCTGTTGTAAGCGTTTGACGGGGATGCCTGTGGTAGCGGCTAAAACGTCCGCGATTTCGTCCGCGTTGACCTCGTGGTGGGATTTGGTGTTGGTCGCTTTCCAATCGGATTGCGCGTCTTCCAATTGCTTCTTTACGGCGTTTTGCTTTTGCTTGAGCAAACCCGCTTTTTCGAATTCCTCTATTTTGATCGCGGCTTCTTTTTCCGCGTCCAGTTCCGTGATTTGCTCTTGCAACACCTTGATGTTGGGCGGCGCGGTGTAGGAACGCAAGCGTACCTTTGAGCAGGTTTCGTCCAGCAAATCGATCGCCTTGTCCGGCAAAAAACGGTCGGAAACGTACCGCGCCGATAACCGCACCGACGCCTCGAGTGCCTCGTCCGTTATTTTTACGCTGTGGTGCGCTTCGTATTTGTCGCGGATACCGCGCAGGATTTCGATGGCTTCTTCTTCCGTAGGCTCGTCCACCATCACGGGTTGGAAGCGTCTTTCCAGCGCCGCGTCCTTTTCGATGTGCTTGCGGTATTCGTCCAGCGTAGTCGCGCCGATGACCTGCATTTCGCCCCGCGCGAGCGACGGCTTAAGGATATTCGCCGCGTCCAGCGCACCCTCCGCCCCCCCCGCGCCGATGAGTGTATGCAATTCGTCGATGAACAGGATCACGTTCGGATTAGTGGTAACCTCCTGCACAACGCGTTTGATCCGTTCTTCGAATTCGCCGCGGTATTTCGTCCCCGCCACCATACCCGGTAAATCCAATTGAACGACACGCTTGTCCTTCACGGGTTCGGGCACGTCGCCGGAAACGATCCGCTGGGCAAGCCCTTCGGCGATAGCGGTCTTACCCACGCCGGGGTCACCCACCAAACAAGGGTTGTTTTTGGTGCGTCGGGTCAGGATTTGGATCACGCGCTCGGTTTCCTTTGTGCGCCCCACGATGGGGTCAAACTTGCTTTCCTTCGCCATTTGCGTAAAGTCGCGGCTGAAACGGTCAAGCGTGGGTGTATTATTTTTGGTTTGCTTTAAAGCGTTGGGGTTCATGGGGAAGGGTTGGCCGGGGTGCGGATGGCTTTGGTGCGGCGGTTGGTTGCCGCCCAGCATCAGCATCATGTCGTCGTACAACTTCTGTATATTGCACGAAAGGTCCATGAGGATACGCAACGCCGCGCCCTCCTGTTCCTTCAACAGGGAAATCAATAAATGTTCCGTCCCGATATAGTTGGTATGCATCCTTGCGGATTCCTGCTTGCTTAATTCGAAGATACGCTTGGCGCGGGGGGTAAAGTCCTGCGGCGCGGCACCGGGTAAGCCCTGTTGGGCGATGCCCGTGCCTTCGATGCGTTTCTTGATATCGTCGGGCGATACGCCTTGGTTTTGCAACGCTTTGGCGGCCACGCCGTCGTGCGTTTGCGCAAGTCCCAACAGCAAATGTTCGGTGCCCACATAGGACTGCCCCATGGATACGGCCGCGTCCTGCGCGTTTTGGATGGCGCGGCGCGCTTTTTCGGTGAATGGTCCTTTCATTGGTTCCTCCTATTTGAATATTTCGCGTAGATATTCCGCACGTGCGTAATCGCGGTCCAGTTCATCCATTTCCCTGCCGGCGATGCGTTGCAAGTGGCCGGGTTGGATCTCCATCATGATTTGATAGATTTGCTTGACGGGTTTGGGTTTGTCCAGCAAGCCGTACAGGTAACCGAGGCGAACCTCGGAAAGCAGGTCCATCGCTTCCTTGGCGGTGATTTTGCGGCTGTATGCCAATACGCCGTACGCGCGGTACACCATGTTTTCTTGGTCGGCGCGGTGCGTACCCAGCATTTTGTCACGCGCCTGCGCCTCGTGCTCCATTACCTTGATGGTCATATTTTGCAAGACTTGGATGATTTCCTCTTCGGTCTTACCCATGGTGGTTTGGTTGGAAATTTGGTAAATGCCGCCCATCGACTCCGTCCCTTCGCCGTAGATGCCGCGCAGGGTAATGCCGAATTTGGAAATGATCGGCAACAGGGATTTGAATTGGTCCGTCCGTTCCAAAAAGGGAAGGTGGATCATATAGGAAGCGCGCAAACCCGTGCCTGTGTTGGTGGGGCAAGCGGTCAAATAACCGTACTCGTGGTGAAAGGCGTATTCCATACGTTCTTCGATGAGGTCATCCAATCGGTTGGCTGCCGTCAACGCATCGGATAACGCGTCGCCCGCCTGCATGGATTGGATGCGGATATGGTCTGCCTCGTTTAGCATCACGGAAAGGTTTTGGTCGTCGCTGATCAAAAGTCCCCTCGGTAACAAACCCCGTATAAATTCCGGTGAAATGATGTGCTTCTCCAAAAAGACCTTCTGTTCGGCTTCGCTCAGGTTCTGCATGTCCAGCTTATGGAAAATGGAAATCGCTTCTTGCATCTCCTGCACCATATAAGCGGCGTTGGGGGCGTTTAATTTTTGTTGGAAGGGGTATTTGCGCAGGTTTCGGGCGAGTCGGATACGTGAGGAAAGGATGGGGTTGATATCGGTTTTTTCCGAGGTGAACCATGGGCTGCTCATGATTGCAGCTCCTTCGGTGCTTCAAGCGCGCGGATTTGGTCGCGTAACCGGGCCGCGTCTTCGTAGTTTTCGGCTTCGACGGCTTCCTTAAGCTGGCGGCGCAGCTGATCGGCCTCACGCCGCGCGCGCAAGTCCGCGCCCAGCCTTTGCGGAAACTTACCTTCGTGACGGGTCGAACCTTGCACGTTTTTGAACAGGGCCTCGATTTCCTTGGCGAAGGTATGGTAGCAAGCCTCGCAACCTAATTTTCCCGCCGATTTGAATTGCTCGTAGGTCATGCCGCACCGCTCGCAGGGGGTGGTGGGTATCCTCGTCGGGCGGTTGGCGGTCATGGATTGCAACGAAGTAAGGAACCCTTGGAAGATATTTTCGAATGATATGGGCATTTCCATCTTAAACGAGCATGATTGGCAAAGGTGAATTTCCGTTTTGTTGCCGCCGATGAATTGTTGCATATGCACCGTGGCGGTATTTTTTTTGCATTTTTCACAAAGCATGGCAGATACCCCGTTCTTATATGAATATCCTAGTCTACTATTCTTCCGCAAGAAAGGCAAAATTTTGTATTCGCGTCGTTGGATGCGCCGCAAACGCGGCATTCGCGTTTTGTAAGCGGCGCGTTCGTAAATAACGCCGACGGCGTATCCGCGTCCGCGCTGGGTGCGGGCATTGGCGGCGTTTGCGCGGTTGCGCCCCCCGCTTCCAAGCGTATCCCGCACTTGGGGCAGAATTCCGAATTACGTTCCACGCTTTTGCCGCATTTTGGGCATTCCCGTATGCCCTTGATGGCGGCGATCTGTTCCTTTATTTCCGCGATTTTACGTTCGGCGGCTTCCAGCTCAAGGTATTTTTCGTCGAAGAATTTACCCAGCGTGCCGCCGTATTGGTAGATTTCGTGTACCTTCTTCCCGATTTCGGTATAAAGGTTTTTGATCGTCGTTTGCTCGCTTGTCAACGAAATGTTCAGCTTTGCGGTCTTGATCAAATCACCGGTGGTTTTACTCGCGTTTTTTGTCAGGTTGACGAGCGTTTCGCGGATTTCCGCCATGGTTTACCCTCCCCTAAAGAAACATCATATATTCCATAAACAAATCGTTGAATTTGGGATGCGCGGCGAGGCTGATTTCGGTTGCCGACGCGGCGAGCGCCGCCGTACTTGCGGGGTCGTCGGTCAAAAGCGTTTTAGCTGCGCCGCCCAAGGACGCATTGCCAACGGCTTTCGTTTTTTGCGCCATACCCGCGGGCAAAAGCCCAAGTGTTTCGGCATTACGTGTGTTTAATTTATATCCGAATCCCCCGGCTAAATATACATGGCTTATATCATCGGGGGTGCATCGCGCCGATTCAAGCAGTATCTCGATGCCTGCGCGAATGGCGGACTTCGCCAACTGCACTTCACGGACATCGGCTTGGGTAAAGTAAATGCCGGGTGCCGTTTCCACGCGTTTGTTCGGGCAAGCGTCGGATAAACGGCCCGTTTCGTCAACCATCCCGTGGCGTACAAGCTCCGCCGTTATATCCACCACACCCGTGCCGCATATACCGATGGGGGATACGCCGCCGATGGTCTTATATTCGAACCCGTTTGATTCGAGCGTATACCGCGCGTATGTTACGGCGCCCGAAACCGACGCGATCCCCTGCGAGATATTACCCGCTTCGAAGGCCGGGCCCGCCGCCGTTGACGAGACGAATATTTTACCTTGGTGCACCAACGCCATTTCCCCGTTCGTGCCGAGGTCGATGAGGAGGTATGTTTCGTTCTTTATCCCGCCAAGGTAAAAAATACCCGCCGTTATATCCGCACCGACGAAGGTTGATATGCCCGGCAGGGTCAACGCCTTGCATCGGGGCAAAAAATCGAATCGTACGGCACGGAGGGTGATATCCACCGGAGTAAAAGGATATACCCCCAACGTATCGCAAGGTAAATCATGCAAGAGGTGGAGCATGGTGGTGTTGCCGGCGATGACCATTCCCCGTACATTATCCGCGGGTACGTTCGCTTGCGCCAATAAATTCGAAATCCCGTTGCGGATGTCTTCTATTATATACGCATGAAGCGTTCGGGCCGCTCCCTGCGTCGCGTTTTTTATACGCGTGACCACGTCGGCCCCGAACGAGCGTTGGCTGTTTGCCGCGGAATATACGGAAAGGCGCCGCCCATCCGTCAAATCAAACAATTCAAACGCAAGCGTGGTCGTACCGATATCCAACGCGATACCCAAGCCGTCGCGTAAGCGAGGGGCGGCTTTTTCCCCGTAATCATAGTATTGCATTATTTCCATGGATGATACCGCGGCGTTGTTGCAACCGCGGCAAATCCCGCCTTTTATGTAAACGGGGCACTTCGCGCAGGTACCGTTATATTTTCCCATGACTTATTCTACCATATGTAAGGGTTTAAAGGAGCAAAACGGTATGGTATAATAAAAAACGATTGATTTTACGGAAGCGGGTGGGCGTATGTGGTTCCAAATAACGGCGGTATTTTTCGTGCTGTTGTTTTGGGCCATTTTTTTTGTAGCCATACAATCCGCCCGTATGAAAAGAAAGCAGTTTAAACTGACGCAGCGTTTCTTGCAGGAAGAAGATGCGGCCAACAGTGTACGTAAGCAACCCCTTGACCCGGAGCTGTTCTTTACCGCCGACCTTAAGGAACTGCCGCCCCTGCCCGAAGGTGACCCCCACAAAGTGGAGCGGGCCGCCAACCGCAAGATGATAC
This sequence comes from Defluviitaleaceae bacterium, assembly GCA_009779755.1. Classification (GTDB taxonomy): domain Bacteria; phylum Bacillota; class Clostridia; order Lachnospirales; family WQUN01; genus WQRX01. Next base: position 2,396 of record WRDO01000017.1, on the reverse strand, counting down.
GCTTCGACAAGCCGATGTCCAACATCGAATTAAAGAAACGTTACGGCCGCTTGCAACTGGAATACCTGGCGCACTACGAGGAAAACTTCAACGATTACCTGCGCTGCCTCACCAAATGGGCGGAAGCGCTGATAAAAGAAGAAAACCCCGCGGACGCCCTGCGCATCCTGCATTATGCCATTGCATTGGGTTCGGAATTCCGCAACACATATAAATTCGCGGCGGATATCTACGCCGAAGCAAAGGACGCGGAAAACCTCGAGGAACTGTTATCCAAGGTCGTGTTCCATTCCTTCCGCGACCCGGCCACCGCCAATCACATCATTACTTATGTACAGGAAAAGATAAATACACTAAGAACGAATTGAAATAATGAATATTATTATAAAACCAATCAAACCGGCGATTCCAGCGTTATCCTCCCCAGCTTGCCCCCGCGGAATTCATCCAACAGCATAATAGCGGTGCGTTCGAGGTCGATCGCGCCGCCTTTCATTTTAAATCCCCGCGCTTCCCCGATACTTACGAGGATATCGCGGGGGTTTTTTATGTCATGTGACCCTTCCGATGAAAAACGATACCGAACATGGATTGCTTTGGGTGCAACATCCCCCAGCATCATGATCAAATGTTCCGCCAACGTTATCCTGTCTAAAATCAAATCGGACACTGCTCCGGTTACGGCCAAGCGTAAACCCACTTCCGGGTCCTCGAATTTGGGCCACAATACGCCGGGGGTATCCAACAGGTCAAATCCCGCGAACGGGGAAGTTGGCGTTCGCACGTTGATCCATTGTCGTCCCCGCGTCACGCCGGGTTTATCCGCCGTCGTCGTAACGGCCTTACCCGCGAGCAGGTTAATGAAGGTCGATTTACCCACATTGGGAATGCCGACGACCATGGCGCGTACGGGTACGGCCAAACGGCCCTTCTTACGTTTTTGCTCGAATTTTTCGGCCATGATTTGCTGCACGAGGGTCGTTACGCGAGCAGCCGCGTTTTTTTGCTTGCCCGCCTTCAAATCCATCGCAAGCGTAAAAAAACCCGATTGGCGGAAATATTCCTCCCATCGGGTTGTTTGCCTTGCGTTGGCCATATCAGGTTTTGTCAGGATGATGAGACGCGGCTTATTTTTTGCCAGCGTGTCGATGTCGGGGTTTTTACTGCTGAGGGGGATGCGTGCGTCCAAGAGTTCGATGACCAAGTCCACCAACTTCATGTGGGCTTCCATCATTCTGCGGGTTTTGGTCATGTGGCCGGGGTACCATTGTACGGTCACGGCCGGCCCAAACCCCCTATTGGCCAAACGCGTACCGATACGCGCCCCACAATTTCGGAAATGGGGACGTTGCCCACGGAGGAAAAGCGGCTGTCCTTGGAGCCGTTGCGGTTGTCACCCAACACGAAAACGGTCCCCTCGGGTATGGTCACGGGGAAGTTCGTGTCCCAACGGTCGGCGATACGTTCATGCGTAAAGGCGTCTTCGAGGAGAACGCCGTTAACGTAGAAAGCCCCGTCAACGATATCCACTGTATCACCGGGCAGGCCGATCACCCGTTTGATAAAGTTTTCGGACGGGTCCATACGGTAGGGGAAAGCAACGATGTCGTTGACCCGCGGGCCCGAAACCAACCAGCCCAAACGGTTGAGTACGACAATGTTGCCGTTGGAAAGCGTAGGTTCCATGGAGTTGCCGTCCACGTGCGCCATACGGAACAAGAAATTACGTGTAACGAAGATAAACAAAACCGCCAACCCGATCGCGACGAACCATTCTAAAAGGTTACGTACGAAGGGGTTGGCGATTTGGTTTTTAAACATTTTCCGCGGATTTCTTGGGCTTTTGGAAGATGGCCTCTTTTACCTTTGCGGCCTTGCCTACGCGGTCGCGCAGGTAGAACAGCTTGGCGCGGCGCACGATGCCGCGGCGTACGACTTCGACCTTCTCCACGCGGGGGGAGTGCAGGGGCCACGTCTTCTCCACGCCCACGCCGTAGGATATACGGCGTACCGTAAAGGTTTCGCGCAGGCCGCCGTGGCGTTTCTTAAGCACTACGCCTTCAAATACTTGGACGCGTTCCTTTGCGCCCTCCACGATTTTGGCGTGCACCTTCACCGTATCGCCTACGTTAAACGCGGGCGGTTCGACCTTGATTTGCTCGCCTTCGATTTGTTTTATCATGCTGTGCATGGAAGCCATCTCCTTTATTGGTTGCATTCGCGAATTCGGATTATACAACCAATTGATGGATGCGTCAAATAAATCTAATTTACGATGTGATTAACATGAGATAAAGTCCCGTAATAAAAATTGTGAGAAAATGTCTCGTATGAAGGAGACGAGAATCGCGATGAGCGGGAAGCAGTTGAAGCGAGCGCATGTACTGAGGAAGTTC
>WRDO01000016.1 GCA_009779755.1 Defluviitaleaceae bacterium | reverse complement strand
CAAGCACCCCAAAGCAAATAAACAGCATATCCTTGGTAAGAAAAGTCCCAAACGCAAAATGACCCTTCGTAAAATGGGTATGGTGGACAAAACCAACGAAGCGGCTGTAAAGCAAATGATGCCTTACGCATAGGAGGATTTTTTTATGGCAAGGATAAAAGGCGCGTTAGGCGCGAAGAAAAAGCATAAGCGCACGCTCAAATTGGCCAAAGGCTATGTAGGCGCAAGAAGCAAACAATACCGCACCGCCAAGCAAGCCGTGATGAGGGCGATGGCGTCCATGTTCGTGGGGCGCAAGCAAACCAAGCGCGAATACCGCCGCTTGTGGATTACCCGCATCAACGCGGCCGCCAGACAGCATGATTTGAGCTACAGCCAATTCATGCACGGCTTAAAGACGGCGGGTGTGGATATCAACCGCAAAATGCTCGCGGAATTGGCTGTAAACGATGCGGCGGCGTTTTCAAAATTGGCAAAGGTAGCCACGGGTGTATAAATCCTCAATTTTTTACAGATAATATGAACTGATGAGAAAATGTCAGTTTATATGAAACGAGGAGGAAATACATTGAAAGCAACCGGAATCGTGAGAAGGATAGACGACTTGGGCAGGGTCGTAATCCCTAAGGAAATACGCAGAACACTCCGCATACGTGAAGGGGACCCCTTGGAAATCTTCACCGACAGGGAAGGGGAAATCATCCTCAAGAAATATTCACCCATCGGGGAACTGGGTAATTTTGCGAAGGAATACGCCGAAAGCCTTGCCCATTCGTCCGGGCATATCACCTGTATCGTGGACAAAGACCAAATCATCGCCGTATCGGGCGGCGCGCGCAAGGAATTTTTGGATAAGAGCATTTCGCCCGCGCTCGAGCGTACGATCAACCAACGCAGCGTACTCTCCGCCACCCGTAACGACAACAATTTCGTGCCGATATTGGAAGAGGACGACCCTTCTACGTATTCGAACGAATATATCGCGCCGATCATCGCCGAAGGTGACGTGTTGGGCGCAATCGTGTTCCTTTCGCCGGATAAGAAAATGGGTGAAGTGGAAGGCAAACTGGCACTAACGGCGGCGGGGTTCCTAGGTAAACAGATGGAGCAGTGAAAATGGACGAATTGAATACGATATTGGAAACGCTGTTGGGTGACGAGGGTTGCCCATGGGATAGGGCGCAGACTCATGAGAGTTTGCGTCCTAATTTGTTGGAGGAAGCCAACGAGGTCATCGAGGCGATCGATAACGGTGATATGGACGCGTTGCAAGAGGAATTGGGCGACGTTTTATTGCAGGTCGCCTTCCATGCGAAGCTGGCGGAACGCGCGGGAGTTTTTAACATAAACGATGTGGTCAGCGGATTGTGCGGGAAGCTCGTGCGCCGCCATCCGCACGTATTCGGGGGCGAAAAAGCGGCCGACGCGGAGGAAGCGCTGCGCATTTGGGAGAAGAACAAACTGATGGAGAAGAAAAAGTAACCGTTCGTGCAAAAATTTGTTGATTTTCCTTGACAAACCCGATGGAAGCGATTATAACTACCACAATTAAGCGAAGCCGGCGAAGGTTTTCGCAGTTTATTATCAAAGGAGGAATTTGAAATGAACAAGACGGAACTCATCGCGGCGATCGCGGCTAAATCCGACTTAACCAAGAAAGATGCCGAAAAGGCGCTTTCCGCATTCGAATGCACGATTACCGAGGCGCTCGTGGCCGGTAACAAGGTCCAACTCGTAGGCTTCGGCACATTCGATGTAGCCGAAAGGGCAGAGCGCGATGGCCGCAACCCCCAAACAGGCGCGAAGATGAAAATCGCCGCCTCCAAGGCACCCCGTTTCAAAGTTGGCAAGAAATTGCGTGACGCGGTAAACAAGTAAGCCTGTAAGTTAAAAAGCACTAAATATTACTTTTCCGTTGCATATATTGTGCAACGGTTTTTTTTTGTGTAAGATGCCTGTGGAAACGACAAAATCCAACATCCGGGGGCATTTATCGTGAAAAATTTTACATATAGGTTCATAGCGGCCATACTTATTTTTGCGGTATCGCCGTTTTTTAATACGCAGATACAAGCGTCCGTCATACGGCCCGTACAACTTATCGTGGACGGGACCGTGCTGAGCTGGCAATTCGTGCAGCCGGTACAGCAAAACGGGCGTATCTTCGTACCCGCGCGGGAATTTACCGAGCAGATCGGCGGTCAAGTGGGCTGGCATTCGGCTAATCGGCAAGCCACGCTTTTCTATAAGGATGACGTGTTGGTGCTGACGTTGGGCCTGACCGCCGCCAATTTAAACGGACGGCGTGTTACATCGGAATATGCGCCCTTTGAAGTGGACGGGCGTATGATGGTACCCGTGCGCTTTGTGGCGGAGATATTCGGGTTTGACGTGGCTTGGTGCGGCACACGCGTGGCGGCGATACTAAGCTCCCCCGCGGAGCCGGAACCGACCCCAACTCCAACTCCAACCCCGGAACCGACTTCAACCCCGGAGCCGACCCCAACCCCGGAACCCACCCCGGAACCTTCATCCGAACCGATAACCGACCCCGAGCCGACATCCACCCCTTTGGCGGAAATTCCCATACCCACGCTGCCCCCGAACGGCAACGGTAACGGTAACGGTAACGGATACACGGCCATCGATGTTTCCACCTCGGAAATCCTGTTCGAGCCCCACCCCGAAACGACGATAACGGATCTGTTGACACCCGCGCAAACGGGTTCGTCTGCGTATATGGTGCAGGCATTCTCCGCCATATCCGACGTTACTTATTTTATGCTGCCCGATAATCGGTTGGTCATTGATATACATAATACGCTCTCCGCCATCGAGGGGCCGTTCTTCGTATGCGAAACGTTGCCGATCAGCGGCATCCGCTCGTCACAATTCTCCCGTTCGCCCAATATCACGCGCTTGGTCTTTGATATCATCGGCGCGGCGGAATACGCCGTATCGTTGTCGGCGGACAGGCGCTTGCTTACGGTTTCGTTCGGCGCCAACCGAATCACCGATGTGAATGTATTAACTGACGGGGGTACGGATTCATTGGTGATCCAAGGCGACCTGTCGCCTTCGGTACGGTATTCCGTGGATGCCGTCAACCATCGGTTGGTTGTTGATATCGACAATGCCGCCTTATATGACATAAATGAATGGACGGATATCGTTGACGCGGTATTCGTTTCCCACATGGTAACAGGCCAACACAATGAAGGTTCGGCCTATGTCCACGTTTATTTTAAGGAAGACGCCGCACTCCCCGAAGCGACCTTACTCAACCACGGGGCAGGTGCCGTCAGGATTATGCTCCATACCTCGATTGCGGGTGTATCGTACCAACCCGCCGTACGGGCGGTGCGTTTTTGCCGCGCCGACGGTTTTACGATGGACGTGAGCCAAATCCTGCGCTTTGACGAATACCTGCGCAACCGCTATACGATGGTACTGCCCCCGGAAGCCTCATCGCTGGGGCAGGGGTTGACACCCGTGGGCGACGGTTTTATCGATTCGTTTATGCTGGCGCGGGACGTAAACGGCAATATCCAATTAATCATGGAAACGGCGCGGACATTAACCTTTGAGGTATACGAAACCGAGGAAGCGTATTACGTGATGGCGCGTTTGCCGAAGGAAGCGTATTCGCTGGTCGTGGTTATCGACCCCGGCCATGGCGGCAACGACCCGGGCGTGGTACGCAACGGCATCCGTGAAAAGGAATTGGTGATGGCCGTTTCAAACAAGGTCGCGGCGTTGTTAAGCCAACATCCCTACATCGGCGTGTATATGACACGCCAAGAGGATACGAACCCCGGCATTTTTTGGCGCGCGGAGTTCGCGGGGGCGTTTGCGGATATTTTAATAAGCGTACACGCAAACGGTTTCACCAACACCGCCATCCACGGCATAGAAACGCATTACGCGATCAGCGCAGCGGAAGCGGGCTTAACCTTTAACAGCCGCGACCTCGCGCAAATAGTGCAACGTAATAAGATCACGCAAACCGGTTCGCACAACCGGGGTTTATTTAATACCCCCGGGTTTGTGGTGATCCGTGAAGCGGGTATCCCCGCGGTACTTTCCGAAATGGGTTTCCTTTCCAACGCCGCCGAAGCCGCGAGGCTGGCTACGAGCGCATACCAATGGCAGATCGCGTTCGGGCTGTACAACGCGATATTGGAAACGCACGGGATTATCGGCCGCTAGACTAACGAAGCGACAAAACGATACGGGCCGCTAGGCGACCGGGCTCGGCGGGATCGTATAGGATTCCGAAAAATAAGGGCAATCCACGTCGTAAGCGCGGGTATTGGACGTAAACGCCGGGAGCTCGCGCAGGTTGCACTTACCGTCCTGCTGGTAGAAGCACATATGCGTGCAATTGATGTCCATAAAAATCCTCCTTCTCAAATGGGGATTTTTTTAGTATGCGCCGTGCGCGGGATTGTATGCTATACTTGCGGACAGGTTTAACCCATTATTTCCATAAAAGGAGCGCGTTCTGTATGGAGGCTGCGGCAACGAAAAAAAGGTCATGGATTCCCTTCAAGAATGACTTGACCAAAGAAGAGTTCAGCTGGGTACTGTACGATTGGTCCAGCCAATCCTATGTAATGATCGTTATGACGGTTATCTTCTCATTGTTTTTCATGCGGGCGGCGGATACCGCGGGCGTCAGCGAAGCGACCGCAACGGGTTATTACGGCCTGTCGAACACCGTAAGCATGATCATCGCAGGGTTGCTTGCGCCGATAATCGGTACGCTTTCGGGTTACAAGGGTAAAAAGAAGCTCATATTCACGTTTTTTGCGGGTATGGGATTGGTCAGTACGTTTGCGTTGGCGTTTATCCCCGAGCAATGGTGGTTCTTGATTTTGGTCGTATTCGTTATTTCGTCCGTAGGGTATGCGGGTAATACGAAGGTGTACGATACCTTTTTGGTGGACGTGACCGACAACAAACGCATGAACTGGGTATCCAGTTTGGGCTTCGCCTTCGGTTACATAGGCGGGGCATTACCTTTTATATTAAGCATCCCGTTGGTGATTCTGGTCCAATTGGGTGTCATCGATATGGACATCATGTTGGCGTACCGTATCGCGTTCATCATCGCCGTAGCATGGTGGATTATCTTTATGGGTCCGTTCATGAAGAACGTACACCAAAAATACGGCGGCGAAGTGGAACCCCAATACGTACGCAAGAGCTTCGTGCGGATTTGGACGATCGGTAAGGAGATTTCCAAGCAAAAATACCTGCTGCTTTTCCTCGCGGCATTTTTCCTGTATTCCGACGGCGTGGGCTCCATCATCCGCATGGCGATCGCGTACGGCGTTTCCATCGGAATCACCGACATGACGTTGATCATCGTATTGTTGGTGACGCAGTTCGTCGCCATGCCCTGCGCGATCATATACGGTAAGCTGTCACAAAAATACGGCGCGAAGACCATGATCTACGTCGCCATATTTACGTACTGCTTGGTTTGCTCGATCGCCCTCTTCATGAACCCCGCGCGCTCGGACCAAACCCTCACGATTATGTTTTGGGCGTTGGCGATGCTTGTCGGGACGGCGCAAGGCGGCATACAAGCGTTGAGCCGTTCGTATTTCGCCCGTATCATCCCCAAGGACAAGTCCAACGAATATTTCGGCTTTTACAACGTGTGCAGCCGTTTCGCTTCAGTATTGGGTACGGCGATCATGGCCACCGTAGCGTTAATCACGGAGCAAACGCATTACGGTATCGCGGGGATTTCCGTGTTGTTTATCGCGGCGGCGATTATATTCAGGCACGTGCCGAGCGATAAACCGGGTGCCGAAGCCGTGGAAAATAACTAAGCTATTACGTCATCCTCTCCCCACATGCATTACCCCTTGCAAGGGGCGGTAAGTGGACGTATTTACCTTCACGCGCTCAACGGCGTTGCCGTTTATGTATACATGCTTAAAGACATCATACGTATAACCCGTGATTGCTTCCAGCATAATCACGCGTTCCCCCGGTTCGAGGGTGGCGTCCGTGACTTCCCTGTACGGTTCGGGTTCGGCGACTTTCGTGCGCTCGTTGGTAAAACGTATCGTGCGATCGGTGGGCCGCGCCTCAAAGCCGTGCAGAGCGACGTACAAACGGCCGCCGCCCACTTCCGTGGTAATAAGGATCGGGAACGCCGAATCGTTGCGGAACTTCAAGTCATACCAATCACCCGCCAACGTCGCGTCGAAGCCGAAGTCGGCGTAGCTAACCCGCGCGGAATGGTTGTGCCGCTGCACCACGGAAAGTTCTGCCCGCAGTACGGCGTTATACAGGGTTGTGGCTACTTGGCATACGCCGCCGCCGATATCCTCCATCGGCTCGCCGTTGACCAATACCAACGCGGCTTCATACCCGCTGTTGGGCAAATATGCGCCGATAACCGTCCCCGCGGAAAAAATTTCCCCCGGGAGTATTACTTGGTTGTGGATACGCCGCGCCGCGCGTTGGATATTACGCGTACGCGCTTCATTAAAGCCGCCGTTGTACGGCGTCCGATACGAACCCAAAACCGAAACGGTGAAATCCAAATCGGCTTGCGTATACCGCGGCGGGAGGATACGAACCGTCAACGCAACCGTCCCCTCGGTTAGCTGTGATAAAAGGGATGCCGTTTCCTCGACGGCCAACGCCACGTCAATAGCTTGCCCCGCGCTCTCAGGTAGGATGATGATCCGCCCGTTCTCCATGGAATGCCGCGCATTGACGGGTGGACGATGTAATTTTTCACCAAGGGCCCGCATTTCGTTTTCCACCTTAGCCGTGTCAAAAAGGAAAAGCGGGGGGACGGTAATTTCATACGGACGCCCCAGCCAACGTTTTATCCTGCGCCACAAGTCGCGTGATTGGCTGTAATGCAGTGCTTCTTCCACCACTCCCGTAAAATCGAACCGCGCCCCAAAGTCCTCGAAGCCGCGTTCGGCCGCTTCTTCCCCGTTTAAAGTGTAACGGATACGCAGTGGGGTAAGCTCCGGTTGGTAGCGGTCATGCAGCGCTTCAATGGCCCCGTCAAGGGTCATCCCCCCCACGGGTACGCCGTGTATCGTTATATGTATGTAAATCTTATCCGTATCGGCAGGCGGGTTTATCAATATGATTAAAGTTAATAAGCCCGTGACCAATAAAAAAACCACGAATACGATAACCCTTTGACGGGTCAAATGAATACGTAGCAAATAAAACACCCCGCGATCCATAGTAGTAAACTATATTATCGCGGGGTGCGGATTAGGACTGTTTGCGTGGTTTACTTGAAGATTTGCCCCCAAACCACTTCGCCGAGGATGGGCATTTTAAACGTCGTACCTGAAAATGCCTTGTACATGAGGAACAGCTTGGTGGCGAAGAGGATGAACCCGCCTACCCAAAATACCGGGCTGAGTACGATGCCGAGCAGCCACCCGAGCAACGGGATCGCGAACACGATGTTAAACACCAAGTTGACGATCGCGCCGGCTACGTAGAGGAACAGGAACCATAACGTGGACTGCAATGCGTGGAAACGTACGAATTTATTTTCGCGCTCAAGTATCAGCACGACTACGCCGGAGAAAGCACCGAACAGGTAGCTTAACGCGGCGGCGATATTTTCGTTTAGGCCGAAAATTGATTTGTTTGCCATGTGACTTACCTCCTTTTTTTATTGCGGATTTGAAAACAGATACGCAATCCAATCGGGTAAAGTCTGTTTATTGGCCCAAGTTGCCAAGCATATCCTGCACGCGGGTGCGGCGGCTGCCCCAAGGGTTGGACGGGAAAGCGGCATAACCCTCCAACGTTACGAGCAACGAAAGGACGGAGATCGCTTCGGCTTCGCGGCCCGTCGCACGGTAATAAAGCGTACCCAAATGGTACAGTACATGGGGGTATTGGGGGTTATAGGGGACGATAAAACGCATTGCGTCTTCCAGTTGGTTTAACGCGAAGCCGTAATCCCCCGCGTTAAACGCGTTAATGCCTTCATTCGCGTAATGGGTGGCTAACAGGGGGAAGGCCGTTTCGTTGATATGGTTGGCAATCGACACGGTATCGAAGGGCAGGTCGTCCAGCGGCGTGATTTCCAATAAACCCACGGCGGCGCGCATGTCCTCGATGGTACCCGCGCGGAAACGTTCGTTGGCTACATATACATTGACCGCACGGTTGGCATGGTTGATTTGGGTTTGCATTTCCTCCACCGCATGATCGTGGCCTTTGATCTGCTCCCTAAAACGGGTTTCGTTTTCGATGTAGGCATCGATTTCCGCTTGGCGTGCAGCTGTGGCCGCTTCGACTTGGCGGTTCGCGTTCTGCATCGCTATCGTGTGCTCGCGTTGCAAGGCAGGTATATACAAAAAGATACCGACGCCCATCATCACGGCCGCGCCCACGATAAACGAAAGGATCCCCACGAAGTGGAAGTGGGAGGATTTGCTTTCCTTGATGGTTACGGTTTTGAAGGGACCGGTATCGGAGGGCTTGTCCTGAGTTGCGCCGGGTTGCGCGGGTTGTTTGATGATCGTACGGGTGCGGGTTTCGGGCCGGGGGCGCGTCGGGTTAAGAATGGCGTGGTAACGCAGGGCAATCGGGTTGCGTACGTCGATGGCGAATACACGCTCCATCGTGGCGTTGGCTTGCTGGCGGTTACGCTGTTGTAAATAACAAAGGGTAAGCAGGTTTAGCGAATCCACAAAGCGCGGGTTGTATTCCAGCGATTTTTTTAATTGGATGACCGCCAAGTCATCGCTTTTTTGCTTGACGAAATCAAGCGCACGGTTGTAAAGCACGACCGCTTCGTTTAAGCGTTCGAAGTCGCGGGTGTTGTTAGTTAATTTGTCGATGTAATTATTGGCGGGGTTGTTTTCCCGCAAATGGGAGCGGCTGATGATCCAATGCTTAAGAGCTTCGCCGATGTGTCCGATTTCAAATAAAGCGAGCCCGAGCAGATTGCGGGCGCGGATGTTGTGTTTATTGATGGAAACGCTGCGGTGCAGTTCCTGTATGCCGTTGGTAAAATCCATGGAATGCAACCGTGACAGGCCCTTGTTATACAGCCTGTCCGACAAGCGTTCGGTACCTTTAAAGAGCACCGCGTCTATTTGGCAATGGGGGCATTGGTTGCCCGCATCATAGGTCTTGCCGCAATTGGGGCAACGCATGATAAGGGCTCCTTTATTCTTTTGCGGGGGTGGGGGTTGGTTTTTCCTTCTCGGAAGGGGCAGCCGATGCGATAACGGTCGGTGCCGTGGTAGATATATATTGCAGTAAATCCATTATATCGGTAATCTCGTCGCGCATGGCGTCCTCAAGCTCTTCAGCCGTGCGGATGGGTCTGTATCTGCTTAGTTCTTCCTTAAAATCGAACATGGGAATCATCCTCTTCGGTTCGTATTCCTATAATATTATATCGTATTCGTCAAATGACGCAAGGTGTAATTAAAGCGAAATATTTATCGAAAAACGTTCCAACCACGCATTGATTCCGAGAAAATAAGCGAGGGTTTGCGGGGATGCCAACGATTTTACGCGTTCGCGGTCAACGATCTCAAACAGGGGTGAATTCGGGGTATTTATCATTTCACGCATCATATCCTGCAGCTTACGGAGGAATGACGGGTTAGGGGTTGCGGGGGTCGGGGGATCGGCCTTGATTCCTTTAAACGCTTCGCGCAGCAGACCTTTATCGTTGTCCCCGTGGTTTTTCATTGCCCACGGGACGTTATACATATAATCCGCCAATCGATGATCGAGGAAGGGGAGGCGGACGGTTAACCCAACGGCGTCGGACATACGCTCGATGCGAGTAAGGAGGATCGGTAAATACCATTGGAGGGTGAGGCAGGTCATTTGCCGAATGCGCTTGTCCGTCGGTTCGTCGTCGTAGCGTACGGATGCGGCGTTTATCGTTTCGTCGAAACGGGCGCGTACGTATTCCTCCGGGTCGATCCGCCCGAGTGCGCCGTGGCGTATAAAGGGTAATCGCTGCCGTACGGATGCGCTCCATTTATCGTTTGTATACCACGGATGGCTGCCGAATATTGTATCTGCTCCTTCGCCTGACAATACGGCGGGTGAAGCCTCACGCAATTGCTTGCAACGTAACCAAAATACCGCGTCGGCATCACAAGCGGGGAAGCCGAGCGCTTCCGTCGCGGGGGTTAATGCATCAGCCCATTCGTCCGAGCAAACGGCATCCTGCGCAGATACCGTTCGGACACCCGCCAATGAAGCCAAAATACTTGATTCCGGTTCGCCGGTACCTATTACGTATTTTCCGCCGCTTTGCGTCTGGCTTTTTACGGCATCAGCCAGCAACCCGCGTACCGTTTTTACGGTCGTCGCCAAATCATCCGCTCGGGGTTTGGCTTGGGGTCTCCAATAACATTTAATTTGCGGCGTATTTCCCGTGCGGTAAACCAAACAATGCCCGGGCCTTAACTCGTTTATACCCTTAAGGATACCGCAGCCGGGGGTGCGGTATGGCCCGAGGAGCATCAATTCGGCAACGCCTTGCTGCGTTAGCGTGGGTTTGATGCCGGGATGGCACAATATCGTCTTGATCGATGAAGCGAATATCAAACCGTTTATGCCCATACCGTAGAGCAGGGGTTTATACCCCATCCTGTCGCGCGCGAGGGTTAGTCGTTCCCCGTCCCATATGGCAAACGCAAAAACACCCGTCAATTTTTCCAAACAACCGATACCCCATGCCATATAGCTGTGCAGCAATACCGCCGCGTCGCTGCGGTCGGCGAAGCGGTAACCCAGCGGGTGGAGCTCCTTTACGAGGTCATCTTTATTATAGAGTTCTCCGTCGCACACCCCGACATACGTTTGCAAACCCAACGTCCCCATAACGGGCTTCGGCGAGCCGAATAAGCACGCCTGCGGGGATACGTATTGCCCCACACCCTTGATTTGCGCGAGCATTTCCTCGCAGGGTATACCGTTTACGATACCGCCGATACCGTTCATAGTCAGCGCCCCTCTTTGAAATTTCGTTATTAAACATCGTATGAAGGTCTTGAATATTTGTTTCGCGGCGTATACTATGGGAAGCTGTGTGGTAAAGGATGTGTCAGATGAAGATTTTTAAGGATTTTAATATAAAAAAAGCCGCTTCATGGGCGGGTTCGTTGCTAATGGTCGTGTCGCTCGCTTTTATATTGCGGCGCATTTTGCAAACACGCGGGGACGTGGATTTCACCGTTTTTTCCGATCCGTTGATCCTGACCGCTTTATTATCGGTCGCGTTGCTCGAGGGTACGGGGATTGTATTGGCTTCGCTTAATTACCGCGCGCTGGTAAGGAATATATCGGGCATCCGCGTAAAGTCACCCTTGGCGGTCGTTACCTACACCGTTTCCAACCTGTATAAATACATCCCCGGCGGGGTGATGTACGTATTGGGCCGCAACAAGATGGCCATCGATACGGATAAGCTCTCCCACGGAAAGGTCGCGTTTTCCACCTTCATTGAAGGCGCGTTGTTTGCGATCGCCGCCGGATTTATCGCCGTGGCGTTTTCGTTCGATCATTCGGTCAACTACATCCGTGAGATGGACATATCCTTTTGGGTAGGTTTGGTCGCACTGGCGGTCGTGTTAACGGCGGCTTTTTTTGTTTACCGTTTTCGAATCCAATTGGGGGTGTTTTTCCGCAACTTAAAAAACGATACCCGAGACCTGCGCTGGACGGTGCTGATCAAACGATTTATATTCGCTTTTGTTTTGATATCGTTGTGGGCGTTTTCCTTCCTCGCCACGCTGATGCTCTTGGGCCAAAGCGTAACGTTCGGCATGGGCATTACGGTGATGGGGTTATATATGCTGTCGTGGGTCGCGGGTTTCCTTACGCCGGGCGCGCCCAGCGGGCTTGGCGTGCGCGAAGTGGTGATGCTGATGTTTATGGCCAACACACTCAACGAGGGGATCCTTATATCGGCGATGTTTATGCACCGTATGCTGACGGTGATCGGGGATGTATCGGCGTACGGTATGGCATTGGCGTACGCGCAGGTACGTAAACGGATGAAGGGACGGGAATCATGAGGAATGTCGCGCTTGCGGTATTGATGGAAGTAACGGAGAACGCCGCTTATGCGAATATCGCCTTGCGAAAGGCATTAGGAACGGGTGGTTCGGATGCCCGCGACCGTGCCTTCGTTACGGAATTGGTCAATGAAACGTTGCGGAATTTAGGTTTCATCGACACGGTGATCAATCATTTTTCCACTTTGCCCGTGGATATGATGAAACCGTCTATTCGAAACCTGTTAAGGATGTCCGTTTGCCAGCTACGCGTATTGACCAAAATACCGCCCCACGCCGCCGTACATGAAGCGGTGGAGCTGGCGAAATCGCAAGGGTTTGCGAAGCTGTCGGGTTTCGTAAACGGCGTGCTGCGTTCGATCGTGCGGAAGCCGAACGAACCGGAATTGCCCGAAGGGGATTGGGTGGTGCGGTATTCCTATCCCGAAGCGTTGGCGGCGGATTTGATACATTGGCTGGGGGAGGAAAGGGCAGAAGAATTCGCGCGTAACAGCCATGCGATCCCGTCGGTAACGGTTTATGCCAATACGACCAAATTATGCTCAGATAATAATAGCGAATACGATTTCGGCGAGGAAATAAACGGGGAAACCCTTGGCGGCGGATTTCGCACCCTGCGGAATGCGGGTGACATCACGGCTTTGCAAGCGTTTAAGAACGGCCTGTTTTTCGTTATGGACCCGGGAGCGATGTGGGCCGTACATGCGCTCGGTTTAAAACCGACGGATACCCTCTTCGACATGTGCGCCGCACCGGGCGGTAAGTCTTTCGCGGCGGCGTGTGTGATGGGCGGCGCAGGGGAGATTACGGCAATGGACATCCATCCGCATCGGGTACAATTGATGGATAAAACCATTAGGCGGCTGGGGCTAAAATCAATAAAAACGAAGGTGGGAGACGGAACGAACCCTTCCTATAATAATAAATACGACGCCGTTCTGCTGGACGCACCTTGCTCCGGCTTGGGGACGCTGCGCAAGCGCCCGGAAATAAAATACAGATACGACGGCCCCGACCCCACGTTGTTGGAAACCCAGCGCGCATTGTTGGAATCCGCCGCCACTTATGTGAAACCGGGTGGTACGTTGGTATATTCGACTTGCACCGTAACGCGGGAGGAAAATATCGATAGGGTGCGGCAATTCTGTAAGGAACACCCGTCGTTCACAATCGAACCGCTCCCCATGTTGCCGGACGAAAAAACCATCCCCCACTTTGTGGAGGATAATTGCTTACAGCTATTGCCCGGGGAATATAATGATGGGTTTTTTATCGCGCGGTTGAGGTATAATGAAAAAAATAACGAAAGGGAAGAACAATAATGGAATTTATAGTTAAATTTAAATGGTACGACGATGAAAAGATTTGGCTTGCGACTTCTTCTTCCGATAAATATGCCATGACATTGGATCACGGTTCATTCGACGCTTTACTTGAGAAGGTGAAAATTGCCTTATATGACATCGCGGAAAATGACCTAAAATATAGCGGTGAAATAAAAATAAAGCTAAACGTTAACCGGACGGATAAAATAAATCTTAAGGCTTCCGCGTAATGGCTGATTATACAAAGCAGATATTAAACATGTTATCAGATAACGGGTGTTATTTCTTACGCCGCGGCAGGGGTTCCCATAAAATTTGGTACAGTCCGATTAAAAACAGACCGTTTACGGTCGTTGATAAAATTGTAAATAGGCATACGGCGAATGGTATCTTAAAAGACGCCGGTATAAAACAAAAGGTATAGATTTTAAGCGGTACACATAACGCAATGTATCCAAAGTCCCTTTCACAGGTCGCTTAAATTAATAATATTACAACCTTTACTTTCATAGTATTCCAACATTTCACAGATTTTCCTTTTGTCATAACTGGTGGCGCAATCCGATAACACGGTGACGTTATAATTTGCCTTGCGTAAATTAAAACAGGTCGATTTCACGCAGGCGACGGCATCCGCCCCCGCTATATAGAAATCGTTTATTTCATTTTTTTCGATAAAATCCGTGAATCTCTCGCTGCTTAACGCGCTTCCCTTATACTTCGTGAAGATATTTCCCGACACGATCTTTAGGTCCGGAACCAATTCAACCCCGCGCGTATCGGGTTTGAAGGTCTTCGTGCCGGCTGACAGATTTTCATGCCTGACATAAATAACATGGATATTATTGTCAACCGCCCAATGGATTGCTTTATTAATGTTGTCAATAATTTCCCTATAATTTTTCGTTATGTCGTTTTGGATGTCTATGACTAACAAGGCCTTTTTTTGCATGGGATTTCCTCCTTTTATCGATTCTTGTGGTTTTCTTTTTACTGCGTAATTACTGACAACTGTATGGCAATATTCGATATATAAATTTCAAACCCGCCGTATAACAAACGTCCCGCCAATGCCAATCAACCATTTTTATCTCCCGTTTCCAATTTGGGTATAAGCCCCCGCGTCCCCCTCATATATTTAGGTGAAGGGGGATGGTTTTATCAAGTCGCGTATCCTCACCGGGGCGTTAATGCTGACCGCCGCCGGTGTCATCACCCGCGTGCTGGGCTTTGTGTATCGGATCTATATGTCCAACCTCATGGGCGCGGAAGGCATGGGGCTGTATCAGTTAATCATGCCCGTGTATGTGCTGGCGTGGAGCATTTCGTGCGCGGGTTTTAACACAACCGTTTCGAAGCTGACCGCGCAGGAACGCGCCAAGGGCGAATATGGCAACATGGGGCGCGTATTAAAGCAGAGTGTGGTGATCACCACGCTTTTGGGGATAGCGTTGACCGTTGCGCTTTATTTCGGCGCGGAATTGTTGGCGGCGCATTTTTTCAAGGACGAACGGGTCGTCATGCCTTTGCGAATACTGGCGTTTGCGTTCCCGTTTATGGCGGCGGGGACGTGTATGCGGGGGTATTTTATCGGCTTGCAAGAAGCGAAGATTCCCGCGGTCAATCAAGTGCTGGAGCAAATCGTACGGATGTCGGTGGTGTACCTGCTGGCGGCGCGGTTTGTGCCGCGCGGCTTGGAATACGCCGCCGCCGTCGCGTTTATCGCCATCGTGGCGGAGGAAGTATTTTCGTTTGGTTTTACATACGTTTCGTACCGTGTGTTCAAAAAAAGAAGGCGTCTCTTCAAACGCCCTTCGTTAACTTCCGCGCAAACCTTGGGCTTGATCATGGGTATGGCTTTACCGTTGACTGGCAACCGCGTGGCGGGGTCACTCCTTACCGCGTGGGAAAACGTACTCATCCCCGCCCGTTTGCAAATCTACGGGCTCAGTGTGTCGGAGGCCATAAGCGAATTCGGCCGAATCACGGGGATGGCTGTACCGCTTATCTTCTTCCCGACGGCGGTGCTGACGGCTCTGAGCGTCACGCTCGTACCCGCCGTTGCGGAAGCCGCCGCATCAGGCAACATGCGACGTATCAGCACGGCAACGTCAAAGGGTTTGCTTTTCGCGTCGGTCACGGGTATGGGTGCGGCGGCGTTGTTCGTATTTTTCGCGCATGAATTGGGGATGGCGATTTATAACCAACCCATCGGCTTGATGTTGCAATTGTTGGGTGTGATGTGCCCCTTTATCTACATGCAGATAATACTGTCGGGGGTGCTGAACGGATTGGGTTGCCAATTGTTTATCTTCCGTAACAGCCTCATATCATCGGCGATAACGATTGCGTTTACGTTTTTTGCCGTGCCGCGTTTTGGGTTGCCGGCTTATATCTTCGGATGGCTGTTGAGCCTCGTTGTGGTTATCGCACTGGGTTTGTATAAAATAAAACAGCACATAGACATTGAGCTGCCGTTTATGTGCTGGTTGGTAAAACCGTTGATCGCCGCCGCAATCGGCGGGGTAGGGGCGCGGGTGTTGGCGGATCGTTTGCTGCTGGAAGCGTTGGGTTTACGTATCGGCGTAGGGGTAGCCATCGGGGTGTTCGGGTTTATTTTCTTTTGGGGGATTGTGTTTAGTGGGTGTATATCCAAAGCGGAAGTAAAGGCGTTGTTTACGCGCTGACGGGATTCACCGTTAAAATTACCGTTTTCGTTATCGGCGTACCGTCAATGATGATGGTGACGGTCAACGGTACAGTACCCGCTTCGAGCGTATTAAGGTAGATATCGAAAATTGTGATTATGCCGGCGCTAGCATTTATTGTGAAGTGAACCCCATTCGCCAATTGCGTCGTTCCGTTTCGGATGATTAAATTTCCGGTATTTGGGTGCGGTATGTTAATACCGGATACATGTATCACTAACGGATTTAAGGTTTGGCTTTGCGTAAAGGTATGACCGGTTACGAGGGTAATCGCGAATAAATGGAACGCCGCGGTTATTGTGATGACACCATCCGCGTACGCATCCGTTGCGTTTACCGTGTAATAATAAGCCGTTTTATTGGAAGGGGTATCCGTATCCAACGTATCGGTGCCGTCATGTAAGCAAACATTAAATGATACGAATTTGCTTTTATCGAACGTCACCGCGATGGCGAGCGTATCACCGGCTTCGAAGAAACCTTCGGTTGCGGGATTTAACGTCGCGTCGTCGTTGCCGTTGGAATCCTCCATCGCCGTAACGACTTGGAATACCGTTGTGCTTGCGGTAAGATCGCCGGATGTATTCGTAGTTGATACCGATACCGTAAGCACGGTGCCAAGGAAATCTGTCGCGTCGAATGTAGCGGATGTATTACCCGAATCCACACCCGCACCGCTCCACAAGAAGGATACCGCGCCGGTGTTGTGGATGTTACCGTCCTCCGAATAAGAAGCTGTCAGCATTCCGGTTTCGTTGTTAAGCATAATGCCTACCGTTCCGTTTAATACGGGAGTCGCTTCAACCGTAAATTGTAATGCCCGTACATAATTCCTCGTGCCGTCGGATACTTGGACACGGATATTCTTTATTCCTGCAACCAAAGCGGCGGAGCCAACCCTTAACGCATCGCCGTCGATTATAAACAAAGCGTTATCGTCGTCACCGCTTCCGGCCACCAGCGTATAGATAAACGTACCTTGCCCGCCAATCGGGTCACTGAAGGAACCTACGATCGCATTCACGGCTGTATTATCATTGCTTTCTTGTAAATCACTTACCGGCGTGAATGTAAAATCGGTGATGTCCGGAGGAATCGCTTCCCATAACGCCGTGAAGGTGCGGTTTGCATCGACGTTGGTTAAATTTAATGCCGGGTGCCAACCTTCGAATGTATATCCGTCTTTGGTTGGATTTTTCGTTAATTCGGTTGCGTTTTGGTTTTCGATGATGGTTTGCTCGAGTAAATCTTGATCACCAGCGTACACGCCGCCGTCAAGCTCAAACTTTACAGTGAAGGTGACGGGAGGAATTGCTTCCCATTGCGCTGTAAAGGTGCGGTTCTCGTCAACGTTGGTTAGGTTTAATGCCGGATACCAGCCTTTGAATTTATACCCGTCTTTTGAAGGGACTAGTGTTAATTCGGTTGCGTTTTGGCCTTCGATGATGATTTGTTCAAGTAAATCTTGATCGCCAAGGTAAACACCGCCGTCAAGTTCGAAGTTTACAATGAAGGTGACGGGAGGGATCACTTCCCATTTCGCCGTGAAGGTGCGGTTTTCGTCAACGTTGGTTAGGTATAATGCCGGATACCAATCATTGAATGTGTAACCGTTTTTAATTGGGTCTTGTGTTAATTTGATTGCGTTTTGACCTTCGATGATGGTTTGCTCGAGTAAATCTTGATCGCCAAGGTAAAAACCGCCGTCAAGTTCGAACTTTACGGTGAAAGTGACGGGAGGAATCGTTTTCCATAACGCTGTAAAGGTGCGGTTTGCGTCAACGTTGGTTAGGTTTAATGTTGGATACCAACCTTCGAAGGTATACCCGTCTTTTATTGGATTTTGTGTTAATTCGATTGCATTTTGACCTTCGATGATGATTTGTTCAAGCAAGTTTTGGTTGCCGGCGTAAACACCGCCGTTAAGCTCAAACTTTACTGTGAAGGTGACGGGAGGAATTGTTTCCCATAACGCCGTAAAGGTGCGGTTTGCATCGACATTGGTTAAATTTAAAGCCGGATACCAACCTTTGAATGTATACCCGTTTTTTGTCGGATTCTTTGTAAGTCCGGTTGCGTTTTTACCTTCGATAATGGTTTGTTCGAGTAAATTTTGATCATCGGCGTATATGCCGCCGTCAAGTTCAAATTTAATAGTGAAAGTGACGGGAGGGATCACTTCCCATTTCGCCGTGAAAGTATGGTTTGCATCGACATTGGCTAGGTTTAATATCGGATACCAACCTTTGAATGTATACCCGTCTCTTATTGGGTCTTGTGTTAATTCGGTTGCGTTTTGGCCTTCGATGATGGTTTGTTCAAGCAAGTCCTGATTGCCAAGGTAAACACCGCCGTCAAGTTCGAAGTTTACAATGAAGGTGACGGGAGGGATTACTTCCCATTGTGCTGTAAAGGTGCGGTTCCCGTCAACGTTGGTTAGGTTTAATACCGGGTACCAACCTTTAAATGTGTAACCGTCCTTGGTTAGATTTTTCGTTAATTCGGTTGCGTTTTGGCTTTCGATGATGGTTTGTTCGAGCAAATCTTGATCACCGGCGTACACACCGCCGTCAAGCTCGAATTTTACAATGAAAGTGACAGGTAAGATGACTTCCCATAATGCTGTGAAGGTGCGGTTTGCATCGACATTGGTTAAATTTAATGCCGGATACCAGCCTTTGAATATATATCCGTCTTTCGTCGGATTCTTTGTTAGTCCTGTTGCATTTTGACCTTCGATGACGGTTTGCTCGAGTAAATCTTGATCACCAGCGTACACGCCGCCGTCAAGCTCAAATTTTATTGTGAAGGTGACGGGAGGAATCGCTTCCCATAACGTTGTGAAGATGCGGTTTACGTCAACATTGGTTAAATTTAAAGCCGGATACCAACCTTTGAATGTATACCCATCTTTCGTCGGATTCTTTGTTAGTCCTGTTGCATTTTGACCTTCGATGACGGTTTGCTCGAGTAAATCTTGATCACCGGCGTACACGCCGCCGTCAAGCTCAAATTTTATTGTGAAAGTGATGGGAGGAATCGCTTCCCATTGCGCTGTAAAGGTGCGGTTCTCGTCAACGTTGGTTAGGTTTAATAATGGATACCAACCCTCGAATGTATACCCGTCTTTCGTTGGGTCTTTTACTAATTCGGTCGCGCTTTGACCTTCGATGATGGTTTGTTCAAGCAAATCTTGATCACCGACATAAACACCGCCGTCAAGCTCGAATTTTACAGTGAAAGTGACGGGAGGAATCGTTTTCCATAACGCTGTAAAGGTGCGGTCTGCGTCAACGTTGGTTAGGTTTAATGTTGGATGCCAACCTTCGAAGGTATACCCATCTTTTGATGGGTCTTGTGTTAACTTGATTGCGTTTTGACCTTCGATGATGGTTTGCTCGAGTAAATCTTGATTACCGGCATAAATACCACTGTCAAGTTCAAATTTAATAGTAAAAGTGACGGGAGGGATCATTTCCCATTTCGCCGTGAAAGTGCGGTTTGTGTCAACGTTGGTTAGGTTTAATGCCGGATACCAACCTTTAAATGTGTAATCGTTTTTAATTGGATCTTGTGTTAATTTGTTTGCGTTTTGACCTTCGATAATAGTTTGATCAAGTAAATCTTGGTCGCCAAGGTAAATACCGCCGTCAAGCTCGAATTTTACAATGAAAGTGGCGGTAGGAATTGCTTCCCATAAGGCCGTAAAGGTGCGGTTTTCGTCAACATTAATTAAATTTAATTTTGGGTACCAGCCTTCGAATATATATCCATCTTTTGATGGGTTCTGTGTTAATTTGGTTGCGTTTTGGCCTTCGATGATGGTTTGTTCGAGTAAATCATGATCACCGGCGTAAACACCGCCGTCAAGTTCGAATTTTACAATGAAGGTGATGGGAGGAATCGCTTCCCATAATGCTGTGAAGATGCGGTTTGCGTTAACGTTGGTTAGGTTTAATGCCGGATACCAACCTTTGAATGTATACCCATCTTTCGTTGGGTCTTGTGTTAATTTGATTGCATTTTGACCTTCAAAGATGGTTTGTTCAAGTAAATCATGATCACCGGCGTAAACACCGCTGTCAAGTTCAAAATTTACAATGAAAGTGATAGGAGGAATCGCTTCCCATAACGCCGTGAAGGTGCGGTTCTCGTCGACGTTGGTTAAATTAAATACCGGATACCAACCTTTGAATGTGTAACCGTCTTTTATTAGGTTTTGTGTTAATTTGGTTGCGTTTTGACCTTCGATAATGGTTTGTTCTAGCAAATCTTGATCGCCAAGGTAAACACCGCCGTCAAGCTCGAATTTTACAATAAAAGTGACAGGATGAATCACTTCCCATAACGCCGTGAAAGTGCGGTTTGCGTTTACATTAAATAAATTCAATACCGGATACCAACCTTTGAATGTGTACCCGTCTTTCGTCGGATTTTGTGTTAGTCCGGCTGCGTTATGACCCTCAATAATAATTTGTTCAAGCAAATCTTGATCGCCTACGTAAACCCCTCCGTCAAGAATAAAATTCACAGTAAAAACAGCGGGAACAAACTCAGGAACCAATTGCGGAATTATTATATGAATCGATTGGGTACGGGTCTCGTTTTGCTGGGTTAAGCGTATCGTACCTGTTATTAACCCCGATGCCGTAATGGTAGCCGGTGTCAGTGTGAAAGGAACGTGCCAATTAATAACAAACGGAGGATTTGGTGTCGGGTCAAAAGCGGCAATCGAGATATTTACAGCATCCACGAACGTTTGAGCCGTAACGTTGTTTGACGGTATGATTTTGTTAAATTCGGCGTTAAGTATGGGCCATAATTGGTTAAACGCAGATCCCGTCGGTAACGACGGCGGTTGTTGTTGTCCGCCGTCATTTATATCGGGCCCCGGGATAAATCCGCCGCTTGATGGAGGCGCGGTCGGGATGGGTGAAAATAACGGCGAAGGGGAAGGCGAGGGAAGCGTTTCCGGTATTTCAACGTCTTCAATGTCGGAAAGGGAACTACCAACCACACCATCGCCGTTGAGTACAAACCACTTAGCCGTTTCCGACAAAATTAAGGTCCGTACCGCCGCACCTTCGGAGATCGTCAGCGTCACGTTATCGGCATCCACGAAAAAGGTTTCGATGAAGGCTCCTTTCTCCAATTTTATAAAAGTCGACGAGGCCGTTTCTTCTACGGTAATGCAGCGTACCACCGTTTCCGCACCCAATAACAGATTCGCATGGGGAGCCTGTACGCTTATGCTCCCGATAACGGCATTGACCGTAACTGTGGTATCCGTGTTAATTATCATATTTTTTACAAAACCTTCGATGATGATACCGTCGTTTCCGTCGTTGATGAAAACCATTTCGACTTCGCTGCCGTCATCCGCAAATACGCGAACGGCCCCATCAACGCGGGCAACCGTAAGATTGCCCACGGAAGAACCGTTGATTATTTTAATCGACTCGGCGCCGCCGCCGAATACGATGGTATCACCGAAAACCCGAACATTATCGAACGTTACCTCGCCGTCGCCCACACCTTGGCCGACGATAAGGTTTCCGTATATGATCGCGTCGGACACGGTGACACCGCCCGAACGGATGATGAGGTTATTATGATAGACCTGCCCGTAGTCGGATGTGTCGAGGATTTCGCTTATCATCCTGTCCAGCACCACTATGTATTGCGCGCGGGTGTAGGGGTTTTGCGGGGCAAACCTTCCGCCGCCCACGCCCAAAGGGTTAAGGTAGCCCAACTGCACGAATGCGTTAATATACGGCTTATATCGCGTATCGATCAGATGGTCGTCCGCAAAGATCGTATCACCCGGTATGGGTTCGACACCGAAAGCGAGTGCCGTATAACGAATGGCTTGCTCGCGGGTTATCACGGCTTCGCTGTCGATCAACTTCGTCCCGTCATAGATACCGGCGGCGGCGGCTTTCCCGATATATACCCTCCAGCCGCTCCAACCACCCGCAGCCAATAAAACCGGGACACGGCGTTCGTAACCCAACGTACGCGACAGGAAAGCCGCCAACGAACCGTACGTCAATCCATCGTGCGGCATAAACCTTCCGTCGGAGCCATGGATGATGCCGTACCGCGGTGCGGACCAACGTTCCACCGCGTCATGCGCCCAATTACCTAACGGTACGTCGGTAAACCTGCCGCTTGCTTGTGTGTATACAGGTAGTGCTAAAAACAAAATGCAAAAAGTTAATAAAAGTGCCGTAAGTCTCTTCGATGCCAAAAAAAATCCCTCTTTTCGATCGTATGTTATAAGAACCGCCTCAAACGTATAATCGTAAAGATAACCACAAATACGATTAACAAAATCTTTACATAAGGCGGGCGAAGTAACGGTAAAAGGTCCTTGCGTAATTCATCGATTTCCTGATAGGTCCCCTTGCAATTTTCCATGACTTTGCCAAAACGTTTTATATACGGTTTATTTATTCCGGCAATAAGTTCACCCAACATGGCGATGTCATCCTTCGGCGAGCCGCCGACGGTTACATGGTCGAATCGGATAAGTTTTAGTTGATTGTCTTTTCCGATCAGGATATTTTCGGCGGTTACCGCGTTATGCGTCAGGGGGGGGTCTTGGCTGTGCATATGCTCAAGCGCGTCGCAGAGCTGCGTAATATAATCGTGGAAGTCATGAAAACTCAGTCCGAACTCGATCAGCGAGGACAGGGGTACGCCTTCAAACTGTTCCTCCGTGACGCCGTATACGCCATGTTGGTAATCGACTACTTTTTGGATGGTTAACAAATTAGGGTGCTCGATGCCGTACATGTGGTTGCATCCAAAGGCTTCGGTACCCGATTCAACCGTGTTGACGATCCTTTCCGCGTAAGCGGGCGGATTGTTTTCGTCATCCTCCGTATCTTCGTCCGCGGCGGGGACGCCCATCAGCTCAACCGACGGTTCCCCCCATTCCACCGACGGCCCGCGAAGCACCCGTACGCGGTCATATCGCCACTTACGTGTCGTTATGCGGATATTTGCTGTCAAATATCCGACCAAAGCGCCGCAAAGGGTAAAAATCGCTTGCATTATAATGAATAATCCCCCGGTTAAATCCAGTACCCACTTTAATCCGAAACCCAATAAAAGAGCGGCAAAAGAAAACCCAAGCGCACTCCGCCATTTAGAAATACGGCTCAGGGATACGGGATACCACGTTTGGCTGCTTTTGCATTTGGGACATGCCTTACCCCCGGCGAACACCTTGTTGTAATAATCGACCAGCACAGGTTCATCAGGCAGGACGATTTCACAAGACGTTTCCCTGTATATGCTGGTAAGGGCGGCGATAAGCTCCTGCAGCCGATCCAACGCTTGCTCTCTTGTGGCCTCCATTGCCTTGACGTCAAGGTCGATATTCACTTCCATTAATTTTCCGACTTTGTGCCTGTGTTGCGCAAGTTGTTCCAATTTATATTCAAAATAATCGGTTACATAACCGCAGCGTTCGCATGCGTAGCGGTACCGGACGTCACATTCTGCTTTATATGTCATTACGGGATTAAGTCTGCGAGCCACGGGTCACCGCCTTATCTTTTTACGCATTCCTACTCATCGTACCGCACGCCACAATATAACAGAGTTTATCGGTTAGTCAAGCGGAACCGCGCCAAATCAATCTCCGTGCCGGGCAGGAAGATGAATTGCAACTTCCCCTTGCCGTCGAGCGGCGTATCGAGGGGTAGTATTTCGGTTGCGTATTCCGCTTGGGCGGGTAAGGTCAAAAGGTTAACCACATCGGGTTTATTGGGCTCTGATTGGATCGATTCGGGGATGAATACCATCCGCACGGTGTTGTCGCGTTCGGCCCGCCAAGCGATCTCGATTTGTTCGGCGGGTTTCCCGTCCGTAAAATCCAAGCCCTCGAATGTGATGCTCACGTTGTTGCCGATCTTTTCCACGGCTTCTTCCGTTACGGTGTAGGAGTCGCCGTAGATGTGGTTATGTGCGGCGAAGGGGATCGTTTCGTACGCCCGTGACGGAGCGGTGAAACGGAAACCCTTGATATGCACCTTCCTGCGGAGGACGAAGCACAACGTTTGCACACCCGTAAGGCGTTCGGGCAGCTTGTAGGTGACGGGGATATACTTGTTCCAAACGGAGCCTTTGTCGTAATGCGCGGTGTAGATCCTGCGGCCTTCCTCAGCCATACCCAAATAGATGTCAAAGTCGAACGGGGTACCCTCCATGGCGAAGATCCAAATCGTGAGTTCGTCCGAACCGTGCGGACCGAAGGACAGGTCGGCGAAACCGACGTGGCTCTCACGGTCGCGCAGAGTGGCCACGCCGCGTTCGTTGCCGTTGCCCATGGGCGCATTCGATTGATTGTACAACCCGCCGGCGATGAAGGTATACGGGTCCAAGAAGGGTTTGCCGAAGCCCGTGAGCTCAACGGGCAGTACGGAGATAAAATCGGGATGCTCCTTGCCGTTGTAAACCATACAACGGACGAAGACTTCCCCGTCGCCTTTGGGGGTGAGCTTGCCCGATTCGAGTTCGGCAAGCGGGGAATCTATGCCGCCCGCGTCGGTGAGCCGCCAATGCAGCACTTGGTCGGCGGCGTTTTCGGGGAAAATATGTGCGGCGAAGGTGAAACCCTCGCCCCGTGTGATTTCAATCTTGCGTGCGGGGACGTCAACGGTATCGATTTCCACCTCGATCGTCGGCGGTTTTTCATCACCGTGCTTAACGATAGCCAGCAACTTACCGTTAAACATCCTGCGGCTGTGATTAGTCGGGTTAGAGGGTTGGTAGGGGGCGTAATCGGTGGAATCGCCGTTATCCAAGGCCAACAGGATGCCGTCGGAAACGGTGACGTTGATGCGGTTATTTGCGTTTTCGACGGGGTTACCGTTAACATCGAACGCGATGATCTCCGTAAACGTCAAATCGCCGTAAATGGTGTGCCTCGTTTCCAACCGTACTGCGTCGCCGAAGCTGCGCCGTACGGACTCCCCGACGATTTCCCCGTTTTTACCGTAGGCGACTGCCTTAATTTCGCCCGGTTCGTAGGGGACAATATAATCCGCCGTCAGCCGTTTCCCTTTGGCATGGTTGATGGCTTGCTCACCTAATGATTTACCGTTTAGGAAAAGCTCGACCCTCGGCGCGTTCGATGCGATGCGTACATCGATGGGTTGCCCGGGGTTCCAATCCCAATGCGGGAAGAGGTGGATCATCGGGCGTACGTCAAAGTCCGTCCAAGCGGATTGGTAAATATAGAACGAATCCTTGGGGAAACCCGCCGTGTCGATCTGCCCGAAGTAGGAGTTCTTCGTATGGTAGGGCGTCGGTTCGCCGATGTAATCGAAGCCCGTCCATAGGAATTGCCCGAGCGTGAACCCCGCGTCGCGATGGTCGGTGATACAGGCTTCGGTATTTTTCGCGCCCCAACTGGTGGTGGAATTACCCAACGCGGAACATTGCATGTCGTCGTCCGATAAGATCGATTTGCTCAGCGGGAAGCGGTACACCCCGCGGCTTTGCACGGTGGAAGCCGTTTCGCCGCCGTATATGATCCAATCGGGGTACTTAGCGTGGTGGTCGTGGTAGAGGTATTCGGCGTAGTTATAACCGATGAGCTTGATGATGTCGGCGCATTTCTGCGTATTTTCCCACGGCATGTAATTGGAGCAAAGGGTGGGGAAGGCGTGCCGTTCGGGGTCGTGTTTCTTTACGTTTTCCCAAAGGCGCAGCATGGTTTTTGAACCTTCTTCGAAGTCGATATGCGTATCGTGAATTTCGTTGCCCAAGCTCCACATGACCAAGGACGGGCTGTTGCGGTCGCGCCGCACCCACGAAGCCACGTCGCGCTCCACCCATTCCTCAAAGTAACGGGCGTAATCGTAATTCGTTTTGCTGCGTTTCCACACGTCTGAGAATTCGGACTGCACGATAAAACCCATCATATCAGCCAGTTCCATAAAAATAGCGGCGGGCGGGTTGTGGGCCGTGCGGATGGCGTTTACGCCCATTTGCCTTAATATGACGAACTGACGGCACAACGCGTCCTTATTCGCGACCGCACCCAAACCGCCCAAATCGTGGTGCTGGCATACGCCGTTAAGGATAACGCGGCGGCCGTTAAGCATAAAACCGTCGTTGGGGGTAAAAGCGATTTCGCGGAAGCCGAAGCGTGTCTCCATCGTGTCCTGTAAGCGGCCGTCCACGTATAAATCGGTGATTAAGGTATAGCAATGCGGGTAGTCTATATCCCATATCTTGGGCTTATATACCGTTATCGAGGCGTGGTGTGCGCCGGGTTCCTTGCCGTGCGCCACGTTTGGTCCTTCCAATTGGTCCTCGTAGGTCAGCGTGGGGATGGTGTGGCGGATTTCATAACCTTTCTTCAACGAATGGACTTCCGTTTTTATTTCAATGCGCCAGCTGTCCCCGTCCTTTTTCGGCGTGACGTAAATCCCGTCCGGTATGAGGTACGAGGCGTTGGTTGTGATCAGCCAGCAATCGCGGTAAATACCCGCGCCCGAATACCAGCGCGAGTTGGGGGAGCGGTGGTTGACGGTAAGCAGCAATTCGTTTTCACCCGGTACCAGTAAGTGCGTGATGTCGTGCATAAACGCCGTATAACCGTTCTTCCATTCCCCCGCCGGGTGTCCGTTTATGTAAAGCGTCGAGTCCATGTATACGCCGTCGAAACGGAGCATGACCTTTTGCCCCGGTATCAACGTGCGGAAGTCGTGGATTTTCTTATACTTCCCCATGCCCATCGCGTACAGGTTCTTTGTGTCGCTGATCAACCAGTCGTGCGGGAGCTCCGTTTCGCGCCATGTTTCCTCGCCTTCCAATTGGAAAAACCATCCCGTGTTGAAGAGTTCCGTCATTGTAGTAACCTCCAATAGATTTGTTCGAAGAATAACCCCGCAACCGCCCACGCGGGCGCGTAATCCCATCGTATAATACCCATCACGTGATAGCGCGAGCCCGTGTAATCCCACGGACACAACGCGGCCTTCTTAAGCAGGCTGCCCGTCAGGAATTCGCCGCCCAGTATGCATACGGCGTACAATATACCCCGCAGGAAAAACGGCCACCCCGCAACCAAGCGGAAGATCGGCTCCAAAAACACGACCATACCGTAGATGAAGAACATCCAAAGCGAAGTGGTGGAGCGCAGGGTATATTCCTTTTTAAGCAACGCCCCCAAACCCGTCCACATGACTTCCATCAGGCAGCCCAGTGCGCCGTAAATAACGAATCGGATTATCATATGGGTAGTATGGGTGGTTTGATAGTAAATTATGCTTGCGTACGTAAGTGTATATTGATTATAACAGCAATCCCAGCAATTCGCCGATATGCGCCGCGCCGAATACCCGCATCCCTTGCGTCTTGGTGTTTTTTTTGTTCGCCTGCGGGAGCACGCACGCGGTAAAGCCTTGCCGCGCGGCTTCCGTAATGCGCCGTTCGGGTTGGTTGACGGCGCGTAATTCCCCCGCCAAACCCACCTCGCCAACGATGAGGTACGAAGGGTCGATGGGTTTATTCTTATAACAGGACGCGATCGCCGCGATGATGGCGGCGTCGGCGGCGGGTTCCTCGATGCGAAGGCCGCCCGCCACGTTTACGTAACTGTCGTAGGTGGCCAATTTATAACCCGCGCGTTTTTCCAGTACAGCCATCAGCATAACCATACGGTTGTAGTCCATCCCGTTCGCCGTCCTGCGCGGCGTGCCGAAATGCGTATGGCTTACAAGTCCCTGTACTTCCAACAATAACGGACGGCTGCCTTCAAGGGAACAAGTCACCGCCGAGCCGGGTACGCCGACCGGCCGCCCCGCCAGCATATACGCCGAAGGGTCGGCGATTGCCGTCAACCCTTTTTCACCCATCTCGAACACGCCGATTTCGTGCGTTGAGCCGAAGCGGTTCTTTACCGCGCGGATGATGCGGTAACTGTCGCGCCCTTCGCCTTCGAAGTAGAGTACGCAGTCCACCATATGTTCAAGCACGCGCGGGCCCGCGATCGCGCCCTCCTTGGTTACGTGCCCTACGAGGAGCACCGCCGTTTGCCGTACCTTCGCTATTTGCGTAAAAAAGGCCGTGCATTCGCGCACCTGCGTGACCGAACCGGGCAAGGAAGACAACTCGCTTAAGCGCATGGTTTGGATCGAATCGATGAGGAGCAGCGCGGGTTTGATCGTTTCAACGGATTTCTGTATGGCGTGGATGTCGGTCTCCGCGAGGAAGTACAGTCCGTTGGGGTTAACCTCCAGCCGTTGCGCGCGCAATTTGATTTGCTCCCCGCTTTCCTCGCCGGAAACATACAATATAGGAAACGCTTCGCTCGCCATATGGCGGCAGATTTGTAAAAGCAGGGTGGATTTGCCGATACCCGGGTCCCCGCCCAAGAGCAACAGGCTCCCCCCCACCAAGCCGCCGCCCAGCACGCGGTCAAGCTCCGCGATGCCGGTGGATTTCCTGACATCGGTGCGGTTGGCACCGAAGCTGATATCGCGTAGCAGGGTAGGGGTGTTGGTATCTTTGGACTGAGGAAAAGCGGCCGACTTACCCCCGCTTTTGGCGGGGATTGTCCTGACCGCTTTTTCCTCCAGTGTATTAAATTGGTTACAGGCCGTGCAACGACCCAGCCATTTCGCCGTTTCGTAGCCGCATTGGTTGCATATGAAAAGGGTTTTTTTCATCAATCGTTTTCCAACAGTTCCAACAGGGTCTTAAGCGGGCCGTTGGAGTCGAGGTAAGCGTAGCGCCCGCCGGGGTATTCACCTTTTTGGATGAGGGGGATGCCGTTGCGCTCCAGCTTCATGATCTGCTCCTTCATCCCTTTTACCACGAACGCGATATGGTGCACCCCTTCGCCGTTTTTATCAAGGTCCTCGCGCCATGTGGAGGGATGTTGGTCAGGTTCGATAAGTTCGATGGTCAGGTTGCCGCCCACCGGGAAGAACGCAAGTTTTGCCCGCGCTTCGGACGGTTGGCCGCGGTATTCGGTTAACGCGTCCTTTAATTCACCCGTAAGCGACCAACCCGGGTTATCCATCCCCAAAAAATCCGCGAAGATTTGCCCCGACTTTTCGATATCATGTACCAAGATACCGATTTGGACGACGGTACTTGTACCCAGCATGTTCTTTTCCATTTCATCGCTCCTTATTTTCCTTTTTTTTGCATGATAGCATGAAGGGAGCGAAACCGACAAGTAATACCATATCCGCACTTCGCGGAAATGTGGGTCCGTATGGTTATTTGTTTTAATTCCTGCATATATTTTTGAGTTTGCAACTTTTGATTAGGAAGAAGCAATTTCGGACAAGTTCCGGTTGTAATCTTGCAATACATTCATAAGATATTGTGGACAGCTATCGTTCCATAAAACGAGGTTTCTGTTGCGAACCACCAACAATGGATTTAATATATTAAGAGGATCGCGCCCTGAATTATCGTATATTTGAACATTGTCACATAATGGCAAAGCCTGTTTGAGATTGACAAACGAATTAATATACCTTCTCCGTAAGTCTTCTTCGGGGATGCCGTGACCACCCGCACGCTCCCTTATCGCAACACGTTCAATTGATAATTCCGCACTTTCCAAGCCGACATAATAAAGGTTGATAATAAAACCGCCGGCTTTTGCTTTATTAATGTTAGTCAATATCGTATTACCGGTAAGTGTTGTTTCTTGATTAAAAGAAACGTTTCCTTGTAAACATTCACGCAGTATTTTTACCGCGATACGACCGGCTTGCATTTGCGCACTTGGATTACGCCAGTCGTGTTGAAATTTATCTTTTACTATTTCATCAACATTTACCCGTATGCCGAAATTTATATCCAATAATTTGTAAAAAGTCGATTTGCCGGCTCCATTGACACCGGCGAATAAAGTGTAAGTTTTTGCGTTCATTATATACTTGTTCCACTTTTTCTTAATTTTTCCGTTAATTGCTTTACACCTTCCCTTTGTTCATCAGCGATAATCTTCCATGCCCGAACAGAGCGATTTTTAGTAAAAATATGTGATACGAGTTCTCTTTTATCAACGGGTAACGAAAGTAAATGGTCGGGCAAATCAACTTCAGTAAGTTCGTCAATGGCATAAATTTCATCTGCGGTTAAAAATACAGTACCCATAATTATCTCCTTAACGTCCCCATTTTTCAACTTGATCTTTCCTTTATAATAGCATGAGAGACAAAACACCGACAAGGTACGGTTATATTCCACAGCACAAATGTTCGGACATGTCAATATTAATATGCCCGAACATCCATGGTACACTCACAACGCAGCAAACGACCGGGGCAGCTATGAGCCAAGGGCGGGTTTTGCCATCCCGGGAAGGGACCTTCGGGCACCGAAACCGGGCGCACCGCACCACGCCGGCTATTCCTCAAATGTATGTTGTACCTTGTAACACCCGCACCACCGCCAAACCCGTGGAAGGGAGAAGCGTATCCGGCCAAGAGCTCAGCCGGGTATGCCACCCATGTCGCGACACCTTCCAACGGCAAGGCAACCAAGTCCTCATGAGGCAAGATCAACACATCGGGTTCCCGGGACCCGGTTATGACAAAATAACCAACAATAACAAAGGCAACGCGCCGTATATGGCCTGACACGGTTAAGGTCGGGTTTTATACAGCGCGTTATTTTCGTGCGTGTTATCAAGTAATGTCGGATTGTTGAACTATAAAAAAGTCCCCCGCAAAAAACGGGGACGACGGTTGGGTCATGAAACGATATTGGGGGTGTAGTTATATAAAGGGGGATTTAAAAAAGCCTTTATTTGCAGGGGATTTTATTTGTTCGCAATGGATGGGGGTAGGTTGGAAACTACAAAAAGGTGTACATTTTTGTAGCGTGTCCGTAAGGAGTATGCCACGAGTTTTGAAAAAATGCAATAACCAATTTTGCGCGGTTTTACTGGTTTTCCGTAATAGTCATATTTTTCCATAATAAAAATCCTAACCGGATTTTATGCATAAAGCATCCGAAAGGACCTTTATAGAAATGTACACATTTTTATAAACCCCATGTTCGATACGGAGGGCAGATAACTTGGACAAGACCTTGGTGGAAGCGATAAAAACCGACCGCGACTCGTTGGCACGATTTATTGCCGACGTTGTTGTCCAGATTCTGGATTATGTAATCGAGCATGACCGGGACGAAAGGCGCCGCCGCGCCGCGAAGGGCTTACACATAGCCAAACAAAAGGGCATCCATGTAGGCCGAAAGGCAATCATACGGCCCGATGATTACCATACCGTGGTAGCGCTTTGGAAAAACGGTGAGATATCGCACGCGGAAGCCGCGAAGCGTTTGAACATCAGTCGTCCGACGCTTTTCCGCTGGTGCAGGATGGATGCGGAGCAACAGCAACACGCATCCGCCGGAGGTAGTAATGTATAGTTATATCAATGTGGTGCTTTGCGGTGATGATTACGGGTCATTGGAAGCGGCTTTAACCGTCCCGAAACACGCGAATGTACATCAGAATGTACGTCGGGTGGTTTTATACGAAGGAAAATTGCCCGAACGTTATGAGTTGCCTGTAATCGTATCCAATGCATTAAAAGAAGAACACGTACTGTTCACCGATTCTGAAAAGCTGGCCGAACACCTTATGGGAAGCACGGAAGATGTCGTGTTTTTCCTCTCTCCTTACGATACATGCCATGAACTGTACACAAACTACATAGAATCGTTTTTCCAATGCATGGGTGATAAGTGCGGTGTTGTTTATGTACCTGTCCTTGACAATGCTGATGACCCGCTCCCCAATGAATTCCGAAACCTACCGCCGGGCGGGTTGTTTGTGTTTGATAAAAGTAGCGACGACTTCCCGTCATTCGTAAACGGTGCGGCGGTATTGATGGATGATGTACGGGGGGTGGTGTTAGATCCTGTCCTCGGTAGCGGGATGTTTATAAATGTTATTACCTGCGTTTCTAAGAGTAAAGGTATGTATGGGCGTATAAATCGTATCGCCTTATATAAAAATGTATTACCCGTATTACCCGTCTTACAAAAAAATATAAAAATATCCGGCGCGGTTAAAGGTGATTTCCTCGTATCTTGTATCATCCCCATATATAATGTGGAAGCCTACCTTCATGAAGCAATCGATAGCGTGATTGCGCAAAATATCGGCTTTGAAGAAAATGTGCAACTTATCCTTGTCAATGACGGTAGTTGGGACAACAGCGGCAACATATGCCATGAATATTTAATGAAGCACCCAAATAACGTCGTTTACATTGAACAAAAAAATCAAGGGGTTAGTACAGCACGGAATGCAGGGTTGGATATTGTAAAAGGTCAATATATTTCATTCCTTGATGGAGATGATATTTACGAACACAATTTTTACGAAGTTGCTATTAATTTTCTTAATGAACATTATAACGAAATTGACTTATTATCTGTTCCATTGAAATTGTTTGGGAATATTAAAGAAGGACAAGTTCATCCTCTTAATTATAAATTTTTTGCTAACAGAGTGGTGTGTATAGATACTGATTGGAAAGACATTCAATTAAATATATGCAGTGTTTTTTGTAAAAGTGAAGCATTTGCAAACGTAAGATTTTTAACAAATCTTGATTATTCGGAAGATGCCCAAGTAATACACAATATTATATTAAAAAAAATGAAATACGGTATTTGTATTGATACATTTTTAAACTATAGAAAACGTTTTGAAGATGATTCTGCTGTTCAAATATCGAGAAAAAGTATAAAATGGTATTTAAGTTGTATTGAATATGTTAAACAAATCAGCAAATGTGTAAATAAGAATAATAAATTAAATAAGTATTCACAATTTTTAATTATTACTCAAATATTATCGTTTGATGTAAAAAATCTTCCCATTGAAGTAAATGATACTATTGTGAATATTTTTTTTGATACAATTCATGAGGTAATAAACTATATTGATGACATTGTGATTTTGGAAGCAAAAAATATGAAGGAGTATATTAAACTATATCTTTTAAGTATTAAATATAAAGAAAATATAACAATTAATTATGATAAAAATGAATTATATTATCAATTGTCAGATATTCGTTTAGGAAACATTAATCAAAACGTTTGGATTTCCCATATTGAAGAATTTAACGGTATTATTACAATTACCGGTGTTTATATGGCAGCTCAAATAAATGATATTGATCTAATGATTATTTCGGATGATGTAAAATATCCAGTTGCAACTTTTAACAATATACATAAAAATAATTTTTTCTTTGGTAGGGAAGTTCGCAAATCCTTATGTTTTAATTGTGTTATTAATTGGCGCGAAAAAAATGATGGTAATATTAAATTTTATTTAAGACATATTAGTGGAATAATCGCTCCTGTGGTTCTTTGTTTTTCATATACGTGCGGAATCGAACAAAGGCACCAAAGTTTTCAATTAGGAACATCAAAAATAATATCGTTAAATAATATTAATACGCTTCAAGTAACGAACTTAACTCATATAAGTTTAAATAAATTCATTGAAAATTATATATATGCTTATTATGAAAATGAAATTTATGAAAACTCACGAAATGTTATTACCCATTTTGTAAAATTATTTCCAATAATGTCAAAGCGAAGAATATGGATTTTTATTGATCATCATGATCGTGCCGACGATAATGCTGAAAAATTGTTTCAATATCTCGTTAATGTAGAAGATGGAATTGAAAAATATTTTGTTGTTACCGAAGATTCACCCGATTATGTACGATTGCAAAAATATGGTAAAATATTAAAATATGGTTCTGTTGAACAACAAGTATATACATTATTTGCAGAAAAATATATTTCATCTCATTCTGTTCAAGAAGTTTATTTTCCATTTCCGAAAAAATCAACAAAAATGTTTGTCGGGTTACTTAAACGAAAATATATATTTTTACAACACGGAATCATTACAGAAGATATTTCTGAAGCATTAAATAAATTAAAATTTAATTATAAAATGTTTGTTGTATCAACAAAACAAGAGTATAACTCTATATTACAACATGATTATTCATACGATGATAGTGTTGTTAAACTAACCGGCCTTCCTCGTTATGATTTTCTTACAAGCAATCCACAAAAAAAGATTATCATAATGTTTTCATGGCGGGCGTCACTCTCAAAAGGTGTTAATCTTTACAACCCCGATTTTAAACATTCACAGCATTATAAAATTCTTTGCAATTTAATGAGTGATGAAAGAATTATTAATATTTGTAAAACTAAGGGTTACGAAATTATTCTAAGACTTCATCCACGCTTTATGTGTCAAAACGAAGATTTTAAACACTTAAAATATGTAACTATAGCAGGAAATGAAACATCATATAATAAATTATATGAAATAGGTTCATTATTAATAACGGATTATTCATCTGCAGTTAATGATTTTGCTTATTTAAAAAAACCAATCATTCATTATCAATTTGATGAATATCATTTTCCTCCATCTTATTGGAATTATGAAAGTATGGGGTTTGGTGAGGTTGTAAACAATCATGAGGATGTTATTAAATTATTAATTAAATATATTAAAAATGGATGCATAATGTCAAAAAAATATAAAAAAAGAGTAGATGATTTCTTTACCTATACTGATAAAAATAATTGCGAAAGAGTTTATGAAGCAATTAAATCACTATAATAAATTATAATAATATTTTTTTATTAATGAATATATGAAAGGATAATAGTATGATTATAGATGATAACAAATATTACGATGAATATAAATATTTATATCCATGTTTAGCTGATAAAATAGAAAATGGTTTTGGAAATGCTTCAAATCATATATTAGATTGGATAAGAAATAGTAAGGTACAAAACGTTTTAGATTTAGGGTGTGGTACAGGTCATTTTCGTGAGTTTATTAAAAAACATACATCTGGTGTTAATTATAAAGGAATTGATATATATTCTGATGAAAATATAAAAGATCAATCATGGTTTAGCGTTTTTAATGGTATAGAAATTCCATGTAAACAAAACAGCCAAAATATGATTATAACAAAGCAAGTATTGGAACATGTGAGGCAACCTTATGAATTGTTATGTTCGGTTTCAAGATCATTAACTGATGATGGAATGTTTGTTGGTACATGTTCGGGATTGGAACCACAACATACAAATAGTTGTTTTAATTTTACACCTTTTGGCTTAAAACTTATTTTTGAAAAATCGGGACTTGAATTAATTCAATTAAAGTCAGGAATAACTTGTGATAATTTAATTAGTTGGCATCAACATATATATTTAAAAAAAAGAATTGAATTCTCATATGAAAAATCAAATTTCATTAAAAAAATCATTGAAGAAAGTTTAAAAAATGGTATAAGCGAAAAATATATAAATTATATTTGTTGTATATTTGCCGGGCATTTATTGTTTGCTGCTAAAAAAATAAAATAATTTAATGGTTTAAAATAAATAACATATTTAATATCAGGAGAAATTTTATGATTCTTTATTCATTTTATCATGGTATGCATTTACCTCTAATAATCAGTGATAGACTGGTTCGTCATAAAAACGAAAAAGCTGTTTTATTGGTTAGTAATTCACATGCACATTTTGGTGGTAAATTTAAAAATTTATACGACTTTAAAATTGAGGGTGTATTCGATGATATTATAGTTTTTGATGGATCTTATGGAAAAAATGCAAAAACAATTGAAGAAGAAGAAACAAAAAACATTAATGAACTTGATATGTCCTTTAAGATATCGGGTTATGATCTTAATCATTTTTCAAAAATATATGTTTTTACAGATCACATAAATCCTGTAGGTTTATATTTAATCATGAAAGGAATTTATTATTATCACTGCGAAGATATTGCTAACACTTTTGCCGGAAGAAGATCAATTGAATCTGCGTATAATAACCTTTACTCGCATTCCCCTATTCATCAAGATACATTAAAAAAACATGGCGGATGGGGTGGCTTTAATAAACATGTAACACCTATTTTACATCCTGAATCAATTAATCCCTTTAAAAATATTAAACATTTTGAAATAAACAATTTTTATGATTCTATTATAAAAGTAGAAAAAAATTGGCAACAAAAAATATTAAATATATTTAAATATGATATGAATAAACATATTAAAATCAATACCCTTTATTTAATGCACGGTGGTTCGGCGCTTAATGTTGCTGCTTCTGCAAATCCTAAAATTTTAAAATATTCAATGAATAATGATTCATCATGGAAAGATCCATACAATTATTTCCATCAAATTGTTATCGATTATTTTTTATCGAGAGAGCAAAAAAATACATTAATATTAAAATCACATCCCGGTATGTCAATATTACAAAATGAATTATTAGAGATTTTTAATTCTGTTGAAATTATTCCTTATGGTTTACCGTCAGAATTTATGAAGTGGATTGATAATCTTGAAATTGAAACAATTTTTTCAACAGCTACTACAAGCATAACTACATTCGGAAAACCGGTTAAAAATAATCTTTCGACTGGAGGAAATGCATACTACTCATTTTATTATTTTCATCGTTTGTATGCGGCATTATTACTTGTTAACAACCAATTTTATGAAGAGATAATTATGTATAAAGGATTTGACGGAGCTGGTGATTCAAATCATTGGGGTAATATAATTGATAAATTTATAGAAAATGTTATACAAAATACTAATGAAAAAAAATTATATATAAAAGCAAATGATACCACACTTTTTGATATTACAAAAAGTAAAATTACTGTAATTAGAAGACCACAAGATATACATGACTTGCTTTTAATGGAAAAATATATATTAAACGAAGGTGTAATAGTTTTAATAGATTCTGATGAAGAGTTAAAAAATAATATGAATTTTATAGAAATTATAGGCAAATACATGTATCCAATTAAAATAGAAAAGAAAAAAATAAAAGAAAAAATTCTTTGTAAGACAGATGATGAATTTGTGTATGTTTTTTGTTCAGAAAAAACAGCAGAAGAAAATAATATAATTAATTTTTGGTTCAATAAGATATTAAGTTTTGTTGGAATAAAAATAAGAACAAAACCTTATAAAACAAAAGAAGAAATTGAAAAATATAGATTATTCTTTATGTTGATTATAATAAAAAACTATTTAATTTCTAAAGCATAATACTCTGAACAAAAATGAAAGAGAGGGAAATGTAATGACTATCGAAATCGCCGGAAGAAAAATCGGAGAAAACAATCCACCTTTGATTATTGCTGAAATTGGTATTAATCACAATGGGAGCCTAGATGTTGCTAAAGAAATGGTAGATGCTGCTTGCCGTGCCGGGGTAGAAATTATTAAACACCAAACCCATGTTGTAGATGACGAAATGTCCCAAGAAGCAAAAAAAGTAATCCCGGGTAACGCTAACGTGTCTATATATGAAATCATGAAATCATGCGCTTTAAACGAAGAAGATGAATATAATCTTATGAAATATGTTGAATCTAAAGGGATGATATTTCTTTCAACACCTTTTTCTCGAGCGGCAGCTGACCGCTTACATGGGTTTGGTGTTTCAGCATATAAAATCGGTTCCGGGGAGCTTAATCATTATCCGCTAATTGACCATATTGCCAACTTTGGAAAACCGATGATAATTTCAACTGGTATGAATGATATAGCAGCTATAAATAAAACGGTAGATATTGTCAAAAGTAAAGGAACTCCTTTTGCCTTGCTTCATACGACGAATCTTTACCCAACGCCTGTACATTTGGTTCGTTTGGGAGCAATGATGGAAATGCATAGAGCATTTCCAAATATTCCATTCGGGTTGTCTGACCATACGTTAAATAATAATTCATCGATTGCGGCAATTGCATTAGGTGCATCCATAATCGAAAGACACTTTACAGATACAATGGAAAGGGAGGGTCCGGATATATCATGTTCGATGGACGAAATTGCTTGTGCTGAATTGATTCGTGCGTCCCTTGAGGTATTTAAAATGCGAGGAGGAAAAAAACAAGCCGTTCCGGAAGAACAAATTACAATAAATTTTGCCTTTGCGACTTTAGTATCTATAAATCCAATTAAAAAGGGTGAGTTATTTTCAAAAAATAATATTTGGGCCAAACGTCCGGGAACCGGTGGACTTTTGGCTGATGAGTACTTCAACTTACTTGGGAAACCTGCGCTTGTTGATATACCAAAAGATGTACACCTAACGAAAAAAATGGTAGGTAACTAGCATGGATACAAAAAAAATAAAAATAGTTTTTCTTACAGGAACAAGAGCAGATTACGGAAAAATAAAAAAAATTATGTCTACTCTTGAAAAAAATGATCTATTTGAACTTCATGTATTCGTTACAGGTATGCACATGCACGCGCAGTACGGCGAAACATATAGAGAAGTGTACAAAGACGGTTATAAAAATATCTTTCTTTACTTCAACCAACGAACCAGTATGGGGTCTGTTATGGATGTGGCTTTAGCAAATACGATATCCGGTTTTAGTGCATATGCATGTGAACTTGAACCGGATTTAATTGTCGTGCATGGAGACCGGATTGAAGCGCTTGCCGTTGCCATAGTGGGAGCTATGAATAATATACTCGTTGCACACATTGAAGGTGGTGAAGTGTCGGGTACGATAGATGAATCTATTCGTCATGCAATCACTAAGTTGGCACATGTACACTTTGTTGCTAACGAAGAATCAAAAAAACGCATTTTACAACTCGGAGAAAGAGAAGATAGGGTGCATATAATTGGCTCTCCGGATATTGACATTATGTTATCACCAAACTTACCCACGATAGAAGAAGCAAAATTACGATATGGTATTCCATTTGATACGTTTATAATTGGAATGTTTCACCCTGTCACTACTTCTTATAATAACATGTCAAAATACGCCAAAATATATGTCGATGCAATAGTTACGTCGGGGAAAAACTTTATCCTTATTCATCCTAATAATGATATTGGACGCGAATTTATTATTGAAGAATATACACGTCTGTAGGATTTGGAAAAATGTAAAATATTTCCATCCATTCGCTTTGAATATTTTCTCACACTTCTTAAAAATTCAGAATGTATTATTGGTAATTCCAGCGCAGGAATTAGGGAAGCGCCGATTTATGGTGTTCCTTCCATAGATATCGGTAATCGTCAAAAAAACCGCTATTCATTGGGTGGGAGTATCGCGCATTGCGATTATGATATTAATAAAATTCAAAAATTAATAATTGATGTATCTGGTAAAAAGTTTGAAATTAATACCGAATTTGGATCCGGAAACAGCACAAAACAGTTTATGGAAATCGTTTGTGATGATGCATTTTGGAAAATGCCTCTCCAAAAATACTTCGTTGACAAAGATTAGGGAAAAACTATGTATAAAAATAAAAGTTTTATAGCTGTTATACCTGCCCGAGGCGGTAGTAAGGGAATCCCCCATAAGAATATTACACCATTATTAGGGAATCCTTTGATTTCTTATACAATTAAAGCGGCTTTAGAATCCAAGTATCTCGATAAAGTTGTTGTCAGCACAGATGACAAAAAAATAGCAAATATAAGTCGAAGATATAACGTGGAGATTTTAGAACGTCCAAAGTATCTTGCTGATGATTTTGCTGCTAGCATCGATGTTTTGCTTCATGCTATTGAAACTATGAATATTAAACATAATGCAGTTTTATTTTTGCAACCTACATCACCGCTACGTCAATCATTTCATATAGACGAAGCGATTGAATTATTTATATCGCAATGTTGCAAACCTCTTGTTTCGGTATCTCCTTGTAATGTAGCGCCTTTGTTGATTAGGAAAATGTCACATAATGGTTTTTTATCCCATTTATTAAAAGAACAAAGCGCTGTACGACGGCAAGACATGGAATCATATTACAAAGTTAACGGTGCAATTTATATTAATACAACCGATCAACTTAACAAAATGACCAGTCTTAATGATAATGAAATAGGTTATGTAATGGATTCAAAATATGATATTGATATTGATGAACCTATAGATTTGAA
Source organism: Defluviitaleaceae bacterium (assembly GCA_009779755.1). Classification (GTDB taxonomy): domain Bacteria; phylum Bacillota; class Clostridia; order Lachnospirales; family WQUN01; genus WQRX01. Next base: position 26,582 of record WRDO01000016.1, on the reverse strand, counting down.
AATCGCAGAAATTATATTAAAATCATTTACTATTAAAGCTCGTTAACATATAATCACATCAAAAATCATAACAATCTTATATTGTTTCCTGCCGTTAATATTTTTACAATTCATTTTTTTTCCAATATCATCAATCTCTCCTTTGATGCGCTGTAGAAATTTAAGCAATCAATAATTAACCGATTAAAATGTGATAAAATCCGTATTGGTGTAAATGTCAAATAAATCAATGGCTATCAAAAAACAACCGATTTATGCTTAACCGGAACGCGGCTAGTTAGTAATGCAGACCGTCACTTCAATTATGTCCCGTTCATACACATGAACATCGAAAATTTGACGTAGCCGCTTCGTATTCGGCTTCATCCAATTTTGATTCAATATCGTCGGTTAAATCCGCGTATTTTTTCAAACTCATAACCACCATTGCGCCGTAACCATTCTTCGTAAGGAAAACAGGCTGGTCGTTTCCGACACATTTTTCGATTTCGGGAAACTTGTTTTTCAAACCGGGAGCGTAGTTATTATACTACGGAAGCCGAAGCACGCGGATTAAAGAGCAAGCAATTATGTTCCTTCGGCCTCTTCAAAAAACATTTTGACCATTTCCAAATTTATTTTTGCTTGTTTAAGCGCGAATTCAACGGTATCTTCTGTAAAGTCGCGCCGATCTTCAACATAGCGGGTAACCACAGCAAAGTCGGTTATTGTATCCGCAATTTTTTTATCAATGTCAATTTTATCCGTATGTTGCTTGCATAACGTAAGCAAGGCAGTGATATCGTGAATTTTTGGAATTTTATCTTCGTAATATGCCAGCACGGCTTTTAATGCTTTTTCAACCGTTGATTGGCAATGAAAGAAAATTATTTCCACCGGCATGGGGATAAAAGTGTCATTCAAGTGTAATGCAACGGCGTAATCACGCTCTGCAAGATTAATCCATGTTTTGGCTTCTGCATAATCACCCACCTAAAACCACCCCTTCTTCTTTAATTTGATACTGCATTCTCGATTTTTTCTTTGCACTTTCTTCAAATTCATCATGAGTGTAGAGTAAAACGTCAATCGGAAGCGGAAAATCGTCACGAATGGCACTTCGCGCATCCACCCTCATATTAACCCTGTTGTACCTTAGTTCAGGCACTAACACACAAATATCCAAGTCCGAATTTTCATGAACATTTCCTTTGGCATATGAACCAAATAAAATAACCGTACATTCCGGGTGTACTTGTTTGATTGATTGTACTACTTCATCAAGAAGTTCAGGCAGCCTCGTTTTGGCTTCATATCTCCATTGTTCCAATAAGTTAGATATACCATCACCCCGTTTTATCCAAATATTTTACACTTGATTATACTATACTTCAAAATCGAATAAATCAACCCGCATTAACAATGGAACTAACACGGGGTGATTGCTTTTATTATTAATAATGGTAATATACAAAAACTATTTATTAAACGGATACCATTCTGTTCCGAAGGAGCAAAAACATGAAAACGATTTTTATAGTGGATGATAACACGATAAACCTTCATACGGCGAAGGAAGTCTTGTCGGATCAATACAAGGTGATAACCCTTTCGTCCGCCTCAATTATGTTCGAGTTTTTGGAAAATGTTGTGCCGGATTTAATCCTGCTGGACATTATTATGCCGGAGCTTGATGGCTTTGGCGCGTTAAAGCGGTTGAGGGCCGATAAACGGCACGAAATGATTCCCGTTATATTCTTGACAAGCAAAAGCGACGCCGATACGGAGGCGCTCGGGTTTGAGATGGGCGTCGTGGATTTTATCCATAAACCGTTCTCCCCACCCGTGTTATTAAATCGTATCAAAACCCATTTGAACATAGATGGGTTGATCCGCGAGCGCACCAAAAAATTGGTTGAACAGGCGGAAGAGTTGCTGCTTTTAAAGAACGGCCTCGTGTTTACCATGGCGGACCTTGTGGAAAACCGTGATAACAATACCGGCGGGCATGTTGACCGTACGGCAATGTATATGAAGCTGCTGATTGACGAAATGCACGAGCAGGGTATATATGATGAAGAAATGGAAGGCTGGAACATAGAGTCGGTGGTTTCGTCCGCACGCTTGCATGATGTGGGTAAGATTGCCATTGCGGATTCGATCCTGAACAAACCCGCCAAATTGACATCGGAAGAATATGAAATAATGAAAACCCATTCCATGGAAGGTGCGCGTATCATTGACAACGCGATCGGCCGTACGGGGAGCGCCGAGTTTTTACATAATGCCAGGACGATAGCGCTCTATCATCATGAGCGCTGGGACGGCACCGGCTACCCCCATGGATTAAAAGGGACGGAAATACCGCTTTTGGGGCGCATGATGGCTGTCGTGGACGTATATGACGCGATTGTTTCCGCGCGTTCCTATAAGGAGCAGCTCCCCAACGATACGGCGATTTTTATTATCGGGCAGGAATCGGGGAAGCATTTCGAACCGATCATCGCAAAGACCTTCATCGAAGCAATTGGAAAGTATTATTCAACTGACGCGGCAAATTCGAATATGGAATTAAATCCCAATTACAGGAACAAATAAATGACCGCATCCGGGAAAGACGGGTTTCCGTTCCATAAAAGGAGGGGCATCACATGAATCCAAACATAATCAACGATAAGTTAAACGACGTTAACAAACCCCGGTTGAAAAACAGGTTCGTTGCCTTTTCCGTTATATTGTTTTTGATCATCCTCGTTGTGGGGAGCGTGGCTTTTGTTTTCTCGATGCGGCAGATTGTCAGGGAGAACAAGGATATTGAGCTGTCCCAAATGCTTGATATCAAACAACTGCGCTTGGAAAGCACGGTAGAGGTAAAAATCGCCATGGTGCAGAAAATGGCGAAATCACCGGTTATCATAAAGCATTTCGTTAATCCCGACGACACCGAACTCAGGGAATTGGCAATGGAAGAATTAGACTCGTTCCGTATGTTTTTTTACGAGGGATACGAAATCTCTTGGGTTAACGATATTGACAGGTTGGTTTACAGTACGGAATTTACCGAGCCGTATTGGCTGGACGCCGACAATCCCGCGCATTATTGGTATTACGCGACCCTTTATGAAACGGAAGGTTATAGCTTTAACGTTAATTTCAACCCCAACACCAACGCGTTTAAGATGTGGGTAAACGCGCCGGTTCTGTATGGTGATAAACCTGTGGGGATGGTGGCGGTAGCCCTTGAAGTGACCGCGTTTATTAACAGATATTTTCACGATATAAATGACGGGGTGGAGGTTTACCTGTTTAATTCCGCGGGGGTAATCACCGGCGCCAAGGATATCGGATTGGTTATGCGCAATGCTAATATCATGGATGAATTGGGCGAGTTGGGTATCGACATCATAACCAAAGCGGTAACCTTCGGACCCGGGGAAACCCATTCCTTTGCCGTCCCCCGAGGGACGCTCGCCATCGGTACGGTCCCTTCGCTGGCTTGGTACACCGCCGCGTTCAGGCCCGACAGGATAAGCGATTATTTTACCCCCATGACTTCGTTGTTTCTTGTGATGATTGCGATAATCTCGCTGTTATTCGTTATATTTAATGTGTTTATCGCAAGGTTCATCAAATCCATAAGCGAAGTTATGTCGTCGCTCGAAAACGCAAGGCATGAAGCCGATAACGTCCGTTTGGAACGAGAAGCCGCACAGGCCGCCACTTCGGTTTTGTTCGATAACGCACCCATCGGATTAACAGTATTTGACGAAAACTTCAAATTCATTGATTGCAATGAAGCCGTACTTAAAATGTACGGTATTTCAAGGGAGCATTACGCCGCTTTTTTCGGAAGCGCTTCCCATTCCCCCGAATGCCAACCCGACGGTTCCAACTCCCGTGAAAAAGCGATGGACATCATTAAGCGCGTTATCGGCGGCGAAATGGTTAAAATCGAATGGACACATAACCTGCCCGACGGTACGCCCTTACCCGTGGACATTACGATGACGCGGATTAAACAAGGCGACAGATATGTAGGGCTGGGTTACGTATATGACCTGCGTGAACAAAAACAAATGGTACAAAACCTCGTGGCCGCGGATGAAGGAACCCAACAGCAGTTGGTAAAATTAAACGCCGTGGTTAAAGCCACGAAAATCGGCTTGTTTGACATGGATATCAATAATAATGATTTCCTGCACCCGGAAAATACCTTTTTGTTTACGGATGAATTGAGGAACATGCTGGGGTATACGAACGAAGCGGATTTCCCCAACACATTCGACAGCTGGCGTGGTTGCCTGCATCCCGAAGACAGGGAAAAAGCGATCGAGGACATTGTCGGGCATATTTCGGACAAGACCGGCAATACGCCGTATGACGTTGAATACAGGCTGTTAAAGAAGGACGGGGAATACACCTATTTCCGCGCGTGCGGCGAAGCGATACGCGACAAGGACGGTAATGCCGTCCGCATTGCGGGCGCCCTTATGGATATAGGGAAAATAAAGGCAACCTTGCTTGAAAAAGAACTTCAACTTGCCAAATTAAACTTGGTGATAGAAACCGCTAAAATAGGTATGGTTAACATGGAGTTGGATCCGGATAATCCGCTCAGCCCCAATAACCACACCGAATATTCCGATGAGTACAAGAAATTGCTCGGCTTTGCCGACGATGATAAAACACCGGAAAACCTCGGAGACAGCAGGATGGGTCTCGTGCATCCCGATGATATGGAAAGCTCGTTCCGCGCCTTTTCGGATCATCTGCTTGACAAGACCGGTAACACCCCCTTCGACATAGAGCAGCGGCTCAAAAAGAGAAACGGCGAATACGCTTGGTTCCGCACCGTAGGTAAGGCGATACGGGATCAGGACGGTAAGCCCGTACGTTTCGTTAACGCGGCGTTTGGTCTGACCGAAACCAAAGAGGCCCTGATCAATAACGAATTGCAACTCGCGAAATTTGCGTTGATCAACAAAGCGGCGAGGATCGGTTTATGGGATATGGAAATCATACGCGACGACCCCATGAACATAAAAAACCACATCACGTATTCCAGTGAGTTCAGGGAAATACTCGGTTACACGGACGAAAACGATTTCCCCGATGTTATAAACAGCTTCAATAATTGCGTACATCCCGACGATTTCCAAATGGTTACGGACACCTTAAAGAACCATATATGGGATTTAACGGGCGGGACGCTTTTTAACCCCGAATACCAAGCGAGGAAGAAAAACGGCGAATATGTCTATATCCGCGCCACGGGGGAATCCATCCGTGATGAAAACGGCGAGGCCGTCCGCACCTTGGGTACGATCATGGACGTATCCGAGGAAAAAAGAACGTTGGCCAATACGGAAAAATTGCGTCAGCAAGCCGAAGAGGCAAATAAGGCGAAAAGTGAGTTCCTTACCCACATGAGCCATGAAATACGCACGCCGATGAACGCGGTAATCGGCGCGGCGGAAATTCAATTGCAAAAGCATACCAACCCACCCGACGCGGAGGAAGCGTTTAACATCATATACAGTTCGGGTCACCTGTTGCTCAGCATTATCAACGACGTGCTTGACCTGTCCAAAATCGAATCGGGTAAAATTGAGATAATAAACGCCAAATACGATATACCGAGCATCATATACGATACGGTTCACCTTAACCTGTTGCGGTATGAAAGCAGGTGCCTCGAATTTATCTTAAGGATAGACGAGTATACACCGCTTAACTTGCTCGGCGACGAAATGCGGATCAAGCAGATACTGAATAACCTTCTTTCCAACGCGTTTAAATATACTAAGGAAGGCACGATAGAATTATTGGTTTCGGCGGAGGTTAAATCGCAAACGGAATGTACGCTTAACTTTATCGTAAGCGATACGGGACAGGGTATGACAGAGGAACAGGTCAGCAAGGTATTTGAAGCATACGAACGGTTTAATACAGACGCCAACCGCACCATCGTCGGTACCGGTTTGGGTATGAACATAACAAAACGCCTCGTCGAAACGATGGGGGGTGAGATTTTTGTCGACAGTGAACCCGGCAAGGGTTCGGTATTTACCGTCCACCTCCCGCAAAAGCGCATTGATTCCGAAGTATGCGGGGCGGAACTGGCCAATAAACTGCGCTGCGATAATTTCATGAACAAAACGAAATTCATCAAGAAACAGATCGTCCATGAATATATGCCTTACGGCAGCGTCTTGATTGTGGACGATGTAGAAACCAACCTCTATATAGCCAAGGGAATGATGCTGCCCTACGGATTAAAAATCGAAACCGCCGCAAGCGGCACGGAGGCCGTTGACAAAATCAAAAACGGCAACGAATACAGTGTCGTGTTCATGGATTATATGATGCCCAAAATGAACGGGATGGAGGCAACAAAGATAATCCGTGATATGGGGTACACAAGTCCGATTGTGGCGTTGACGGCCAACGCCGTGGCGGGTTCGTCGGAAATGTTTATGGAGAACGGCTTCGACGGTTATATATCCAAACCCATTGATATACGGGAACTAAATATACAATTGAATCGGTTTATACGGGATAAGCAACAACCCGAGGTTATCGAATCGGCGCGGCGGCAAACGGCTGATATAATATCGGGTTTTGTCAAAAACCCGTTAACGGACGCGAATTTTGCGGTGATGGTAGTGCGGAACGTTGAAAGCGCCATAACAATACTGGAAAATGTATGCGGGGAAATCGCTACCGGCGCGGACGCGGATATTGACTTATATACGATAACCGTTCACGGCATGAGGGGTGCGCTTGCCAACATAGGGGAAGCGGACCTGTCCGATACCGCGTTTAAGCTGGAGCAAGCGGGAAACAACGGGGACATAACGGCTATCGCGTCCGAAACCCCGGATTTCGTTGACGTGCTGCGGTTGCTGGTTACCAAGTATAAACCGAAGGAAACAGCGGAGCCCGCCGAAATATCCAATGATGACATGGTTTTCCTGTGGGAAAAACTCAACTTAATCAGGGAAGTTTGTGGGGATTACAACATCAGCGAAGCGGAAGCCGCGCTTAACGAATTAAAACGTAAATCGTGGCCGCATACGATAAACGACTTTTTGGTTGATATCGATGAAAACCTGTTGTGCGGAAAGCTGAAGGAAATCATCGCCGCCGTTGATAACTTTTTTAATACAACAGCTTAATGAACGCCCATGAAACCGAACATAATTAAAACTATAACGTTTATCCTTGCCGCCGTTTTTTTACTTGGCTTGCTTTCGTCCTGCTATCCGTCACCCCCTGCCGCTACCCTCGACAGACCAACCAGAGAAGAATCGGGTGACCGGATTGTTTTGGTTGCGCCGGACGCGCCGTACCAACCCGTGGACCAACCGGCAAGCGGTGATTGGCCGACCCGTCCGCTCACACTGATTGTGCCTTTCCTTCCGGGCGGCGATACGGATATGTACGCGCGGATGTTCGCGCCGCGCATTGCGACGCCAATGTTTTGGTTGTGCGTTCGGACTTGGGCATAAACACCGCGCAGGAATTTTTAACCTACATAAAAGCAAACCCCGGAAGCCTTAACGTAGCGACCACCATCACGGGCTTTTCGTTTAAGCTGCTCCGCATGGCGGAAATCGCGGGAGGGTTCAGAACCAACGCCGTCCATGTCGGCGGCGGCAGCATGATGGCTCCGTCTATTCTCGCCGGGCATACGGAAGTGGGCTACAACAATATCGCGGTATTTATGGAACACATCCAAAGCGGGGAAATGATTCCGCTTTGGCTTGCCGCGGACGAGCGCAACGCGCTTTTGCCCGATGTTCCCACGATACGGGAGGTCGGTATCGAAAACGGCCACATGGGGCGTTCGTATTTCTTTGCGTTCCCGCCCGGTATTGATTCGGCTATCGTACATACATTATCCGAAGCTGTGCGGCAAATAACCGGCGACCCCGCGTTTCAAGGGTAGTTGTTCGACACCGTAGGCATGGCAAATTTTTTCGTACCGTTTGAAGAAGCAAGCACTTACTTAAGCGAAATGTGGAACCAAGTAAAAGGTTTGGAACGGTACATGAGGTACGGCCAATGAAAAACATGAGGGTTTCCAAAAAATTAACCGTCAGTTTTTTAAGCGTGATCACATTAACTGTTATCGTGGGTGTCGTCGGCGTTATCGGCATGACGCAAATCAACTCCGGCAGCAAGGCTATGTACGAAAGCCAATCACAGGCGTTGGCGAACCTCAGCTCCGCCCGCGAATATTTCCAACGCTTGCGGGTACAACTTCGGGACGTGGTGCTTGCAAGCGGAAACATACCCGAGCTTGAAACAATCGAAACCTATTTTAACAACTACGAACGGCTTTTTATTTCATACATGGAAGCGTACAAGCCGACCATCACCGACGAAGACGTGATGGCCTTATGATCGACAGTGAAATATTGACGGTTACGTTTACAAGGCAAGCGTTAAGCAACGCCTGTGACGTTATCGGCGTAACGGCTCCGTCCGGCGCAAGCATCGACCAAATAAACGGAACCATCACGGCAAACGCAGAAAACGGCATATTAAACCAAGTTGTCACGGTTACGGTAAGCCCCGACGCGACATGGAAGCTGTACAGCGACGCGGCTTGTACGGTTGAAATTACCGATAACACCATGACATTATCCGTAGGCGAAAACACCGTCTACCTTAAAGTGACCGCGCAGGACGGCACGGCAACCAAGATATATACCGTCACCATAACCCGCACAAGCGATAACAATAACGGCGGGGATAATGGCGGGGATAACGGCGGTACGAACCAACCGGATCCGCCGTCCTCACCCGAACCCCCATCCCCACCTTCACCGGAACCGCCGCCCCCACTCCCGCCCTCACCGGGACCGATACAATCACCGCAACCCGAACCGCAACCGTCGCCCGTGCCTGATACTGACACCGGCGACGGCGGTGGCGGCGGAAGCGAAACGATTGCGAACATCCCTGTAACAGTGGATACCGATACCGGCGCGGTTACCGTTCAACTTGATACGGAAACCAAGGAAATATTAATTAACGAAGCCATAACCGAAGCGGAAGCGTTGGGCGGCGATACATTACCCGTCGTGACCCTCGATCTCTCAAGCGTGGAAAACGCCACAACCGCCGTATTAAATGTATACGCGGCGCAAGCGTTCAGCGAATCCGAAGTAGCCGTAACGGTCGTATTACCCGCGGGGGAAATCACCCTCGACCCTGCCACGCTTGCTATACTGGCGGACGTAACCGACTACGGCGCGACACCCATCACAATAGAGGCGTTTACCGTACCCATGAGTGACCTGCAGGGTATGCAAGCGGCGCAAGTGAAAGGCTTTGAAACGGTTATCAACTTGGACGTATTCGTAGGCGGCGAAAAGATCGACGTACCGTTGACCGTCAGCTTACCCTATACCCTCAAACCCAACGAAAACCCCGCGGCCGTACGCGTATGGCATATGGACGCCAACGGAAACCTCACGAACCTAAACGGCGTGTTTGATACCGAGACGGGTATGATTACCTTTACGATACAACACCAAAGCTACTTTGTTGTCGGTTATGACCCCGTGGCGCTTTGGGTGAATATCTTCAACGACGTGTCCGAGGACGCTTGGTACTATGAAGCGGTGGCGTTCGCCAACTTCCACGGTCTGTTCGGCGGCTCCGGCAACGGTATCTTCAGCCCGAATGACAGCATGACCCGCGCCATGTTTGTGGCTGTCCTGCACAGGCTGGAGGGTAACCCCGCGCCGAGCGGTTCGGGACGGTTTATCGACGTCGCCCCCGGCAGGTGGCACCACGACGCCGCACAATGGGCGGCGGAGCAAGGCTTGGTGGGCGGCGTGGGCGGCGACCGATTCGCCCCCGACCGAACGATCACCCATCAGGAAATGGCGGTTATCCTGCACAGGTATTCAAACCTAAAGGGTTATGCCATCCCCGTTAACCGCGATATGCTTACCATCAGCGATACCGTACGTATACCGTCATGGGCGGGTATAGCGGTACGTGAGATGACGATGGCGGGTGTATTGGACGCGTATGGCAATGCGTTTAACCCGCTGGATACCGCCACACGCGCCGAAGTGGCGGCGATGTTCAGGAGCTTTGTGCGGTTTGTTGTGGCTGTAAACTAGCTATAAACCCAGCAAGCCATTTCACCCGCGCCGCGGTTGGCCCACAGGTAATACGGGACCCAATGCAGGGTGGCATCCTCATATGAAACGGGTATCGCCTTCTTATACAGCGCATCGGTATCTTCGGCTGACAAGCGCCGCCCGTCCGATTGGAGGCGTACCGCGCCGCCGAAGAAAGACCGATCAAAGTTGGCGGTAAAACGCGCGTTAAACGGCAACGACAGGTGGTTCAAGTTTTTGCCGTTGTCGGTTTCTTCAAGGCAATACACCACAGGCCCGCGCATGACGGCGACCTTACCCGTGTTTTCGCGTACTTTTTTGTTGGCTTGTATCACGGTTACGGGCATGTCCATTTCCCATTCGATATGGTCCCCGGCGGATAGGTCGGATATGAAGATATATCCGTCCGCTTCGTCGCCGTGGAAGGTCTTACCGTTGCGCTTAAGCGAAAAACCGTCGCACCAACCGGGTAAACGCAACGCGAGGACCGCTTTCTTATCCGCTTGGCGGATTTTGATTCTTACGGAACCCTCGTGCGGGTAATCGGTATCGATATCCAATCCCAACGGTCCGCTCGTCAGGTCGGCGTCCACCGTGCCGCCCGCGTATATATTCACATACAATGTATCGCCGCGCTTCGAATACGCGTAATTGCCCAGCGACGTCAGCATCCGCGCAAGGTTGGGCGGACAACACGAGCAGCCGAACCATTTTTGCCGCTGTATCTTTACTTGCTTGCGTCCCCAATCCTTTTCGCATGATTCGGGTACGGCCTCCAGCGGGTTTACGTAGAAGAAGGCTTCCCCGTCCGCCGACATGCCGCTGATGGTGCCGTTATACAGCGCTCGCTCCATCACATCGGCGTATTCGCCCCTTGGGTCGATATTAAACATACGCTGCGCGAAAAATACCAGTGCAATTGACGCGCAGGTTTCCGCGTAGGCGGTGTCATTGGGTAAGTCGTAGCCGTAGGTGAAGGCTTCGCCGTGGTGGGTTTGCCCCACGCCGCCCGTGACGTACATTTGCCTGCGGGTCACGTCCTCCCACAAGGTACGGCACGCGTCGTAAAGGGTTTTGTCCCCCGTTTCACGCGCGACGTCCGCCATACCCGCGTACATATATAACGCCCGTACCGAATGCCCGGTGGCGGATGTTTGCTCGCGAACGGGCGCGTGGGATTGGTGGTAACGGTGGTTCGTCGTGCCGCCGGGGTGTTCGCCGTTAAAATAAAAGGGTTGGCTTCCGCGTTCGTCGATAAAGTATTTCGCCAGCCGTAAATGCTTTTCGTCACCCGTTTCGCCGTAGAGCTTAACCAATGCCAATTCGATTTCCTGATGGCCGGGGTAACCGCGTTGCTTACCTTCCTCCGTGCCGAAGAGCGAATCGACCAAGTCCACGTACTTGACCATGGCATTAAGCAATTTACCTTTACCCGTGGCTTTTTTATACGCTGCCGCCGCTTCCAAAAAGTGCCCGAGGCAATACAGTTCATGGTCGTCGCGAAGGTTCTTAAAACGTTTGTCCAACCCCTTGATGATAAAAAACGTATTTAAATAACCGTCGGGCTGCTGCGCGGAAACGATGAGGTCAATCGTTTCATCCGCGGTTTTTTCCAACTCCGCGTCGGGGTGGTTTATTAAGCTGTAGGCTACGGCCTCCAGCCATTTGGCCACATCCGAATCTTGGAACACAAAGCCGTAAAACTCCCCTTGTTCCAACCCCGCGGCGATTTTAAAATTGCGCAGCGCGCGGCTGGGTTCCGCGTCGGGGATTAGGTCGTTGAGGGCCTTCCATTGGTAGGGTATAACCTGCGTCCGCGCCTTTTCCATAAAGCCGTGCCAAAATGTGCCGGTAATCTTTGATTCCCTTATATCAAGGGGTTTCGCTTGAAAGCGTTTGTCCATTTTTATCTTCTCCTTTATCATGGAGGTATTTAAACGTTTGGAAGGCACGACGCCGAGCAAATACCGAAACGCGTTCTACCGAAGGTTTAAAAACAAGCAGTAGACGCTAGGCGTCCCACCGCGCGGTTGACTCCACGCACCGCTGGTTAACCTTGGCGGCGCGCAGCTCCACGTAACATCCGCACAACACGCACATGCCGTCCAGCAAGTGGCGACATTCCTTACATATACCTAACCGCTTATCATATTCCTCCGGGGACGACCGCGCCTCCGGAGGAATGTTTTTTATATAATCTTGTATCGTCGCGTAAAGCTCGGCTTGATTGGTTTCGCTTAATAAACAGCGGGGGCATCGCTTCATTAAGAAATGCGCAGCTCCATCACGCAGCACGGGGGCAGGGTAAGCGATACCATACCGGGGACTAAATTAATTTCGTCGAAGCCGGTGATTTTTACCTTCTCGGGGGAATCGAAGCCGTTAAAGTCGTGCGTGCCGCCCGTGAGGATACGCCCCTTCGCGGTCTTCGCGCCCATGTCCGTGAACAGGATTTCCACGGAGAGTTCCTTGTCCGCCGAGGGGTTAACCATCGTGACGGTCAATGTACCTTCACCGTTGACCGACGCGGAGGCGTTAAGGTGCGGTACGGTGAATTTTTCCGTCCCGATCGTTTCCGTTTCGGCGAAGGTATGCACGAGCCGCGCGTCGTGGTGGTGCTTGAACAAGTCGAATACGTGGTACGTGGGTGTCAATACCATTTGGCCTCCTTCGGTTAACACGACGGCTTGCAGGACGTTGACCGTTTGCGCCAGGTTCGCCATCACCACGCGGTCGGAATGTTTGTTAAAAATATTTAACGTCATCCCCGCTACCATCGCGTCGCGCATGGTGTTCTGTTGGAACAAAAAGCCCGGGTTGGTCCCCGGCTCTACGAGGAACCACGTACCCCATTCGTCCACGATCAGGCCCACGCGGTGCGCGGGGTCGAAGCGGTTCATGATATGCGTGTGGTTGGCGATGAGTTCGTCCATTTTTAATGCCTTGTGGAGCGTTTTGTAGTAGATTTCGTCGGTGAATTCCGTCGCACTTAATTTTTTATGCCAATCGTCGCCGGGAAAAGTGTAATAATGCAACGTAAGCGCGTCCATTTGATGGCCGGCGATGGACATTAGTTTTTCTGTCCAGTCGTAGTTCCAGTCACAGGCTCCGCACGCGATCTTGTAGATTTTATTTTCGCCGTAGTTGCGTACATATGTGGCGAATCGGCGGTACAAATCGGCATAATATTCGGGCCGCATATTACCGCCGCAGCCCCAGTTTTCGTTGCCCACGCCCCAATACTTGACGCGCCATGCCTTCTCCTGCCCGTTGTCCTTGCGGAGCTGCGCCATGGGGGATACGCCGTCGAAGGTCAAATATTCCACCCATTCGCTCATTTCCTGCACGGTACCCGACCCCACGTTGCCGTTGATGTAGGGTTCGCAGTCGAGCTGGCGGCATAATTCCATGAATTCGTGGGTGCCGAAGGAATTGTCCTCCACCACGCCGCCCCAATGGGTGTTGACCATTTTTTTGCGATTTTCCTTGGGGCCGATGCCGTCCTTCCAATGGTATTCGTCCGCGAAGCAACCCCCCGGCCAGCGGAGTACGGGGATTTTTATGTTGCGCAGGGCTTCGACCACGTCCTTGCGCATCCCTTTTTCGTTGGGGATGGGTGAATCCTCGCCTACGTAGATGCCGTTGTAGATGCAACGGCCCAGGTGCTCGGCGAAGTGGCCGTAGATGTTGCGGTTGATAGTGCTCTTCTTTTCGTTGGTGTTGATGAACAGGCGTGCCATGGGAATCCTCCTATTCTATTCCGCCCCGCAGGGGAATGTATTTTTCTTGGACGCTCTGTGAAAGTCGCGTCCCGCGAAAAATAATTCCCCAGCGGGGCTGTATAACGTTAGTTTAATGTTACTCCCGCACCCCACAGCGCGATCCCTTCCGCCGAAATGACCGTAAACGACATCCCCCAACGTCCGAAGTCGTTGATAAAACTGCGCAGCAATCGCCCGTTGTAAGCTACGCCGTCCAATGTGACGTTTAACGTCACCCCGTCGGCCTCCAGCCGCCACGTACCCGTGTGCGGGCCTTCGATGGTGCCGTCGGCATTAAAGTTTACCGTTACGGATAGGGTGGATGTGTAATTAATTTCCTGCCCGTGGTTGATGATTTTCCATGAGCCGGGTACATGATCGGGTGTGAAGGTTCGCGGCGGTGCGCCGTCGTAGCGGAAGGGCGAGACGACGAACCAGCCGTCGTCGTTAAGCCACATTTCATGCACGCGTACTTGATGCTCGTGCGTGTGGAAAAAGCGCGTGTGGGGATTCGTAATTCGGGATGGGGTCGGCGGAAGGTTCGGGGTCACCGTCGCGGTTTGCGCAAGATGATAAAAAAATATACCCATAAAAATTAGAATGTAGGCTGTTAAGGGTGGAGATAACGCAACTCATGATTTTTTCATTGCAATTGAACTATTATATTTTTTTCCGCATCATATTTAATATATAACTCTTTACCATATCCAATGCTTTATCCGATGGTATTGAGCCGTTTAAGATTACATCGGCTCTCCATTTCGACAACTCGATATATTCGTCATGTCTGTACCGTGCTACATCGAGGTTATATTCGGACAACCAACCGAAAATGTCATCCACAGTATAAACATCTTCTTGGTATCGTTTTAATTTCCGCACAATACGCTCATCTGATTGGCAGTCGATATATAATTTTAAGTCTAATTTGCGATATAAATCATCGTCCGCCAATGCAAAAAGCCCCTCCACGATTATAATTTCTTCTTTTGAAACAGAAAGTTCATCCTTCAATCGTAGCCAATCAACAGCATCTGGATGATTGAAATCGGCTTGGTCGTCATATGTTTTTCCTGTAATGGGCGATTTTGACTGTGGCATTTGTTCAATTGACTTAAAGTAATCGTCCATGCAAAACACTTTAACATTGTGTTCATTGAGGGCATAAACGAGCGTTTTGCAAAAAGTCGTTTTACCACTCGCACTCCCGCCAGCTATACCGACGATAAACGATTCTTCCATGTTTCCCAGTACCCCTTTTTATAAGAACAGATTTTGGTGCTGATTCCGCATATCTAAAAAATAAATTTTACGCACGTACCACTCTTGCGGTGGTACATAAGTGCGCTGTCTACGTTTTGATTGTCATGTTCAGCCAGTAAAGCCATTTTATCATAAATATAATACCTCTGCGATGAAGTCTTTTAATTTGCGTTATTTACACCCTCCACAGATTACATCTTATAATTAACAGGTATATGGTATGGCGAACGGTATGCCGCACGGCGAACACCCCTTTATTTGATAGCGTCATCCTAAAATAAATCCGAATGTGTTCCCGTAGACGTTAAAATAAGTACCAAGGTTCCGTGGCTTATTTCATATACAAGCAACCAGTCAGGCTCTATATGGCACTCCCGCAGTCCCTTCTTGTTTCCGACCAAGAAGTGGTCATTGTATTCCGGCGGAAGAAAGCCATTTTTACCAAGCAATTCTATTGCCTTGTCGAGTTTGTCAATTTGCAAGCCGCGCTTTATCGAACGTTTATAATCCTTTTTAAATTGCGATGTTCGCCGTATCTTGTATTTCATATATCATCGTCATCGTCCGATAATAGGTCGGCGCGTAATTCCTCCATGCTTGTGAATGTTTTGGCGTTCGGGTCATGGAGTAGCTGTTCAGCCTCCAGTATAGCTGCCTGTGTCACGGCATTTGGTTTATGGCGCACAATCTCAAAGGGAAAACCATTCCGCATAAGCGACTGCCGCAGGAACACATTTACCGCGTCGGTAACGGTTAAACCAAAGCTGCCAAAAAGTTCTTCGGCATCTGCTTTAATTTCCGGTTCTATCCTCAAATTCATAACTGCTGACCTTGGCATAATAATCACCTCGCAAAAACAATAGCACTTTACTAATACATCTGCAACACATGTTTTGCATGATGCAACAAATAAAACCTATATTTTCCAATACATATATTTTAAAATTTCATATACCAAAATATCGCGGATTCTTTGGTGTTGCCGAACCCTGTGTACATCATCGTGTCTACGGCGCCTATTGTAAAACCGACTTTGTGATAGAACCTACATGCGGTCAGGTTAAAATCCTGCGTTTCAAGCACCAATCCGCATAGGTTTTTATGTTTCGCCCATTCGATTGCTTTTTCAATCAGCGCACGGCCTACGCCTTTGCCCCTGGCGGTTTTGGCAACCGCGATGTCGCGTATCAACGCGAATCGGTTCCAATTTACTTTGATTTCGATTTGACCGACACATTCATCGCCACTGTAGCAAAGGTAAATGGTTTGGTTGGGGTTGTTTATATATTCCGAATAATTTAAGTCCTCGATTCCATAAAATTTTTCGTATGGTTTGTCTAATAAATACTCCGTAAAGGACCATTCACCGTTTTGAAAAGCAGGAATTATCCCGCCGATAACGTCGAACGGTTGGATGGGTTTGTTTATGTCGTGCAGGTTTTCTTCACTTAGTTCTTCGATTTTCACGCGCATATGAACCACGTATACCCGTATTTATCCAAGACTTCCGACCCGCCGCCGCCATCATCGGGCGGGGGGTGCGGGGCGAACGCTTTTACGACCGTACCGCCTTCGGATAAAAGCGATATAACCTTTTCGGCGCGTTCGCGTGAGGGGAGGAGGACGAGGATTTGTATGCCCGCTTTTTCGTCCGAATACTTCCAATCGCTGCCCGCGATGCCGCCGCCTTCGGCAAGCCTGAGTTCGGCGTGCATGACATTATTGTTGGGGTCGTTGTGCATCCTAGAAATATGCACGGCGCTCCCTTCGAAGCATTTGGCGTAGAAGTTGAACGCTTCTTCGCAGTTTCCGTTAAAGTGCAAATAAGGCATGACCATGGTTTTCGCTCCTTTTTATACCGCCGCTAATCCAACCGGCGCGTACGCGCGACGAGGGGTGCTCTTGGAAGGGTCACTTTAACGCCACGCGGATCATGTTCCACGAAAGCGGGGCGAGTTTTGTTTTTACGCTTGCTCCGTCGATTGTTGCAGTTGCGTCCTTCGGTTTGACCGAGCCGTCTTGCTGCGTATTCGTCTTCTTTATATCGTGTCCGCTCATTTCCTTATATTCGATTACGCTGCCGAGGGTATAACCTTGGAACTCCACGCCGAAGTCAAGCGCGGTATCCAACGAGCGGTTGACCGCAAACACGACCATTTCGTTCTTGTCCTCGTTGTGGATGGCGAGGGATTCGATGAAGGGGACTTGCCTGCCGTCGGCTTCGTAAGTCGGGCATTCGACGATGGGGGTGAGTACCGTACCCAACCCGTGGTTGGCCGCGTGCGCGTACGGCCAAAAGATCGTCTGCCGCCACGCTTCGCCGCCGGGCTGCGTCATGATGGGTGCGATCACGTTTACGAGCTGCGCCATACAGGCGATCTTTACGCGGTCGCAGTTTTTAAGCAGGGTAATCAGCAAACAGCCGACAAGCAGCGCGTCCTCGAAGTTGTATACGTCTTCGAGGATGGGCGGGGCCTGCTGCCACGGCTCGCTCTTTGAGTCGGCGGTGTGGGAATGGTACCACACGTTCCATTCGTCGAAGGAGAGGTACATGGTTTTTTTGATGCGCTTCTTCGCTTTTACATAATCGCAGATAGCGGCTACGCTTTTGATGAACTCGTCCATTTCCAACGACTTCGCCAGGTAGCTCGGCAGGTCGTTCTTTTGGTTGCCGTAGTAGCAATGCAGGCTTAAATAATCCACGTCGTTGTAGGTGTAGTCGAGGACTTCGGCTTCCCACGCGCCGTAAGTGGGCATCGTATTGTTGGACGAACCGCATACCACCAATTCGATCGTATTGTCGTACATTTTCATAATCTTGGCGGTTTCCTGGGCGAGGCGGCCGTATTCGGCGGCGGTCTTGTGGCCCATTTGCCAAGGGCCGTCCATTTCGTTGCCCAAGCACCACGTTTTAATGTTAAAAGGCTCCTCGGAGCCGTTTTGCCTGCGCAAATCGCTCCAGTAGGAACCTCCCTTATGGTTGCAATATTCGAGTATGTTACGCGCTTCGTCGATGCCGCGGGTGCCGAGGTTGACGGCCATATTACATTCCGCGCCCACGGAATTGACCCATTCCATAAATTCGTGGATGCCCACTTCGTTGGATTCTACCGTTTTCCACGCGAGGTCGAGACGCTTGGGGCGGCTTTCCTTCGGGCCGATGCCGTCCTCCCAGTTGTAACCCGACACAAAGTTGCCGCCGGGGTAGCGGATAAAGGGTACGTTTAATTCCTTCACCAACGCCTTCACGTCCCCGCGGAAGCCTTGCGCGTCCGCCGTGGGATGGCCGGGCTCGTAAATGCCCGTGTACACGCAGCGGCCCAAATGCTCCACGAACGAACCGTAAATGCGCGGATCGACCTTGTCGATCTTAAACGTTTTGTTGACGGTCATTTTCGCCTTCATATTTAAAAATCCTCCCGAAATATAATGTAATTTATCCCGCAAAAATTTTCATAATTATTGCACCTTATCCGTTATTTATCAATTAAGAAAAAAGTAACGGATTAAACGCAAACCAAGGGCTGCTTATGTTAAAATAAAGCAGCCCTTATTATTTGAAGCGAGGATGCCGTATATGGATATAAACCGAATCATCGCCGACTTAAAGGATTGCCCCTGCGGACGGGAACATACCGCGCCGGGGATGCGTGTAGAGATAGGCCCGAACCTTTTGGAAAGGACGGGCGAGTTGTTGGGGGATTTCCCCCGTGAATTGCTGGTCGTTGCCGACCGAAACACATTGGCCGCCTCCGAAGGGATTATGGAAATCCTTGCGGAAAGCGGCTTTTCTTGTACGCTCAAATGCTACGATGACATGCGCACCGCAAACAGTGAGGACGTAAAGTTGATCGCGAACCTCGCGCACGGGTGCGGCGGTGTGCTGTCGGTGGGTACGGGGTCGCTCAATGACATTTGCCGTTTGGCTTCCTACGAAGCGGGCAAGCCCTTCGCCATCTTCGCCACCGCGCCTTCCATGGACGGTTTCGCGTCCAACACCGCGCCCATCACATACGCCAATTTTAAAAAATCGATCCTGTGCCACGCGCCGTCGGTCATCATCGGCGATACGCGTATTTTGGCGCGTTCCCCCGTCGTACTTAAGGCCGCGGGTTTCGGGGACATGATCGCAAAGTACGTGGCGCTAACCGACTGGCGTGTCGCAAACCTGACCGACGGAGAGTATTTTTGCCCGCGCGTGGCGGCGATTACAAAAGCGGGATTAGAAAAGGTGATGGCGCTGGCAGAAAAAGTGCAAGAGGAAAGCCCCGAAGCCGCCGCCGCTTTAATAGAAGGTTTGGTGCTGACGGGCCTCGCCATGACGCTGACCAACCTAACACGCCCCGCGTCCGGCGCGGAACATGTATTGGCGCATTTTTGGGAAATAAAGAAGCTGGAACAAGGGAAGCCGAGCGACTTCCACGGCAAAAAGGTGGGCGTGGCAACGCTGATGACCGTGAAGCTGTACCACGAAATCGCCCGAAGCGACGTACGATTCCGCGCGGATGCCACCGATTGGGACGCGGTATATGAAGCCTACGGTAAAAATTTCATCAACGATATTAAAACGCTAAACGACCCGACACCCACAAGCAATATCGACCCCGTTGTCTTAGCGGAGCAATGGCCGCAAATAAAAGAAATTATCAGAGATGAACTACCGCCGTATGAAGATTTATTCGCGCTCATGCAAAAAGCGGGTGCGGCGACAACCATAGAGGAAATCGACATCGATCCCGTCCTTGCCGATACGGGGGTAAAATACCATTCCTACATGCGCGAACGGATAAACTTGTCCCGCCTTATCCCCATGATGACTCTGTAAATGCGAAGGGAAAAAGCCTTGTATCCGAACAGCATTGGAATGTTAAATAAGTCGGTTGCAGAATCGGAGGGTTACCAATGACAAAAAAATTAAATGACCATGTTGTCATCTTTAAAACCGATGATGAAAAAATTGCCGTTGATGTGCGCTTCGACGATGAAACCGTTTGGCTGACATTAGACCAAATGGCGGAGCTTTTCGAACGTGACAAATCCACGGTTTCGCGCCATATAAAAAATGTGTTTGAAGAAGGTGAACTGGAGCGTTCGGCAACTGTTGCATTTTTTGCAACAGTTCAAACTGAGGGTGGACGGCAAGTGGAACGGAAAATCGAATATTACAACCTCGATGTCATCATTTCCGTTGGTTATCGTGTTAAGTCCCTGCGCGGTACGCAGTTCCGAAAGTGGGCCACGGGTCGCTTGAATGAATATATCCGCAAAGGTTTTACGATGGACGACGAACGGCTAAAAAACGGTGGTGGGCGATATTTTCGTGAGCTTTTGCAACGTATCCGTGATATCCGCAGCAGCGAACGTAATCTTTATCAGCAAGTGACCGATATTTATGCCACTTCCGTTGATTATGACCCTAAAGCGACAACGACGCGGGATTTTTTTGCAAATGTGCAAAACAAGATGCATTATGCCGCTCACAAACACACAGCGGCAGAATTGGTATACGAACGTGCGGATAGCAATAAGTTAAATGTTGGTATGACAAATTTCAAAGGTGAATACGCAACAAAAAGCGATGTGGTTATCGCTAAAAATTATTTAACGGAGCGGGAACTAACCGTGTTAAACCTGCTCGTTTCGCAGTTCCTCGATTTCGCCGAATTACAAGCATTGGAAGAACGACCCATGACAATGGCAAATTGGATTGAAGAACTTGATCGAAATTTATCAGGCAACCGTCGGGATGTGTTGAAAGGCAAAGGACATATCAGTAAAAAGCAAGCCTTTGAAAAAGCGGAAACGGAATTTGAAATATACCGTGCGTGTGAAATGGCACAATTGGTAAGTGATTTTGA
Source organism: Defluviitaleaceae bacterium (assembly GCA_009779755.1). GTDB lineage: Bacteria > Bacillota > Clostridia > Lachnospirales > WQUN01 > WQRX01. Next base: position 5,576 of record WRDO01000016.1, on the reverse strand, counting down.
TCGGGCAGTTAAACATATAACGCAAAATAAAACAGAGCTTTAAAGAGATAATCGAAATAACGCAAAGGAGCGATAAAATGGAACGTAAATTATACCTCGGCATCGAATTCGGCTCGACCCGTATCAAAACTGTATTAATTGACGAAGTGTTCGCACCCGTAGCCGTCGGCAGCCACACATGGGAAAATAAATTCGAAAACGGTTATTGGACGTACGGCTACCCCGATATTTGGGCAGGCTTGCAAGACTGCTACAGGTCGCTGGCTACGCAATACGAGGCGAAGTACGGCGAAAAGATTATGACCCTCGCGGGCATTGGGCTTTCCGCTATGATGCACGGTTATATCCCCATGGATGAACGGGGTAGGGAGCTGGCGGCTTTCCGTACGTGGCGCAATACGAACACGGGCGAAGCGGCGGCGATCCTCAGCGAAAAATTCAAATTCAACATCCCCCTGCGTTGGAGTATCGCGCACTTGTACCAAGCGATACTTAACGGCGAAGCGCATGTGAAGGACATCGCGTTTATCACTTCCTTGGCGGGGTATGTACATTATAAATTAACAGGCGAAAAGGTACTGGGTGTGGGTGACGCTTCGGGCGTATTCCCCGTGGAGGACGGCGGCGCAGAATATAATAAATCTATGATAAACGCTTTTGAAAAAGGTTTACCATTATCATCAACCATAAATTGGAAACTTGAAAACATCCTCCCCCGCATCCTAAACGCGGGCGATCAAGCGGGCGTACTCACTTCCGAAGGTGCTGCGCTGCTCGACCCCACCGGTAATTTGCAACCGGGCATACCCTTCTGCCCGCCGGAAGGTGACGCGGGTACGGGTATGGTCGCGACGAATTCGATTACCGCGCGTACGGGTAATATCTCCGCGGGTACATCGATTTTTGCCATGCTGGTGTTGGAAAAAAGCCTGTCGAAGTTGTACCCCGAGATTGACATGGTGACCACACCCGACGGTAAGCCCGTGGCAATGGTACATTGTAACAATTGCTCCACCGAGCTTGACGCGTGGGTGAAGTTATTTGAGGAATCGGCGCAAAGCATCGTCCCCGGCGCTGAAATTGACCGCGCAAAGGTATACGAAGTGTTGTACACACAAGCCCTTGAGGGCGAAGCCGACGGCGGCGGGTTGGCGGCGGTACCCTACCATTCGGGCGAGCATAACACAGGCTTCGACGGGGGGCGACCGTTGCTGGTGCGCTTGCCCGACGGGCGTTTTAACGTTGCCAACGTGATGCGGACGCTCTTTTATTCCGCTTTTGCCACGCTAAAGCTGGGTATGGAGAACATCACCGTAAAGGAAGCGGTAACAATCGATAAAATCTACGGGCACGGCGGTATGTTCACCGTACGGGGCGCGGCGCAGAAGCTGCTGGCGGGCGCGCTCAACGTACCCGTAACCGTCATGGAAACCGCAAGCGAAGGCGGCGCGTGGGGTATCGCGCTCCTTGCCGCGTACATGGGGCATAAAGCGGAAACCCTTGATGCTTTTCTCAACGATTATGTATTTAAGGGCCAATCCGGCCAAACGATCGAACCCGAAGCAGGGGATGTGTTGGGCTTCATTAAATTTATGGAACGCTTCGCCGCGTGCCTTCATATCGAACGTACCGCGGTGGATTGTTTGAAATAGGAATTCGTTATCATGTATTAATATAAAAACGGGAGGAAACGGTTATGCTGTACAGGGAGTTGGGCAACACGGGATTTAAAGCGTCGCTGTTAGGTTTGGGTTGTATGCGGTTGCCGTATATTGACAATACGGATTTAACCAAAGGCGTCGATCGGGAAAAGGCGTACGAACTGATCCGTTACGCCGTAAAAAACGGCGTCAACTATTTCGACACCGCGCAGGGTTATCATAACGGCGATTCGGAGGCCGTCTTGGGTGAAGCCCTCGATTATGAAAATATGCGCGAAAAGGTGTGGATCACTACCAAGCATCCTTTTTGGCAGCCGTGCGAACCCGCGAAAATCCGCAAAAACTTGGAAACGACGTTAAAGAAGCTGCGCACGGATTATTTGGATACCTATCTGATGCACGGCATCGGACCGGGCGTGTGGGACAATATACAAAAGTGGGATATTTGGGGTGAGTTCGAAAAGTTTAAAGCGGAGGGTTTGATACGGCATATCGGCTTTTCGTACCACGGCAACTTTGAGCATTTTAAGGAAGTATGCGACCGTTACCCGTGGGAATTGTGCTTGGTTATGCACAACATGCTGGACGTGAAGCGCGAGGTAACCGCGGAGGGTGTCGCGTATGCCGCGGAAAAAGGCATCGCCGTAACCATTATGGAACCCCTGCGCGGCGGCGGTTTGTGTACCTCGCCCAAGACCGTGGCGGCGTTGTATGACGCGTTCCCCGTAAAGCGCACGCCGACGGAATGGGCATTCCGCTACCTTGCCAACATGTCGGGCGTGGCGTCAATCACCAGCGGCATGTCGTCGATGGAACAGCTTAAGGAGAACCTCGCCATTTTCGCACAGCCCGACATGACCCCGCACCACTTAACCGCCGAAGAGGAGCTTTTGATTTTTTCCGCGCGTAAGGCATACGAATCCATCGTCACGATTCCTTGCACGGGATGCAATTATTGTATGCCCTGCCCGCAGAACGTGGGCATCCCCAACGCCTTTAACCTGTACAACGACGGCAACCGCTTCGAATTCTTCGACCAGGTGCGCCGTTCCTATATGTTCGCGCGGCGCGGCGGGCGCGGTGCGGATAAGTGTACCGAATGCGGCGTTTGCGTAACGAAATGCCCGATAAATATCGACATCCCCGCGTTATTAAAAACCGCCCACGAAAAGCTGGGTGGCTGGGAAGAATAGCACGGCATACCCAATCGGAAAAGGGAAGGGGATATAACAATGGAAAAGTTAAAGCTCGGCATCATCGGCTGCGGCGGGATGATGAGCCACCACGTAAGCCGTCTGCTAACGTTTGAGGATGTGCAAATCACAGCCGTGGCTGACCCGCGGGCGGAACGCGCGGAGGCGATGCAAAAACGCACGGGCGCTGTGAAGGTATACGCTTCGCACAAGGAATTATTTGCGGGCGGGGACAAGTTGGACGCGGTGTATATCGCCGTCGAACCCACCGCCCATGACGGCATCGAGGAGGAATGCATCGCGCGCGGGTTGCCTTTTATGGTGGAAAAGCCCATGACGATGTGTTTGGAACAAGCAAAGAAAATCACCGACGCGGTTAAAGCGAAGGGCTTGGTAACCGCCGTGGGCTTCCAAGACCGTTATTTGGCCGTTACCGACCGTATTAAAAAGGAACTTTCCGATATGAAAGTGGGACTGGTGTACGGCTCGTGGTTCGGCGGGGTGCCGCAGGTATGGTGGTGGATGAAAAAGGCCACCTGCGGCGGGCAGTTGTACGAGCAAAACATCCACTTGCTGGACCAGCTGCGCTATTTCTTCGGCGAAGCGGAAAAGGTGTACGCCGTCAGCGGCCGTACGCTCATTGACCCGAAGGAATTCCCCGATACCTTACCCGCGTACGATACGGACGATTTTTCGACGGCGGTTATCACGTTTAAGAACGGCGTCGTGGCGAACCTGATGTCGTGCTGTTACGTAACCGGCAAGGGTAACCCCATCCGCAACGGATTGACGATTATCGGGCGCGACAAGTCCCTCGAATATTCCCTGCGGAACAGCGTAACCGTTTATGAAGCGGGGCGCGAGGAAAAAATCGTCAACCAAACGGATCAATCCGACCGCCATGCCCGTGCCTTCCTGGACGCGGTGAAAGTCGGGGACCCGACCGCGGTGCGCTCCCCGTACCCCGACGCGTACGAAACGCTTCGCTTGGCGGCGGCAGCAAATGAATCCATAGCAAGCGGCAACGCCGTGTTTTTATAAAGAGGGGATAGTAATATGAAGCTGTGCGTATGCTTAAACGCCGTCACGGGTAATCTGCCGCGTACGGACGCCATGCGGCTGGTGGGGCAATGGGGTTATACCGCCGTGGAATTTTGGGAAGGGACGGGCTTCGACGTTAACGAATACAAAGCCGCCTTGGACGAAGCGGGCCTGACCGTGGCATGTATGGGCGTCAGCTCCGGTTTGGTTGACCCTTCCACGCGGCAAGCGTTCCTCGATAACTTAAAATTATGTATCGCCAACGCAAAAACAGTGGGTGCGAAGTGCCTCATCGCCGCCACGGGGCAGGAGCTGCCTGACGTACCGCGCCAAGCCCAGCACGACTCCATCGTTGTGGGCTTAACGGAAGCGGCGAGGATACTCGAAGGCACGGGCTTAACGTTGTGTTTGGAACCGTTAAACATCCTCGTTAACCACAAAGGGTATTACCTTTCCGCGTCGGCGGAAGCCTTCGAAATCATAAACAAAGTGAACAGCCCTCAAGTAAAAGTGCTGTATGATATTTATCACCAGCAAATCACCGAGGGCAACCTAATAACGAACATTACCGAAAACTTGGATTTAATCGGGCATTTCCACATCGCGGGCAACCCCGGGCGCGGCGAGCCGTACTTCGGCGAAATCAATTATCCCGAAATATTTAAGGCCATCGCCGAAAAGGGTTACGCGGGTTATGTCGGCTTGGAATATTGGCCGAAGATTGACAGCGCAAAGGAAAGCCTTGAAAAAATGTTAAAGTTGTAAATACCCCGTGTGGTAAGCAACCACGCCGTTTAAATCATACCCCTTGATTTTTTCCACGGATATGCCCGCCAATTCCGGGTCATGGATATGGATGGGGTTGAACCCGACGATTTGACCGTTTTCCACATTAGCCGCGTCTCCGACCACGATGACGCGGCTTTTTTGCAGGTAAACGGCGATATGCCCCGGCGTGTGGCCGGGTGTATGCACGATTTCGAGACCGCCGCAAACGGGGAGGACTTGCTTATCCGTCACTTCCTCGTGTACGGTGACGGGTGTGCTTTCGTACATTTCCTTATATTGCGTAACGGCGGTTTGCATCTCCGGTGATAAGGAATCAAATTGCTCCAGCCGTTTTACCAATTTAATGGGAAGCTCGCGCCCGTCGATGTAGGGGGCTTCGGCTTCGTGCGCGACGACCTTAATTTTGGGCGCGATTTTAACAAGCTCGCGGATACTGCCGACGTGATCCCAATCCTGGTGCGTGATGATAAGGTGGGTCAAGTCCTCGGCCTTAAATCCCGCGTTCGCAATTGCCTTAACGATATCGTCCGCCATCCCCGGCAAACAGGCGTCGATGAGGACGAGGTTTTTTTCGTCCCATGTAAGCACCAAATGAAAGCCACTAAAGCCGTCGCGGGTGATAAACAATACTTCCGTGTTTTCTGCGATTTTCATATAAAGCCTCCTTAAACGGATTTAATTTAATTTGTCGGGGATGTATTGTCAAACAAAGTATAATTTCCAATTGGTACCCCTTCAATTAATCGACATCGAAAGGTACACCTCGTCCCTGTCATCTTGGCTGATGCCCAGGTACCGCTTTGTTACTTCGTAGTGCGAGTGGTTGAAGATATCCATGATGACCGTGGACGCAACACCCGCTTTGCTGGCCTTGTAGCCGAACGTCTTCCTT
>WRDO01000015.1 GCA_009779755.1 Defluviitaleaceae bacterium | reverse complement strand
TCATCGTCGCCCCTCGTGCATGGTTTTACGTGGGTTCTTCACGTTTTCCTTGCACTTATTATATCATCTGGGGGCTATGATCGGCTTGCTTTCTCGACTCTTTAGGTTGTTGGGTAGAGCCTAATTATAAAAACGAAGTTGTATGTTATATGCACCTTGACGGCGGGGAGGAAGAGCCTAGCCCGTGGACGATTTGGTCGGATGGCGATTACAGCAGTAGTAGTATTCCGATGGACGAGGGGATGAAAGAAATTGCATGGGCGCATATCAATACTTGCGCAAGTTGTGGTGGTGGCTGTGCGCCGGGGCAAACCAAAGTGATTTTCGGCAAATCATTTGATGGCGTATGCAACGCTGATATGGCGTTCTATCGTCCTGACTCCGAAGTACTGGAATGTGTGAAAAAATTGTTACTTATGAGGAAAGAAAATATTGCAGTATAAGCCAGGCTGTGTAAAAACGCTGGTTTTCATCCGCAAAAATTAAATAAGGACGAAAAAACACGTAAAAATAGAAGAAAAAAATGTCCTGTTTGGGGTTTTGACACAGTCTCTAATATTTTCGGAGGTTGACATGGACAGACCAACAAAACCTTATGCAGAGGTTAAAGCCATACTTGGCGACGCAAGTGCCGCATGGGAAAAGCTCATTGGGTACGTTCGCTTTCATTACGAAATGGACGAGAATTGGGCAGAGGGTAAGTCCACTCATAAGCATTTCAATAATTTATTCATCAAACGAAGCGGTAAGGCTTTATTGTCTTTGCATTTACGTGAGGGCTTCTTTTTGGTGAGCGTTACACTCGGCGGCAAAGAGCGTGATAAATTTGAAGAACAGAGGGCGACATTCGGAGAAGCTGTTTGCAACATATATGATTCTGCCGATACGTTGCACGATGGCAAGTGGCTTGGCTTTGAGGTGCGAGATGATTCATTGATTGATGATATAATCCGCTTGGTGCAAATTAAGCGAAAACCCAACAGAAAGGTTTTCCCCAAAGAAATTGAAAAATGCGGACGTTTAGATATTGGACTCTCACATGATACCATTACAAAATATATATTGACTTAGCGTAGTAGCCTAATAAGTAAACCACCTATCTCGCGCAGTGGTAGGCGGCAATATTTATATTATATACAACAGGAGAGTATAAAAGATGTTTAATAATACAAACAAAATAAATAGAGAAGCATGGGATAAATATCAAGATGATTACATGAAGTTTCATCTTATGAAATACCCGAATTATTATGATTTTTATAGAAACGGCGGCGTTTTTCTTGAAGATTATTTAGTTTCAATAATGGGTGATGTAAAGGGATTGAAATTGTTAGATACGTGTTGTGCCGCTGATGCCGCGCAAACGTTTTCATGGCATAATTTGGGTGCGAAGGTGACGGCTTGTGATATAACGCCGTCAGCGATTAGGATAGCAAAAGAAAACGCTGAAAATTAGATTTTACGGTTGATTTTATTGTTGATGATATGCAAACATTGAAAACAGTTAATGATAACGCTTTTGATATTGTGTATGCCAGTTATCCTGTATGGTTATCTGATATTAATACGGCTTGCTTAACATGGTATCGTATATTAAACGAGGGCGGTAAATTATTGTTAAACGCCGAACACCCATTTGCGTGTTGCTTTGATAGTTATTCCCGCGAGGGCAGTCAAATATCAGATACACAATTAACAATCTTAAAAAACTATAATATTCCATCATCAGAACAATTTGACAGTTTCGACGGCACACCGCTTGCGGACAAATTTGGTGGTTGGTCTGTTAATCTACCGACAGTCGAACATTTTTGGCGTATATCTGATATTATTAACGCAATGTGTAATGCAGGTTTTACCATATCAAAAGTATATGAAAAACCTTATGAAGGTGATGAAACGGCATTGAAGAATATACCGATTTATTTAACGGTATTGGCAATCAAGTAACACTTGCTAATAAATATTATATACGCTACCCCATGGAGGTGCGTATTAACACGAAAATTCCATATAATCGTCATAGGATTAGGTTTTCGTGTGAAAGTGGATGTATAGGTTATAGACGCGATATTACAAACTACCTTGCATTTCCGTTCAAATTTCCCAAAATAAAGCCCCGACAACGAGAGAAGCCCCAAACATCAACCGTTTGGGGCTTCTTGCATTTGTATCAATCTCAACGTACAAACCCCTGTCAAGATATGTTGGGTCGGATATACCAAAAGAAGAAACGGGATGTCAATGCACCGGACACCAGTGGGGCGGGGGCGGGCGGATGTTCCATAAGCCGCGCCTACGCAATCGGACGATTAACGGCGAACGGGCGCGTTACGTGGTTGGCATCGGGTGCTTGCAACCGATGCAACCACTTCGCGTACGGAGCCGTTCATCGCCCGATTGCGTTCAGCGCGGCGTTGGAACATCCGCCCGCCCCAGCCCCACGGAATTAGAACATATAAAAACAACCCCTTTACATAAAAGCCCGCATATCCCACAAATTCGCTTTGCAAATCTGTTCGCTTATGTTGCAGTTTCATTACAACTGCTATATCATGCCCGTGTGAATATATATAAGGAAGGATGATTGCCATGACACTTTCCCAAACGGGTGCGGGGATTTTTATCCCCGGTATCGGCGATAAACCCGACGAAGGGCAAATCGCCGAAGCGTTGGCGTGTACGACCGACCTATGCATAGGGGCGCATCAGGACGACATTGAGATCATGGCGTACGGGCCCATCGCCGCGTGTTACGGCAAAGAGGGCCGACGGTTCTCGGGCGTAACGGTGACGGACGGCGACGGCTCCCCCCGCGCGGGTGTGTACGCCGCGTACACCAATCAGCAGATGAAGGACATCCGCGCCGTCGAGCAGAACCAAGCCGCGTCCATCGGGCGGTATGCCGCGCAGGTGGCTCTTTCGTGGCCCAGCCGCGGGGTCAAGGACCCGGCCAACCGCGTATTGATCGACGAATTGAAGGAAATCATCCTCGCCGCCGGCCCCGAAACGATTTATACACACAACATCGCCGACAAGCACGACACCCATGTGGCGGTGGCGATGCACGTAATCCGCGCCGTACGTGAGCTGCCGATGAGCAAACGCCCGCGCCTGATCGGCATGGAGGTATGGCGCGCGCTCGATTGGTTATGCGACGAAGACAAGGTGGTGCAGAACACCGCGCTCTACCCCAACGTTTCCGCGGCTTTGCTGGGTGTGTACGACAGCCAGATTTCCGGCGGCAAACGGTACGACCTCGCCGCGCATGGGCGCAGGCTGGCCAACGCCACGTTCTTCGCCAGCCACGCGGTGGACGACTGCGAAAGTATGTCCTTCGGCATCGATATGACCCCCCTCGTTAGGGGAAGCACGGTATGCCCCGTACAATTCATCACGGGGTACGTCGACAAGTTTAAGGCGGAAGTGGAGCGGCGCGTGGGGCAGTTCGTCGGGTAAAACCGCAAAGCGATTGTGCGGATCATAAAATCGGATTTTAAGGAGCCGGACAGATATGGAGTTTTTGGGTATTCAAACAGATATTAAGAACGTCCCGCAATACGACACGGGTTTTATCCCCATGGCGAAGTTTAACAAAACCTTCCTCGCGCAAGCGAAGAAACCGATAACCATCGCGGTGGAGCGCAACGCGGGCCTTTGCGCGGTGTACGATACCTTCATCACCGGGGTTAACACGGACGCCGACCGCTATTACGTGGAGCGTATGGTTAAGTACTTGTTATGGGCGAAGGGCGGTTATAAGGTAACCGTTTGCGGGGATGACGCGATCGGCGCATATATAAAGGAAGCGTTTTCAACCACGGGCAAATACGCCTTCGACAACGGCATGATGGCGCGCGTGTATGAAAAACCCTTCGAAGTCGTCGTTTTACCCCTTGACCAAAAACCCGCGGAAAATGAGCAAGCCAAAGCCGTCGGCGGTAAGACGGGCGGCTGCCGTATCGGCTTCGACGCGGGCGGCAGCGACCGCAAGGTTTCCGCCGTTATCGATGGCGAGGCCGTGTACAGCGAGGAAACCGTGTGGTACCCCAAGGTTACGCCCGATCCGGACTACCATTTCAACGGCATCGTGGAAGCCATGAAAACCGCTGCGTCCAAGTTGCCGCGGGTGGATTCCATCGGCGTTTCCTCCGCGGGGATTTATATCGATAACCGTACGATGGCGGCATCCTTGTTCCTTAAGGTTTCCCCGGAGGACTTTGAAGCGAAGGTAAAGGACATCTACATCCGCGCCGCGGCGGAAATCGGCCCCGATATCCCCCTTTCCGTAGTAAACGACGGTGATGTGACCGCGCTTGCGGGCGCGATGGAATTCGGCGACAACAACGTGCTGGGCATTGCCATGGGCACCAGCGAAGCGGGCGGCTACATCGACGAAAACGGCCGCATCAAGGGTTGGCTCAACGAGCTTGCCTTCTGCCCGGTGGACGCTTCCCCCACCGCCATGATCGACGAGTGGGCGGGCGATATCGGTTGCGGGGTCAAATATTTTTCGCAAGACGGCGTCATCAAGCTGGCACTGGCGGCGGGTATCAACCTCGACACCACACGTCCCCCCGGTGAAAACCTCAAAGTCGTGCAAGATATCTTCCTCGGCAAGGGTGAAGAGGCGCAGGCCCTTTATAAAGGCACCGAACTGCTCGAAGCCGTCGCGTGCGGCATCTTCCAATCCATCGGCGCGTACCTCGGCCACACCCTGCCGTATTATTGGGACTTGTACGGCTTTAAGCATGTGCTGCTTTTGGGCCGCGTAATGTCGGGCGAAGGCGGCAACATCATCCTCGACACGGCACGCAAGGTCATCGCCGAGGAATACGCGGATTACGTATTCAACATCCACACGCCCGACGAAAAGGCGCGGCGCGTAGGGCAAAGCGTAGCGGCGGCGAGTTTGTAAAAAGCATGAATTATACGGAAATGGTAGACAAAATCGTCGGATTGGGGTTGCCTTTATCAAAAATTATTTTATTCGGTTCGGTCGCGCGGGGGGAGGATACGATCCGGTCGGATATCGACATAGGGTTCGTCCTTCCCCGTCCGGTGACCCGTCCGCAGCGCCGTATGATCACCCGCGTGGTTTCCGAATATGAAACGTTGGAATCCATGCGGGATATTAATTGCTTCTACGCAACCGACGAGGAGTTTATAACGGCGGCACGGTGGAGTGACCCTTGTTTGGGTATGCGCGAGGAAGGGGTGGTTTTATGGGAAAGATGAATTACCTTGACTTTGCGTCTTCCGATTTCGAATTCGCCAAGGTTGCGTTGAAAAACGGGTTCTACACCCATTGCGGGCGGTTGTGCCAACAAGTGATCGAAAAATACTTCAAGCATATCATTGAACGGAATTCGGATAAAAAGGACATGTTGCTCATGCGCGAGCACAAGGTCCATCGGCTGTATGACCGCGTGGCGGAAATTCTCAATATCCCGTTGGACAAGTCCTTGCGGAGTGACTTGGCTACGTTGTCCGATTATTACTTCGATAAAAATTACCCCGGCGATGCCAGCGAACCGCTGGGACAACAGGAAGCCGAAGACGCGATAAACACCGTAAAGCATGTGACCGGAACGATCGGTGACGGTCTATAAATATATAAACGCAAAAACCGCGCCCGGTAGACACATCATTCACCGGACGCGGTTTTTTATTTGTAGCTGACGCGGATGTTTACGCTTCGCGGGGGCATTCACCGTCATCGACGAGACATGCGTTGTCGTAGCACACCTTCGCGCCGAATTTTATGGGGATTTGCACAAGCAGTTTGCGGGTGATCGTAAATTCGAAGCCGCAGGGATCGCCTTCGCAGTGGGTTCGGCCTTTTCTGACCTCGGTCGTACCCGCGCATATCACTTCCGGTTCCTCCGGGGTGACGTAGGGTTTGATGGTAACCGGCAAGGAAACGTCGAACATCTTGCAGGTCGTATGCTCACATGCCTTCACTTCGTGGCATTCGGGCTTGTGGTCGTTATTGCATTCTTCCTCGTAAAACATATAACAGTACCTCCTTTTTATTATGCATGTACAACACGCTAATGCATTGTATGACGCAGGGAGGTATGTGTGACAAACCGCGTTATTCGCCGGATTCCTTCAACCGCCTTTGCAAAACGGCGATGAGGGGGTTTATGAAGATGAGGTTTATGATGAGGGCGTAGTATATGCCCGTTAAACTCACCGATACGCGTTCAAGGACGTTAGCGACGGTATGGAAGTTGCTTTCCATTATATCTGTCAGAACAGAGTAACTTAACAACGGAATGATCCCTACCAATAAAACCACAAACCCCGCATATAAAACACTCTTACGGAGCAAGCGGAACAAGCCCACGGCGTCCTCAAATTTTTTATCGGGAAATTCAACGTTTTTGCTAAACGCACATTTAATGCCCGTTATAAATGCGCCGCGCCGCCCGTAGATAAAAGTTACGCTGGGGATAACGAAGAAGAAGAAAAGGAGGGAAGGCCCGTCGAAGTAAAATCGGGTGAAATAATCAAAATCCAAATCGACGGTGATAAGTTGGAATAGTAGGATGCTGATTAATATAATTGTTATACCCGTTATAAGTTTCATGGGAAACCCTCCTTTTAATAATACAAGGTTCTCTGTTATCAATCATATCATGTTACACGTTTTATTTTATAAAACTGGTAATTGGAATTAATAATAATTTTAACGGGGACAAAAACAATACCTTGTACCACCAAATTCACATTTAATAAATCCCGATCTGCATAAAGAAAAAGCACCACATCCGCAATGTGGAGGAGGTGTTGGCGTAGGCGTCGGTCTTGGTGTCGGTGTTGGCGTAGGTTGAGACCCACCCCCACCCCCACCCACGTCCCAAGGTGCCCGTTGATTTACCGATGAACTTGAACTGGGTGTTATCATATTATTCGGTTGTCCGATTTCAATTTGCGCGACGTTATTGGCGATTAAAGAAAGACTATTGGGATTAAAGGTATTTGATAATACAACTGTGTGAATGCCAACAATAAAGAGCGAGGATATAAATATTGTTATAAATAGTGTTTTTAATTTCCTTTTCATGTAAATCTCTCCATTTTTAATAAAATTTTATTTACATTATGTTTAATAAAAAACCCTCATATATAACATCCCTCCGGTGTAAATTTTTTGTATATTCGTAATATATATTTTTACAAAATTCAATGTGTGCAAATTAAATACAACAAAATAAAAAAGAGTGCGGGATTTGCACACCTATATCAAGATATGTAATGTATATTTAAACCACATCGAATTACGGGAGATTTGTTATGAAAAAGCTGTTATTGATTGTCATCATTTGTTTTGGTATCGAATTTGCGGGGGTAGCGGTAGAAGTAACGGAAAGGCAATTGAATGAAACACAAAGAAATGGCTGCGTTGAACAACCAATCATACAACCTAATTCTGCCCATCCTAAAGATCCGGTAAGACCGCCACATTCTATATGAAGCTATAGTTCAATATTTAGTGCTTTTTTAACGTAATCTCTGGTCATTTCCTTATAATCGAATCTTTTATATACATCGAACAAAACAAGCGCTTGGCGATAAAGCCTAAGGCTTTCGTCCTTATCACCCATGTCTAATAAACAACAGGCTTTGTTGGAGATTAACTGCGGTAATGTAAATAACGCAAAGGTTTCCAGGCATACGGCTATGCCTTTATCGCATAAAGGTATCGCGTCTTCGTATCGTCCCACTTCATGTAGGTACGACGTCAGGTTATACAACAACGTGGGAAGGTTCCGCCCGCGGTAACGCGGGTCGGCGCAATTCTCGTCAATGTTGCGTACCAGCGACGTCATTAGATTTATGGCGTCGTTTCGTTGACCGTTTTCCCAATAAACGACGGTCATTTGGTTAATCAATTCTATGTCGTTACTCGTCAGCAAATAATCCCCCACGTATTTTTCGTGGAAGTGGGGGATCGTGATTTCCAAACCCTTTCTAATCAACGTGAGTATCCTGCCGGGGTTTTCCTTTTTAATTATCGCGCAAGCGACCTTGGCGATAATGATAAATTGCCGGTTATTGCCATTTGACATAAAATCATCGTCAATCTCCAATTCACCCATTAATCGGTGGGCGCTCTCCGTGTCCCTCCGTGATAAATACCCTTCTATTTCGCTTTTTCGCTGCCGTTCGTCCGTGCCGATGATGTCCGCACCAAAGCCGAGGCGCTCCACCAATTGCGCCAGCTTGTCGTAGGGTGGCATATGCGCACTGCTTTCCAATTTCGATAGGGTAGTCCTATCCATGATGCCGACGGCCAAATCCTGCTGCGGCAATTTCCTTTGCTTGCGTACTCTTTTGATGAATGACCCCGCCGGCATCCCCGCGATTTTAGTCATTTCGTATCCCCCCTCTTTTTATCTAAATGTTCATGGATGTATGTCAGCGGTTACTTAACATGCCCTAATATTCTTTACGATGCGTATAAAACCTTATTATTACTGTTCCAATCCCATAAATAATAAATGAAATAAAAAGTTTAAGCGGTATACCGTGCCGCAGGTTTATTAAAAAATACTCAATCCGCGTTTCCGTAGCCGTTCTTGTCAACAGCGGCGGTACAAAGGTGCTTAAAATTAAATAGACAACCGGTACCACAACAAGAAATAAAACAATATATTTTTTTATAACCGCACCTTCCTTATAAATTTATGTATTCTTACATTCTGTAGCATTAATTAGTTCATTGAAATCCGTTAATAAACGCAATCCTTCGTATTTTTATTATTTATAGCTATGACTTACTATATCATTAATCCGCCAAGAATTTTGTGTTTTTACTATCGAAATAATTAATACGGCATGTTGAGATTTATAATAATCGTCGGGTATGAAAACCAAAAATCATTCGCCGAGGTAATTTTTATCGATACAGGTTCAGTCACCCATAAGTAAAAATCCGCTTGTTGTATTAAATTTCTATACATAGAACCGTCATATTCAACAAAATGGGGACGTTCGGGATTTAAATAAATATCATAAACCGTACGTTGGGCGAACTCCAATGAATAAACGGACTCGACCCGACTTCGTATATCATGAATAGTCCGAATATCCGGAAAACGGTCGTCCGAAAAAAGAAAAAATAACCCTTCATCATTTTCAAGCCATTGTGTCGGTTCGTGATCCAATTCCTGTAATGCAGGATTAATCCCGTAAGTAATCGGCTTATCATATCCTAATTCGATTAACATATATTCGACTTCGTTTCGTAACATGGCAAGGTTTTTAAAGATTTCCTTTGCATAAGCGTAATCAATATCCGGAATTATATCTGCCGGTATCTCTGTTGTATAATTTGCATCCGATTTTTCATTAGTTTCCGCATTTATAGTGACGTTAATTGTATTAATACTTAAATCGGGTTCCGGTTTAATTTCAGGATCAATTACAGCGCATGACGCAATAATAAAAATAAAAAGCACTAAGGGAAAATAAAATACAATTTTGACCATAATATCCATCCTTATGTATATAACATTATCCCGATTATGGATGGTTCACAACTGAGGTAACAATAATTACATAGTATACCACACGCAAATTCGATTATGTTTTTTATAAAACCGACATAACAAAAGAGCCCGAACTCTTAAAAATCGGAATCCGGGTCTTGTATAATATATACAATTTTCAAATGGGTCACATATATTGAATTTTTTAATTGTTGATTCGCATTATTAAAAGACGTATAAAACGGTTGCGGGATTACGAATCTCCGTAATAATGCGGGTTCATTAGGTAAATGGAGCGCGCCGTTATGTTTAGGCATCTTTCGCACTTTAACGGGTATATCGTACGGCTTTGCCGGAGGATTTCATCGAAATCCGTTAATAAACGCAATCCTTCGTATCGTTCCGCCCCGGTAACCCCATCATCCGCAAACGGAATCTCGAGAACTCCCGTTCGGATAAATTCGTAGGATATTTCCGCGCAATCGAGGCATTGGTTATTGTGCCCTCTTAATAAATGGTTGTTTACTGCCGGCCAAGCCCACAGGTAACCCAGCGAAACCACCGTTATCGTGATGATTGATAATATGATAATGCTTCGTTTTTTCATGTTTAACACCATACCCATACTGTCATACGCTCAGTATATATTTGTTTGCAATGCGTTCTGCTGCAAGTCCTCATCCTCCATAAATGAGCAAGACACAAACTGCCAACACCACACTGTGGAAAATGCTGGGTTTGTTTTTCACTTGCCCATTCTGTAAATGCGTTCCATTTATGTCCAAAAATGTTTGTACACGAACCGGACGCCCCGAAAGGTTCAAAAGAATAATTACCGGAAATGCTTTGGTTATTACAATTATGACCAATGGATGTATCGTATGCAATTATTTTTGTCCTTTTTATCATCGGTTCCAATAAAGCCACCAAGGATGATTCGGCGATCACCAGTTGACCGCATGGGTTGATTGTTAAATGACCCTTGTTTAGATGATACAAGATTTGCTCTACGATGTCATGATGCTGTGTGCCGACACTTTGGTTTAAATCGCATTGGTGGAATTTAATGTCTCCTCCGTATACCGGAAAAGGAGTAAATAAAAATACTGAGAGAAGCAAAAAAACCAACGCACTTCTTAAATTCTTTTTCATGATTAAATCCTCCTAAATTTTATAATTGGATTATAAATTTATATATTTCATAATGTGTGCAAAGGCATCACAAAAAAATAAAAAAGTGTGACGGATTTGTGACGGATTTTCACACTTTTGTCGAAGCATATGGAATAAAATCGAATCCAAACAAATTATAGGAGGTTAGTTATGAAAAAGATGTTAATGATGGTTATCGTCTGCTTGGGTGTTGTATTGGCGAATGTTGCCGCAACGGAAACAATCATAAAACAAAAAAATTATATATCGGCGTATTGTTGTGTTGAATACGAAATTTTTCAACCGTATTCAAACCATCCCCCGCAACCTATTAAACCGATGCCTAATTTGTGAATTGGGTGAATCACAACGATATACCAAAATTATCTTTGACAAATAATCTTTCGGTTTCCTTGTGGTCAAACATTCTGTAGGCGTCAAACAAATAAAACGACTGACGGAAAAGATGGAGACTTTCATCTCTATTATTCATATCCAGCAGGCAACAAGCCTTGTTGGATATTAATAAAGGCAATGTAAACAATGCGTTTGCACTAAGACATAAAACAATACCCATATCGCATAAATGAAGGGCTTCCTCGTTGCGTTTCATGTCCCGTAAATAAGACGTCAGGTTATATACCAAAGTTGGATAATGTTGGCTGCGATATCGCAGATCCGCGCATGATTTATCAAAGTTACGTATTAAAGCCATCATTAAATCGATGGCTTTGTCGCGTTCCCCGGTATCCCAATATGTGATAGTTAATTGATTAATTAATTGTATGTCATTACCGGTCAATAGATAATCTTCAATGTATTTTTCATTAAAGAAAGGGATGGTGATGGATAACCCTTTCCTGATAAATGCGAAAATTTTACCGGGGATTTCTTTCTTTATGATTGCGGCGGCAACCTTGGCGACGATAAGGAATTGCCGGTTGATTTCATTCGAAATAAAACCATCGTCATTTTCCAATTTATCAATTAACCGTTCGGCAAGGTCGGTTTCCCTTCGCGATAATAAACCTTCAATTTCACCTTTCCATTGCCGTTCATCCGTACCGATAATATCCGCACCAAAGCCCAAGCGTTCCACCAATTGCGCCAGCTTATCGTAGGGAGGCATGTACTTCCCTTTTTCCAGCCTTGATATTAGGGTCCTGTCCAAAATGTCGATAGCCAATTCCTGTTGCGACAACCTTCTTTGCTTACGTACTTTTTTAATAAAAATCCCCGCCGGCATCCCCGCGATATTAGTCATTCCGTATCCACTCCCCTTTTATCCGTTTGTTTGGTTTCCCATCATATTGTATGCCGTCATTATACAATAACCCTGCGCATATACATATATAAATTTCAAAAGGGGGCCAACCATGCCAATGTCAACGCACCGACCCGACCGACCCGATTTAGTGCGACCTGAGGAGAAGAAACGAAGCGCGTCGCGGCATATGCTGCAGGTGGATAAGCGGGAGCACGTACAAGTGACGGGACTCATTGATGTGATTTCGTTTGACGAGGAATCGGTGATCGGCGAGACTGAGATGGGCGTCATTATTATTAAGGGCGGTAACCTGCACGTAAACAAGATCAATTTGGACAGCGGGGAGCTGTCGGTATCGGGTGAGATCGACGGCGTCACGTACGAAAACCCCGGCGGTCCGGCTAAGGCGAAATCGTTGCTGGGAAGGATGTTTCGATAAATGATCCTATCCATGCCCGCGCAGGCGTGGCTGTTTGTTGCCACGGTGGTGGTCGGCGGCGCGGTGGGTGTATTTTATGATTTTTTTCGGGTCTTACGCAGGACCGCGCCGCACGGCAAATGGGCGGTCCAACTGGAGGACCTGTTTTTTTGGCTGGCGGTGACGGTATTGGTCTTTTATTATATGCTGCACCGTAATTACGGCGAGATCCGATTCTTTGCCTTGCTGGGTATGGGGTTGGGCGTTACGCTGTACTTCGTCACCGTCAGCCGTATAATCATATGGGTAAGTGTGGCGGTGGTGGAATATATAAAGAAGGTCGTAGCCGCCGTCTTTCGTATTATCCTGCTTCCGTTGCGTTTGCTGCTGGCGTTCGCCGCACCGCCTGCTAAGAAGGCGGGACAATTCGTACACAAACGCTTGCGCGGCATCAGGCGTTATGGCAGAATGAAGGCACGGAAAACCGTCCGCAATTGGGCGGTGATACGGAAGAAGGTATAAACGCATGGAAAAAAAGAAAACCCCGATTAAAAAAAAGAGAAGGATACGCTGGCTGTTGTATATGGTCTTTTGGTTGGCGTTGGCGGGGTCCTTTGGGTGGCTGGCGATCGACCAAGCCGCACTATATTCCGCGTTGCGTAACGATATCGAGCAGGTTAAGGTCGAAATCGAACGCGCCGTAAGCGCGCATGAGGAACTGGAACGGCAGATCGCCTTCATCGGCAGCGATGCTTATATCGAACGTCAGGCACGGGAGCGGTTGGGCTTGGTAAAACCCACGGAAATTATTTTCCGCAATATAGCGCGGTAGCTTCCGCGTAATTTTGGGCGGCGGTTACCGTCCTTTTTTTATTTCGGCAATCAATGCTTCAACGTCGCGTATGAATGCCTCATTCTTTTGTGTGATACCGTCGATATCCCCCGCCAACGCCAACTTTTCAAGTCCCACGGCGCGTTCCGCGATATCGGTCGCCCCGATGCTTGATGCCGCGCCGTTTATCGTGTGGGCGTCGATCGCGTAATCATTTAGGCTTTGCGCGGACGGCACGCGCATACGCGTCAGTTGCGCGGGTATGTTTTCGGCGAAGGATTGCAAAATATTATTCAACATTTCCGCGTCGCCGTCGTACAGGGCGAGTGCCGCCCCCGTATCGACGTGCGGCAGTCCGTATACGGCATCGTTGCCTTTGTTATGTACAAACCGTTTGAGCACCGCGCTGATACTTTCGGAGCTGAGGGGCTTGGGCAGATAAGCGTCGAAGCCCTTATCTAAGAAAAATTGCTCCGATCCCTCGTCGTTTTTACCCGTAAGCGCGATAATGGGTACGCGTACGGCATAATCGGTGCCTAACGCGCGGATACGTTTGACCGCGTCGGCGCCGTTTATCCCCGGCATCATGTAATCCATAAATATCGCGCTGTACAGGGGTTTGCCGTGCCTGACGCGCTCGACGGCCGCTTCGCCGCCCGATACGCAAACGGGCTTGACCCCGTGCTTAACAAACGCGGACACGGCGACGGTTAGGTTGGTGGGGGAATCATCCGCGATCAACACATAATCGTGCGTGTCGGGGGTATCCTCTCCGTCCCCGTCCGATACGGCGGGAAGCACCCATTCGCGCAGGATTCTGTCCAGCCTTGCCGTATCGATGGGCTTGGGCAAGAAGGCGTTGAAGCATTCGCCGAGGAACATCTCCTCGTTACCCTCTAAGGCGTTTGCGGTCAGCGCGATGATGGGGATATTAGCCGCATACGGCGTACCCAGCGAACGGATACGCTGCGTCGCTTCTATACCGTCCATACCGGGCATCATATGGTCCATAAAAACAGCGTGATAGGAAGGTTCGCCCGTTCTTATCCGAATTATGGCGTCTTGGCCGTTGGTTATGCAGTCCACCTTCATCTTGTATCTGCTCAGTATGCCCCGCGCCACGGCGATGTTGGTGGGGGAATCGTCCACCACAAGCACCCTCGCATGGCTCAGGTCGAGCCGTTCGAGTTGTTTTACCGGCTTTGATTCCGTGTAGGTAAAGTTGCTCAGGGATGACAGCGTCCTGTACGTGATGCGTTCGTCGGATACAAAACCTTGGCGCAGGGTAAAGGTGAAAACGGAACCCAAGCCGTATACGCTTTCCACGGCGATGGAACCGCCCATCAATTTCGCCAAACCCTTCGCGATGGAAAGCCCCAGCCCCGTACCCTCGATGGCGCGGTTGGCTTGGGTGTTCACTTGGTTGTAATCGGAAAAGATCTTATCCATATCCTCGGGGCGCATACCGATGCCCGTATCCTTAATCGTGTAGGTGAAGAGGATATCATTACCTTCACGTACGCAATCGACCTTAAGCGTGACCGTCCCTTCGCGGGTATATTTAAACGCGTTGCCCAACAGGTTGATCAACACCTGCTTGACGCGCAGGTTGTCGCCCATCACGTAGGCGAACGGCTCACCGCATACGTCCAATATAAAACGGATGGGTTTGTCTTCCTTTTTAACGCTGCTGATGGTGATGGTGTCGTTAAGCATGGAGGCCAAGTCGTACCGTACTTCCGTCAGCGTAAATTTTTTGGATTCGATTTTGGATATGTCCAGAATGTCGTTGATTAATTCCAAGAGCGTCCGCCCGGCGGTGTTTATCTTCTTCAAATAATCCGAGGCGACGATTTCCGCGTTTTCCTCCTCCAGCAAAAGCTCCGTAAAACCGATGATGACGTTCATGGGGGTGCGGATTTCGTGGCTCATATTCGCCAGGAAGTTGGACTTGGCTTGGTTGGCGGAGGCGAGGGCCACGCTCATTTCCCTTTCCCGATCCAATTGTATGGCGAGCTCGTGCGTGGCGCCGTTGATTGCTTCGCGCAGTTCGGTGATGTCCTTAAACAACAACACCTTGCAAAGCGCGTCGCCGTATTTATCCTTCTCCACGGTAAGCATAACGTCGCAGATACGCGTACCGCGCGCCGTTTGGACGGGTATGTTGTTAAAATCCCTGTCGGTGTCCCAATCATCCAAACAAACGATGTCGGCGATGGGTTTACCGGCCTTATCCGCGCCGAAGAAACGCAGCGAGCTGTTATTTTCCAAATACACGACGTTGTTATGGTCAAGCACCAGCGTGGGTATCGTAATGGATTTGAATATGTATTCCGCCACGTTGCGGACGGTGATGTTCATGGTTTTATTCCTCTTCATGGAGACGAACAGGTGAAGCGACGCGGGGAACAACAAAACCGAAACCAGCGGCGTAATCGTAAAGTCGGTAAACGCGGGTATGATAAAATCCGTCACAAAACCTACGGGCGCAAACACGATGGTAAACAATAAAAACGTCCGCTGTTGGTCGCGGATACGCTTCATGGTGGAATGGGTCCACCACTTGATATGCGCGACGAAAACGAAGACGCACAGGATAAACACGTACACGCCGACAAAACGGAAGAACGCGCTTTCCGCGTAATAGAACTGCGTACCCAAAATCGTTTCGCGGAAAAAGACATTGTCATAAAAAATGATGACGGCTGAAAGGAAAACCGATATCCACACAAGCAAATGGCGGAAAATAAACCGCGTGGCTTTGTGTTTGAGTGTAATCATGTTGGAGGTAAAACGTATCCACAAGGGCAGGAACATAAAATAAGCGATATAGGCGATCGTCCAAAAGACGCGCAGCAATTCATGGTCGCGCGAAAAGGTCATAAACCCGTAGAACAAACACGCCACGAAGACGCACATACCCGCGATCAGGTATTCGCGGAAGACCTTGGACCTTATTTCATTAAAAATGTCATGTATAAAGACATATAAATACCCCACACTCACGACGAAGAACATCATCGCCGTCAGATGGGCGGGGTTGATCGCGTTAAGCGCGTTCATGCTATTTTATTCCGAATAAACGAAGGAGTTTCCCCCACCATCCGTCCCGTGAAGTTAACGCGCCGCTTTGGCCGGAGAGGGTGTATTTCTGGTTTTCGTTCCGGTAGAGCAAGCCGTTCTTCATGAGTATCCAGTAGAAGGCTTCCTTCACGCGGAAGGGTACGGGCGGGCCGTCGATATAGCCCTTTTCGATCGTTTCGTTGGAATTCGGGTTGACCACCTGCTCCACGGTGGGTTTTTTGCCGAGGGACGAAACCGCGAAGCAATTAACCGCGGCGAAGCAACCCATGGCGTTGTTTACCAGCGCGTCCTCCCGCAAATGGGCGAACAATTCGCGCACCTCAAGGTTTAATGCTTTGGCGCAACGCATATTGAGCGCATCCTTGTGCGATTCGTCGTCCAGCAAATTCTGTATACGGTTTTCGGGCTTGTTGTCGAAGAAATCGAACCGTGCGTAACGGAACAAGTCCGCCTTGGACAGCGCAAGCGCAAACGGTATCTTTGACTTGTCCTTCTCCAGCCCGATGAAGTAGTTGTACAGGGTATTGAAGATATGTTGGTTGGAGTTGTCCGCGGGTACGGCATCGATCAGCGCGTCGTCCGAAAAACGGAACAAATCCTTAAGCATGTTGAAGTTGGTGGGGTCGGCGAGGAAGATAAGCCCCGAGGAATCGCGTATGTTAAAGCCGTTCTGCCGTATCGCGTGGTCGTCGCGCAGGTCCTCGCCCGCTATGTCGTAGAAGATGATGTCGAGGTTGTTCTCCGCCACGGCGCCGCCTTCGGTTTTGTATTGGTACCAGAAGTTAAACGCGAAGGGGGGGATCTTTTTGCGCTTGGTGGAGGAGACCAGCGTATGTTCCTTTAAGAGGGGTTTTTGGTAATTTTCCGTGAATATATCGCGCACGCGCGCGTCGCCGATGAAGGTCAGCTTGGACGTAAGGTCGGGGTTGTTTTCCAACTCCGCGATGAGCATGGTTAGGAACACCGACTTACCGCTTCGCGCGTCGCCTAAAATGGAGATGAGCAGGGTATCGCGCAAGCCGTAGCCGGTGGGCAGTACGTTGTGGCAGTTAGGGCACAGGCGTATATCGGAGGTGTATTTATAACCTTTGGGGTCCACATAGGTGATTTGGTCGATCAACCCGCGCCGCGCGAAATCCTCCTCGGAATAATGTACGCCCTTGTCACCCAAAGAAACGGCGGGGTATTCCATGGCATTCTTTTTGGCATCGGTGGGAGAGCTTTGCAAGATTTCGAGGTTATATTTTTGCAAATGCAAGTCGAGCACCTTGTCGGGGCCCGATTTGCGCGGCCGCCCGCGGGTCTTTACCGCTTTACCCTCGGATGCGCCCGAAAGCCTGAAGTCCGCTTCCCTATGCCCAAACTTGTGACAACAGTATGGGCAGATGACATGCCTTTTTGTCGCTTCCATCGTTACACCTTCCTATACCAATGCGATGAGATGAGCGTATTCGTCATTTATGAAAAAGCGTATGTGCTGGGTTTTCTTAATGTACATATATCCGCCCGCCATGATCCCCTCGTCCAACGGATAGGTGCCGATCAAACGGCTGTATTCGTACAGGTGATATCGGAGGGCATCCTTACCGATGGCCGCGGCGTGGCCGTCGTCGAACGTTATCGTAAAGCTCACGCGCTTGTACGGGCCGAAGGGTATGGGGCGGTTGGTGATGCGCAGGTGCGCGTGTGCCTTGGCGTGGAGCAGGTCGGTAGTGAGCGCGGGCCCGTACACGGTGATCTCCTTGTCTTGCAGGTACGCGGGCGCAAGGATGTAACGCTTGGGCTCCGGTCCGATGGGTACGGCGTAGTGGGCGGCCAGGTTGCGTGTGATGACGGTATGGCGCGCGGGGTTTTGCATCAGGTATTCGAGCGGGTCGTCGGGGTTTTCGGTTGTCGCCGCGGCCAGCATGTATTTTACGTCCGCGTTTTTCGGCCATGTCCACGACAGCAAAACGTTGTTCTCGAAATCGGTTTGCCATTTGAAGCGGGTTACGGCCATGTCGGGTTCGGTATGGGGGCGGGTAACATAAGTCCTCATATATAACGACCCATCCGAACGCAACGCTCGGGCGACGGCCTTCGTTTAGCGATACAAATCCGCATAATATAAATCCCCCGGCGCGAACGCCCCCGCATGGTACAACACGCTTACGCGGTCCGTGGCGGAATCCGTAAAAAGGTTGACCCGCCCGAGGCCTTGCGACTCGCATCCCCACTTTACCTGCGCGGCCCAATCGGCGGGCATGTGCAGGTTCGCTTCACCATACAGCACCGATGAACCGGAGCGCAGGCGTATATGCGTATGCCGTGCCTTGACCGCCCATTCGGTGATGGACGTATCATCGGCGACATAAGTCAGCATTTCGGTAAAGGAACGGGCAAAAATCGGGTCCGTCAAAATCCGATTGTCCACGTATTCCTCCAAGGGTAAGGTCGGCGAATCCGCGGGGAGCGGTTCCCTCAGGTACATCAGCAAATCGCGCAGTGCTTGCGTGTTCCTCCTCGCATATTCGGCGAAGAGGTTTAAAAAATAATCGCGGGTATCGGACAACGGCGTATCATCGGCTGTGAGGGCTTGCGCGTCACGGTCATACGGGACGCGTATTTCGGTGATAAATTTGAGCCGTTCTTCCAATCGGGCGTTGATTTCGTTTACATGGGACGCTATTCGCGTCAATGCCTCGCCGTATTTTTTGTGTGATCGGATTTGGAACCTGCGTTTTAAGTATTCGGCGGCGATCGTGTAGGGGTAATGGGGCGTATGCTGTATAAACGATAACGGCAGCTTGTCGGCTTTGAGCGTTGCCAGGTCTTGCGGTGTGTCGAGCCATGTCTGCAAGTTTTTTTGCGCGGTGGAAACGGCCATTTCGTTGTTGTTGATCATATTGCTGATAAAAATCGGCCATTGCCCGTTCTGTTTGGTAACCTCCAACGCGTCGAACAGGCCGAATCCGCTTAAGAGCCGTTCAAAATCGGATTGTTCCATCAATTCCGCGGGGGGTGTGCCGTCCGGTTTCGGCAGGTCCCTGTCGGCTATCGTATCCAGCCTTGACCCGAACAAGCGGCTGATGATCGTACGCCGCGTCATCTTATCGCGGATGATCTTATCGGCTTCGGGCGGCAGGGCTATACCGGAGAGGAATTCCTCATCGGGTTTCCATAAAGCGGCTTTGCCCCCGGTCGAATCTAAGGTTAACGGCGGCGCGGGCATCGGCGGTATCGGTAAAGGCTTCAAAAGCGCGGAGAGCAATAATGCGCGCAAGGCTTTTCGGGGTATCTGTAAGCGTTGGCTGCCCGCCGTCAGGAAAGGTTTTCCTCGGCTTGCATTTTGCAAGAACAAAGGCTCGTTGTAGCGGGATGCGTCGGGCGGCACAGCGTATTCGCGCGGTTCGCCGTCCTTAAACAATGTCAGCAGCGCGATGGTTTGTAATACATCAACCCATGGGGTATAGCGGGATGCGCTGTTAAGGTTGGAGAGCAGGTACACCTGCGCATCGGGAAAGCCGTCCTCCAGTACCTCCATGGCATTCCTTCTGTGTTGCCGATCGGTTTCCAATGTGCTTGTTTCGTCGGTGAGCCAATATACGTCGGTAATCAGGCTCGAAGGGTACAAGGGCGACAGGATATCCTCAACGTGTTCGCGTATGGCGATCAGCTCATAAGCGTCATGCAGGACGTACCCCACCCGCGCGATCCCCACGGTCGCGTAGGAATGTTGCAGATAATCCCGTTGTATGCGGTTGATTTCCGCACGCAGGTGTGTTTTGTCGTTTACATCGGGTACGATCACACACGCCGCGGCCCGCAATCGGTAGCTTGCTAACATACGGGTCAAATCGGGGGCCAACTCCGCCGCCGTCCCCATCAATACGAACAACGAAGGGTTGGATTGCCGTACGGTCACGATAAAACAGCCTTCTCCTTCATAAAGACATCGAGCATCGCTTTATAGAACAGGCGTTTTTGCGCACCGCCCCGTTCGTCTTGGTAGACTTGGTCGAGGTGGGTCAGCTTATCGCGGTAGGCTTCGATATAATCGTTGATCGTACGCAGGATGGGGTCATATTCGTCGTCCGCCAAGCGGTTTTCCGCGTCCTGCGCCCTTTTTTGCAAATAGGCGCTCAGGCTGTCATCCAGCGCGAGGTAGGCTTGGAACACGTCGTATTCCACGAAGGGGTCGCTCACGCGCTCCATCGTATATAAAATATATTCAACGTCATCGTAGAAAAATTTAAAGTTCTTGCGTTGCTTTACGATAATGCCCATATATAACGCCTGCGCGAAGTGGTTGTAACGCACCTCGGCCATGTCGATCTTATTGAGTTGGATGATCAACCGTTCCACGTATTCCTGTATCTCCACTTCCTGCGCCATACGTTCGTTGAGGGCGGGCATGTAGATGAATACCCCTTTGGCGTATTCCTTATCGGGATAATCGCTGTCCGGCAGGAATTCCGTGTCGAACAGCGGCTGACGGTATTTAGAACGATCGGGAGATGCGCCGAACCCCTTTAAATCGGCGATGACGGCGCGTGCCTGCGGCGCGGAGAGGGTCTTTTCCGCGATACCCTTCTCCACAACGGCGTAGCGGGCGTTTATATCCACCGGGTCGCCGTAGTAGCACACGTAGCGGCGGCTCTTTTCGTCCAGTTTAATCAATCCGTAGGCCAACGCACGCCCAAAGACGCTGCGTATGCGGTCGTTGCGCGTCCGTTCGCGGTTGTTTTCGTAGTCCGCCGTCCATAAACGGTCGTAGTTGGGGGAGGGGAGGTTGCGCCAGTTCTTCTGCTCGCTTTCATAAAGGTGGAGGCCGGGGATTTTATTCAACGACGCCTCGTACACGGACTCGTATTCGTTTAATTCCTTATAACCGTATAAAGCGACCGCGATTTTCAAATTAAGCATATACAGCCTGTTCACCATGCGGCTGTATTTGATGCTGGAAATCCGCCCCGACACGGACTGCGCGGTGGCGCGTATCTGCGGCGCGTTCGCGGGGACGGAAAGGTAGGTGTACGGCGGAAAGGTGATTTGCAAGCCGCCGGGTACGTGGTTCATGGGGAACATGACCTTCGAATCCTCAGCCAACGCCGAAATCTTTTCGTTGATGTATTCCTCGGCGGGGATATTCTTGTGCTTGGCCATCATCACCAAATAATAA
The DNA here is from genome assembly GCA_009779755.1 of Defluviitaleaceae bacterium. Lineage (GTDB taxonomy): Bacteria > Bacillota > Clostridia > Lachnospirales > WQUN01 > WQRX01. Next base: position 48,618 of record WRDO01000015.1, on the reverse strand, counting down.
TCCAGTGACTTGTACATAACCCCTTGGAACTGCGCGGTCACGAACTTATTGAGGTTTTCCACGATTTTATGGTCCTGCGCGGGTTGCCACGATGAATCCTTCAACATATCGCCCAACAGCCGTTTTAACGCGGCCTTGTAATCTACGGTTAAAGTGGGGTCTGATTCCGCGTCGAAAAATTCGCAGAATTCCTGCGGCTCGGCCAAATTACGCGTAAAGGACTCCGAACGGGATAAATCGGTGTGGCGTAACGTGTGGAACTTATCGAATAATTCCTTCAGCGTGGTGAGTAGCTCGCAATACGGCTCGATTTGACGTTCGCGGTAATCCTCCAGCGCTTTGAAAATGACTTCGTAGATACGGTCAATGGCGTCGTATCCCGCGTTCTTGTCCATCGCTTTTAAATAGACTTCATTGGTCTTAACCGCGTTGGCGGCTTGCTGGTTTTTCGTAAAGCGGGCAAAAAGGGACTTTTGGTTAAAGCGGTCGATGGCGGCTTGGCGTTTGATTTCCAACGCTGCGACGGTATCGCGGTGCTCGCGCTTCATTTGGATGTCGCGCTTGCGTAAGCGGTCGATCAATTTTAAGACGGAATTTTCATTCAGTTCGTCCAGTTCGCGCAGGGTAAAGAAAGGCCCCATATCAAAATCCGTGAAGTGCTGGGTCAGTAAATGGTTCCTGCCGTTAAGCGATTGGATGAAGGTATCCGTGATTTGCGCCGCGCGGTTGTCGTAATGTTCCTTCACGCGGGCGATTTCCTTCTTTACGGCTTCTTCAATGATGTCGGGTCGCTGGGAAAGCACCGTGCGGTCATATTGCTTAAGGTCGCGCATCCGCGGTTTGCCTTCGGCCAAGGCGCGCTCCAGCGTCGGAAGGTCGATCTTCATCGCCTCCAGCGCAAGCTGCGCCGATTCCGTACCGGGGGATTTGTCCATCAACGGTTCGAGCTCGTCGAACATGTTGGCCGTAAGGTAGTTGATCAAATATTCCAAGGGGAGCTGCGCGCTCGCCGCGCCCACGATGTTATAGATGTAGTTGACGGGTTGTTTTTGCTGGTGTGTGGTGAGGAATGCGGCTTTATTGTTTTCGATATTCGACAGGTAGGAATTGATCGTATAGCTTTGGCCGTCCACGGCCTCCTCGCTGGCGATGAAGTTGATGACCGTTTCCGCGGCGACGTTCATGCAATAGTTCTTCGCTTGGGGGATGAGCTTGCCCATTTCGTCCTTCGCGCTGACCAAATGGCACAAGTCATAAGGGGGACGGTTGGTCTTTACGTCCAAATCGGCGTAGGTATGCTCAAATGTTTCGCCCGTTTGCTCGATGGACATCAAATAATCGAGTTCCTTAAGCGCGGCAAAGCCGTTGGCCTTGATGTTAAGCGCGGCGGAACCGTCGATCATGGAGTCGGACAACGTTACGTCCGGCAGGAAGATCATGCCGATATTTTCCGTTTCAAATCCCTTTTGCGCGGCGAGCTGGCGTATCATGTAGGGGATGTCGATAAAAATGCCGCTTCCCGTACCCCCCGCGCACCCGACTAATATAAATACATATAACAGGTCGTTGGCGTTGCGGATGGCGGTCAGGCGGCTTATCTTGTCGTTGATTACGTTGACGACGCGGTTGGTGTTGATGGCGAGCAGGAAACGCCCGGCTTGGCGTATGCCGCCCGCGCCGTGGCGCACCTGCTGTAAACGCAGGTTGTCCGCTATCCATTCGTGGGTGGAATGCTTAAATACCGTATCGCGGTTTTTATAGATCGAGGTGAGGTTCGCGTTTTCCAACAAAACGAACTCATCGTCGTTGAAGGTCATGTCCATGTATTTAAGGTTTAGGAGCGTTTCGTCCGAATCGATGCCGATATATTCCACTTGGGACGGCTTATCGGGCGGGCGGGCGCCGGCTACCACGGGCGGCAGGCGGAAATGCCTGTTGATCGCCTTTTTTACGCGGATCAATGATTCAACACCCGTACCGCCCAAGCCCACAACCAAAATAGGCTTGTCGATAACCTCGGACTTGGTGCTGAGCGTGGTGATACCCCCGCCGTATTCAACGTCAAGCGTTCGCAGGTCCGCTATGATCTCAGGCGTCAATTTCATCGGGTTAGGCTCCCTGTGAAGGATATGGATCGCATCAATTTATCTCCGCCCTATACGTGATTTCCAGTTTTGCGTTCGAGTCCTCGTTGGAGAATATCAACTGCTGGTTATCGCCCCATACGATGTTCTTGCCGAACACTTGCTCGTTGTCCATAATTACGCAGCTCGTTTTATTGATCAAAAGCAAAACAGGATCGCCCGCTTGCAAACCGGGCGCAATACTAATGTCGCCCAATTTTACGGATTCTAAAATCCGATCCGCTTTGCTCGTCAGGGATTCTTTCAAAAATTGATGCAGGGAAATACGTCCCGTATACGTGTTTAAATCGGGCGCTTCCAAGGAGGTGTATTTGCCGTTGGGCAATAAACCGCGTACCTCCAAGTAACCGTTGAATATCTTGGTTTTGGGTTTGCGGCCGACCGCTATGATCAGAATGACCAACAGGACAGCGCCGCCGCCCGCGATCCATATCCATACCGGGATCCCGTCGCTTTCATTGTCCGCGGGGCGGGGTGTGGGTGCAGGCGTGGGGGTCGGCGTCGGTTCGGGTGTGGGTGAAGGGGTAGGCTCGGGCGTCGGGTCAGGGGTGGGTTGGGGCGTGGGGTCAGGGGTAGGTTCGGGTTCGGGTTCCTCGAACGCAATCGTGATAAATGCGCTGCCTACGGAAAAATGCGGGTGATCCACCCATACGGTTACATGCACGTCGTCGCCCGTTTGGGTCAGATAGTCCACGCTGAAGCGCGTGCCGGTGTTTTCCATCGGCACGCTGTACAAGAGCTGCATAAAGCGGTCATACACCTGAAGCTCCGCGACCGCGCCGTTAAACAAATCCGCGGGCATGATACGCGGGTCGGCGAAGATAAAACCGGCGGTGACAGTGACGGGGTTATTCGGGTTATACAAAAGGCCCGCGGCACCCGGTTGGGTGGCGGACACGGTAAGGTTCACGTCGAAATTATAGATAAGGTTAACGGTGACGCGTTCGTCGGGTAACCCCATGACCTTAAGCGTCCAGTCGCCTACGGCAGGGGTGAGGGCTTTGATCATGGTGTAGCGGCTGGCATAGGAAATAATGTTATTCGTGTCGTTGAAGGGTACTTCCTCGCCGTCGGGGTTGATAAAACGCACGTTAAGCAACGGATTTTCGGAAAGCATGATGATATTCGCCTCCGCTACAAACGCGGAAGGGATGGAAATCGTGATTTCGGTATATTCCTCCGCCACCGCGACAAAATCCGCGATCTCGATAACCGAGGTGCGTATATGGCTGGCGGATATTTCACTGAATACCATGGGGAGGGCGGACGCTTCCTGGATGATGAAATTGCGGCCCATCGTACGTTCGGATATTTGCCGCAGGAAATCGACGTTGACCATACCCGAATAATTGAGCCCGACGGTGTATATCGGGGCGATGCCCGTCACCGCCTGCACCGCTTTCCACGTATCGTCGTAGGACATGGCTTCGGTGCGGTTTGGTTGGGCGGGGTTGATTTCGATTGTGCCGTCGGTGAAGAGGACGATGAGGGGGCTGTTGTTCGGATCGCCGTGGGCGAGGAGCATTTCGGCCGCGGCGTTAAGCGCCAAGCCGATGTCCGTCCAACCTTCGTACTGGAAGCGGGAGATACGCCTGCGCAGCGCGTCGCGTTCCTCGGGCGTATTGACGGGCGTCAGCGGGATGACCGTACCTAACGTACCGTTGAATTCCACGATACCGATGCGGGAATTACGTGTTTCCATCATATCGATAAAGAGCTGGGCGGCTTCCAGTGCGGTCCTGTCCCTGTCGGAGTTGCGCATGGAGCCCGATGTGTCGATTACAAGAATTGCGTCGATGCCTTCCGCCGCCGTAACGACGGCTTGCGTGGGTATGGGTATGGCCGTGAGGAGACTTGCGGCGACCAATAACAGGATTGCATTTTTGACGCGCTTAATCATCAGAAAAAACCCTTTCGACCCCTAAGGGCAAGGCGTTGGCACAGACATGGGTAAAAAATAGATAGATTGAATCGTATCATAATATAACCGTTTTTGTTTGTCTATAGATTTTATGAATAATTGCCGAAAAATGGCGAAAAAAAGCCCCGAATTCCATTAATCCGAGGCGTAATTGTCGAAATATCCGCGTATGAGTACCACGGGTGTGCCTTTATCCCCGCTTCCCGAGACCAAATCCGCAAGGCTTCCGAGTAAATCGGCGTATATCCTTGGGGTGGTGCCCTCGCGGAAGGATTGCGGGTTTTTTTCCTTTTCCTTTATCAAATTCCTTACGGCGTCTTGTTTTTCGCTCCCCGCCAATTGCGAAAACGCTGTGTCCGCCACCAATTTCATTTTTATCTCCGATGGCTGCCCCGCCAGGCGCGGCGTATGCCCGGGGGAAACGACGGGATCCGCCAGCTCCCATATACCGCACACGGGGTCCTTAAACGCGCCGTCGCCGTATACCATCACCTCGGGGGAGACGCCCGCCAGCTCATTGAAGCGGTTTTGCAATTTTTTAACGAAGCCGTCGGCGTCATTCGGGAACATCTTAAGTTTTGTGTCCGTGGAAAGGTTGGAGCCCAGCACGCCGTATTTTTCGTTAAAACCGCTGCCGTTGACACTTTTATTCATAATATCGGACAGGGTGTAAACCGTTTGCGCACCTGCTTTCTCCAGCCGTTTCTTCGTGCGGAAGCGGTTGTGGATTTCCCCCACCAAGACGTGGGGCGTCAATTCCAAAATGCTTCGCGGGTCGTTGGAAAAATAAATCGAGATATGCGGCGCGACGCTTTTATACAGTTCCACATAGTCAACGCCCGTAAAGGGTAATTTGTAAGCTCCCGCCACTTCACGGAAATCGGCGGCGGATACAAGGGTGTCATAATCCCGCATCAGGCGCAGATTAAAAAAATCTTCAACCTCGTCCATTTTGTTAATATCCATCACGGGGTTGCCGACTTCGTCGTGGGGGTAGCTGAGCAGGATGTGCAATTTTTCAACCCCCGCAGCGATGCCCTTCAAAATATTAAGGAAACGGTTGCGCGAAAGCATGGGGTAAACGAGGCCGACCTCGCCCGACGGGAATTTTGCCCGTACATCGGCGGCGATATCCGAAATATCGATAAAATTCCGTTCGGCTTTGGCGACCATGCTTTCGGTGACGGCGACGACATCGTCGGGGGAGAGGGACGTACCCGAACCTTCGGCCCAGCGCAGTACGTGTTCGGCAACGAGGTCAACCAAATCGTCGCCGGGGTTGATGATCGGTAAGCGGATACCGAACGCGGAAGTACCTACGAGACGCATAGCAATGCCTCCTGTACATAATTGAAAACGAAAAAAGGCTGCCCCGCTTTATTACAGAACAGCCTGCGCAAACCGTATAGCGGTCGGCAATGGGCGATGGGGGACTCAAACCCTCGACTTCCACCACGTCAAGGTGGCACTCTATCAACTGAGTTAACCGCCCGCGCGAAGGATAGTAGCATATAGCGGGGGGTGTGTAAAGGGGAATACGGGGGGCGGCGTGGCGGGCGGATGTTCCAACGCCGCGCTGAACGCAATCGGGCGATGAACGGCTCCGTCCGCGAAGTGGTTGCATCGGTTGCAAGCACCCGATGCCAACCACGTAACGCGCCCGTTCGCCGTTCATCGCCCGATTGCGTAGGCGCGGCTTATGGAACATCCGCCCGCCACGCCGCCCGCGCATGTACGGCGTACGCCCCCCGCAATAGGCGGTTGGGGCGTAGGAAAAGAAGATACTTTGGGGGGTGTACTTGGAGCGGAGGGTCGTGGGTTGGGTTTCGGCTGACGCCGTTTTTGCGAGTTAATTATTTTTTGCGTTTGGTGATGATAATTACGGTAAGTATTCCGCTTACAGCGAGAACGCCTAACAGTATCCACAGCCATAGCAGGTCGTTGTTGTTGGTCGGTTCGGGTAAGGGTGCGGGGGTTGGTTGGGGAGTGGTTGTTGGCGTAGACGTTGGTGTTGGGTCGGGTATTGGCTCGGGTGTGGGGGACGGCTCGGGGGTTGGCGTTGGGTCGGTGTCGGGTGACGGTTCGGGTTCGGGTGTTGCTACGGTAAAGGCTACGGTATTTTCGTCGGTATTCGATGAAACGGTGACGCTTTGCTCCAGTACGGGGTTGTTGCCGCCGAAATCGGCTTGCGTCAGGTAAACCCGCAGGGTGTGCGCCCCTATGGGTGCGTTGGCAAAGGTGAAATACCCGTCATCATCGGTAGCGGTAACGAGCGGGTCGGAGAACAACGCCACGATGACGTTCGCCATGGGTGTACCGTCGTCATACGACAACCGCCCGCCGAAGGACGCGGTTACGATGGGGTCGGGTGTCGGGTCGGGGGTTGGCGATGCTTCGGGGGTGGGTGATGGTGAAGGCATGGGAGAAGGCGACGGTGATGGGCTGGGTGTTGGCGTGGGACTCGGTGACGGCGTGGGGGTTGGTGTCGGGGTTGGTGTCGGGGTTGGTGTTGGCGATGGGCTGGGTGACGGTGAAGGACTCGGCGACGGGCTGGGGGTTGTAGATGTTGTACCGCCAATCAATTCAAACGGAATACCTTCTTTTACTGCGAATGTGTGTGCGAATGAGTTTTCATAACAACGGATAAATACATGCGGTAACAAAGCATATTCAGCAATAGCACCCGAAATAGTAAAAGGGTGGGTTTCAAATTGCCTCACGCTGCGCGGTATTGTCACGCTCGTTAATTCATAGCAATTCATAAATACGCCTCGACCAAGGTCTCTCACGCCTTCTTCGATGACTACGGTTTTGAGCGAGTAGCAGCGAAAAAAAGCAGAGTCGTTAATGACTTGTACGCTGCCGGGGATAATCACGCTCGCTAACCCGGATTCGGCAAATGCCAAGCGTCCAATCGAAGTCACACTATTCGGGATGGTAATACTCGTCAACGAAATACAACGGTCGAACGCATTACCGCCAATCGTTTTTAAGCCGTTGCCGAGGGTAACGCTCCTCAACGATGTGCAACCCCCGAACGCGTTCAAACTAATTTCTATTACGCTGTTTGGGATAGTTATGCTCGTCAATGCGGTGCAATCGGCAAATGCCGAAGCACCGATCTCGGTCACGCTGTTACCGATGGTAACGCTCGTTAGCGAAGTGCAGCCCCTAAACATATTATCGCTGATTACTACCAGACTGTCGGGTATAACAACGCTTGTAATCGAGGTATTATCCCTAAACAAACCCACCCTTAACATAGTCACGGGCATACCGCCAAGCGTGGACGGTATCACAACATCGCCCCCGGGGCCGTCGTATCTCATAATTATTGCCGTGCCGGCAGTACCGGGGCGTGCGCTTGCGTGGCCTTCGATTTGACCGTACAGCCAGTCGCTATCTGACGCACTTACGGTTAAAGACATCCCTGCCGTTAACGCGAAAATCCCCGCGATTATCAAAATCGTTGTAATCAACTTTTTCATTGCCTTGCGCCTCCTTGTAATAAAAAAGGAACTTCGGCACAAATTGCGCCGAAGTTCACATCTATGATTTTATTTCAAATGAAGTCGTAAAAAGAAGGGGACTACCCGCTATCCGCTTGCTTGCTTGCTTGCTTGCTTAAAAATTATGCGGCGGAGTTTCATTTTGTCAACCCCTTTTTATGATCGCGAAGCCAGCATAGCACAGATATTTCCAAATAGCTATTGGAAAAAATATGTTGTTTTTCCGGACACATCCGTCCGAGGGGGCGGGGGATACTCCATAAGCAGCGCCTACGAAATTGGGTGGAAATCGTCGAACGGACGCGTTACGTGGTTGGCGTCGGGTGCTTGCAACCGACGCAACCACTTCGCGGACGGAGCCGATTTCCACCCAATTTCGTTAAGCGCAGCGTTGGAGTTCTCCCGCCCCCTCGGTCCGTAACATCCGTAACCCACTCCTCAAATAAACCGCGTCAACACCAACACCACACAAAAAATTACAACAACACCCCCCGCCAAGGCATCCCTTCCAGTAAACCCCAAAGGCTTTAACTTCGTGCGCCCCTCCCCCCCACGGTAACAGCGGGCCTCCATAGCGGTAGCCAACTCATCGGCGCGCTTGAAGGAGGAAACGAACAACGGGACGAGGATGGGGAGGAAGTTACGGATGCGCTTTAACGGGCTGCCGGTTTCGAAATCCGCGCCGCGGGCTTTCTGCGCTTTCATGATTTTCCCGAGCTCCTCCGCAAGGGTGGGTATCATGCGGAGTGCGATGGTCATCATGATGGCGATGTCGTGCGCGGGCAGGCGTAACGGTTTAAGCAAGGCCTCAATGCCGTCGGTGAGTTGGATGGGTGAGGTGGTGAGCGTAAGCAAGGACGAACCCGTAATCAGCAAAACCAACCGCGCACCCATCACCGCCGCACGGTGTATGCCTTCGGTGGTGACCCGTATAAAAGCAAAGGAAAACAATACGTTTTCACCGGGCGTAAGCAAAAGGTTGATCAACGCCGCAAACGACAGGATAAATAAAATGACCCGTAACCCGCGCAAAACAAAACGCACCGAAACGCGGGAAAGCCAAATCACGCCGGCGAGGAATAAAGCCGCGACGGCTAAACCGTAAAAATTGGTAACGAAAATCAACACGGTGACGTATGCGATTACCGCAAGCAGCTTAACGCGCGGGTCCAGCCGATGGATAGGGGAATCGGCGGGGTAGTATTGGCCGATGATGATGCGGGTCATACGGATGCCTCCGAAGGAAAGGCTTTTGATACGGGGGATGCCGACAGTACGCGCACGGCTTCCTCCACGGTGAGGATGCCGGCCGGGATAACGGGGTTAATGCGCGCAAGGTACGCCATGATACGCGTGACATGCGGTACATCAAGGCCGAAATCTTCAAGGGCGGGCCCCTGTGAAAAAATCTCTGCGGGTGTGCCGTCGAGTGCGATTTGTCCTTGGTTCATAACGATGATACGGCCGCATAACCGTGCGGCGTCGTCCATGCTGTGCGAAATGATGATGACCGTTACGTTGAGTTCGGCGTGCATTTTTTTGATTTGTGCGAGGATTTCCTCTCGGCCTGACGGGTCTAAACCGGCGGTGGGTTCGTCAAGGATAAGGATGTCGGGTTGCATGGCCAGTACACCTGCGATGGCGGCGCGGCGTTTTTGCCCGCCGGAGAGGGTGAACGGGGATTTTTCAAAGGTTTCTTCGCTTAAGCCGACGATTTTAAGCGAACGGCGTACGCTTTCATCGACCTTATCCGCGGGCATTCCCGTGTGAATCGGTCCGAAAGCCACGTCCTTATAAACGGTGGATTCGAAAAGTTGATGTTCGGGGTATTGGAATACAAGCCCCACACGCTTGCGTAGGTTTTTTAAATTCTTTTTGTCGGCATGGATATCCTCGCCGTCGATGATGATTTGCCCCGATGTGGGCTTGAGGAGAGCGTTGAGGTGTTGTATGAGCGTACTCTTGCCCGAACCCGTGTGGCCGATAATGCCGATGATCTCACCTTTATGAATGGTGAGGTTGATATCAGAGATGGCTTTTTTTTCATAAGCCGCGCCCGGGTTATAAATATGGGTGAGGTTGTGTATTTTAATCAGGGGGTCCGTTTGGGGTAAGGGAAGAAGCGTTTTTACGGTTGCAAGTTTATCAAAGTACGTAAAGCGTTCAGCCGTTTCTATGACCGATTTTTCCGTTATTAATTCCTCCGCGGTCAACACGTTTGAAACCGTGAGGCCGGTTTCTCTTAACCCTTGCGCCAGCAGGACGGCTTGGGGTACGGTAAGGCCGATGTTCGTTAATATATCGCTTCGCGTAAAAATATCGCGCGGTGGACCGTCAAGCGCGACCCGTCCGTGATCCATGACGATAATACGTTCGGCTTGCGCCGCTTCCTCCATAAAATGGGTAATCAAGATAATCGTATGGCCTTTTTGGTGGAGGTCTTTGATTGTCCGCATCACTTCCCGGCGGCCTGACGGGTCGAGCATAGCGGTGGATTCATCAAATATAATGATGCTCGGCTGCATAGCCAACACGCCCGCTATAGCGACGCGTTGCTTTTGGCCGCCGGATAAATGGTGCGGAGCGGATTTTACGTGTTCAAGCATATCGACCGCCGCCAGCGCGGTATCGACGCGTGAGCGGATTTCATGGGAGGGGACGCCCATGTTTTCGGGCCCGAAAGCGGTGTCCTCCTCTACGGTGGACGCGACGATTTGGTTGTCGGGGTTTTGGAAAACCATACCGGCGATTCTTCGGATTTCCCATATTTGGGTTTCATCCTTTGTGTCGATACCGTTGACCCGCATCGTACCCTCAGTGGGGGAAAGCAACGCGTTAATGTGCCGCGCAAGCGTGGACTTGCCCGAACCGTTACGGCCCACAACGGCCACGAACTCGCCCTTGCCGATCGAAAAACATACGCCGTCGATTGCGGGCCGCAAGGGCGCGTCATCTTCAAGGGACGCATATGAAAAACGCAGATTATCGCTTATTATCATGCGGGCATGATAACATATAAAAATAATTTCGGTACGGGACATGCCCAAATCAGCGGATAACGCGTAAATCGTTGATTCTGATATAATGCTTATCGGACCATGCCGTATATCTTAATAATTTATATTGAGAAAACGGGGTACATGTTGGATTATCGCAATATTAAATATTGAATTTGGTGATTACCATGATTTGGACAAAAGTCAGCGTTCAAGTAACCTCCGCCGGGGTGGAGCTTGTGACGGGTTTATTATTGTCATGCGGGATTAACGGCGTAGAGGTTGTGGACCCGCGGGAATACGACGCATTTTTGCAACAGGATAAAAAATCATGGGACTACGTGGAGGATTGGCTCGTTAACGCTCCCGCGGTTGATTGCGCGCAGGTCGTGTTTTATTTGTCCGCCGACGCCGAAGGCGAAGCCGCGTTGGTTCAAATAAAAAATCGGTTGAATGAATTGTCGGATTCGGGCATCGACGCGGGGCCGTTGACCGTCAGTACGGAAAACGTGGATGATGCGACATGGCTGGATGAATGGAAGAAGCATTTCGAACCTATCCGTGTCGGGAGGGTTGCGATCGTACCTGTGTGGGATACGGCTTCCCCGTTATCGCCCGCGCCGGAAATCGTGTTTACGCTCGACCCCGGCTCCGCTTTCGGTACGGGGCAACATGCGACTACTTATTTATGTGTGGAGGCTTTGCAAGAAAAGTTGCTGCCCGGTCAAATGATGCTGGACGTAGGGTGCGGCAGCGGGATTTTATCCGTTATCGGATTGTTGTTGGGTGCGAAAAGCGTCGTTGCGTGTGATATCGATCCCTCGGCGGTTTCCGCCGCGCGAAGAAACGCGGAATTAAATCCCGTGGATTTGAACCGATTGCAAATCCTGCATGGCGATATGATTGGTGATGACGCGATGCGCGCCGTTATCGCTGAGTGTAAATACAGTGTCATCGTTGCAAATATCGTCGCCGACGTGGTGATCGCTTTGCTTCCCTTTATACCCGCTTTGTTGGAAAAAGGCGGGTATTTTATTGCCTCGGGGATTATCGACGAGCGGGCCGGGGACGTAATTACGGCTTTGGACGACCACGCGTTAAAGTTGATCTCAAACAAAAAAATGGACGGATGGCATTGTATGGTGTGTACACATGGGTAAATATTTTTTCAGCGACGGCGATTTTATTAAGGGGTATGTCGCCTTGCGTAACGATACGGCGCATCATTTGATCCATGCGCTTCGGGTCAAAAAGGGTGAGTTGGTCACGTTGTGCGACGGTAAGGGAACGGACTGGAAGGGTGTCCTGCGGGAAACGGACGTAAAGCGCGGGATTTGCCGCTTCGATGTTTCTGACCCGACCCCGTGCCAAACGGAGCCCGCCGTCCCCGTTACCCTTTACCAATCATTGCCCAAGGGCGATAAAATGGAACTGATTATTCAAAAATGCGTTGAACTGGGCGTGTGTGGAATCGTTCCGATTTATACAGCGCATTCCCTCGTGCGCGACGCAGGGAAGAGAACGGCCCGTTATCAACGCGTGGTCGAATCCGCCGCCGAACAAAGCATGAGAGGCATCATCCCGCGGGTTTCGCCCCCGCTAACGTTCGCGCAGGCAGTGGCGACGCGGGATATATGTGCGAAAACGTTCGTCGCGCTTTCACCGGGGGAGATTAAAAATATCGACCCCGTCAAACCCGAAGTAAACCCTATCTCTTTGTTCGGTGTTTTCCGTAATCCGCTCCCCGAACGTATTAATCTATGGATCGGGCCGGAAGGCGGATTCTCGTCGGAGGAAATCAACGCTTTATTAACCGCGGGGGCGGTGCCGATATCCCTTGGACGACGCGTATTGCGTACCGAAACGGCGGCGTTTACCGCGCTTGCGCAAATCAATCTACTGACGGAATGTGCGGGTTATGATCTACCTCGATAACGCCGCAACCACGCAGCCGTTGTACGCCGCCGCTTTGGGGGACGAGGCTTTTTTTGCGAATCCGTCGTCGCCCCATGCATTGGGCATCGCGGCCGAAAGGGCGATGGCTAAGGCGCGGCAAACTATCGCGGATATCCTGTTGTGCAAACCGAAGGAAATCATATTCACCTCCGGCGGTACGGAATCCAATAACTTGGCGATTATCGGATACGTGTCGGCGTTAAGGAAAGCGAACACCCCACCCGTTATTTTCGCCGAACCGTGGGCGCATCCTTCCGTGCTTGCGCCGCTCCACCATGCGGTTGAGCGAAAGTCGGCATCGGGCTGCGTCGGGCCGAGGTCGGGATGGGATATCCCCGTTTCCGGACCGGTGATGGTTTGCCTGTCACACGTCAACCACGAAACGGGGGACCTCACCGATATCGCCGCGATAACACGCGAGTTAAAATCGTTAAACCCCGATGCCGTCATTTTCGTGGACGGCGCGCAAGGTTTTTGCAAGGATTTAAACGCGGCGGAGGTTTACAAACATGCCGATGTCTATTCATTCAGCGGGCACAAATGCCACGCGCCAGCGGGGGTAGGCGGTTTGGTTGTGCGCGGCGGTATCAAACTCGCGCCGTTGCTTTACGGCGGCGGGCAGGAAAACGCCATGCGCTCGGGTACGGAAAACGTGGCGGGGATCGTCCGTACGGCGTACGCGGCGCAGCAGTTGCATGATGATTTACCCGTTAATTATATACACGTTAAAAACCTACGCGATTCGCTTGCGGGGTTGGTTAGCGTTATCCCCAACGCGACGGTTAATACGTTAAACCAAAACGCGAATAACTCTCCTTACATCCTTAATTTGTCCTTCCCCGGAACGAAGGGCGAGGTCCTCGTCCATATGCTCAGCGAAAAAGGGATTTACATGTCCACGGGTACGGCGTGCAAAAGCCGTAAAAACGATAAATCCACGCTAATGTTGATGGGTTTCCCCAATGAGATCACCGAATCGGCCGTTCGCTTTGGTTTTTCGCATTTAAACACGGCGGAGGAAATCGAACGGACGAAGGAAGCATTAATCGCCTGCGTCAACCAATTGCGTAAGATCAGGGGTTACAGGTAACCTCTTATAAAGGAAGGAATGCAAAAATGGATTCTGTAAACATACCCGACCCACCTAAGCGCATCTTCCTTGTAAAATACGGGGAAGTCGCTTTACGGCAAGGCAACCGCGCCTTTTACGAAAAACAAATCATGGACGACATCAAGCGGCGCATCAAGGATTTACACGACGGCAACATCCGCGTGTACCGTGAACAGGGGCGTTTCCTTATCGAGGACGTCAACGGGGATATCGATACCGATACCATCCTGTCGCGTATTAAAAATATCTTCGGCGCGATCGCTTTCTGCGCCGGCATCAAAACAACCGAACGTACGATTGAGGGGATACGGGAGGCTGCCCTCGGTTTTTTTCGCGGTCGTATATGCGACGCGTCCTTTAAAGTGGACACCAAACGCGCCGACAAGCGTTTCCCTTTGACCTCCAACGAGACTTCCGCGGCCATCGGCGAATACCTGTTGGACAATATACCCGGGTCGCGGGTGGACTTGCATAATCCATCCATCGTTTTACGCGTGGAAATCCGCAACCATGTATATTTTTATGTGGACGCCGTCCCCGGCGAAGGCGGGTTGCCCTACGGGTCGGCGGGCAAGGGCGTCTTATTACTTTCCGGCGGTATCGACAGCCCCGTGGCGGGATATCTGGCGGCGCGGCGCGGTGTGGGGTTGATCCCCGTTTATTTCCATTCGCCGCCTTATGTATCCGAACGTGTGGTGGATAAAACAAGCGATTTGCTGAAGACGTTGGGTGCCTACACAGGTCCGCTGCCCCTGCGGATCGTCCCCTTTACGGAAACGCAGCTTTACCTGCAGGAAAACGTCCCCCCGGAAAAACTCACGATCATGCTCAAGCGTGCCATGCTCCGTATCGCGTCGGCCATCGCCGCGAAGGAAAAGGCGCATTGCCTGATCACGGGTGACGCCGTCGGGCAGGTGGCCAGCCAAACGCTGCACAGCTTGGCCGCGGTTAATTCCGCCGCGTCGCTCCCCATCCTGCGGCCCCTTACCGCCATGGACAAACACCAAATCATCGAAATCGCCAAGCGGATCGGCACGTACGATATTTCCATCCGCCCTTACGACGATTGTTGTACGCTTTTTGTGGCCAAACACCCGGAAAATAAGCCCAATACGCAGGTAATCGAACGTATGGAATCACGCCTGACGGAAGGCCGTTTGGCGGAATTGATAAGCGACGCGGTCGGCAACACGGTCATTAATATGTAGAAAAATATCGATTATTTTAAAAATCTTTGGTAATTTTTTCGTGCGGACAATCGTTGACAAGCCAAAACATGTTTATTACAATTTCGTTACGAAAACATGAATCCGCGCAAAATGCGCGGCCCACAGCGTCCGCAGGACGGGGTTTGGGGCAATGCCCCATAAAAAGGAGGAAGTAAAACATGAAGAAGGTCTTAAAAATTGTGCTGGTAATCGCGTTGTTGCTTGGCACCGTATCCGGTTTCACGTCTTGCAGCCGCGAC
The DNA here is from genome assembly GCA_009779755.1 of Defluviitaleaceae bacterium. GTDB lineage: Bacteria > Bacillota > Clostridia > Lachnospirales > WQUN01 > WQRX01. The sequence goes on along the minus strand of WRDO01000015.1, from coordinate 33,513 downwards.
AATGACGGCGGAAGCGCCGGAAGCGCCGGAAACGCAGGTCTCAACGTTTATCTTATTTCCCATAGTCCCCCGCCGGACTCCACCTTGGACGACGGCAGCTTTAACCAAGGCGCGGCAGACGGTATCCGCCGTTTCGTAGCCGCTAACCAAGGCTCCTCTTTTAACTTCCTTCAACCCCACGCCGGCACAAACGAAGCGCGTATGGACATCTTCGCCGATGCCGTGGCAGCGGGCGCGGATGTACTCGTACTCCCCGGCTTCCACTTCGCGGCTGTAGTTGTTGACGCCCAAGCGGCGTTCCCCAACACGAAGTTCATCGTACTTGATACGGCTCCCAGCGGTGCACCCCCCGCTTCCAACCTGGTCGGCCTCCTGTACGCGGAAGAGCAATCCGGTTTCCTTGCCGGTTATGCCGCGGTACGTGAAGGCTTTACGCAATTGGGCTTTATGGGCGGATTGTCCGTACCCGCAGTCGTACGCTTCGGCCACGGTTTCCTCCAAGGTGCGGAGCATGCGGCACAGGCCATGGGCCTTGCACCCGGCTCCATCAACGTTAATTACATGTATATGGGCGGCTTCGGTGCGGACCCCGCGCACACCGCCACCGCTAACGGCTGGTATGCAGGCGGTACGGAAGTTATCTTCGTAGCGGCGGGTGCCGTAGGTTTCAGCGTTATGGAAGCGGCGGCAGCCGGCGCAGGCAGATGGGTTATCGGCGTAGACGTTGACCAAAGCGGCGCGTCCCCCACCGTTCTCACCTCCGCGATGAAGGCGTTGGGCGACAGCGTTTATACCATGCTTTCGGATATCCAAAACAACAGGTTCCAAGGCGGCAACACACTTACGTTAACCGCGGCGCAAAACGGCGTAGCCCTCCCCATGAACAACAGCCGTTTCACCACCTTCACGCAGGCGCAATATAACGCCATCCTCTCCCAATTGGCCGGCGGCGGCGTAGTCGTAAACAGCTTCAACTCCTCACCGGACGACATGCCCACAGTCATTGGGGGCTTGCGCATCCTTAACGTTAATGAAATGTAAGGTATAAACCAACAAGGGGCGCACAATGCGCCCCTTTTTTTACATATTTAAGGGGGGTAATCCATTGTACATTATCGAAATGCGCAATATCACCAAGAGCTTCCCCGGTATCATCGCCAACGACGACATCACGTTGCAATTAAAAAAAGGTGAAATCCACGCGCTGCTGGGCGAAAACGGCGCGGGCAAAAGTACCTTGATGAGCGTCCTCTTCGGTTTGTATTACCCGGAAGCCGGTGCCATATATAAAAACGGTGAACCCGTACAGATACAGGGGCCCAACGACGCCAACCGATTGGGCATAGGGATGGTGCATCAGCATTTTAAGCTGGTGCATAATTTTACGGTGTTGGAAAATATCGTGCTGGGTGTGGAAACCACGCGGTCCGGCGTATTGCAAATGAAGGAAGCCCGCGAAAAGGTGCTGGCTTTGTCTAAAAAATATTCCTTCGACATCGATATCGACAAGGAAGTGCGCCACATCAGCGTAGGGATGCAGCAACGCGTGGAAATCCTGAAGATGCTGTACCGCGAAAACGAGATATTGATTTTCGACGAACCCACGGCGGTGCTTACCCCACAGGAAATCGAAGCGCTGATGCAAACCATGCGCGACATGGCTGCGGAAGGTAAGAGCATCCTGTTTATTACGCACAAGCTCGATGAAATAAAGCAGGTGGCGGACCGCTGCAGCGTATTACGCAAAGGGAAGATGATCGGTACGATAAACGTGGCGGAAACCACCAAGGAAGAAATGAGCGAAATGATGGTGGGCCGCAAGGTGCTCCTTTCGTTGGACAAGGAAGAAGCCAGCCCCGGGGAAACGATTATGTCCGTACGTAACCTCACCCAAAAAGGCAAGGCGGGGGAGAAAGACCCCCTTAAAAAGATCTCCTTCGACGTAAAAGCCGGGGAGATTTTGTGCATTGCGGGCATTGAAGGCAACGGCCAAACCGAACTCGTATATGCCCTGACGGGATTAAAGCACATAGACGGCGGCCAAGTAACCATGGAAGGCGTTGACATAACAAAAGCCAAGATACGCAAACGCACCGAAACGGGGATTTCGCACATCCCCGAGGACAGGCACCGCCACGGCTTGGTGCTGGAATATACGCTGGCGCAAAACACGATATTGCAAACTTATTATAAACCGACGCACCAATCGATGGGCTTCCTGAAGGCGCGGGAAGTCATCGCCTACGCAAATCGGCTCATCGAGCGGTTTGACATCCGCGCCGGCGAAGGCGCGGACACCCCCGCACGCGCCATGTCGGGCGGCAACCAGCAGAAGGTGATCCTCGCGCGTGAAATCGACCGCGACCCCAAGCTGTTGATTGCGGTACAGCCCACGCGGGGATTGGACGTGGGCGCGATCGAATACATCCATCGGCAATTACTCGCTCAACGTGATTCGGGTAAGGCCGTATTATTGGTGTCGCTGGAATTGGAGGAGGTCATGAACGTATCCGACAGGATATTGGTCATGTACGAAGGTGAAATCGTCGCCGACGTAAACCCCAAGGACGTTACGTTCCGGGAGCTTGGGCTGTATATGTCCGGCGCAAAGCGGATGGAAAGCGGGGTGGCCGTATGAACAGGGACGCCGTTATGAGTTTCCTCTCGTCGCTGGTGGTGCTGGCGGCGGGGCTCTTGATCGGTTTTATCGTTTTGCTGGTCAGCAACGCAAGCGCGTCATGGGAAGCGTTCCGTACGATCCTTACCTTCGGGTTTAGCGGCATACGTAACGTGGGTGACGTTTTGCTGGGCGCGACACCCATCATTATGACGGGCTTATCCGTCGCCTTTGCGTTTAAGACGGGTTTGTTTAACATCGGGGCGACGGGGCAATTCGCCTTCGGCGGGCTGACGGCCATCCTGATCGGCACCAACTTCGAAGGGATGCCGAACGGACTGCGTGTACTGTTTGCGCTGGTTGCGGCCACTACGGCGGGTGCGTTGTGGGGTGCCGTCCCGGGGTTGCTTAAAGCCTTCCGTAACGTACATGAAGTCATATCGTGCATCATGACCAACTATATCGGTATGTTTTTGGTTACATTCTTGATTGACCGCTACGCCTTTAACCCGGCTATCGGGAAAAGTCAAGCGCTCCCCGAAGGCAGTAATCTGCCGACGCTGGGCTTCGAGCGTATTTTCCGCGAGGAATTCCTCCCCGGGTTTTTCCGCGTGTCACGGGTAAACGCGGGGATCGTGATTGCTGTAGTCGTCGCGGTTATCATATATATTATCCTGGAGAAAACGACCTTCGGGTACGAATTGAAGGCCTGCGGCTTTAACAAGGACGCGGCGAAATACGCCGGCATCAGCCAAAACCGTAATATCGTCGCCTCCATGATGATTTCCGGCGCGTTGGCGGGTTTGGGCGGCGCGCTGCTTTACATGAGCGGCACGGAGTCCATGGGCGCGTCCAATGTTCTGCTTCCTTACGGGTTTACCGGTATATCCGTGGCATTTTTGGGCTTAAACCACCCCGTCGGCATTATCTTCAGCGGCTCGCTGGTATCCTACCTTTTCCTCGGAGGGGCACGCACGCAGGTGATGGGCTTTTCGATTGAGGTCGTGGAGATCGTCATTTCCGTCATCATCTATTTCTGCGCCTTTGTCTTTTTGGTGAAGACGTTCTTGGGTAAACATATCGGTAAGTTGCTTCGGCGCAAAGGGGAAAGGGGTGACGGGGCATGACGATGGCGATTTTTTACAGCATCATGCATTGGGCGGTATATATCATGATCCCGCTGGTCGTCGTATCATTGGGCGGGATGTTCTCCGAAAAAAGCGGCGTGGTAAACATCGCGCTGGAAGGTAAAATGATCATGGGTGCCTTTGCGGGCACGATGTTTATGTATTATGTGCAGAATGTATGGCAAATCGCCATGTCACCGTGGATACTGTTGATACTCACGCTGCTGATCGCCACGGTCACGGGTATTATTATCAGCCTCGCCCATGCCTACGCATCTGTTAACCTGCGTGCGAACCAAGTAATCAGCGGTATCGCGATCAACATGTTTGCCGCGGCGTTTGCGATTTATACGGCACGCGCGTTAACCACGGCAGGGTCACAGCATATCCATTACCGCAACGTGTTCCGCATTGACAACGTACCGCTGTTGCATCGGATACCCGTCATCGGCCCTATGCTGTTCCAAAACACCTATTTCACTTCGTTGCTGGGGATTATTATATTGGCGGTATCGGCTTTTGTGCTGTATAAGACGAAGTTCGGGCTGCGTTTGCGCGCGTGCGGGGAGCATCCCCACGCGGCGGACAGCGTAGGCGTCAGCGTAACGAAGATGCGTTATGCCGGCGTCATCCTTTCCGGCGCGCTTGCGGGTATGGGCGGGGTATTGTATATCATACCCATCGCATCGGCGTTTAGCGGCAGTGTGGCGGGCTACGGCTTCCTCGCGCTGGCGGTATTGATTTTCGGCGCATGGAAGCCTCAGCGTATATTACTCGCGGCGTTTTTCTTCGGGCTGATGCTGTCGATTGCCTCACAGTTTTCGGCGATACCGTTCCTGCGCGATTTGGGTATACACGCCAACTTCTTCCGTATGACGCCCTATGTCGCCACGTTGATCGTGCTTGCGTTTACCTCCAAAAATACGGCCGCACCCAAGGCCGTCGGCCAGCCGTACGATAAAGGCGGAAGATAATGAATATACCGACGTATACAACCGTATCGTATGAATGGAGCGTTTTTTTTGCGATGCCGTTGTTGGTCGCGGGCGTATGTTATTTATTTATTATCGTTTCATCGATTTTTTCCGACACCAAGACGAAAATGCGGCAGGATTATATATTGACGACCGTTTTCTTTACCCTTAACAGTTTCTTCTACGGGATTATGACCGTCGCGGGCAACGAGTTCTTTGCCCATGTCTATTGGATCGTCGGCTTCGCTTCGGGGTGCATGATCTTCCCCACATTGTTGCGTTTTATCTATAACGTATTCGAACCCCGTAATAAAAGAGTCGAACTCCTTTTTAACGTAGCGATGGGTTTGACGGTCGTTCTTATCGTCATTTGCGTTTTGTTCGGCGGGGTTACCATTGTGCAAACTCCTTTCGGCAATCAATTCACTTATCAAAATTGCCGTCTTTTTATCAGCATGTCGCTGTATATGATGATTCTCGCGAGCGCTTCTACGTTTGCGTTTTTTGTATGGCGCAGCAAGTCGTCATTGCGCGGCCAACGCAAGCAAATCGTCATTATGCTGATACTCACGATCCTGACCGCGCCTTTTGTGTTTATGATGGATTACTTCATACCGATTTTTATGGACTTTACGGTCCCCCCGTTTGCGGTTGTGGCGCTGTTGCTGCCCGCCATACAGGTATTTATATTGATGAAGAAGTACAGGACGTTCGGCGTTACCATTTCCAATGTGTCCGAGCATATATATAAGTCGGTTAACATGCCCATTTTGGTGCTGGACCATGAAAATACGATAAAAGTGGAAAACAAAGCCGCCGTCGATTTTATGGGCGGCAGCGGTATCGGTGAGAATTTTACCGAATATATCCGCGTGGAGGGTAATAAACCGTCGCCTTCGTTCCTCAGCCATACGATCGTAAGCGAAACGATCACGTATACGTCGCCGACGCGCGAGCGGTTATGCGATTTGATGCTGACCGTGGAGCGCGACAAGTACGGCGACGCCATTTCAAAGATCGCCGTCATACGCGACATCACGGAGGAAAAACGTACGCACGAGCTTGCTTTGGCCCACGATGAAGCACGTGCCGCCAGCCAAGCCAAGTCGCACTTCCTCGCGAACATGAGCCACGAAATCCGCACCCCCATGAACGTGATCATCGGGATGACGGGTTTGCTCTTGGAAGCGGAGACCCCCTTGGACGCGGCTAACGACTACTTACAAAAAGTCAACGCCGCCGGCATAACGCTGATGAATTTGGTCAACGATGTGCTGGATATCACGAAAATCGAATCGGGCAAATTCGAACTGATCCCCGTGGAATACGCGCTGCCCGGTTTCCTGAATGATGCCGTTAACCTAAGCATTTCCCGCAGGGGGGATAAGCCCATCGGTTTTATTTTGGATGTTTCCACGGACTTACCCGTTACCGTTATGGGTGACGACCTGCGCTTGAAGCAAATCCTGGTGAACCTGCTATCCAACGCGTTTAAGTATACCCGCGAGGGAAGCGTAACGTTGAAGGTCGATTGCGAACGTTTATCCGAAACGGAAATAAAGCTAAACTTCGCCATCACGGACACGGGTATCGGTATGCGCCCCGAGGATATCAAGAAGCTGTTTACCAGCTACAACCAAGTGGATACCCGCGCCAACCGTATGATAGAAGGTACGGGCTTGGGACTGTCGATCGCGAAGGGCCTTACCGAGCTGATGGGCGGCAGTATCACGGTGGAAAGCGAATACGGGCGGGGTTCGACCTTCCGTATAAACGTTATGCAGGGCTTGGTCTCAAACGAATGCATTGATGCGCAAACACTGGAGGATTTAAAGAACTTAAAATATTCAAGTAACGCAAACAAACCCGAAGCCAAAGCCGAACGGTTAAACCTGAGCGGTGTTAACGTGTTGGTTGTGGACGATTCCCCCACCAATTTGGACGTGGCGTGCGGGTTGCTCGGTAAGTATAAGGTAACGGTTGAATGCGCCTCCGGCGGATACGAAGCCATTGAGAAAGTAAAGTCCTTTAAATACGACGCCATTTTTATGGATCATATGATGCCCGGCATGGATGGTATCGACGCCGCCAAACATATACGCGCACTGGACACGGAATACACCCGCAACGTCCCCATCATCGCCTTGACCGCCAACGCCGTAGCCGGCAACGAGCGGCTGTTCCTCGACGAAGGCTTCAACGCGTTCCTTTCCAAACCCATTAACGTAAGCAAATTGGATGCGGTCCTGCGCCGATGGGTGGCGGGTGCGGAAAATGACAGGGGAGATGTCCCCGCCGCCGCGGCTACGCAACCGCCTCCCCCCGCAAACGTTCTCGTCGTGGATGATTCCCCCACCAACCTGACCGTAGCGGTGGGTGTGTTTAAGAAATTGGGGATAAAACCTATCTGCGTAACCGGCGGCAAGATCGCCGTCGAGCGTATCATGGCGGAAAAACCCCTCTTCGGCGTTATTCTCATGGATTATTTGATGCCCGGCATGGACGGTGTGGAAGCGCTGCGCCAAATCCGTGCGCTGGACTCCGAATACGCGCGGCATATCCCGATCATCGCGCTGACGGGCAAGGACGACGAAGGCGATGAGCAATTTTTCCTGAACGAAGGGTTCGCCGCTTATATCCCCAAGCCCCTGAGTGTGGAAAAGATGAACGATATCCTGCGTCGTTTTATGAAAATAGAAGGCGCGGAAAAAAATACGGAAGCCCCCGCGGGGGAAACGGCCGCCGTAACGATAGACATACCCGGCATCGACACCGCCGCCGCGATGGCACTCTATGAAAACGACACGGAAATCCTCTCGACGATCCTGCGTTCCTTCGCCCGTAACATACCCAACGAATTAACCCGTATGCGCGAACTCTCCCGCGAATCCTTAGCGCAATACATAATTGACATCCACACCGTAAAGGGCGCGTCCTCCGGCATCGGTGCGGTTGACCTGTCCGAACGGGCCGGGCAACTGGAGCAAGCGGCCAAGGACGGAGACTTCAACAAGGTGTTGGAATTGAACGAAGGTTTTATTAACGATGCGGAACGGTTGGTGGAAGGGATACAGAAAATTTAGGGCGTTGATACATGAAGCGGTATATCACCGGTGAGAACCTTACGGCAGCCATTTCCATGTCGGCGCAAGCTAACAAAGCGCCGAACGCCATATTGAGCCTGCTTCGCTAACCGTCGATAGCATCAAACGACAACAAATCAATGTTAAGGCAAGCGGGGTCTCAATCGGGCCCCGCTTTTTTATGGTTATTCTATATTGACACCCGTATGGTTGAAACATATACTTTTTAAAAGAAGGTGCAGTGATGAATGTATTTGATGAAGCCTTGGTATCATTAAAAGAAGCGATTGATTTTGAAAAGGGTGATTTAAGTAAAGGTCGTATAACGGAAAAGGAATTTGAATTGGATGCAAGCTATAAAATATATAAAAAAGTTCTCGGTATGTCCGAAACGAACAGGAGCAAAGTCGCCGGATATATCGACGGGTTACTGCGGGCATCGGGGCAATAAACAATTTTGCATCAAAACCGCTTGCCTTTTACTAATCGCCTGTGGTACACTCTCCTTCCTTGCGGGTGTGTCCGCACAATCAATGAATGGAGCGTACTGGTATGTCTATCCTTTTTATTATTGTCAGCATTTTATATCTCTTGGGTTGCGGGGCGTTGGTCGCCGCCATATTGTTGCAAAAGAAGCGTACGGCCGGGGTGGCGGGTTCCATCGCGGGTATGGGCAACGTGTCGGATACCTACTGGGATAAGAATAAAAGCCGCTCAATGGAAGGCTCGCTGGAGCGGATGACCAAGATCGGCGGCATATTGCTGGGTATCTTCGCCGTCTTGCTTTGCTTGATCTGATAACACCTAACTAAGCCTTGCGTTTTTTGTTATAGCACCGTCTACGGTTCTTCTTATAGGGAAGAATCGAAGACGGTGCTTTTTTTACGGGTCGAAGGGGTATAATACCCGTATGTCTATTATATTTGTCTTTATCCTCAACCTCATACGCAAATGCCGCGACGACGAAATTTTGGAGCGGGGTGCGGGACTGACGTACCGCGTGCTCCTCGCTTTCTTCCCGTTCCTTATCTTTTTGATGGCTTGGGTGGGTTTCTTACAATTGGACGAATCCGCCGTCACGCGTTATATACCCGATATATTCCCGCCCGACGTCGCCGAACTGGTGAAGGGGTTTATATACGGCCTCAGCACGGCGCAAAGCCGGGGATTGCTTTCCACGGGTTTGTTTTTTGCCGTGTACAACACGACCAACGGCTTCCGCGCGGTGATCCGCTGTACCAATCGGGCGTACGGTATAGAGGAATCGCGGGGGTTGGTAAAAAACGTCCTGCTCAGCCTCCTGTTGATGCTGATGTTTACGTCTTCCATTATATTTATGGCGGGGGCTTTGATTTTCGGCGCGGAGATATGGGTGTGGCTGTTCCCTTACGCGCCGACTTTTTTGTTTAATGTTATCCGTATCACCGGTTCCCTTGCGGTTTTGATTTTCGTCACCATGTTGATCTATAAATTATCCTGCGCGGTGAGGTTGCGTTTGCGCCACGTTTTGCTCGGCGCGGCGCTGACGGTTACGGGTTGGGTCGTTACTTCGGCGGTATTCGGCTTTTTTATTACCAACTTTACGCAGTACCCGGCGGTGTACGGCAGCATCGCGGGGGTGTTTATCCTCATATTATGGTTAAACCTGATTTGCGTTATCTTACTCGTGGGTAACGAATTAAACGCGCGCTTATGGAAATCATTTACGAACAACAAGCATATCATGTAAAATACGGATAACGTACAAAACGCGGGGCCCGATGCGGCGCCCCACCGGGAAGGAGCTTTTTATTTGAAAAACATATGCGTGCTGTTCGGCGGGGTATCGTCCGAGCATGAGATATCCGTAAAGTCCGTGCAAGGGGTTATCGGAGCGATACGCGGCCACAACGTAATCCCCGTGTATATTACCAAGCAGGGCAAATGGTTGATGTACGACGGCAAGCTGGACAATATAGAAGGCATCGATTGGGATAAATTCGGCACGCCCGCGATGCTTTCCCCCGACCGTATTACCCGCGGGTTGCTGCGTATGGTGGGGGAAAAAACCAAGGTCATCCCGGTCGACATCGTGTTCCCCATCCTGCACGGGGCCAACGGCGAGGACGGGACGATACAGGGTCTGTGTGAGTTGGCGGGCATCCCGTACGTGGGTTGCGGCGTATTGGCCAGCGCGGTGTGTATGGACAAATCCTTCACCAAAATCATCGCGAACCATCATAAAATCCCCCAAGGGGAATATCTGGTATATAAAAAGGAAGCCTTGGAGAACCCCGAAGAGCGAAAGACCGCGCTGCGTAAAATCGCCGCCAAATTAAAGTATCCCTGCTTTGTAAAGCCCGCCGCTTCGGGTTCGTCCGTGGGGATTACCCGTACGGAGAACCGAAAAGAGTTGGAAGCCGCGATCACGACGGCGCTTTTACACGGGCCCAAGGTTATCTTCGAAAAAGCGATCGCAGGGCGCGAGATTGAACTCGCCGTATTGGGTGAGGGTATGGAGGCAAGGGTCAGCGTCCCGGGGGAAATCATACCCGACGGCGTGTTCTACGATTACGCCGCCAAATATGAAAAACCCAATTCAAAGGAAGTGATCCCCGCCGACCTGCCCGAAGATGTTACCACAACCTTGCAAAAATACGCGCTTGAAATTTTCCGCGCCGTGGACGGACGCGGTATGGCGCGCGTGGACTTTTTCGTAACCGCCGATAATAAAGTCTTGTTAAATGAAATCAATACATTGCCCGGTTTTACATCCATCAGTATGTATGCAAAGTTGTGGGAGCATTGCGGCGTGCCGCGTACGGCGTTAATCGAGCAGCTTCTTCCGTGAACCGACCCATCGGCGTATTTGATTCGGGTGTGGGCGGCTTGACCGTGGTACGTGCGCTGCGCGAGCATTTGCCCAACGAACGTATCATATATGTAGGCGATACGGCGCGCGCGCCCTACGGCGGGCTTTCGGCGGAAACGTTGCTCACGTACAGCCGTCAAATCGTACGCTTTTTGTTAAATAAAGATGTAAAGGCCGTCGTGTTGGCTTGCGGTACGACGTCCTCCACGGCTTACGAGGCGTTAATCGCCGAAAACCCCGACATACCCATGGTGGACGTGATCCGCCCGGGTGTGGCGGCCGTGGAACGATTGGCGAATCAACGTTTGGGTTTTATCGCTACGGTGGCTACGGTCAGGAAAGGGTTGTTCGCGCGGTTGCTGCGCGAAGCGTATCCCGATATCAATATAAAATCGCGCGCTTGCCCCTTGTTTGCGCCTATGGCGGAGTGGGGGCTTTTTGCGTCCGCGGTCACGCGATGGGCGGCGGAGACCTACCTCCGTGATTGGCGGGGCAACATTGATGCGCTGGTGTTGGGGTGTACGCATTACCCCTTGCTGACGGATGTATTGGGCGAAGTCCTTCCGAACGTGTATTTCGTGGACCTCGCGGACGAAACCGCGAAAAAAACAGCCGAACGCTTAAGGGAAGGGGGCTTGCTTAACGATTCATCCGGCCCCCCCTTACACGAATATTATGCAAGCGGTAAACCGGAAATCTTCGGCCCCATCGCGGAAAAAATCTTGGGAATTCCGTGCAAGGCAAGCAAAATCAATTTTAAATAATCTTTTAATAATAAACAAAAAATAAAGTCCGCTTTCAAAAAGCGGGCTTTTTTGATGGGTAAAAATCGGTCAAATCCTCAGACTTTGTCAGTCGGGTTGTTGCGGGCAAAGCGGGTATAGTGGCTTCACCGAACCGGGCGGGGCGCAACGCGTATCCACCTTCGGCTTCGAGTTAACCACGGAAAGGAGGTGAAATCATGGCAGTAACGAGCAAAACCCTCGGCGCGTCCCTTCGGGTAACCAACCTTCAGGACGAAACCATCCAAATCTTCCAACGTATCAGGCCCGACATCATTATGTCGCAAGCCGAGTTGTTTTTGGATGCGATAGGGGCCCTTCGCGGCGTACCGGTGGGCAACGGTTACCTGACCGTAACCCAAGAGCTGGCGGAAGCGTAATCCGCAAGTAAGTAAAAATCCAACAGGAAAGGAGGTGAACCAATGAACGCAGTAGCCAACAGTGCGGTGCTCCAGTTCGTATCCGATACCAACGAACGTATCCGCATCACCATCCCGCGCGCATGTCACGATATTACCGAACCGCAGGCACGCGCGGCTATGGAGGCCATGATCGCAGGCGGCGTAATCGTCACGCAATTCGGCCGCCCGGCGTCCATCCACAGCATGGAAATCATCGCGACCACCCGTACGAACGTAGCGTAAGCCGTAAGTAACGGTACCCCATCCAAATGAAAGGAGGTGAAAAAATGAACTTAGATTCCACGAATCTCGTGCTCCGGTATAACCCGTCCGGCCAATATACGTTCCGCCGTTTCGACCGTACCGCAAGCGACGCCGCGCTGTACGCCTTGGCGAAACAAGTCAACGCGTTCCAAACCGACGAAGCGAAAGTGGTTAAAATCCAAGTGTTCTCGGTATGGTAAAAGCGAAAACCCCGTAACCGCATCCCATTAAAAAGGAAAGGAGGTGAAAAGTTATGAAGGAAACCCTGCAAATGACGTTCAGCACTACCGGCGGTAAAAACCGTATCATGTCGGTTGCCAACCCCAGAGCCGGTTTGACGCCATCCATAGTTAATACCGCGGCGGATATGATCATCAACGCCAACCCGTTTGACGTGAATATCGGCGCGCTCGTGGAGCTGTTGCGTACCCGACGAGTGTCCGTGGTGAGCCAATCGATTATCAGCCCGCCCGCGGCGTAAAGTCGAATAAAAATCCGTCCGTTTGTTTTGTCAAGCGGGCGGATTTTTGCGTTATCCTGTTTTCGTCGCTTATTTTCAGTCGTTAAGCGAACGTATCCGCCGCCGTACGATAAAATCGGTCAGGTGCGCGGCGATTTTCTCGCGGAACACCGCTTTATCGATCGGTTTAACGATGTAATCGCAAACGCCCAAATAAACGGCCGTGGATATATGGTCCACCGTTCCTTCGGACGTCAGGAAAATGATCGGCGTATCCTCATGGTCGGGTAATTTGCGTATGATGGGGACTAACTCGAACCCGTTGAGTACGGGCATGTTGTAATCCAAGAGGAATAAATCGGGCGTTATCTTCTTAAGGAGCTCGGTCAGCACCTGCTCGGTTTTCACTTCGGGCAACGTATAAACCGTATAATCGTCCTCCAACAATGAACTGACGGCATGTAAAATACTGGGGTTATCATCAATGGAGAGGATGATCGGCTTATCGGTGTCCTGTACCTCCATATCCAAGTGGTATTGGATACATTCGATCAGCTTGTCCGCGGAAAACGGCTTGGTTATGAAATCAACCGCACCCAAGGCCATGCCTTTAAGGGCGATTCTTTTATCCCGTTGGGCCGTTAGGAAAATAACGGGTATGTTCGTATAGCGGGTGTCGGCTTTCAGCTTCTTTATCACGTCGAAGCCGTTTACTTCCGGCATGTTGATATCCAACAGTATTAAGTCGGGTGTGATCTTTTCCAGCACCTCAAATAATTTTTCCATCGATTCGGCCGGATAAACGTCAAACTTATTCTTAAAACGTTCCTTCATGGTAACCAAGCTGTAGTAAACGTCGTCCACATAGATGATTTTCTTAAGATCCATGGTGATACCCCCTTTTATTACTTATCGGCAAGGTAAGCGGAAAGCCTTTCCACGATTCGGGCGTAATTCATCATATCGATATTGCCGCGCAGCCAATCCACGAGGTCGTTGTCCGTTTCATATTGGAATCGTTCGATTTCCGTCATCGCCGCCTCCGCGCGCTTCATGTTATACATTTCACAAGCGGCTATGATTTTTGCCAATTCAACCGTATCCGGTTTGTCTGTCAAGGGTTTGGGGTTTTCCGCTTTTATTGCCGAAAGCACGCCTTCTATATCGTGGATGAAATGATCGGCGGCGGTTATAAACGGCGGATTGTTTTCACGGATAAAAGGTATATCACCGTCCTTTGCCGCGCGTTCAAGGGCTTCGGCCATTTTACCGATGGGGTCGGCGGACAGGTCGTAGCTTGCGCCCTTGATACCGTGGACCCTTATCCTGTAACCGTCAACATCCCCTTCGTCGAACGCCCTGACGATATCGAGCATGTTACGGACGCTGCTTACATACGAGCGGAGAATCTTCAGGTATATATTTTCATCGCCTCCGTATTGTTCGAGGCCTTTTTTTATGTCCAATCCGTTTACCGCTTTGTTCGAGAACAGCGTGGCGGCGGGTACGTCGGCAGGCGGGCCGCTTGTCGTTGCTTCCGTGTCCATGACTGCCTCTACTACGTCGCGCGGTTGTTTGTCGCGGATAAACTTGTTGAGCAGCATATTCATTTGGCGGATGTCGATCGGCTTGGAGATAAAATCGTCGAAGCCGTTATTTAAGAATATATTTTCATGGCCTGCCACGGCGTTTGCGGTCAGGGCGACGATGGGTTGGGTGTATCCGATTTTGCGCAGCTTTTTCGTCGCTTCGATCCCATCCATGAGCGGCATCATATGGTCCATGAAGATGATGTCGTATGTTTTGCCTTCTTTGATTTTTTCGATCGCAGCGAATCCGCTGTCGGCTGCATCGATCGTCAAATCATACGGTTTGAGGAGACCCTTGGCGACGTAAATATTTGTTTCCATATCGTCCACGATTAATATTTTACCGTAGGGCATCGGTTCCCTCGTGATTTGGACCCGTTTCATTTGCGCGCGGCTGCTGCTGCGGAACTGTTGCAAATTTTCCACCAATTCCTTGCTCAGCGTATCGGAATTTACCCGACCTTGGGGCAAACGTACGGTAAACGCGGAGCCTACGTTCGGTTCGCTTTCCACGGTGATGCTCCCGCCCATCAAGCGGAGCAGGTTTTGCGTTATGGTCATACCCAATCCCGTACCTTCGGTCGTACGGTTGGCTTTTTCGTTAAAGCGGGCGTATTCGCTGAAAAGGTTATCAACCTGCTCCTTCGTCATACCCTGCCCCGTGTCAATTACGTTCACGACAAGGATCACCGAATCGTCGCCGGTTTCACCCGACTCCGCCGATACCGTCAGCTTTACCGTACCCGCCGTCGTATACTTAAACGCGTTGGAAAGCAGGTTGTTTAATATCTGTTTGATGCGCAGCTCGTCGCCCGAAAGGAACGCGGGCATATGCGCATCGACTTGCAACTCGAAATCGATCCTCTTGCTGCCGATGCGCATCATGTTAAGCTGCGCGGTGTCGCTGATAAGGCTGGCGATCTCGTATTTGTCCACATGAAGGTCCATCTTGCCGGCTTCTATCTTGGAAAGGTCAAGTATGTCGTTGATGATACCGAGCAACATTTCGCTCGAGGCATATATTTTATCGAACGGCTCCCGCATATTCGGGGGGAGATCTTTGTTATGGAGTTGGATTTCGGTAATGCCCAAGATCGCGTTAAGCGGCGTGCGGATTTCGTGGCTCATGGTGCTTAAGAACGCGCTTTTCGCTTTGTTGGCGCTTTCGGCGGCGTCCTCACATGCCTTGCGCTCCGTAATGTCGCGGGCAATGCCCAATATCCCCGTAACCTCACCGTTTAATAACAGGGGGGTTTTGCTCGTTTCGAAAATGCGTGCGGTCCCGTCCGGAGCGGGGATAGGCGATTCGTATAAAATGGCTTTGTTTTCGTCAATGACCTTGCGGTCCATGGCTCTGTACATATGTGCGATCTCTTCGGATACCCTCAGGCCGTTTTCGTCGTCCTTACCGATGATTTGATCCATTTCCAAATGAAAATACTTCAACAGGCTTTGGTTGCAACGCGTATATTTGGAATCCATGTCCTTGCAGAATATAAGGTCGGGTATGGAATCGAACATCGTCTGCAGCATGGAGCGTTCGGTTTCCAGCTTATGCAGCAGGTTCTTTGTTTCCGTGATGTCCCTGATCGCGCCCGCTGCGTAGATGGCGTTGCCCGCTTCGTCGCGGATCGTCTCCCCGGTATCGCGGACGTAAGCGCAATCACCGCTATGTTTAATTAAGCGGTATTCGACGTCGAAGGGTGTTTTCCCGGTCTTGTCCGACAAATGCTCCGCAAGTATGGTCAGGATACGATCCTTATCCTCCGGGTGGATGCATTTGCTGATACTGCTGACCCGGTTGGGGAAGTCGTTTTCGTCTTTATAGCCCAGGAAATATCGGAACCCGTCGGTCCACGCGATCGTATTGTCGGGGTTTAACGGGTCCTCGTTATTTACCTCCATGTACCACAAGCCGATATTGGTCGCCTTGGTCACCAAATTTATTCTGAATAATTGTTTTTCGGTTTCGTTCTTGGCGTTTTCAAGGGAATCCATCGTGTTGAAAAGGGATTTGTAAAACACGACGGTTAAGGCGACAAACAAAACGATGATGGACGTGATGATCAATAAAATACGGAAGACCAGCCGATTGATAACGTCCATGGCGGCGGCCCTGTCTTGCAGCGTGATGATCGACCACGAATCGGAATAACCGGGCAGCGTTACGGGTTTATAGCTTACGTAGTAGGCCATGCCTTCCTCGGTGACGATCGTCAACCCGCTTTGGCCGTCCATAACGGCATCGATCACGGTCCGAAATTCATCGGAGATGACGAAGGGCCGCTCTTCCGAAGCGACGGTCCCGTCCGGGTTGTGGATAACACTGCCGGTATTATCCTGCATGGGGATGGTGTGAACCAACGATTTGAAATTGATATGCCTCGTCAGGAAGGCATCCTCCGGATGCGCGATGATGATCCCGTCGCCGTCGATGATGAATGAATATTGCCCGCTTGAGCTGTCGGCGGTTTGACTGACCAGAAATTGAAGGTAAGTTAAGTTGATATCCGCGCCGAAGATGCCCACCATTTCCCCATCCTTGATCATGGGGATAAAAATCGAGACGCACGGCATACCCGTGTATACGGAATAATAAGACTGGGAAATGAACGGCCGCTTGTGCTCCATCATATACCTAAACCAAAAACGGTCGCTCCTGTTGCTCAAGACCCCCTCCGAGCGGGCCGTTTGCATCCCGTCCGTCCCCGTAATAAAAAACAACTCTATGTAATCGTTACGCGCCGCCGCGTCGGTGAGGACGGGCTGCTGGAGCTCACCGTCCATCGACAGGATCGCGGGGCTTTGCGCAAGTTCATAGGACAGGTTGTATACGCCGTCCAAAAAGGCACGCACCGCCTGTTGCTTTGAGAGGGACGTCTTAGCGGTATCGTTACGTATTTGGTCGTCATATGCCCCCGTGAGCATATGCACAGCCGTAAGCGGGATCACCACAAGCAACGTAACGATAACCAACGCGACCGCGATAAACGAATACCTTATTTGATACTTACCCATCCCACTATCCCCCTTAAGCGTCAGAACGGAAAAAATAGCGGATTTCATTAAAAAGCAACGAATCCGCTATTGTAGCCGTCATATACGGCGCATGGATTAGTCGTTGCGGAGCCATGCGCTTTTATAATGCGATAAAATCTACGTGGTTCTTTTTTTCCACAGTACCGCTTTTTCTTCTTTGACGAGGGTGATTTCGGGTTCGGGATAAGGGCTGTTGGGGCCGCCGATACCGTAGATAAAATGCTGCCCGTCTTCCGCCAGGTACAATTGTTCTTCAAACCCGTCGTCGTGCCCATATTCCCCGATGTGCTTGTACCCCAAGCATTTGGCATTATAGGTGCTGTATTCCTTTTCTTTGACTACCGTTTTCATTCTACACCTCCTAAAATCTGCTTGCTGTTTATGATGGTTTATTGTAAAACAAGTTACGTGCGCGAATTAGCCCCTTTGTTCATAAAATTATTTACCATAGTAAATCGCAAAAATATCCTTTGTGGTGTATTGACAAATGAGAAAAAGTATTGGTTAAGCCGTCATTTTATGGTATGTTATTAAAGGTAAGGGGTGAATGAAATGGTCGGTACTAATCAAAAAGGGGATATCGCGGCAAAAGGTTACCGCGAGGACGACCCCAACCACTTGGTCAGGCAACGGATCAACAACCTTTTGACCACCGCGACAACCCAATCCATCATAACCGTATGCGCGGGCGCGGGCTGCGGCAAGACACGCGCCGTCCATGACTTCCTGCGGCAACAGCAGCGCCCGTTCCTTTGGGTACAGCTTTACGAGGACGGTAACGACATCGCCCGCCTTTGGGAAAGTCTGGTTGCCGCAACCCTGCGCGCCGGCGACAGCCTTGCCGAAAGATTTAAGGCGGCCGGCTTCCCCCCCAACGCAAATATGACGGAGCGGTTCCTGCATTTTAAGAACCATGTGCTGGCGAACGAGCCGTGTTCGATCGTATTGGATGACTTCCATATCATCAAAGAGCCGTCTGTGCTGGCTTTCATCGGCAAGATCATCGACAACCTAACGCCGAACATCAAAATATTCCTGATCTGCCGCAATATGCCGAAGATCAACATTGAAATATACCGGTTAAAAGGATTCGTCTCGGAAATAAACGAGGAAGAGCTGAACTTTACCGAGGATGAATTAATGCATTGCCTTAAGCAACAAGGATTGTCATTGGGCAGCCAAACCATACGCAATATATATAAGGATACGGGAGGGTGGGCTTTCGCGGCAAACCTCGTCACGCGGTCGTTAAAGAAGGTACCCATGTATACGGGGTTTGTGAAAACGATGCTGAAGCAAAATTTCTTTAAGCTCATGGAGGTCGAGAATTGGGACCATTTGCCGAGTGATTTAAAAATATTTTTGTTACGGTTGTCGTTGATAGACCGCCTTTCCGTCGAATTGGTTGATATCCTTGCGGGCGGCGACGACCGGTTGCTCACCGGGTTAAAGCAACAATGCGCCTATATCCGCTTCGACGTTTACGGAGGCGCATACCTGATCCATCATTTTTATCTGAGCTTCTTACAATCGAAGCAGGGAATCCTTACGGATGGGCAAAAATCGGATACATACAAATCGGCGGCACTGTGGTGCAGGCAAAACGATTTTATGGTGGACGCGCTTAATTATTACGAAAAAATAAGTGACTACGATGCGATCGTATCCGTTTTGTGGGAATTGCTGGGTTACAACACATCACAGGAGGTTTCGCTGCATATCGCGGGTATCTTTGAACGCGCATCGGAGGAAGTGTACGACCGGGTCAGCTTCTTCCCCGCCATGCACCTGTACACGCTCCTTTGCTTGGCGCGTTGGAAAGAATTCTTCGCCATGGCGGAAAAACATGAGCGGAAATTGCTCGCGTTGCCCGAAAGCGATACCTACCGAAACGATACGCTGAGCTTGGTGTACTTTTTTTGGGGATTCGTGCGGTTTATGATGAGCACCATGGACAACCGCTACGACTTTGACGTTTATTATATAAAATCGGCGAAACATATGGCGAAATCGTTTTCAGAGCCACTCAGAAACCACGTCGCTTCATTCGGTTCATGGTTCAGCGCGGTGGGGACGTCAAACAAGGATGCGCCGCATGATTTCCTGAAAGCCGTTATCCGCACGGAAAAAAACGCGGCCAATCGGATCGGCGGCGTGAACGGGTCGGGCGATTTATGCCAAGGGGAGCTCAGGTTTTACCAAGGCAACCTTCGGGAAGCGGAGCCGCATCTTATCCACGCGTTGGAACAAGGGCGCAAGTACAGGCAATTTGAAACCATACACCGTTCGCTCTTCTATATCATGCGCATAGCGATCACCCAAGGGGAACGCGCGAAAACCGAACAGGTATTAAAGGAATTGAAAACGCTTTTGGAGGAAGAAAACTATTCCCGCCGTTTTATAACCTATGATATCGCCCTCGGGTGGTATTATTACATCGTCCGTCAGTCGGACAAGGTGCCCGATTGGTTAAAGGGTGAGTTCGCCTTATACGGGCACGCGTATTTCCTCAATAATTTCGGCAATCAAATTAAGGCACGTTACCATTACCTAAACCGGAATTACCTGCCGCTGCTGACCTATATCAGGGAAATGAAGCAACGGGAATCGATCCTGTACGGCCGCGTGGAGATGCTGGCAATGGAAGCCTGCATCCACTACCAAATGAAAAACAAGGTAACGGCGTGGGCTTCATTAAACGAGGCATACGAAGCGGCCGCCCCCAACAGCATTATAATGCCGTTTATCGAACTCGGTAAGGATATGCGTACACTGATATCCGCCGCTCTGCATGAAAAAACGGACGGTAAAGCGCCGAGCGTCACAATCCCCCGTATATGGCTGGAATCCATCAAGCATAAAGCGACCTCGTACGCGAAAAACCAATCCATGCTGATCACCAAGCATACCGTGTTCAGCAGTAACGAAAAATCGTTGACCGCCCGCGAACACGATGTCTTGTATGACTTGTACCACGGGTTTTCGCAGACGGAGATCGCAAACAAACGGAGCCTGTCGATCAACACGGTTAAAATGTACACAAAAAACCTTTACGATAAGCTGCACGTACACAAAATCGCCGACCTCGTGCGTATCGCCGCGGAACAAGGGTTGGTGTAAAAGGTTTTTGTTAAGAGATAAGCATAAGCTCCCGTGCGGCGGCGGTTAACTCCCCGCGGTAATCGGGATGGGCGATGGCGATCAGCCGTTCGGCGCGTTCCTTGACGGAAGTGCCGCGCAAGTGCGCCGCGCCGTATTCGGTGACGGCGTAGTCAACGTCGTTGCGTGAGAGGGATACGACCGCGCCTTGTTTTAACATGGGGACGATCTTGGAAACGCGGGTACGGACATAAGTGCCGTCCGCGTTTTTTTCATGGGGGCTTTTAATTTCCGCCGTAGAATAAAGTGCGATGAAGGATTTACCGCTCTTTGCCTTCTGCGCGCCGACGGCGGTGTCGGTTTGGCCGCCGGTACCCGAATATTGGCGCGGGCCGATGGATTCGGAGCAGCATTGCCCGGTGAGGTCGATCTCGAGGGTGGTATTGATGGAGATTTGGTTGTCGTTTTGTGCGATGACGGTAGGGTCATTGACGTAGTTGGCGTCGAAGAAAAGAACCGAAGGGTTGTCGTGGATATAGTCGTAGACTTCCAACGTGCCGAGCGCGAAGGCCGCGATCGTCTTGCCGGGGAATTTCGTCTTGCGGGCATTGGTGACGACGCCGGATTTCACGAGCTTAACGAGGCCGGAGGAAAGCATTTCGGTATGTATGCCGAGGTCTTTTTTATCAGCCAGCGCGTTCGCCACGGCGTTGGGGATGCCGCCGATACCCAATTGCAAACAATCGCCGTCGCTGATGTATTCGGCGATATGGCGACCGATGCGTTCGTCGCGCTCGGTGACGGGGGCTTCGGCCAGCGCGGGTACGGGGTAATCGGCTTCGATGAAGTAATCGACTTCGTTTATGTGCAGTTCAAGGTCGCCGAAGGTACGGGGGAAGTTGGGGTTGATTTCCAAGATAACGGTGTCGGCTTGCCGGATCATACGCTTTTCGTAGGTATTCGATACGCTCAGGCTCACGAAGCCGTGTTTATCGGGTTTCGTCGCCGCGCCGATATAGATGTTCGGCTTCCTATGTACCAGCCGATTGACACCGCACAGGTGCAAATGGGCCGGGAGGTACGCCACGTTGCCGTTGGGGTAAGCGGCGCGCGTGGGCGGGGAAAAGAATATCGAATCCGTTTGAAAGGTATCGCGGTAAGCCGCGTCAAGGTAGGGATAACCGCGCAGCGACAGACAACTCGTGACGGTGATATCCTTCACGCGGCCGGCGGCGGTGTGCAGTTCGCTGAGAAAATGCTGCCCCTCCGCCGCACCCAACGCCGAAACGATATGGTCACCGTTTTTAATCAAATCCATCGCTTGACTTGCGGAAATAACCCTCATACCCTGCCTGCCTTTGTTTTATTTGTTTATTATTCGTCTTTTATCCCGAATTCCGAACTTCGAACTCAATAATTAACCGAACGCAATTCAAAATACCCCTGCGGATGCACGCATACCGGGCAAACTTTGGGCGCGTTTTCGGCGTCGGCGATGTGCCCGCAGTTGCGGCAGATCCACACGGATTTTTCCTTACGGGCAAAGACCTTGCCTTCTTCGATGTTTTGTAACAACGTGAGGTAGCGTTCCTCATGTTCTTTTTCGATTTTTCCAACCTTGTCGAATAGGTTGGCGATGCGGTCGAAGCCTTCTTCGCGGGCCTCGGCGGCCATACGCTTGTACATTTCGGTCCATTCCTCGTGCTCGCCCGCGGCGGCAGCCTTCAAGTTGTCGATGGTGGAAGGGATTTCGCCCCCGCAAAGCAGCTTGAACCAAATCTTCGCGTGTTCCTTTTCGTTGCCCGCGGTTTCTTCGAAGAGCGCGGCGATTTGTTCATACCCGTCCTTCCTCGCTTTTCCGGCGAAGTAGGTGTACTTGTTGCGGGCTTGGCTTTCCCCCGCAAACGCTTCGGCGAGGTTACGTTCGGTTTTTGTGCCTTTGATGTTTTCCATTGGGTGTGCCTCCTTGGGGGTGTTCGATTTTCCTTTTTAAGGAATATATTGTGATTCTCCCACAATTCACGCTTTGACACAACCCTTTAAATCCCCTATATTACATTTGTATTACATTTCTCCGCAAAGCGAGTTGACCCCATCATGGAAATAAATCCCCAATCCCTTATCCTCGAAGGCCGCAAGGCCGTCCTCGAAGCCCTCAACCATGAAAAACCGATCGACCGCATTCTGTTGCGTGTGGACGGTAAGCATAAAACCGTAAGCGGCGATGTGTCCCGCGGCTTGCCCTCCGGCGGGGGACAAGTGAATACACCCCCCGCTAAGTTGGAAGGTACGCTGCGTTTAATCGCCTCCAAGGCGCGCGCGCAGAAGATCGTCGTACAGGAAGTGGACAAGACGAAATTGGACGAGCTTTCGGAGACGGGGCATCACCAAGGGGTTATCGCTTTGTGCCCCGCCGTGCCGTATGTGGAAATTGAGGATATTTTAAATATTGCCGCGAATCGCGGGGAGGCTCCTTTTGTTATCGTATTGGACGGCGTGACCGACCCGCATAATTTGGGCGCGGTGATGCGTACGGCGGAAGCGGGCGGCGCGCACGGGGTTATTATCCCCAAACGGCGGGCCGTGGGGTTGACGAGTACCGTGGCAAAGACTTCGGCGGGCGCGATTTCACACATCGCGGTTGCGCGCGTGACGAACATCACGCAAGCGTTGGAAGCGTTAAAAAAAGCGGGCCTGTGGATCGCCTGCGCCGACGCGGGGGAAAAGAGTATATACGACGCCGACTTCGCGGGGCCCATCGCGCTTGTGCTGGGCGCGGAGGGCGAGGGCGTGAGCCGATTGGTACGCGAGAACGCGGACTTTGCCGTGGGGATACCCATGCTGGGTAAGATCGGTTCGCTTAACGTATCGGTAGCGGCGGGGATATTGGTATATGAAGTGGTGCGCAATCGGATCGGCTTGAAATGAGTTGATGGCGCATTATCTGTTGGTGGACGGATACAACGTCATCCATGCCGATGACGCGCTCGCCCGCGCGGCGGAGGATTCGCTGGAGACGGCGCGTTTAAAGCTGTGCGACCTGCTTTGCGAATACCGCGCACTCAGCATTTACCGCGTCATCGTGGTGTTTGACGCGCATCTGGTCGCCGGCGGGGTCGGGAGCGTTACGGATTACCGCAATATTAAAGTCGTCTTCACCAAGGAAGCGGAGACGGCTGACCGTTACATAGAACGCGCCGCATATAAAATGGCACGAATGAAGGAAAACAAGGTAACCGTCGCAACGTCCGACGTATTGGAGCAATTGATTATCCTCGGTCAGGGAGCGAGTCGCATTACCGCGGACGCCCTATTGTCGGAAATCGAAACCGCCCGCGAAAACATGCGTGCGAAGCATATTCAAAACCGCCCCATCAAAAACAATCCCGTGATCAACCTCGTGGATGAAAAAACAGCGAAGCTGTTGGAGGAAATGCGTTATCGAAAAACCAAACCTTAGCGATGAAAAACTCATCCAAGCCGCAAGAGCGGGTAACGTCGATGCCCTTGACGCGCTCCTTTCGCGCTACAAGCCGTTGGTAAAAGCGAAGGCCGCCATGTATTTCCTTTCCGGCGGCGACCGTGACGACTTGATGCAGGAAGGGATGATCGGCCTGTACAAGGCCTTTTTGGATTACGCACCGGAGAAGAACCCCGTGTTTTCGGCGTTTGCGTCGCTGTGCATCAATCGGCAGATATTAACCGCCATCAAAACCGCCGCGCGGCGTAAACACGCGCCGCTTAACGCCTCCCTCGCGCTCGATACCGCCGAGGACGCCCCGGAAATCGGAAATAACCCCGAAGCCCTGCTCATCAGCCGCGAGTCGTCCGAGGATATCAACCTTTTTATCCGTGAAAGCCTTTCCGAAATGGAATACAGCGTATTGATGCTGCACATTGAAGGGATGAATCATAAGCAGATCGCCGAAACGCTGGATAAACCGTTAAAATCGGTGGACAATACCCTCCAGCGCGTACGGCGCAAGATAACGATGCGATTTATTTTTCGCTGACGGAACGTACTTAAGCTAAGCTCTTTACGCGCAGCATTGCCGTGTATATAACCTTCTTGGATTTCTTGGGGGGGAGCGCGTGCAGGAGGGCGGCGGCGGTTTTTAAGTCGCAATTTTCCTTTATCATTAAATCCACCAATTGGGCCTCCAAGGAAAGCGCGGGTATTTCGTCCGGCTCGGGGGGGTTATTTTTTTGCCCTTGCGCGGATTGCCCGCGGTTTATAACGCAAGTATATTCGCCTTTACGCGCGTCGGGGTTTTCGGTTAATTGTATGATTACCTCGTTTGGCGTGCCGCGGTAAATACGTTCGAACTTTTTGGTCAAATCGTTGCATAAACAGATCCGCATTTCCGCGTCGGCTTCCGATAAAAAAGATAATGTCTTGGTTATGCGTATAGGTGATTCATAAAACACAGCTGCGCTTCCGAATGCCTTGATTTTTAGCCATACTTCGTCCCGTTCTTTTTTATCCCGCGGCCAAAAACCGATGAAGACAAACCGCGAAGCGTCGAATCCGCTGATCGAAAGCGCGGCGACGACTGCACTCGCGCCGCATACGGGTACGACTTCGATACCCGCCTCGACGGCCATACGTATCAATCGGTGCCCCGGGTCGGAAATGCACGGCGTACCCGCGTCGGAGATCAACGCCGCATCCTTCCCTTCCAACAGCGCGCGTATAAAAAAATCCCCCTTCTTTTCCTCGTTGTGCGCGTGGCAGGAGAATAAGGGGGTATTGAGTTTAAAATGCGCAAATAACGCGCGGGAGCGGCGCGTATCCTCGGCGGCGACCAGATCGACCTCGCGAAGGGTATTTACGGCGCGGGGAGTTATGTCGGACAAGTTGCCGATAGGGGTAGCCACGACGTACAACGTCCCGCGGTTCATACGAGCATTTCCATGGATGCCGCGTCGTCGGGCGCATCCATCGCCATACCCGCATTCCCCTCGCCGAAATCGTAAGAAACCGCCGGACCGTTTGAAGCGGCCGACGGGAAATCCGACGGACGGTTCGGGTCAAAGCCGCCTTCCTGTGCGCTGTACAACAGGGAATGGCGGACCCGTATCGTCCGTTCCTTCAAATCGTGTTGGCGGCGGCGGCGTATCTTGAAGCATTCGTCGCGCCCGGCTTTTTTTTCTTCCTCCACCGCGCGCAAACGCCTTCGGATGGCGATGATTTGACGGTCCACCCTGTCAAGCTGCAGCTTCACTTCCGCCGCCATACCGTCGCGGGTGCGGGCGTCCACATCGGCTCCCGTCACTTCTTGCAACTTAGCCAGCAAACGGCGCCTTACCGATTGCGCCGTGCGGATCGAATCGGTGTTGCTCAACCGTTCCGTCCCGATACGTGGGCGCGGTCGGGGCCTGCGTTCCCGTTCGGCTTTCTTTGCGCGTTCGTGCGCTTCAACCAACTGCGCGTTAAAGGCTTCCCGCCTGCTTTTATTGTCCTGCGTCCATTGTGTGGTCACGGTTATCGACCCCTTTTAATATTTATCGAATAATCGTTACAATTATGTTACAATCCAAAGTAAATGGGAAACACCGTATCCGCGCATGAAAGAGGTATGTTATGTCAGGGATTTCAAAAATAGTAGACGAACGCATCGAACAATTACGCAAAGAGAAAATCGAACTCGACAACATACGGGAGGATTTGAAAAATCGCGAGCTGTTATTAGCCGAGCGTGAAGCCGCCGTACCCGTACCCGCCCCGTCCGCCCCCGCTACCGCGCAAGCCCCGCCAAAGCGCGGGAGGGGACGCCCCCGCAAGGGTGAAAGCCCCAACATCCCGCCGCTCGACAGTGAAGCGTGGCGCAAAGCCGCCGCCGACATGGCGCGTCTGCGTGCCATCCAGTTCGCCGACCTTGCCGCCATCGAAGGGCAAAAGCTGGCCTTATTGGAGGAAATCGAATCGATCAAGGCACGGGACATGGCCGAACGGGAGCGTCTGCACTTAGCCTATATAGACGACCTTGCCAAATTAAAGTTGCAAAAGATGGCTGAGCTGGAGCAATATCTGGAGGAATACCGCGAGGAATGCTTTGCCAACATCCAAGCCGACCTGCGGCGGCAAAGGGAGCTGAACGCCCAACGTGCCGCCGAATTTGCACCCGCCGAGGAAGCCGCCGTCCCCCGAAAAACCCGCAATAAATGAAAACCGTCACGATCCTTGACGTCCCCTTCGCGGCATTGGCTTTTAACGAGGCACTCGATTTGTTGGAAACCTATTTATATGAAAACCGCAATCACATCGTCGTAACGCCCAACCCCGAAGGCGTGATGCTGACCCTCCGTAACCCCGTATTCGCGCAAGCGATCGCCGACGCGGATTTACGCTTGGCGGACGGCACGGGTATCGTGCTTGCCGCGCGGTACAAGAAAACACCCCTGCCGGAAAGGGTGCGGGGCCTTGATGTGACGTACGCCTTATTTGAAAGGCTTTCCCAAAAACGTAAAACCACGGCATATTTTTTGGGCGCGGCGCCCGGCGTGGCCCAACGGGCGAAAACCAATATAGAAAAACGATTCCCCGGGTTGTCCGTCGTCGGCCAACACCACGGATACTTTACGCCGGGGGACGAAACCGAAGAAAAAGTCCTGTCCGAAATTAACGATACCCAACCCGATATATTACTCGTCTGCACCGGAATGCCCCGCGCCGAGATATGGGCGGCGGCCCACCGCGATTTACCCGTACGCATTACCTTGTGTGTGGGCGGCACGATGGACGTCATGGCAGGTAATGTCCGTCTTGCCCCGAAGTGTTGGCGCGCGTTGGGGCTGGAATGGCTCTACCGTTTGATCACGCAACCCAAGCGCGCCCGCAGGATGCTGGATATCCCCCGTTTCATATTCGCGGTATCGGGAGGCAAGTAGATGAATATCAAGCAAACGAAAAAGCAACAAATCCGCGATTTTTTATTAATCATCGGCGGGACGTATTTGATGGCCTTCGCTCTCGTATCCTTTTGGCAGCCGCATTACTTGGTTACGGGCGGCATATCGGGCTTGGCGATCGTCATTGAAGACTATACATACAGGATAGGCTTTGCGGTCCCGCTGTGGATGAGTAACCTTGCCTTAAACATACCCTTGTTCCTGTTGGGTTATAAAACAATGGGGAAATCGTTTTTCTTCCGTTCGCTTTTTACCATGGTCTTGTTTTCGGTAGCCATGCAAAACTTGTCCTATCTCCCCGCGATACCCAGCGATATTTTGCTGGGTTCTTTGTTTGGCGGGGTGTTCAGCGGTATCGGGGTGGCGTTTATCGTCCGCGGTATGTCCAGCACGGGCGGCACGGTATTGATGGCTGCGATTTTGCATAATAAATTACTTAAGCACGTTTCGATGGGGAAGCTCATTTTCGCCTGCGATTTTTTGGTTATCCTCGTGGGGTTGATCGCCTTCGGGCCGGAACGCGCCATGTACGCCGTGATAGGTGTGTTCGTGGCCGCCAAGGTAACGGACGCCGTGTTGGAAGGCTTTAACTACGCGAAAGCCGCCTATATTATCTCCGACGAATCGGAAGCCATCGCCGCGGAAATCTTCAAACAACTCGACCGCGGCGCGACGAAGATCTCCGCGCAGGGCATGTACACGGGTGAACCGCGGGGTATGCTCATGTGCATCATTTCCGCGCGGGAACTGGTGCGATTAAAGACGCTGGTATACGCACGGGATAAAAACGCGTTCATGATCGTGGCCGAGGTGCGCGAGGTATTGGGCGAAGGATTTACGGCGCATTCATTGTAGGAGGGGTATATGGAGCAAATCACGTTCGGTAAAACAAATCGGAGCATAGGCCGTACGGGTTTCGGGTGCATCCCCATCCAGCGCATCCCGTACGAAGAGAGTACCGCGTTGCTTCGCCGCGCGTACGAAAACGGCGTAACCGTATACGATACCGCCAACGGATACACCACCAGCGAGGAGAGAATCGGGATCGCGTTCGAAGGTTACAAGCGCGAAGGGATCGTATTATGTACCAAATCAGGTGCGCAAACCCCGTCGGACTTGGCGGCGCACCTCGAAAACAGCCTAAAAATGATGCGAACCGATTACATCGACGTTTTCCAATTCCACAATCCCGCGTTTGTACCCATGCCGGGCGGCGCGGACGGGTTATATGACGCGTTGCTCGCGGCCAAGGCACAGGGCAAGGTACGCCATATCGGTATTTCGTCCCACAAACGCGAAGTGGCGGAAAAAGCCGTGACGTCTGACCTGTACGACGTGTTACAATACCCGTTTTCGTACCTTTCCACCGAAGGGGAAATGGCGGTCGCCGAATTGTGCCGCACGCATGGCGTCGGTATTTTGGGCATGAAGGCGCTGTGCGGCGGTATCCTTACAAACGCCCGCGCCGCGTTTGCGTTTTTACGGCAATATGAAAACATCGTACCCATATGGGGTATACAGGAAATGCGGCAGCTGGATGAAATCCTGTTATATGAAAATAACCCGCTTGTATTGGACGGACCGTTAAAAGCCGTGATTGACGCCGACCGCGCGGAATTGGCCGGCGCGTTTTGCCGCGCGTGCGGGTATTGCTTGCCTTGCCCCGCAGGCATCCCCATCCCCATGGCGGCGCGGATGACGTTTTTACTGGGGCGTATGAGGAAGGACGTGCTCCAATCCGATGATTGGCAAGCCAACATGCGCAAAATCGACGACTGCACCGATTGCGGCCACTGTAAGGCGAACTGCCCGTACGAATTGGATGTACCCGTATTACTTCGGCAACATAAGGAGGAATATTTCCGATGTCTGTAACCTTCCGACCGCCGTGGAAGGGTGAACTCACCCCACGCGAACGGTTCAACTGCCAAATGCGCTCCGAACCCGTTGACCGTTCCTTCCATATGGAGTTCGGTTATTGGGACGAGAATTACACCGTGTGGGAGGCGTTTGCGAAAAACGGCATCAAACACGAGTGGGAAGCCAACCGCGCTTTTTCCTTCGATCCGATCCATGTGGTTTCGGGCTGGAATTGCGTGTGGATGAACCCCTATTTCGAGCGTAAGGTAATCGCCCGCAACGGCGAAAAGGTAACCATCCAAGACCATAACGGCTTAACGGCGGAAAAATTCGAAAGCCACAGCGCGACGATTCCGCATTACACGAAATCATCGATCACCACCCCCGATGATTGGCTGAAGGTAAAAAGGGAACGCTTTGACCCAACGACCCCTTCCCGCCGCCCTAACGTGGCGGAGCTTATCGAACAGCACCCGCCGACGCGTGATTATCCGCTGGGTATATACGCGGGCTCCATGATCGGCAACATCCGCGATATGCTTACCTTCGAAGGGTTGTGCTACGCGTACGCGGACTACCCCGAAATGCTGGAGGACATGGTGGAGACCGCTTGCGTGCTGATGGAAAACTACCTCGACGCGGTGCTGGGGCGCATCGATTTCGACTACGCCAGCGGCTGGGAGGATATTTGCTTCAACTACGGGCCGATACTCCCCCCGAAATTCTTTGAGGACGTGATCGCGCCGCGGTACAAACGTATCGCGAAGAAACTGACGAACAGCGGCATTGACCTGTGGTATACCGATTGCGACGGCGACGTGCGTCCCCTGTTAAAGGTATTCCTCGATTCGGGGATTAACTGCCTGTTCCCGTACGAGGTTAATTCCTGCGCGCACCCGGGCGAACTGTTGGACGCGCATCCGGGCTTGCGCATCATGGGCGGCGTGGATAAGATGCAAATGATCAAGGGTGGCGAAGCGATCACCTCGTACCTTGAAACCCTCGTACCCTATGTAAAGCGCGGCGGGTTTATCCCCTTCTGCGACCACCGCTGCCCGCCCGACGTCACATGGGAGAATTACCTGTTTTATTTAGACGAAAAGGAACGGCTCTTCGGCCGTTTATCATAAGGAGGAAATAAACAATGAGCCATTTATACGAAGAAATTTCGGCCGCTTTGCAAAGAGGCAAACAAAACGATGTGAAGGCATTGGTGGAGCAAGCCATCGCCGAAGGATTACCCGCGGAGGAAATCTTAAACAGGGGTTTACTGGCGGGCATGGATGTAATATCCAAGCAGTTCCAAGAAAACGAAGTCTATGTACCCGAGGTGCTGGTAGCCGCGCGCGCCATGAACGCGGGTACGGCACTCCTTAAGCCGCTGCTGGCGGAAGCGGGCGCGAAGGCCGTGGGTAAGGTGTTGATCGGCACGGTAAAGGGCGACCTGCACGACATCGGCAAAAACCTCGTGCGGTTGATGCTCGAGGGCAAGGGATTGGAAGCGATTGATTTGGGCGTGGACGTTTCCGCCGAGCAGTTCCTTGCGGCGCATAAGGAGCATAAGGCTGATGCTGTTGCTTTGTCCGCGCTGCTCACTACTACCATGCAGGAGATGAAGAATATTATCGGGGCATTTGAGGAAGCCGGTTGCCGTGACGAGGTGATTTTCCTTGTGGGCGGCGCGCCGATATCCGAATCGTTTAAGCAGACCGTGGGCGCGGATATTTATACCCCCGACGCGGCCAGCGCGGCGGAGGAATGTAAGAAGGCGATATTGGCGCGGAAGTGAAGTTTGGTTGACGGGTAACGTCCGCGGTCGGGGGCGGGGGATGTGACGCGCACTCACGAAATCGGGGGGCAATCGGCTCGGTCGGGCAAGTGAAACCGCTTGTCTCCGCAAGCGGAGCCTTCTCGGTTTCACATAAGCCCGCCCTTCGCCGCTTGCCCCCCGATTTTCGTAGGTGCGCTTACACATCCCCCCACCCCCAACCGCTGGTTTACGGTAAAAATATTCGGGTATTTTATAGGTCATTTCTTTTCCTTCCTTCTCCCGCTTGGGGTAGAACGCGAAGGAAATGACTTTTAAACCTTGACGGTGTTTTGATGTGGACGGATAAGCCTGTAAATGAGTGTTAAAATTTTGCAAGGCAAGCGAACAAATGATATTTGGTACGCAAGTAATATGATTTTTTGCGGAAACGGAGGGTACAATGGATAAAATATTATCAAAATTTAATATACCCGAATACCAAGGCATTTCATTGATTGCAAACAACGGAGCGGTGAAAAATGTCAGCAACAATGAAGCAGTACGAAATGTTGGTGATAAGTATATTTTGAAGAAAACAGCACACATTGACCAATGTAAAAGGAATATCAGTTTGGCACAGCAGCTTTCCGAAAAAGGTATACTTGTGCCTCGATTTATTCCATTAAAAAATGGCGATTTTTATACTCAAGAAGGAGATTATTACTATTCGTTAATGACGAAACTAAACGGTAAAGCGGCACAAATTGATACAGGCGATTACATCAAGAAAGCGGAGATTATAGGAAAATTAGTCGCTTCACTAACTCTTGCTTTTAGCAATTGTGAATGTGATGTGTGCCCGGATACAAATTGCATACACTTATTAAATGATTGGGTGAAGCGTGAAATCGCAGATAAATCTTTGCCTGTATCGAAAAGGGTACTCGAATACTTAGATAACTTTGAAACATTATACAGAAAATTACCCCGGCAAATTAACCACAAAGATTTGAACGGAGGTAATATGCTTTTCGATGATAATATGGTATTTCAAGGATTTATTGACTTTGACATCGCAGAAATAGATGCAAGGGCATATGACATAAGTTATATTTTGTGGTGCATTATTTATGTGGATGAAAAAGATAATCCGAAAAAGTTTCATAGAAGCATTGAAATAGCAAAGTGTGTTTTTGAAAATTACAGTTCAATCGTCAAACTAACTGCCGACGAAAAGCGAGCTATTCCGTATCTGTATATTTATATTGGCATTATGGTATCGGCTTGGATATCGAAAAGTGGTAACGTGGACTTAGCGGTATCTTGTGCAAAGTGCATGGAAATGTTTTTTGACAATTTGCACTATATCACATTTAGTTAAATGTACTGTACAGTATTAAACATTTTCTACGGCTACCATACTGCACAACTTTTCCCTTATATCAAGTCCGCTTGGAAGGACAAGCCTTAAAAATGTGCTATAACTTGTATAGCAATCGAATACAATTTATTTTTAACAGGTGATAAAATGGAAAAAACGTGGATAGATTGGATAGTAGAATTGCAATCCATAGCGCAGATAGGATTGGCTTATTCAAAAGATGTTTACGATATAGAACGCTTCGAGAGAATAAGAGAAATCACCGCCGAAATGATTAGCAAGCAATCAAATTTGCCTTTGGAAACCGTTAA
The DNA here is from genome assembly GCA_009779755.1 of Defluviitaleaceae bacterium. Taxonomy (GTDB): domain Bacteria; phylum Bacillota; class Clostridia; order Lachnospirales; family WQUN01; genus WQRX01. The sequence continues at coordinate 1,013 of WRDO01000015.1, read as the reverse complement.
AAATTTATTTTGTAACGAAACCGGATATCAAACACCCAAAATGGATACAAGAGCGGCTGTATTCCAAGAAAATAAAATTCTGTTGGTAAAAGAACACACTACATGGTCTTTACCGGGCGGTTGGATTGATATAAACGAATCTGTGAAATCGAATACAATAAAGGAAGTTAAGGAAGAAGCCGGACTTGACGTAATGCCTGTCAAAATAATTGCTATTCAGGATAGAAACAAGCATAACAAACCTCAATATGTATATGGTGTATGCAAGGTTTTTGTCCTGTGTGATATAGTTTCCGGAGCGTTTAAGCCAAACGTAGAAACATCGGAAAGCGGATTTTTTGCTCTTGATGATTTGCCCGATTTAGCGAACGCAAAAAATACTATTGAACAGATAAATATGTGTTTTGAAGCTTATTATAATAATAATTGGATAGTTCAGTTTGACTGATAAAGAGGATTATAGTTGGTAAGCCGCAAACAATTTTTCCCTTATATCAAATCCGCTTGGAAGGACAAGCCTGTGAAGGTGTTATATGACTTCATCCATCGGAATCCGCACACCGATGTCCTTGGCTTTTCGCTCGGCAACGAGAGAAGCGATTTCCGAATGTTCGAGGTTTTCCAGCAAATAGAACAACTGCTCGTACCGTAGTATATCCATCATCACAATGTCCGGGCGGTTGTTTTTGAAAATAAATGTAGTGCCGAGTTGTTTGGTCTTATCACAGGTTGCTTTAAAATGTTTGGTGGCCTCTGTGATCGGCACAATCGCATCAGCGTGTATATTCATGGGAACGCCTCCTTGACGGCAAAAAATATGTATACCACGATAACACGTTTTAATAATAACGTCAAGAATAGTTTAAATAATTATTCTAACAAAAATAAGGACCCCGATTGTAACTTCAACTGCCCCCCGGAAGGGGAGAAGAAGAAAAAGGTAGGCCCAAAGGGTGGAAACCTGTAAACTGTTGTTTGCGGACAAGCAGGAAACAGGGAGGCCAACCGATGAG
>WRDO01000014.1 GCA_009779755.1 Defluviitaleaceae bacterium | reverse complement strand
CGAAAGGCAATGGCGAGCGGGCGAAATCCCGTGGCCGAACCGCGATAACCCGTTCTCTGCTTCGGTTAATATACACCGCATAATAAATGAAGACGGCAGGCCCCTTCAATGGAACCGGCATTTATGGTTTTCGGAACCCGTATATACGGCGGAATGGCTTCGGCGGGAATTCCCGGAAATCTATGCATTTTGGCGGGAATCATAATTTTTGCTTGACGCACTCCCTTTCCGTGGGTACAATAGCGTCCTATTCCCCATACGAAGGAGGTGAATCGAGTTGGCGAACATCAAATCCGCGAAGAAGCGCATATTGATTACGGCCAAGAGGCAGGCACGCAACAAGCATGTTAAGTCCTCCACAAAGACCGCTATCAAAAAGCTAACCCTTGCAGCGAACGCAGGGAACAAAGACGACTTGCAAACCTTGTTCGTACAGGCAGTCTCAGCTATAGACAAGGCAGCGACCAAGGGTGTTTATCATAAGAACACCGCGTCAAGGAAAAAATCGCAATTGGCAAAACTGGTGAATAAAGCGGTATAATCAAAACCCCTCGCGAACGTACGAGGGGTTTTCTCATTGGAGGTATCCATGCGAAACGATTCCGAAATCAAGATATTCCCCGGCAGCGCAAGCGTCGAATTTACGAAGAGGATTTGCGGTTATCTCAATATCTCCGAAGGGGAATCCACGGTCCTTAAATTTTCCGACGGCAATACCTACGTAAAGATCGGCGAAAAGGTACGCGGTAAGGATATATACATCGTGCAGACCATCGGCTTGGACCCCAACAACGAATTTATGGAACTGTTGTTTTGGGTCGATGCCTTCCGCCGTTCGGTGGCGAACTCCATCACGGTGATTATGCCGTACTTCGGATACGCCAAAGCGGACAAGAAGGACGAGCCGCGCGTTTCCATACGGGCGCGGGTATGCGCGGACTGCTTGGAAACGGCGGGGGTGGACCGTGTGGTGACGATGGATTTGCACAGCGCACAGATACAGGGCTTTTTCAAAAAACCCGTGGACCATTTGTACGCGGCGAACCTCTTTTGCGATTATATACGGGGAATGAATATAACCGATTATGTCATCGTCTCGCCCGACGAAGGTTTCGCTAAGAACGCGCGGTATTATTCCAATAAGCTCAACGTCCCGCTGGTCATCGGCTCCAAGCAACGCACCTCCCACAACGAAAAAGCGGAAATAATGGGGCTGATGGGTTATGTGGAAGGCAAGCACGCCATCATCGTAGACGATTTCACCATCAGCTGCGGTACCTTGACGGAAATCGCAAACGTGGTGAAAAACAGGGGCGCATTATCCGTCCATGCTTTCGTGTCGCACGCGCTCCTGTCAAAAAAGGGCGTCGCGGCACTGCGCGAAAGCCCTATCGAAAAACTGGTGGCGACGGATACCGTCCACAACCCCAATATTGGAGGATGCGAAAAAGTTACGGTCCTGTCGGTGGCGGATATGTTCGCCAAAGCGATACGCATTATCCACAACAAGGAATCCCTGCACGAGCTGTTCGATTGATCAATCGTCGTTCGCGGGTTCGTCCGACGGCTCGATGTGTATGGTCGCTTCCATGCCGAACTTTTCCTTGATCATGTCTTCAACGGCGGTCGCCAAATGGTGGCCGTTTTTTATGGTTAATTCCCCGTCGAGCATCAGGTGCAGCGTTAATTCCTTATGGGAAATATAGTTGTGTATATGGAAGTGGTGGAGTTTCAAATCGTCGTCATACAATTTTTTAACCTCTGCTTCGATACTGTTTATCAATTCCTGCTTGGGTACCTCACCCAAGATTTTCGTAACGGCTTCGACCATGATTTTGTAAGCCGCGTAAAAAATAGCTAACGCGCATATTACGCCTAAAACGCTGTCCATCCACCAAAGTCCGTCGATAAATTGCGTAATAATGATACCCGCCAGCACAACCACCGATGAAAGCGAATCCGTACGGTGATGCCAACCGTCCGCCGTAATCACGGGGTTGCCGTGCCTGCGCCCGAGGTAAAAGGCATATTGGGCCAACGCTTCCTTGATGATAATCGACACGGCGGTTATCACCAGCGCAATCGTTCCGTACACAGCGTATTCACGGTTTTGGAACCGTCCGATGGAATCGGTGAGGAATTCGTAGCCGATCATACCCAAGATTAAAGCGATGATAAGCGAAGCAACCAATTCCCATCTTCCGTGCCCGAAGGGATGCTCCTTGTCGGGTTTCTTCGCTGCCAGCTTTGCCGCAACCACGACAAATATCGATGTCAGCGAATCGGACATCGTATGCCACGCGTCCGCCATCAGCGCAACCGAACCCGTAAACATCCCCACCCAAAACTTTGCGACGAACAATACGGCGTTGATAACGACCGATAACCCGCCTTCGAATACCTGCGCTTTTTGTGATTCATTCTTTTTCATTACGGTCCTCCCCATTATTAATGATATGTCCCGGTAATTAAAAAAGGCACCCATAGGACACTTTCCTGTCCCACAGATGCGATACGTTCATCTGCTGTCGCTTAACGCGACCCGGCCCCACAAACCCATAGGGTTTATCGCCTGCTCAGTTCGACAACAGTATAGGTGCCAACGTCCCGACTGTCAACAACGCCAGTCCCGCCAAGCTGCGCGGGCTGAAGCGTTCGCCCAAAAACAACCGCGCGAAAACCATTACGAGTACCACGCTCAATTTATCGATCGGCACCACGCGGCTCGCGTCGCCCAATTGTAATGCGCGGTAAAAAAACAACCAGCTCGCACCCGCCGCCGCACCCGAAAAAAACAGGAAGGCCCAATTCCTGCGGGTGATTCCGCCGATTTTTTTATGACTCTTCGTGAGGAACACCATCAGCCAGCTCATGGGGACGACCGCCATCGTGCGGATGGCCGTACCGAGGTTGGCTTCGATGTTCGTAATACCTATCCGCCCCAATATCGCCGTCAACGAAGCGAAAACGGCGGCGAGTACGGCATAGAATAACCAAGCGTAACGCCCGAAGCGCCTTGTTTCCGTTATACCGTTATCCGAAGGCGGAGCCTTACCCATTTCCAGCATCAGCCATGTACCCGCCGCCATCAATACCATACCCGCGGCCGTAATCCACCCCATCGGTTCACCGAGGAACAAAAACGCCATCAGCATGGTTAATATCGTGCTGCTTTTATCGATGGGTACGACTTGCCGCACGCTGCCCAATTGCAACGCGCGGAAGAAGCAAAGCCACGACCCGCCCGTAGCCAAGCCGGAAAAGATAAGGAACAGCCACGTACGCGGCTCCACCCGCGTGATATCCCCCTGCGAACCGACGATAAATACCATCAGCCACGCGAAGCACAAAATAACGAGCGTGCGTATCGCCGTCGCCAAATACGAATCCACTTCTTGCAAACCAATTTTGGCAAAAACGGTAGTCAACGCAGCGAACACGGCGGCGGCTGACGCGTGTACAAACCACAACTCCATAAGTACGTCCCCTTTTTATAACCGTGATATAATTATGCGGGTCGGAAGATGATTGTCAAACGATGATATATAAGGAGCGTCCCCCATGGAAATTCGCTTGCAAAAAATCCTCGCCGCCGTCGCCTCGCGCCGCAAAGCGGAGGCATATATCGCCGAAGGGCGCGTTACCGTCAACGGCGTAACCGCAGCCGTAGGCGCGAAAGCTGACCCCGATAAAGACGAAATCCTCTTGGACGGGCAAACCGTAAGGCCACAGGAAGAAATGATTTATATCATGTTACACAAACCCGAAGGAGTCGTAACCACGGCGAATGACCCGCAAGGCAGGCAGACGGTATTCGATTTGTTGCCCGAAGAAGTGCGGAAATCGCGCCTGTTTTCCGTGGGGCGGCTGGATTATGACAGCAGCGGATTACTCCTGCTGACCAATGACGGCGAATTCGCCCAGCAATTGACCCATCCCTCGCGTGAGGTTAAAAAGACCTATATAGCCCGCGTCAACGGCACGCCCGACAACGCCTCCCTCTCGGCGTTCCGTTCGGGTTTGGACATCGAGGGTAAAAAAACCGCTCCCTGCGAAATCACCGTAACAAAAAAAGGACCCAACGCGCAAATCCGTATTACGATCCACGAAGGCCGCAACCGCCAGGTACGCAAAATGTGCGAAAAAATCGGCCACCCGGTTTTGTCGCTCAAACGGGTGGCTGTAGGCGGTATAAATCTAGGGGGGTTGCCGAAAGGTGGATGGCGGTATCTTGCCTCGCGGGAGGTAACCCGTTTTATTTCACACCACCTTCACCGAATCGTCCCCCAACAACTCCTTTAACCTCCGGGCCAGTTCCGCGTCGGGTTTAATCCTGAAGTTTCGGTTCGCGGCGAACTTTTGCCCGCTTTGTTCATTGTAGATCATCACCTGCGTATCGCCCGGGTACGCGGATAGGATATCCGTGATATCCCGCAGCGCGATATCGCGGTTAACGGATATCTTAAGCCACAGGGTTTTGGGTTTTTCGTCCGTTTTATCAACCGCGGGCGAACCGTTGCGGGGGATATCTTCATACATAAGCAATTCGTTCGCCACTATCTTTGCATCCTCTTCCTCGCGTACGCTTACGCGTCCCTGCACGATCACCACCTGCTCGTTTTGCAAGCGGTGCCCCTGCTTTTCGTATTGGTTGGCAAAGACGATGACCTCGACCGAGCCGTACATATCCTCCACGGTGAGGAAGCACATGGGGCGGCCGTCTTTTTTGGTGTATTTGACCGATTTGGCGGTGATGAGACCGCCGTATTTCACTTCCTCGCCGTCGTATACGCCCGCGTCGTCGGAGGCTTCGCCGGAAAAGTCCAAGCTCGTATGCTTGGTGTAACGGCGCAGGACGGCTTCATAATCCGACAGGGGATGGCCGCTGACGTAAATGCCCATCATTTCCTTTTCGTCGGCGAGCAGTTGCCGCTTGGGGAGCTCGTTGAGCGGGGGGAGCTCGTCCGCGTGGAAGGATTGCGTCGTGATTTCCTCCTCCAAGTCGAACAATGACAATTGCCCTTCCAGCGTCGATTTTTTCGCTTGCGCCATGCCGTCCACGATACCGGGGAACACGGTCATATATTGCACGCGTTTGCCGCCGAGGGAATCGAACGCACCCGCTTTGATCAGGCTTTCGATGCAGCGTTTGTTGATTTCCCCGCCGGGTAGGCGGTTAATGAAGTCGGTGATACCCGCGAACCTGCCGCTTGCTTCGCGTTCGGCTACGATGGCGTCGACCGCGCCGCGCCCCACGTTTTTGATGGCGGCTAGGCCGAAGCGGATGGACTTACCCGACACGCTGAAGCCTTGGAAACCTTCGTTGATGTCGGGGGGGAGAAGGGAAATACCCAATTTCTTACATTCGTGGATGTAAGCGGCGACCTTGCCGGTATTGTCCATCATGCTCGAAAGTGTCGCGGCCATAAATTCAACGGGGTGGTAATATTTAAGCCACGCGGTTTGGTAGCTGACGACCGCGTACCCCACGCCGTGGGGTTTGTTAAAGGCGTAGGCGGCGAATTTTTCCATCGCGTCGAATATATCGCCGGCGATCTTTTCGGGGATGCCGTTCCTTACGCAGCCGGGAACGCCGTCCTCCGATAAACCGTGGATAAAATTTTGCCGTTCCTGTTTCATTACGTCCGATTGCTTTTTCGACATGGCGCGCCTTACAAGGTCGCTGCGGCCCATGCTGTAACCCGCCAAATCGCGTACGATCTGCATGACTTGCTCCTGATACACCATACAGCCGTACGTCGTCTTGAGGATCGGTTCCAGTGTGGGGTGCATATATTTGATCTTTGCGGGGTTCTTTTTTCCCTTGATATATTGCGGAATGTAATCCATCGGCCCCGGGCGGTACAACGATATACCCGCGGTCAGGTCTTCTAAGCTGCGGGGCTGCATGTCACGCATGAAGGACGTCATGCCCGAGCTTTCTAATTGGAAGACGCCGCCCGTACGCCCTTGATGGATCATTTCATATACTTTTTGGTCGTCATAACCGAGCCGCCAATCCAACACGTCAACGTCGATGCCCTTACCGCGTTTGATCTCCTCCGCGGCGCGGCGAATGACCGTAAGCGTGCGCAACCCAAGGAAGTCCATTTTCAAAAGGCCCAACTGTTCCACCGTACCCATGGGGAATTGTGTGGTGACCACGCCGTCGTTTACGTTAAGCGGCACGTATTCGCTTACGGGGCGGTTGCAAATGACCACACCCGCGGGGTGCGTACCCGCGTGGCGGGGTAAGCCTTCCAGCTTTAACGCGAAGTCGATCAGGTTCCGCGTATCTTCTTCGTTTTCGAACGCTTGGCGTAATTCGGGGTTGATCGCAAGCGCGCGCTCAAGCGTGATATTCAACTCCATCGGGACCATCTTGGCCACGCGGTCCACGTCGTTGTAGGTCATGGCCAGCGCGCGCCCCACGTCGCGGATTACGGCGCGAGCCGCCATCGTTCCGAAGGTGATGATTTGCGAAACGTTCTCCGCCCCGTAGGTCTCGATCACGTAATCAATGACCTCCTGTCGCCGCTCGATGCAGAAGTCGATGTCGAAGTCGGGCATGGAAATCCGTTCGGGATTAAGGAACCGTTCGAAAAGCAAGTTAAACGGGATGGGGTCCACATCGGTAATCCGCAAGGCGTATGCCACGATACTACCCGCGCCGCTGCCGCGCCCGGGCCCCACGATGATCCCTTTCTCCCGTGCGTATCGGATAAAGTCCCACACGATCAGGAAGTAATCCTCAAAGCCCATGTTGCGGATGACGGACAATTCATAATGCAAGCGGTCTATGTGTAAACGGGCATTCGCGCCGTAGCGGTCGGAAAGGCCCGCCTCACAACGGTCAACCAAATAATCGGAAGCGGTTCCGAAGCCGTACGGCACGTTAAACCGGGGTAATTTGTATTGGTTAAACTCGATGTTCACATGGCAGCGGTCGGCGATCTTTTGCGTGTTTTCAAGCGCTTCGGGTGCTTGGGGGAAGAGGGCGTACATTTCCTCGGGTGACTTCAGGTAAAATTGATCGGTGTTGAACTGCATCCGGTCTTCGTCGAGGATCGTTTTGCCCGTTTGGATGCACAACAGGATTTCCTGCGCCTTCGCGTCGTCCGCGTGTATATAATGAACGTCGTTGGTTGCGACGAGGGGGATTCCCGTTTCCTTGGACATACGTAAGAGCTCGCGGTTGAGGGTCTGCTGTTCGGCGGCCTCGTAACCCCCCAATTCCAAGAAAAAATTGCCGCGGCCGAACATTTCGTCGTAAAACAATGCCTTCTTCTTCGCCGATTCGTACCCTTCGGCGTCCATCACACGGCTGATAACGCCGGATAAACACGCGCTGAGCGCGATCAGGCCTTCCTTGTACAGTTCAAGTATTTCCATATCAATCCGCGGACGGTAGTAGAAGCCTTCGGTAAAGCCCAATGATACGAGTTTAATCAGATTATGATAACCGACGTCGTTTTCCGCCAACAAAACCAAGTGGTGATAATTACCCCAATCGCTTTTTGACTTATCCTTACGCGACCCCGGCGATATATATATCTCGCAGCCCAAAACGGGTTTGATCCCCGCCGCTTTCGCCGCTTTATAGAAGTCGATGACGCCGTACATCACGCCGTGGTCGGTGATGGCAAGCGAATCCATTCCCAACTCCTTCGTACGCTTAACGAGGTCCTTGATCTTCGCCGAACCGTCAAGGAGGGAATATTCGGTATGGACGTGCAGGTGGGTGAAGGGCTTTTGGGGGGGCATGGCAACGCTCCTGTATATGTAATGCGTTAATTATAACACGTAAAGGTTACAGCAAATCATAAGTATGGTAGAATTGGCGAGCCGTATCACCCCAACGTGAAAAGTGGAGGGTACATAATGGTAGAGATGATGAAAACAAACGACAAGTTATGCGTCGGATGCAACCGATGCGTACGCAGATGTCCGATGGAGATCGCAAACGTCACCTGCCAAAATGACGATGGCCAAATAAAAGTAAGGGTTGACGCGGAAAAGTGCCTCGGGTGCGGACGGTGCGCGTGGGCGTGTAAACACGGCGCGCGTTATTACATGGACGACATCCCCCGTTTCCTCGACGATTTAACCGATGGTATCCCCATATCGCTGATGGTCGCGCCCTCCGTGCGGACCAACATACCCGAATATAAGAGGCTTTTTACCTACCTGAAGAAACGGGGCATACATAAAATCTATGACGTGTCGCTGGGGGCGGACATTTGCATATGGGCGCACGTCAAGCACATGGAGGCAACGGGTTACGCGCCGATCATTACGCAACCCTGCCCCGTAATCGTATCGTATTGCGAAATGTACCGACACGATTTGCTGCCCAATTTATCACCGGTGCACAGCCCCATGGCGTGCACCTCTATTTATATGAAGCGGCACGCGGGTATCACCGACAAGATCGCCGCTTTATCGCCTTGCATCGCGAAGTCCGTCGAATTCCGCGATACGGGTGTCGCGGAGTACAATATAACCTTTATGGGCATAGCCAAATATTTAAAGGAAAACAATATAGACCTGAAAAGTTATGAGGAAACCGATTTCGACCACGACGAAAGCGGTTTGGGCGTGTTGTTCCCCCTGCCGGGCGGTTTGAAAGAGAATCTAGAATATTTCGCGGGGAAAAAACTACACATCATCAAAGGAGAGGGCTTCAGCATATTCGAGAAGTTAAATCGGTACGCAAAAACCCCCGATGCGGAAAAACCCGCGGTGTTTGACGTGTTGAACTGCATCGAAGGATGCAATGTGGGTCCCGCAAGTCCGTACGAACGGAGTATATTCGAAATCGACAGGATCATGCACGAAAACAGGATAAATATAACAAATCGGTATATGGCAGACGGTTACGAATCGCCGCACAAGCGTTTGGATGCCTTGTTGGATTACGAAGATTTCCTTCGGGAATATAAACCCGTATATAACTGCGTTACGCAAATTTCCGAAGAGGATATAACCCGTGCCTTTGAACAGTTGGGCAAAATGGACGGGGAGAAGGACCACATCGATTGCGGGGCTTGCGGGTCGGAAACCTGCTACGACATGGCGCGGAAGATCGCCTTAAACGTCAACATCCCGATCAATTGTATGGCCAAATCCATCGAAATCGCGCAGGAGGCGAACCTCGCCAAGTCGGATTTCCTCGCAAAAATGTCGCACGAAATCCGTACGCCCATGAACGCCATCATCGGCATGTCGGAAATCCTCGAACACGAACAATTGTCCCCATCGCAAAAACGGTACGTTAATGACATCAGTACGGCGGCGCAAGCCCTGCTCGGGATTATTAACGACATCTTGGATATGTCCAAAATCGAAGCGGGTAAGCTGGAATTAAACCCCGTGGATTATAACTTTAACCAATTCATCGATAATATAGGTTCCATGTTCAGCCACGTGACCAAAGTCAAGGGATTGGACTTCCGTATCGAGACGGACGGCGATTTGCCCGAGTACCTCTACGGCGACGATTTGAGGTTGCGACAAATATTGACAAATATATGCAGCAATTCCGTCAAGTTCACGAAAACGGGTTACGTAAAATTATTCATGACGGTTGACGGCTCCATGCTCGTCATAAAGATCACGGATACGGGTATCGGTATCAAAGAGGAAGACCTCCCCAGACTGTTTAACGCGTTCGAACAAGTGGACAAGTTGAAGAACCGCGGCACTATGGGGACGGGGCTTGGGCTTTCCATTTGCAAGTCCTTCGTGGAAATGATGGGCGGCACGATTACCGTGGAAAGTGAATACGGCAGCGGTACGTCGTTTACGATCACGATACCCATCGTGGAGGGCGATGCGAAAAACGCCCACATCATCGAAACCGACCCATCGGTCAAAACCTTTACCGCACCCGACGCGAAGGTATTGGTGGTGGATGACAATGAATTCAACCGCAAGGTGGCTGAAGGGCTTATGGGGTTTGTCGGTATCAAAGCGGATACGGCGGATTCGGGTTACAACGCGATCGAAATGGTAAAGGAAAAGGATTACGACATCGTTTTTATGGACCACATGATGCCTGAAATGGACGGTGTTGAAACCGTGCATAACATCCGCGGGATGGGCGGCAAATACGAAAAGCTGATCATCATCGCGCTAACCGCCAACGCCATGAAGAACGCGCGCATTATGTTCTTTAATAATGGGTTTAACGATTTCCTCGCCAAACCGATTAATTCAAACGAGCTGTACGAAGTTATCCTCACCCATTTACCTAAGGAAAAAGTAATCACGGGCAATTCCGGGCCGCAATTTTATGCATACGAGGATGAATTGTTCCGCAAAGCCGCCATCACGTTCGTGAAGGACAATCGGGAAACATATACGAAAATCACGAATGCGTTACAAACGGATGATATTAAGACCGCCCACCGCGTCGCGCATACATTAAAAAGTGCGGCAGGGTACCTAAAGAGGACCGCGCTTCAAGAAGCCGCGGAATCGTTGGAACTATCCTTGCAAACCGAACCGTATGAATATACACCCCAACAGCTCACGGATATAGAAACGGGATTAGCCGACGCGTTATCGGACTTTGAACCCCTCGTCGCCGAAGCGGAAGCCGAAAACGGATCAAAAGCAATCCATATTAACGAGTTTGAATTGGCGGGATTACTTGAAGAACTTAAGCCGTTATTGGAAAGGTCCGATTTTGAAGCATCAAAATACGTAGAAAGATTGCAAGGCATTATCGGTATGGAGGAATTAGCGGAAAGGATCGACAATTACGACTTTGAAGGCGCGCTCGCGTTACTATAACTTCGCGCGGATCCACTTTCCCCCGGAAAAACGGAAGAACAGCAAACACAGCCGTACGGCTTGGTCAATGATGATCGCGATCCACGCGCCCATCAACCCCAACCCCAACGGGTACGCCAATACAAACCCGGTAAGCGGCCGTAAAACGCCCACCGTTACGAACATCGTCATGGCCACATAGCGCACGTCGCCCGCGCCGCGCAAGCTGCCGCCCATGACGACCTGCGTCGTTTGGATGGGCAGGATCACGATGATTAATAGAAAAAGCCCCAACGTAAGCTCCAGTACATAAGGGTCATCCGTAAACAAACCCGTAAACCAATACCGGATAATAAAAGCCGTAACGCTCAGGAAAGCCGCCGCGGCGAAAGCGAGCCGCATCCCCAGTTTGCCGTACATAATGGAAAGGTCCGGGCGTTTCTTGCCCAAGTTCTGCCCCACGAGCGACGTCGTGGCCGCGCCGATACCGTCGGCGAAGGTGAAGCTCAGGTTTAATAATTGCATCGCGATGGAATGTGCGGCGAATTGCAACGTTCCCAAGTCGGCGACCACACGCGCGTACAAAAAGAATCCGATGCGCAAACCCACTTGCTCAATCGTGCTGCCCAGCGACAAGCGGCCGATGGTCCGCGCCATTTCGGGGTCGGGCTTCCAATTATCCGTACGGCGCAAACGGAGAAAACTGTCTTTTTGCAAAATAGAGGTAAACGCCAAACAAAAGCCCACTACACCCACGATCACGATTGAAACCGCCGCGCCATCGATACCCAACGCGGGGAAGCCGAACCGCCCTTCGATAAGCAGGAAATTAAACAGAACCTGCACGATCTTGGCGGTGACGCTCACCTTTAGGGTGATTTTTGTGTTGCCCGTGGCGCGTTGCGCGGCGCAGATCGTACCCGTAGCCACTTGGAAGATTAAACCGTACCCCGCGATGCGGAAATATGAAGCCGCGGGCCCGATCGTATCACTTTGCGCCCCGGCGAGCAGCATCATGGGCCGTGCGAAAAATACCGCAAGCACCGTCATCAACGTACCGAGGATAATGATAAGCAGCAGCGCATGACGCAGGCAGGAACGCGCTTTTTCTTCCTCCCCCGCGCCCTTTGCGCGGGCGATGATGGCCGTGACCGAAACGTTAAGCGCGAAGAAAACCGAAAAGAAGATCATCCTCGGCTGCGCCGTCAACGCAACCGAGGAAATCGCGAAATCGCCCAAGCGGCCCACCATGATCATACTAATGATGTCCATCAGCGCAAGCGAAACCATCTCCACCACGGCGGGCATGGCGATACCCAGGGAAGTCTTGTACGCCTCCCGGGTGGGGGTGATTTCGCCGCGCCGCAAATCGGGCTTAACCATATGCGCGGTCGAAACCAATCGGCGCATAAACGCCGCTATCCTATGTATCAAAGCAAACGGCGACCTTCCAGCGCGCGCGACAGGGTGACTTCGTCCACGAATTCCAAATCGCCGCCGACGGGTACGCCGTGGGCGATGCGGGTGACTTTGATCCCAAGGGGCTTTAATATTTTCGCGAGGTAAAGGGCGGTCGCTTCGCCCTCCACGTTGGGGTTGGTGGAGATGATGATCTCCCGCACATCCGCATCCGGCGATTGCAAGCGTTTTAACAGGGAAGCGATGGTCAAATCGTTCGGCCCCACGCCGTGCATGGGCGAAATCGCCCCGTGCAGGACGTGGTACAGGCCGTGGAATTCCCCCGTACGTTCATACGCGGCCAAATCGCGCGGGTCCTCAACCACCATGATCGTATTCGCGTCGCGCTTTACATTGGCGCAGAAAAGGCAGGGGTCGGCGTCGGTCAAATTGGCGCAAACCGAACAATACTTCACGCCCCGCCGCGCCTCCACGATGGCGGACGCCAATTGCTCCGCCTTTTCCGCGGGCATGTGCAGGATATGGAACGCCAAACGCTGGGCGGACTTGCCCCCGATACCCGGCAGCCGCCCCAGCTCCTCGATCAAGCGGGACACGTACCCGCCGTATACATGGGTCATTAAATACATACCCCCATGCAAGGATGTTTAAGGGCGCGCATCAGAACAATCCGGGCAGGGAAATACCGCCGGTGATCTTCGACATTTGGTTGTTGGCGGCTTCGTCGATTTGCCGTATCGCTTCGTTGACGGCGGTCATCACCAAGTCCTGCAGCATTTCCACATCGTCGGGATCGACAACATCGGGCGAAATCACCAAGTCGGTGATTTGCTTCTCGCCGTTAATCGTAATCTTAACCGCGCCGCCGCCCGAGGAAACCTCTAATTTTTTGTTGGAAAGTTCCTCCTGCATTTCGGCCATTTGGCGCTGCATCTTTTGCGCCTGCTTCATCATCTGCTGCATGTTCATTCCCCCCGGGGAACCGTGGAATCCTTTGGGCATGGGTGCCTCCTATGGTTTATTTATTTTTTATTCGCTTCGATGATTTCATTTACCGTAATTAAAGGGTTCTTGTATTGGCGGCGGTTTAATTCGGCTTTCTTGGAAAAGATAGCATGCGGGGGGCACGCGTTTATACACCCGTAGCACAGTTCGCACTCCGTACCGAAGCGCTCGGCTGAATCCAAGCGTATATTCTCAGCCGGGCAAACCTTGGCGCAAACGCCGCATTGAGTACAGGCCGAAGTTACGTTAAAACCCGACTTGCCGAAATATTTGGTGGCGTTGCCGGGGGCTTTTCGGGATTTTACCCGGTTCCTCTTTTGCCCGATAATATCCTTGATGATAATTTCCAAACGCTTTTTCGTTTTCGCAAGCGGTTTTGCGGGGTCCTTCGGGGCGCCGAAGAGGTAAATAAAATTATTCGGCGTCTTAAGGTACACGCCGTAGTCCAGCGGAACCAAGCCTGCGATTTCACCCAACGCATTGATATGGATAAACGACCACAAATCAACCGCGAAAAAATAATCCGCTTTAAACGTATTCCCCTCGATAAAAGCTCTCACCATTTTAGGCAAGCCGTTGGCATATTGCGGGTAGACGAAGCCGATGCAGTCGTCGGTATACGTTTCCTTTGTCCGTATAACCTGCGGAATCGACACGAGCCTCGCACCCGTGGCATCGGCGATCCTCCGCGCCGTGAACAACGAATTGCCTGTACCCGTGAAGTAAAAGATCGTCATTATACGGCTTCCGCCAATGTTTCAACACGTTCGGATACGAAAACTAACTCAATTGGTCCGGTATATCCTGTGTTTAATTCAATTATTTCGGGTGCGGCTATCCGCACTCGTTCAACGAGCTTGTCATATGACTTTGATTCCAGCGTCATGTTAAGCGGTGATTCCGTACCGGTATGCCAGTAGCCATCGTCCCACATCATCTTTATGGTGAAGGTTTTCATTGTACCGCTTCCTTCATAAATCACCACGGGGAATCTCCATCAACCGACTGCTGCCCGAACGCCGCCCAATCGTCGTCGGGTGGGGCTTCATTTTCAATAGGCATTGTCAGTACTTCATCTAACTTCGTCTCAATTTGAGACGAAGTCGGTTTATTGTACGCAACGCCTACGGTAAAGGCAAGGTTGGGCGGGGTGGTAAGCATATAACGCTCGGCCAGCGCTTCGCGGATGGTCATTTGGTGTTTTTTTATTTGTTCAACCATGATGTTATTATTACAAGTAATCAGCAACTGTTCACCCTGTGGCGTTACGGTACTGCGGGCAATAAAGGCTCTCAAAGGGTCGGGAAAATTATTGCATATCGAAACCCAATCGGTTTGGATGGCTTGCATGATATCGGAAGAACCTTCGGAAAAATCATTTATTGAATCATTTGACGACTGATTTTGACTTTGTTTTTGCGCTTTTTTTTCCGGGGGTTTTTGTTGCGTGTCATTTTCATGCGAACCCGTGAGCGGCGGGGGAGGGGATTCCCTAAGGAGCGATTGCGCATCATCCGCGCGTTCTTTGCGCGGATTAGGCGTACAAGCGACGTGGGACATCCCCTCCCCCGCCGCGGGCGTGGCTTGCGCGGGTTTAACACGCTCCACACATAACCCCAACGCGCAAACCTCCAGCGCCGTCCGTTTATGCGGCGCGAATCGCAGCTCCCGCAACGTCTCTGAAAACACATGGATATATTCCATCAGCTTCCCCGGGGAAATCCTTTCCCCCTGCGCCTTTAACTTGCCCGCCATATCCGCGGAAACGTCCAGCCCGTCGGTCCCCTTTATCAGCGAAGCCACCAGCGCGTCACGGAAATGCCGCACCAAATCGGCGGCCAACTGCCCCATATCGCGCCCTTCTTTGGCAGCGGAATCAATAATCGAAAGCACGCCGAAGCCGTCACCCCCGGCGAGGGTATCGGTAAAAGCGAACAATACCTCCCTATCAACCGCACCGAGCAAATCGCGCACGGTTTCAAGCCGTAACGGCGCGTCGGGCGCGGAGCGGAGGGATAAGGCTTGATCCAACAGGCTCAATGCGTCGCGCATCGCGCCGTCGCAATGGTAAGCGATATATTCAAGCGAGTCCTTTTCATATGGGCAATCTTCTTCGTCCAAATATTTAGCAAGAGCGGCCACGATGTCCGGTGTTTTAATCCGGCGGAAGTCGTACCGCTGGCAGCGCGAAAGCACCGTGACGGGCACCTTCTGCGGGTCGGTGGTGGCAAGGATGAACACGACGTGCGGGGGCGGCTCCTCCAGCGTTTTAAGCAAGGCGTTAAACGCGCTGGTCGTGAGCATATGCACCTCGTCGATGATATAAACCTTGTGTGTACATTCGGTGGGGGGGTACTTCACTTCGTCGCGCAGGTTGCGGATATCGTCCACGCCGTTGTTGGAGGCGGCGTCGATTTCCGCCACGTCAAGGCAACGGTCAGCCAGGATGCTTTCGCAGGTTGGGCAGGTGTTGCACGGGTCGCCGTCTTTTAAGTCGGTGCAGTTAATCGCCCGCGCCATGATCTTGGCGGCGGTCGTCTTACCCGTGCCGCGTGTACCGCAGAACAGGTAGGCATGGGAGGTTTGGGAGCTTCGCAGTTGGTTGCGCAACGCCTCCACGATATGCGGCTGCCCGACAACCTGCGCGAAGGTGCGGGGGCGTTTTTTACGGTATAAAACGGTGTAAGGCATACGATCACTCCAAGCTGTTTAGGAATTTAATGATCCGATCAGGTATGTTCATCCTCTTTTATATCTTCCGGTGTTTCGTCTTGCATTACATCCCCTTCATTTTCTTCCCCGTCTGTTATAGGATTCGGCGAATTTGTTTCCGTTTCTTCCTTCTTCACCAGTCCCGCTTTGCGCCATTTACCGATGCGGTACGAAATCACCGCCAACAGCGTATTGCATACCCAGCCCAGTAGCAACGAATAAATCAACGCTTCCGGCCTGCCGAGCCAGCGCACGAACAAAAACGCCGAGGGTACGCGTATCAGTACGGTGTTGAGCATGGCGGCGTACATGGGGGTCATGGCATCACCCGCGCCGCGGATGGTACCCCACAGCACGATATTAACCGAAAACGCGAGGTAACCGGCGGCGAGGATGCGGATAAAACGTACGCTCAAATCCAACACCTCGTCGATGTCGGTAAACCACCCGGCGATTCCCCTGCCGAATATAAGCAAAATAATCACCAAAATGAACGCCGTGCCGAATGCCAGCATCAGGCATTGCCTCGTACCCTGAGACACGCGCTCGGGTTTGCCCGCGCCCATGTTTTGCCCGGCGTATACGGTCATGGCGTTGCCGAAGGAGAAGTTGGGCATCATAACCAAGCCGTCGATTTTCATTACGATGTTGTTCGCGGCGAGTACCAACAGGCCAAAACCGTTAACCAGCGGCTGCACCACGATCATCGCCACGGCGAAAACCGCCTGCGACGCACCCGTGGGTACGCCCAAGCGTAATACCTGCTTTACGAAGGCCTTTTGCGGTATCAAGTACGACCACTTCATATCAAAGATATCCTTCATTTGCCGCATTTTACGCAAACAAAGGATCGCCGTCGCCCCCTGCGCCATTACCGTACCGATGGCCGCGCCCATTACGCCCAGCCCCAGCACCCAAATGAATATGAAGTTCAATACGATGTTCAACAAGCACGCGCAAATCAAATATAAAAGGGGCGAGAAGGCTTCGCCCACGCCCCGCAATATACCCGAGAATATATTAAAATATCCCATCCCCAAGATGCCCCACATCAGGATATTTATGTAAATAACGCTGTAATCGACGATTTCCGACGGCGTGTCGAGCAAAACGAGGAGCCATCGCGTACCCATCGGCCCAAATATGGCGATTACCGCGCCCAAGAGCGTCGTCAGTGTAATGCTTACGCCGATGGTGCGCGAAAGCTCTTCCCGTTTCTTCGCGCCGAAATATTGGGAAACCATTACCCCCGCGCCCATGGCGATACCGATTAAGAATACCATCATGATAAACATAATCGGTATCGTGGAGGTAACCGCCGCCAGCGCGTGTACGCCTACCCAATTACCCAGCATGATGGCGTCCACCAAGCCGTATAATTGTTGAAACATATTTCCGATCAACAAGGGCAGCGTAAAGGCGAGTAATTTACGCCACGGTTTACCCTCCGTCATGTCCACGGAGGACATCATCGCTTTAAACCGATGCATCTAAATCATCTCATTTACCAAAAATCGATTACGTCCACGAACTTCGTGAGGAAATCGTATTCATCCTTGTTGCCCTTGACCGATTGCGAAGCGGCGACGATGCGCAGCCATTTTTCCACGTAGTAGCGCGGCGTTTCGGCTTTCTTGCAAAAGATTTTCAAATAGGTTTCCGCGTCCTCGCGGCGGTTGGTGAGCAGGAACACAAGGTAGGTACGCGCGGCGTCGGCGGAGGCGTTGCCCTGCGTGACGTGCGACCAGTCGATGACATAGTGCTTTCCCTCGGGTGTAACGATGATGTTGGAAGGGCGGAAGTCGCCGTGGCATACCTTGGAATGGCGCGGCATGGCGTTAAGGTGGGTTTGGAGCTCGTATTTGGTCATGGGGTCGTAGTCGGTGAGGGCGATTTTTCGGAACATTTTATCGCGGTGGCTCGTCAGGAGCGGGCAATGTTGTGCGTGGATTTCCAATTGGATATCCACCATCAGGTTGAGGTATTCCTCTTTTTTATCCGAATGTTCTCTCATCAGGCTCGAAAGAGTCTCCCCTTCGATATGCTCGCTGATGATCGCCCAGCAGCCGTTGAGCTTCGTTACTTCCAATATCTTGGGTACGAGGATGCCCGTTTCCTCCACACGCGCTTGGTTTAAGGCTTCGTTAAGCACAGAGGCCTTGCACGCGCCGTCGTGGAACAGCTTGATACAACGGTTGCCGTCCCTATAAATCGTTTTATTGGGGCGGGTGGCTATGATATTTTCGGCGCATAACCCTTTCACTTCGTCGTTCATTCCGCACCTCCCATATTTTCCGGGCCGTAGAAAGCGTTCAAGTACATTTGCTTGATTTCATTAATTAACGGATAACGGGGGTTGGCCCCGGTGCATTGGTCGTCGAAGGCCATTTCGGACATTTCGTCCAGCTTGGCTAGAAAGTCCCCTTTGGTGATGCCGTAGTCGCGTATTGTGGGGCGTATGCCGATTTTCGTTTTTAACAACGATATATGGTCGGTAAATGCCTTCACTTTAGCCATAGCTTCACAACCCTCGGAAGCGTCTGCCTTAAGCCCGAGGAAATCCGCAATTTCCCCGTACCGCTGTACAGCCTTGGGGTAGGGGTATTGAGAAAATGCGCCCATCTTCGCGGGTTTTTCCGTCGCGTTAAAGCGGATGACCTCGTTAATCATAAGGGCATTGGCTACGCCGTGCGCCAAATCGAACGCCGCGCCCAGCTTATGCGCCATCGAATGGCACACGCCGAGGAAAGCGTTGGCGAACGCCATACCCGCTATCGTGGAAGCGTTGGCCATCTTTTCGCGCGCGCGTTCGTCCTTGCCGTTCGCGTAGGCGACGGGGAGATATTCGAAGACGTTCCTGATCGCGGTCAGCGCAAGCCCGTCGGTATAGTCCGTCGCCAGCATGGAGGCGTACGCCTCTACCGCGTGGGTCAGTACGTCTATCCCGCTGGCGGCGGTTAGGCCGGGCGGCATATTCATCATATAATCAATATCAATAATGGCGACGTTGGGCAGCAGCTCGTAATCGGCCAGCGGATATTTGATGCCCGTATTTTCGTCGGTGATGACGGCGAAGGGTGTCACTTCGCTGCCCGAACCCGCCGTCGTGGGTACGGCGATAAAACTCGCTTTTGTTCCCATCTTGGGGAAGGGGTTAATGCGTTTGCGGATGTCCATAAACCGCATGGCGAGGTCATGGAAATTGACTTCGGGGTGTTCGTACAGCACCCACATAATCTTGGCCGCGTCGATGGGCGAACCGCCGCCGAAAGCGAGCACGCAATCCGGCTCGAACCCGCGCATGGCCTTTACCCCCGCAAGCGCGTTGCCCAGCGTGGGGTCGGGCTGCACGTTGTAGAATGTGTAGTGTTTAATCCCCATTTCGTCGAGGGCTTTTTCCACGTTCTTCGTATAGTTATTTTTATAAAGGAATTCGTCGGTGACGATAAAGACCTTTTGCTTGATGCCCTTTAATTCGGCGAGGGCCACGCCCAGCGAGCCTTTTTTGAAGTACACCTTCTCGGGCGTGCGGAACCAAAGCATATTTTCCCTCCGTTCGGCTACGGTCTTGATGTTAAGCAAATGGCGGATGCCCACATTATCGGAAACGGAATTGCCGCCCCACGAGCCGCAGCCCAGCGTAAGCGACGGGGCCAGCTTAAAGTTATACAAATCCCCGATGGCGCCATGAGCCGAGGGCGTATTAACGAGGATGCGGCAGGTTTTCATGGCTTGCTCGAAACGTATACGGTCTTCCGTGCAACGCGGGTCGATATACAACGACGCCGTATGCCCGTAGCCCGAGTCCTTGATCAAGCGGTCGGCCTTTTCAACGGCTT
Organism: Defluviitaleaceae bacterium; assembly: GCA_009779755.1. Classification (GTDB taxonomy): domain Bacteria; phylum Bacillota; class Clostridia; order Lachnospirales; family WQUN01; genus WQRX01. Next base: position 53,003 of record WRDO01000014.1, on the reverse strand, counting down.
CGCCGAAGGTTTCGTACCGGTACATGGCAAGCACGGGCGAAAGTTTTTCGTGGGAGAATTCCTCCGAAAAATCAACGCTCTCCACTTCACCGATGAGGAGCTTCGTATCGGGCGGGACGCTGACGCCTGCCATTTCCGCGATAGTGGTCGCGCGCTGCCCGACGATTTTTGCGTTAAGCGAGTTATTAACAACGATAGTTTTGCGTACCTTTTCCACTTCCTCGGGTGCCAGGAAGTATGCGCCGCGCAATAAAAATTCCTCCCGCACTTCATCGTAGATGCTTGCATCCACGATAACCGACTGCTCGGAGGAACAGACCATGCCGTTGTCAAACGTCTTTGAGACGATGACGGAGCTTACGGCCAACTCTATATCCGCCGACTTATGGAACACGGCGGGTACATTGCCCGCGCCCACGCCGATCGCCGGTTTGCCCGAGGAATAGGCCGCTTTTACCATGCCCGGGCCGCCCGTGGCGAGTATAAGGTCGGCATTGTGCATCACTTCGTTGGACATTTCCAGCGACGGAGCGGAAATCCACGCCATGATCCCTTCGGGAGCGCCCGCTTTTACGGCAGCTTCGTAGATAATCCTCGCCGCCTCGCCCGTGGACTTTCGCGCGCGGGGGTGCGGCGCGAAGATGATGCCGTTGCGTGTCTTTAACGCAAGCAAGCCCTTAAATACTGCGGTGGAAGTGGGGTTCGTCGTGGGGATCACGGCGGCAATGACGCCCATCGGTTCGGCGATCTTACGTATGCCGAATTGCGCGTCCTCTTCGATAACGCCGCAGGTCTTGGCGTTTTTATATTGGTTATAGATATATTCCGCCGCGTAATGGTTCTTGATGACCTTGTCTTCCACCACGCCCATGCCCGTTTCCTCCGCGGCCAGCTTCGCGAGGGGAATCCGCGCGTGATTGGCCGCAAGCGCCGCCGCGCGGAAGATTTCGTCAACTTTCTCCTGCGGAAATACCGCGAAGGCTTCCTGCGCCTTGCGTACGCTTGCAAGCGCCTCGTTAAGCGCGTCAATGCTGTCCACGGTTAATACGGGGTTTATTTTCATAGGAACACTCCTTTATTATGAAGTGCGTTGAAAGTCCATTATAGCCTTATTTAAAATCCCCACAAGCCTTGATATACGCCTCAACATTTTCCCAAGGCACCTCCGGCTCCAATAAATGCGTGGGGCACACCAGCAAACCGCCCTTGTCACCCGCGGTTTCCAAATTTTCAAACACCACCCGCCGTACGTCGTCGGGCGTACCGAAGGGCATGGTCGTTTGCGTGCCGAGCGTACCGCTGAAGGAAATGACGCTGCCGTATTGTTTATGCAATTTCGCGAAATCCATACATTCCGGCTGAACGGGGTTAAGTACATCGATACCCGCTTCGATTAAATGCGGGATAAACGGCTCCACATATCCGCAGGAATGGTAAAGACAAATTACTTGAGGGTTAATTCTGCGCACTTCGTCGATTACGCGTTTAAAGCGCGGTTTAATCCAATCGACGTACAGCTTTTCGCTCATCATGATCGTGCGCTGCATACCGATATCGTCGCCGAAGTTGAGTATGTCACAGCCCGCTTTCGTAAATGAAACGGCGCGTGCGACCGCCGACTCCGTGATTTTGTCCAGCAAAAATTCAGCCATCGGGTCCTCGGAAAGCATATCCATCATCAGCTCTTCCATGCCGCGTATGTACCACGCGGTTTCCCAAACGGTACATTCCAAGCCCGCTGCGGCGGCTAAGCCCTTCGCGTGGATGGCCTCAACCTCGGCTTTTTGGTGCGAATAATCTGCGCCCGGAAAATCGGGGAAGGGGTATTCCTTCATTCGCGCCAAGTCCCCGCAATGCTTAAGCGGATTGCGGGTGTACCGCATGTGCATGGCTGCCGCGCTGCCCGGCTCACGTGCCACGCCCCAGCAATCGATGTGCGTGCCGGGCTTTAATTCGAAGGGATACCAAGATTTGAATTTTTCCGTATCAACCTCCGCCAAGTGTCCGCCGCTTACGTTCCGCGTCGGGAAACCGAAGCGGTCGCCGTACCAAGTATCATTACCGTATTTCGCTTCATATTTCTCATGCAGGGCCGGGCAAAGATGGAACTCGACCGGTGCTTTTTCATAGCCTTGGCGGCGGTATAAGGAAAGAATGTTTTCCCTCGGGTTCATGGCGGGCCTCCATATGGTATGATAGATTGCGCTGCGTTTATTATATTTCATCGGAGGCACTATGACCAACAGCAAACGTATCCCCCTTTTTTACATAACCACGTCGTTTTATTGGTTTGCGCTGTACACGTATGTGCCGTACGTAAGCCCCTATGGGGAAAGTCTGGGCGCGGATATGCGTTTGCTTGGTTTGATCGTGGGCGCGTACGGTTTTATGCAGATGGTTGTACGCCTTCCGTTGGGTTTATTAAGCGATTATTTGGGGCGCCGCAAGGTATTTATACTCGCGGGGATCGGCTTCGCGTCGCTAAGCGCGTTCCTCGTCTTCTTTTTCCCTTCGCCGTATATGCTGCTGCTTTCCCGTGCGTTGGGCGGCGTGGCGGCTTCTTCGTGGGTGGCGTTTTCGGTGTTAAACGCGTCGTACTACAAGCGGGAAGACACGGCAAAGTCGGTGGGGTACATAAACGCTTCAAACTCGTTGGGGACGCTTGTCGCTTTGCTTGTCGGCGGGTTCGCGGCGCAGCAGCTGGGTGTGCCGTATGCGTTTTTATTGGCGGGTATCGGCGGGTTGGTTGCCTTGGTTATGGGAATGGGGACCAAGGAAACAGGGGTAAAAGAAAAAAGACTTGTACCGATTTCCGGTACAAGTCGATATTCGGTTTTCGATGTCCTCGGTAACCGCCAATTATTATACGTTTCCCTGTTGGGCGTATTCATACAATTCGTGCGCTTTGCCTCCCAATTCGGTTTTACGCCGTTGGCGGCGGTTTCCCTCGGCGCTAGCCAATTTCAATTGGGCTTGCTGGGTGTCCTTTCCGTTTTGCCGGGGTTATTCATTTCCCCGTTGACGGGAACGGTTTTGTTGAAAAAAATAGGTGAACGAAAATTGCTGGTTGTCGGCTTCGCATTGGCGGGCGTGTCCTGCGCGATGATTCCTTTTACGCAGAGCCTGTGGCAGCTCTTCGGCGTACAAATTATCGGGAGCGCGGGTATGTCATGCGTATTTACCCTGCTGATGGGGCTTTGCATCCGTGATATCCCCGCCGAAAAGCGCGGCGCGGCGATGGGCTTCTTCCAAGCCGTGTACGGGTTGGGGATGTTCCTGGGGCCCTTTGTTATAGGCTGGATGGGGCATGGCTTCGGCTTGACAACGGCGTTCGTTGCCGCGGGAGCGGTGGGGATTGTGGGGATGGTAATGGTCATTTTCCTATATCAAAAATATTGATAATAATCCACTTTAATCATCCCGTTGAACAGCTTGCGCTTGGCGCGGGCTTTCTTTTTATACGCCGCTTCGAAGAATTCGTCGGGGGTGATGACGTATACGTTCCACTTCGTGCGTCCGAATACCTTACCCAATTCACCGTACAGGCGTTCCGCTTCCTTTACCTGCCCCAAGCGTTCCCCGTAGGGTGGGTTAACGATGGCAATGCCCTTTTCGGCGGGTAGGACTGTATCGGCTACATGGCGGTGTTCGAAGGTAATGCAATCGTCCACCCCTGCCAGCTCCGCGTTGGCCTGCGCCAATTCAACCGCGGCGGGGTCCTTGTCCGCGCCGAATATCGGGGGCATGGCTTCGGTGCGGATCGCGCCGTACGCGGCGGCACGCGCTTCCTTCCATACGGCCTTTTCGATTTGCGGCCATCCTTCGCACGCGAATTTGCGGCTCAGCCCCGGCGCGATGTTACGCGCTATCAATGCCGCTTCGATGGGCAGCGTACCCGAACCGCAGCAGGGATCCAAAAAATGTTGTTTGCCGTTGTAACGGGCGAGGTCGATCAACGCCGCCGCCATCGTCTCCTTCATGGGGGCGTCGGTGGCGCGTGCGCGGTATCCGCGTTTGTGTAAAGCGTTGCCCGCGCCGGCGGTATCGATGGTCAACGTAGCCACATCTTTAAGCAAAGCGACCTGTATCGTATATTCCGCCCCCGTTTCGGCGAACCATGCGATCTTATATTTTTGTTTTAATTTTTCCACGACAGCTTTTTTTACGATGGCTTGTACGTCGGGTACGCTGAACAGCCCCGACTTCACCGACTTGCCCGTTACGGTAAACCTCCCGTCGGAAGTGATCCAATCACCCCACGGCAGCGCTTTGGTTTGTTCAAACAGTGAATCGAAGGTCGTCGCCGAAAACGTTCCCAATTTCAATAAAACCCGGTCCGCGCAGCGTAATTGCAAATTGGCGCGTACGATGGCCGCTTCAAGCGATTCCCCTTGCGCCGGGAAAAAATCCACCCGCCCGTCCGCGCATTCAATATTCGTAAAGCGTAAATCCGTCACTTCCCGTTTAACCGAAGTCTCCAATCCGAAGGCGGCGGTGGCGATCAAATTCGCTATTTTAACCACTCCGTACAATTTTTATTATATTTGCAAATATAATGCATATGCTAAATGTTGACAACCGCGAATAATAGCTTCATAATTCTCAAATAATAAAAACGGACATATTATATTATTTTGTCCTATATTGTGTCCCATATTATGCCGGAACGGATGATTGAGTTGGCAGTAAGTGCACAACCCACGCAAATCAGACTGGGAGACGTTCTGAAGGAAGCGGGTTACGTTACCGAGGAACAGATCCAATCCGTATTTGAAATCCAAAAAGCCGCCGGCACCAAAAAGCGGCTGGGCGAGCTTTTAATTGAACACAACATCATCACCGAATCCCGCGTCAACGCAGCCCTTTCCCGCAGGTTAAACATCAAATACGTATCCATGCGCGACGCCCCCATCGATTTGGATATCGTTAAGCAAATCCCCAAAGCCATTGCAAGCAAGCATTGCCTCATCGCCATCGCGGAATCGCATGGCGTGCTTCGCGTTAACATTGCGGACCCGCTCGATTACTACGCGATCGAGGACGTTAAGCTCATCACGCACAAAGCCATTGAGATACAGGTCTGCAATCGGGCGGAGATCATGCAGGCCATCAGTGAATCCTACGCCGAAATCGAAACCAAAAAAGCCGCCAGCGGCGCGAACGAAACCGCCATCACGGCGACCGCGCTCGGTTACGTGGATATCTCCGAAGCCGCGGACGATACCCCCATCGTCACGCTCCTCAACTCCACCCTGTATAAAGCCCATACCTCCGGCGCGTCCGACGTCCATATCGAACCCTTCGACGATCAAACCCAATTCCGCATACGCGTGGACGGCCTTATCGTCGATTACCTGTCGCTTTCCGTCTCGTTGCACAACTCCATCGTGGCCCGCATAAAGATACTCGCGGGGATGGATATCGCCGAAAAACGCGCCCCCCAAGACGGCCACTTCCGCGCGAAGCTGCAAGACATCGACATCAATGTACGTGTTTCCAGCCTGCCGACCGTGTTCGGCGAAAAGATCGTAATGCGTTTCATGGGGCAGGGCGGGGCGATGGATAACTCCGGGACCTTCGGCATGGAGCGCGACGACTACGATAAAATGGTGAAAATCCTTCAGGTACCCCACGGCGTTATCTACCTGACGGGCCCCACGGGTTCGGGTAAGACGACGACGCTCTACATGATTATGGAAATGCTGGCCAAGCGTAACGTCAATATCTCCACGGTAGAAGACCCCGTGGAGCGTAACCTCGCCCGCATCAACCAAACGCAAATCAACCCGCTGGCGGGGCTCACCTTCGAAAGCGCGCTGCGCTCCATCCTCCGCCAAGACCCCGACATTATCCTGATCGGCGAAACCCGCGACGCCGAAACCGCCAGCATCGGCGTACGCGCCGCACTCACGGGCCATTTGGTGTTAAGCTCCCTGCATACCAACGACGCCGTTTCCGCCATCGTACGCTTGATCGACATGGGTATCGAGGACTACCTGCTGGCCAACTCCTTGGCGGGTGTGGTCGCCCAACGCCTCGTAAAGAAAGTCTGCGCCTTTTGCACCGACGAATACGCACCCCCCGAAAACGAGCTTAACCTGTTGGGCAGCCACAGGCCCGCAACACTCGTACGCGGAAAGGGTTGCCACAATTGCAACAACACGGGATACAAGGGCCGCGTCGCCGTACATGAAATCCTCCCCATAGACCCGAAGATACGCGGCATGATTTCCTCCCGCGCCCCCACGGATAATATCTACAAATACGTAAGGGAAGAAAACAAAATGAAATCCCTCCAAACCAGCTTGCAAAAACTGGTGGTGGAAAAAAAGACCAGCATTGAGGAATTGTTAAAGCTAACCTATTTTGTGGAGTAAGAATACGCAAGGGTGATAAAATGCAAGCATATGAGTTCTACGCCACGCCGGAAAACGGAACAATAAAACTCCCCGAGCAATTAAAGAATAGGATAACATCGGGGGTTAAGGTTATTTTATTGGAATATCGGTTAAAGGGATTGGGTTTGGAGGAAAAGAGGATAAAAAAAAGAACGGATTCATTATCCCCCGTATCGATAGACACCCGCGGCTGGGTTTTTGACAAGGACGAAGCGAATGAACGGTAGTGCATTTTACGACACAAACATATTGATATACCTGTATGCCGATACCGAACCGGAAAAACAAAGGGTTTGCAAGCGTATGATAGACATAGCGGATGAATGCGTTGTTAGCACCCAAATCCTCAACGAATTAAACAATGTCAACAGGACGGGCAAGTAATTAACGGCACGTTAACGATAACCAATCCATTTATTCGGAGGGAACCATGACCATCGCGGACCTGATGCGCATCGCACGCCAAGAACGTGCCAGCGACATTCATATAACCGAAAAACGCAACCCCATCTTCCGTATAGACGGTACCCTGCGTGAAACACAATACGCGCTTTCCTCGCAGGAAAAAGTCGCGCTTATCCTCTCCATGTTATCCGACACCCAACGCGAAGCCATCCACAACGGCGAAGACGTGGACATGGCCTACACCATCGACGGCAATCTGCGCCATCGCGTCAACGTCTTTCACCAACAGAAGTCGTTGGCGTGCGTGATCCGTATAATCAACGCGCATACCCCCACCTTCGAGGAATTAAACACGCCCGAGGCGATACGCAAGCTCGTGGACGAACCGCGCGGTCTCATCCTCGTCACCGGCCCCACCGGCTCGGGTAAGTCCACGACCCTCGCCGCTATGATCAACCACATCAACGAACGGCGTGCCTGCCACATCCTCACCGTGGAAGACCCCGTTGAATACGTGTATACCCAAAAGCAATCCCTCATCCACCAGCGGGACGTAGGCAGCGACGTACCCTCCTTTTCCCATGCGTTGCGCTCCGCTATGCGTGAGGACCCCGATGTTATCCTCGTGGGCGAAATGCGCGACTACGAAACGATTTCCGCCGCCGTAACCGCCGCCGAAACGGGCCACCTCGTACTCTCCACGCTGCATACAACCGGCGCGGCCTCAACCGTGGACCGTATTATCGACGTATTCCCCCCGCACAACCAACAGCAAATACGCACGCAGCTTGCGTCCGTGCTTAAGGGCGTCATCACCCAAACCCTCGTGCCGAAGGCAACGGGCCAAGGCCGCGTCGCCGCGTTCGAAATCATGCTGGGCAACGACGCCGTACTCAACCTCATCCGCGAAAACAAATGCCACCAGCTCAACTCCACCATCCAAACCGGCACCAAGCAAGGCATGGTGCTCCTCGATAACTCCCTCGCCCAACTCGTGCGCAGCGGTACGATCAAAATCGAAGCCGCGCTGGAAAAGGTACACAACCGCGTGGAATTTATGAGCGAGGTACAGCGGGTATAAAAGCATGAAAAGAACAGCAATATCAAAATATAACTATACGGGGTTGAATCAAAACGAAATAAAGATCGTAAAGGAGAAAATAATGTCTGCGATAGCCATGAAAACCGCTAACCTAATGAATGATTTTGCCGATTATGAGCAAAACCTAATATTAGGTATTGTAAAAATGATGCATGATAATTTACGTAAGGCACAAAATGTTGAATACTTAAACATGGTCCAAGAAGCCATCGAAAGAGTTGCAGAGGGTGGCGGAACGGTACGTGAAATAATTGAGGTCAGTGATTATGACTAAGGTTTGGGACGATAAAATGTGGGAGCATTATTTATATTGGCAAAGTGCAGATAAAAGAACGTTGAATAAAATAAATACATTAATCAAAGATATTGAGCGAAATGGTGTTAATGTGGGTATCGGAAAGCCCGAACGACTAAAATATTTGAAGGCTTGGAGCAGGGAAATAGATGAAAAAAATCGGCTAACCTACGATATTATTAATGATCAATTGATCCTGTATACATGCCGGGGTCATTATGACGATAAGTAAAATATAAACCCATGCCGCTTGCGGCTTAGTATATAAATTAAATTGCGTTATAACGCAAAAAAAGGAGAATAAAAAATGAACAAGTTAATGCAAAACAGGAAAAAAGGCTTTACGCTGGTGGAACTGATCGTGGTAATCGTTATTATCGCGATACTGGTAGCCGCGCTAACCCCGGCGATTTTGGGGGTAATACGTAGGGCAAACATATCTTCTGATGAAGGTGACGCGAGAGCCATGTTAATTGCTGTGTCAGCAGCAGCAACTTTAAATTATGGAAATTTTACTGGACGCATGGGTCTTTCGGGCACTGCAACTGATGAAGCTATTGGCGATGCTCGTGCAACTGCAATACAAGATGCTCTTGGTGAAGGAAGGTTTGATGCCCGTCCGGGTGAATTTATTGCATACTTTAGACCGAACGGTGTCGTCCCTGTTTCAGTTGTATTTCGTGGAGGAACCGGTACTGGTGCCCCAGCGATAAATAACAGATCAAGCGGTAACGTAATGGTAGGTGTTCGGTTACCAGAAACCCTTACTAATTGGCAGCAAGTATCATTTACGATGAACGCTGATGGAACTGTTGGAAGAGCATCTGTAGCTAATGCTGCGGCAATTACTATTATTAATTAAATATTTTACAAGTAAATTATTATTACGATAATATTGTGTTTTTAATCCATTCACCCCACCCGCGGGGGAGGCGACGCATCCATGCCGTCTCCCCCTGCGGTACATTTTTTAGCAATAAATGAAGCCAAAGCGGAATAAAACATAAGTTCTAAGGGATGCAAACATGAAGCAAGGAAATCAAATGAACGACCGGGCAACCGCCAAGCTGCGCCCCGTCGCACGGCAAATCGTGGAGCGTATATCGCAAGAATCGTACGACCCGAAAATACGGTATATCTTCCTTTTCGGAAGCGAAGCACGAAGGGTAAGTTGATACGTAATACCGACAAAATAATTGAGGAGGATTCAAATGAGTAACGAAGACAGGATTTTATCATTGCTTGAAACGGTAGTGCAAAACGTTAACGGCTTAAATGAAAACGTAAGCGTCATAAAGACAGACATAACCGAAATGAAGGCAGACATAGCCGGCTTAAAGCAAGGCCAAATCGACATGGAAAATGAAATCACCGGTATAAAACATGAAATCTCCGGTATAAAAGTGATTATAGAAAATGAAATAGACAAGAACATAAGAATGCTGGCTGAGGGGCATCTCGACTTGGTTCGCCGCTTGGACTACATCACCCCCATTGTCGAAAACAGAGCGGAAGAAGTTTCGGTTATCACAGCCGTTGTTTCGTCGCACTCGCGTAAATTCGCCGCTATACGGGAAGCCATATAGCGAATCATGTGTCATGGGGCGGATACATAATCGAATGACGCGCATACTAACCATTGGGGTCGTCGCCGTTGCGGCATTGCTTTTAAGCATCCATCGCTTCGGTTGGGGATGGATGCTGCCGCTGTCGATAGCCGTTGCCGCCATACTGCTGACGGTCGCCGTCATTGATTTCGACACGCAGGAAATCCCGGATAAGTTTGTACTCGCGCTCATCCCCTTCGCCGCCGCGGCGATATGGGCGCAGCCGGAAGTAACGCTGTTATCACGGGGGATCGGTTTATTGGTGATCAGCCTGCCTATGCTGGTGATGGCACTTGTCGTCAACAACGCCTTCGGCGGCGGGGATATCAAGTTGATGGCGGTATGCGGATTTCTGCTGGGGTGGCAGAATACGCTGTTCGGGTTCTTTGTCGCGTTGGTGCTGGCCGTCGCTTGGGGTATATACCTCAGGGCCACGGGGAAAAACAAACGCGGCGAACCGATCGCCTTTGGGCCCGCATTATGTGCGGGTGTGTTTGCGGCCATGCTGTACGGCGGCCGGGTTGTGGGATGGTACATGGGTTTCTTATCCCTATAGATTAGGAGCGGTCCATGCCAAAGTATAATTTCACCGCGCTGGACGTTAACAACAAGAAGGTGACGGGCCAAGTCGATGCCCGTGACGAAGCCGACCTGCGCAGGATTCTGCTGGGGCGCGGCGTATTCCCCACGCGGTTTAAGGTGCTGGACGAAAAGCGGTATTCCTACCGCGTCAAGTCGAATGAGGTGTCGGACTTCTGCCGCCAGCTTTCCAACATGATGGCCTCGGGCATCACGGTGGTACGCGCGATGGAAATCGTTAAGGAACGCGACAACATACCCAAATTGAAGGCGATCTTCGAACGGATGCACAAGGATATCCAAAAGGGGATGGCTTTATCGGACGCCATGCGCGAGCACGGCAACGCGTTTCCGCTGTTATTGGTGAACATGGCCGCGTCGGGCGAAACCAGCGGACGGCTGGAGAACGTGATGTCCCGCATGGCCCTCCACTACGAAAAAGAACACAAGCTGGAAGGCAAGATAAAAAGCGCGATGCGTTATCCCAAGATTCTCGGATTCGCGACGGTGGCTGTTGTGCTGATCGTCTTTTTGTTGGTGCTGCCCAGCTTCTTTGATATGCTGGAGGATATGGACCTGCCCATGATTACGCGGGTGGTCATCGCCTTCAGCAATTTTTTAATGAACGGATGGTATTTGATCGTCATTGTAAGTTTGGTGTCGATTGTATTGGTACAGTACCTACTTTCGATCGACAGCGTCCGTTTGGCGTTCGACAAATCGAAGTTGCGGATGCCCGTCATCGGCAAGCTGTTGCGCATTATTTATACCGCCCGCTTTTCGCGTACGCTGTCGTCGCTGTATTCCAGCGGCGTATCCATGATCAAATCGCTGGAGATAACGGGCACGGTCGTTATGAACCGCTACATCGAGTTGCAATTCATCGACTTGGTGAAGGACGTACGCAACGGCGAGTCCCTGTCCGCTTCGGTGCGTAAGATCGACGGCTTCGATAATAAGCTGGCCAATACGATTATGATCGGTGAAGAGGCCGGGCGGTTGGATACGATGTTGGTATCCACGGCGGATTCCTTCGAATACGAGGCTGAAGAGGCCACGGGCGCGTTGGTTGCCCTGTCCGAGCCCGTAATGCTTGTGGTGATGGGTATCGTTATAATGGTTGTTTTGCTGTCGGTTATGATGCCGATGGCCGGATTATATGACACATTCGGAGTGTAGGGGATTATGAAGACTTCGATTTACGTATCGGCCGATCAAATATTGGCCATCGGCTACACGGGTAAGACGGTCAACAAGGTAGCCTCCCACCCCCTGCCCGAAGGGACGATGTTCAACGGCAACATCATGGACGCACCCTTCTTGGCGGAATGCCTGACCTCCATGAAGAAGGATTATCCTGCCTTGTTTAAGGGTGGGGTGTCTTTGGTCGTGGACGGTTCGTCGATCCTCACGCGGAAGCTGGCTACGCCCAGACTGAGCCATAAGCAATACCTGCAGCGCGTGCGTGACGACTTCGCGGACTCCATCAGCGACACCAACGACTTGGTAGCCGCGTATAAAAAGCTGGGTGACGGCACGATATTGGGGTGCGGCGTCAACAAACAGCAAGTGGACAGTTATGCCGACACGTTTAAGCTGGCGGGTATCAAACTCACCGGCATCCGTGTGGGTACGGAGCTTTTGTATGCGCTGGTACGCACCACGACCTTCCTGCAACAGGCGACGATCGTACTTAACCTGCTGGACGGGACCACGATGCTCTCGGCTATCTTCGTCAAGGGCAACAATATTATGATGCAGCGCACGCGCCTCTACGGCGACGAAAAGGAACAGATCCACGCGCAAATCAACGACAGCCTTTCCAACCTCAACCAATTCGTACAATCGCAAAAATATGACGAAATCACCCAGAGCTATTATTTGGGTATCTCCAACGCGGATATGGTCCTGCTGGAGGGCCGCAATACCCACGAGGGGATCAATGTCAGCAAGCTCGTGCTGTACGCGGGCGCCGTCGAAATCCCGCCCGAAGCGCACTTCGCTTGCCTTAACATGCAGTACGGCCAATCGGGCATCGACCTTATCGCGGCGCGCAGCGAGTTGGAACGCTACGTAAGGAGCAAGCGGCCCAAGAAATGGTGGATACCCGTATTGACGGTGTACGCCGCCGTCCTGATCGGCATCGCCGCCTATTTGTTTATGGAACTGCGCGACGTACGGGGGAGCATCGGCGAAGTGGAGGCGTACCTCCATGACCCGGCGAACGTTTTCGCCTTGCAGGAATTAAACGATTTGATCAATGAGACGAACGATATCTTCCGTATTTCGCGGCAGTTCGGTGAGCGGATCGATTGGGAGAATTCCATGCCCGCCGCCGCAAGCCGGATGATTAATCAAATTCTGTTCGGGCACGGCATAGAAGTGAACATTTCCTCCTTCGACTTCAACGAAGCGACGGGTAGGGTGCGTGTCAGCGCAAGCGCAGCCGATGCGACGATCGGCCCCGCGTATGTAGACGCGTTATACGCCATCGGCGTGGCGCAGGATGTCATATACACCGGCTTCGGTGCCGGCGCGGGGGGATTTTCCTTCAGCGTCGAGATCATCCTTGCGCTGGAAGAAGGGGAGGACGAATAATGCAGACCGAAAAAAAGGGATTCACCAAGCGGGAGAAGAAGATGTTGTTCCTGTTGGTTTTCTTCGGGTTTACCGCGCTTATGGTCATGTATGTCATCATCCCGCTGAACAACCGCCAACAGGACGAACGGGAACGCTTGGGCGAATTGACCCTCGAGCGGATGCAAATGCAGGCGATGCTTAACGCGGCGCCCTTTACCCGTTCCAACCACGCCGCCGCCATCGAGCAATTCGACGACGCGCGTTCGCGTTTCCTCAACGAGTCGCATATCAGTGGAGTAGGGCGTATGCTCACCCTGCTTTGCGGAGCGCACAACCTGGCCTATACGAGCCAAAGCCTGACCCAGCCGACCGTCCCCGCGCAATGGGACGCGTTCCTGGTTATGCAGGCAAGCATGACCCTCAGCGGCGCATACGATGACTTCATGCGCCTGTTGGACACCGTGGAGCGAACCGAATACCTGCGCGTAACCCGCGTATCCTTCGGCGTAGGGAGCGACCACTTGGAAGGTATATCCATCAACTTTGAGGTCATCATGATGCGGGCTTTGTAGGGGTGGGGAAGGAGTAAATCACATGCATTATACGGCTTATATAGAAAAGGATATTGAAAGCGGGTTATATGTCGGCTATCTTCCCTGTCTTGCGGGTGCGCATACATGCGCCGCGTCAATTGAGGAAATACATGCCAAATTAAAAGAAGTTATATTGCTTTGCCTTGAAGAAATGAATGATGACGATATAAAACAAATACCCGTGTTTGCAGGGATTTCACAGATTGAGATTGCTGTATGAGTAAATAATAATTTAGAATAACAAATTTGAAACAACCAAATGGTGTCCGGGGGACTTAGTAATCGGAAGGGGTAGATGTAAATGAAGCGTCGTATCCGCGCGGGATTTACACTAACCGAAATTATAATCGTATTGGTAATCATATCCATACTGGCGGCCGCTTCGATACCGGCCGTATTGTCGTTCATCGAATCCGGGCGGCAAATGAACCGCATGAACGTAGCAAGGACGATTTACCTCGCCGCGCAGAACCATTTGACGGAGATGCGGGTTACGGGGCAGTTGGTAGGGTTCGTAGCGGGTGCGGGACTTATAGAAATCGACGAAGTTGGTGAAATAAAAAGAGATATTGATAATAATGTTATCCCCGTATCAGGGACACACGTATTAACCCAATTAAACAATGTATTGCCCGAAGGGTTGCATCCGGATGAAAAGTTAAAATATGTTAGCTACATCAGCCTGCCCGCGGGATATGCGAGTACGGATAATCCATCCGCCAATGCGGTATTAGAATTGCTTAGTCCGGTCCTTACCTACCAAGAAGTATTAAACGACGCCATCCTGATTGAATTTAATGTTAGGACGGGCGCCGTTTTGTCCGTGTTTTATTCCGACAGATTTGTCGAAAATGAAGCCTTTACCTACGGGACACCCGCACCGCGAACCGACAACAATAATTTAGTTTCCGGTCGGCGCGGCATGGGGTATGCCGACAACGAGGCTCGTAACCGCCGCCAAGGTTTTTACGGAGTTGGGGAAACGGGGAACCCGGATATAGTCATTAACCATGAGTTGGAAGTATCGTTACACGACGGTTACGATTCGGAATTTTTAGGTAACTTATACGGGCAAAACGTATTTTTCGCACGGATTCGCATTCCGCAAAATGACTTAACCAACGGGAACAATTCCTTTACGGTGACGGTTTCCACAACAGCGGGGGCTAAACCCGTATCATTGGATTTTACTATAAGTATAATTGATACAAACGACCTGTCCACGGCGATATTGCTTAACAACGACAGACTGCGCATAGAACATACTGATGTGGGTATTTCGCTTATTTGGGTATTGGATAGATTCGTGATGACGAATGATCCTTTAAGCATAACCAACGGCTTTACATTTAACTACGACGAAATCATCCAAGTAACGGTGGTAGGCGCGAGTGCCGTGTCCACCCTTCCTTCCAACCCCAGAAGTCCTTTTTTCCACACATGGCAAAATGGGAACGGTGGAGGTACGGCGACGATAGCCTCAGCCAGACACTTGAACAATATCCGCCAAGCAAATGATGGGGACGGTATTACCGGTGATGGTATTACCTTCCGACAAACGGATAATATAACGGTTTTACCGCTCTTTACCCCTATTCCCGGTTTTGCGGGAACATACAACGGAAATAATCACGCCATCAACAATCTTACGGTTAACGCAACTGTCGATGTGGGTCTATTTGCCGTAAACAACGGCACAATCACCAATGTAGTCTTCTATAACCCAACCATCATCGGTACCCGCGCCGGTGCGGTCGCGGGCACCAACAACGGTGAAATAAATCAGGTTAGCATAAAAAACCCAAATGTTACCGGGTCAGCGACCTCCGGCGGCGTAATCGGCAACAATACGGGAATGGTAGACGGAGTGTTTGTATACTTCGACAACGACGAACGTATTATTTTAGGCGGATTGGGTAACGTAACGGCTTCGGTAGGCGGTATTGTCGGCAGCAACGCCGATACGGGTGAAATAAATAACGCGATATTCATGTCGCCCCTTGAGGTCCCGCATGTTGTTCCGGGAAATCCCGCCAACACCGGAGGTATCGTTGGTAACAACAGTGGTTCGTTAAACAATACCTTCTTCCTCGCGCTTGCGCCGATACATGGGGCAGGTATCAATCCCATTGTGATCAATCCCATTGTTGGAACACATTCGGGTACGGAAAATTACGGCACCGCATATTTCCTTTCCGGCGAACCGGTATGGCCCGAACCCGCGCCGGTCACGGATACGAACGGATGGAACATTCCACCTTCGGGGCGGAGCGGATTTAACCAAGAAGCGATTAATACCCCCGCCGGGCAAAGCCGCGGCACGGCTATGGACACAGCGGAACTAGCGACGAATACGGTTTTGGCAAGTTCATTGACGGGTTGGGTACAACGTACCCCCATGGATGCCGCAACCGCGTTGGATGTGGATAATCCGCTTTTCCCGTACCGCTTCCCCGCGTGGATGGATAATGTAATTACGCAAGGGGAAAGCGGAATGATACCCGGAGAACCCTTCTGGCCCATTGCTGTAGACAGTGTCAAAAAAGCAATGCAATTTACCTATTTCGAGGATTACGACAATGACGGAAGAGGTTGGTATAACAGCAGGGAACACGCAAATTCTCTGACAACCAATGACAACCGCGTCGTTACCCATGACGGGTGGGCGGTTGAAATAAAGGATGTAGACCGCGACGGTGAAGAATATCATTTTAGGGTGGGTTCGACGGAATTTACGATAACGAGGACGGGTACAGGTGCTGCTGCGGTATGGAACGCCGTACCGTCGTTGGGAGCACCCACAAGATTTACAATAGAGATAAGTGCCGACGAAGAAGAAGATTGGATCCGCTTCATTATCCCGCATATACACCTCAACGCATCGACGGGTGACGGAATGATTGCTTCTACGGACGACGATGTTGAAGCTCAGGAATATAACGGGCGTTTCGCACCGCCGCCGCCCGAACCTAATACCGAAAATATTATCAATATCCGTTCACCCCGTCATATTAACAACATATCCACCACACCTAACGGCAAATTCATGCAAAGGTTGGACCTCAACTTCCGCACTTACACCCCGGAGATTAACCTCAGCCAAGGCACCGTAGTCAACGGAGTCTTCGGAGGCTATTACGACGGTGGGAGTCGGGAGATCATCGGCGTAAGAATCGAACCACCAAATGGATTAATGCTCGGATTATTTGCCCACGTAAACGGTGAAGTTAAAAACTTTATAATACGCGACATGTTCGTACACGCAGCCGGTCCCAATGTTAATGATATCGGCACCGTCGCGGCTGTTTTAGGTGACGGTACCATATCCAACGTGGGTTCCTTTGACGCGACCATAAACGTAACCGGTGCCGGCGCAACCGGTGCCACGGTTAACACCGGCGGGTTGGTAGGGCGTGTCATCAATGACGGTGAAATTAAACAAAGCTGGAGCTATGCAAGCATCAGCGTTTCCGGCGGCACGGGGCAATTCAACACCGGCGGCCTTGTGGGGCATTTGCAATCCGGTACATTAACGGAATCCTTTAACGCCGGATTCTTTGATGCGAACGAAGATACGAGAACTAACGGGGGAACGGGTTCGGTACTGGCGGACAGGGGTAACATCGGCGGCCTTGTGGGGCTTAACAACGGTGCGGTGCAGCACAGCTTTAATAATGCCCGCGTCAATGTCATCAACGTAATGGTTGTCCTCAACGGTATATCGCGTATGCAGGTTAACCGGGGTATATCAGCGGCGGCTGACATGGGCGGTATAGCGGGTAACAATGCGGGAACCATCGATTATACCTATTCGACCACGTTTATACCCGAGCCCGCGACGCATCTTGCGTTAAGAACCGGCGGTATAACGGGTACGGGGAGCGAAGGGGTAAGCAATAGTTATCACCTTGCACACGGGTCTGAAAATATAACAACTATTCCCATCGCAAAAACGGCGTTGAGGGATCAGCCGGATTCATCAACAGGTTTTGGTGATTTCGTGAAAGGACCGGGGGATGACCCCGAAACGGAGGATAATACGTACGCCGACCACTACCCATACCCGATTTTGGGATGGATGGTGTCCTTTTTTGAAGATGTCACAAAGGATTGGGATTGGGGTTGGGAAAATATCAACCCCATCCACGAACCCCCCGGAGCAAACGTATTCTACTTTGAACAATACAGCGATACCGAGGTCCTCGGTTTATGGTTTGCGGCGGATAGCCCAATGCTTCAACCCGCAGTGTTGAACCGTTATGTAATACGAGACGGGATCGGCATTGAGCTGAGGCCCAACCTGTTGGGTTATGCTATAAACATAAAAACAGGGACCCACGCGGAACATAATTTTGAAGTCAACTTTGATGTAACAGGAAATATATCAAACGACCCGGGTTTAGCTTTATTAACCCAACGCGGCCCGAACAACGAGCATCGTTTTGTTATACCCGCAAGCATTTTAACGACTGTGACACCGGGCGTTTCGAACGAGGAAAACATAACGATAACGATCGAGTTGAAAGCCAACCCCGAAGTGGGTGTATATGAACCCTTACCCCAATACTCCGCCACGCAGTGGAACAGGCTGTTTGCGCCGACCGCGGTGCGAGGCATACGTTCGGCAAGGCATTTGTATAATATCGGCACCATATCCACAGCGCCCGGGTTCGAATATACCCAGGCAATGGATATCAGCTTCGGCGCGTACCAAACCGTCAACCTGTCCAATTTGACAGCCACAGTGATACCCGAACTCCTGTCAAATGTCACTTATAACGGCAACGGCAGGCACATCAATGCCCTTACGATTTACGCCCCCGATACGGACAATATCGCTCTGTTCGGTGAAAACTACGGGACGATAACCGGTGTAACCATACAAAATTCATCCATTACAGGTAAGGAAAACACCGGGGCGTTAGTCGCATCCAATCACGGGACGATCACCAACCCCACCTTGCAAGTTACGAACGTAACCGGAACGGGTACCACCGGCGGTATTGTGGGAACAAACAACGGAACGATCACCAACCCAAGGGTAATCAACAGCGGCAACCTTACCGCCACGCCCATGACCGGAGGCATTACGGGCACCACAAACGTAGGCGGCATAACGGGCATCAACAACGGGACCATAACCGGCGCACAGGTGGAAAACACCCGCGTAAACGGTAGTGGTAACCTCGTAGGCGGCATAGCGGGCACCAACGCCGCCGACACCACCATAGCCGGTGCTATGGTTACAGCTTCTTCCGTAACAGGGATGGCAAACACCGGTGGTATAGCGGGTACCAACAACGGGCGAATCCAAGACCCGCAAGTACACGGCAACGGTACAATATCCGGTAGCGGCGGAAGCACCGGGACGGGTGGCATAACAGGTACGTCAAACGTAGGCGGTATAGCGGGCACCAACACAACCGAAGCGACGATCACCGGGCAGGGTATTGTATTGGTACGTGATACAAGGATACGGGGAACGGGTAACGACATAGGCGGCATCGCCGGGACCAACAACGGGACCATTACCCAAGTCACCTTGCAAAACGCGTATGTAAGCAGCAACGGGAATAACGTGGGCGGCGTTGCAGGAGGCAATACGGGAAGCGTTACATTTGTGTCGGTGCAACAAAGAGTAGTAGGTACACCGGGCGCAACTGACAACCCCATGATAAACGGGGTAAATAGTGTTGGAGGTGTAGTGGGACAAAACACGAATGGCACCATAACAGATGTTATGGTGGTATCTCCGTCAGCGCGACCTGTGGTGAATGGAACAAATTCCGGCGGAATAGTAGGTGTTACATCGGGGGGTGCTGTTGATAGGCTTGTTTATTTAGCTGTCGCTCCGAGGAGAGGAACGGTAGCCAATCCGACTGTACATCCTTTTGCAGGAAGCGGAACAACCGGAAGCCAAATTTTGTATTTATCCGGGGAAATAGCAACGAGACCCTACCAGCGGACATACAACGAAACAGGTGCTGCGTTTCATATTAATTACAATTTTTTAACCGGTATACATGAAAATGAAGGAACTACGATAGACATAAGAAGAGCGCAACTGGGACAAGAAGTTGTCAGAACAGGCGTTCGTCCGAATTTATCGGCAGCCAATTGGACAGGGTGGGGAATAAATACAGACCCTGTACTTAACGCAAACGACTTTGCGGCGATAATTAATGTTAATGATACAAGATTCCCGTACGCTAATCCGGAGGGTACGGTTGTACCTACATGGCCCGCATGGCCGATTGTGGAGGAAGATATTGTTCCCGCTAATTTTACCGGTATCGTTTATTATGAATTTTACACAGATGGGACAATGGGGGTTTTTGTAAGAGATGCGGAGCATAGGGAAATACTAAATACATTGAATCGCGACCCAAACGCAATTGTTATAGAGGCCGGTTTTGCGACTAATGTATTTCACAATGGAAATGGTGGGATTTTCGTTTCACCAAATGGAGATCAATTTACTGCATCAAATTGGACCAATTTACTCGGAGGAGGAAATCAAGTAAATGCAGGTTCCGCTTGGAAAACGTTAATTGTGCCAGGAATAACAGGTTCATTTCGGATAATACCTATGGATCTCATCGTTAATTATTATAATAATAATAGTATAAATCCTATGTCATTAGTATATTTAATATTTACAAATAATGGAAATATAGGATCAAATTTGGTGCAACTTACAGGTATTGCGATAAATCCATTTTTTCCAAAAGAAATTTATCTTGTAGCAGCAAATAATACGGGAATAATAATACCGGAATTTGTCGGAACCGGGGTTAATCAAAGACGTAACCGCCCCATTACTCCAACTTATTTACCAATCCGTACTCCTTGGCAAATGCAACAACTATCAAGGGTAGCAACTCCTGCTGCGAACTTCGGACGTGATTATACATTTTACCTTGAATTGAATCTTGATTTTTCAAGAACATCATCAAATCAACATGGAAATATAGATACTAATGCGTTTACCGGAGGTGCCAATAACCGAAATAAAACCGGTGTGGGTACCAATTTTGTCACCAACACTACCCATTTTGCGAATGCAAACAGAAACGTGATTAGCGGTACTTTCCAAGGTATATTCGATGGTAACGGTCGTATGATTTCAAATTTTAATCTTAACAATACCACCAATAACAAAGGAATTTTCAACATTATTGGCGATGACGCTATAGTAAAAAATTTCACTCTGATAAATAATGCATTTATCGGAGGCGACAACCACGGCAGCGTTTCTTATGTCAACCACGGCATTATTGAAAATGTTGCGGTTGTTTCTAATGCGGCAACACCTATCGGGGGTGCAAACTCCGGCGGCATCGTGTGGAGGAATGACGGCGGCACGATAGAAAATGTACTTTACGTTGCCCGTGCGCCGGGTACTACTATCATCGCACCCATAACGAGGGAAAATATTAATAATGGGAAAATAAATAACGCATATTTCCTCGCCGGGTCGGTGCCTTCACCGTTTAATACGGCGGCACACAACATCGGCACTTTCCTCACTACTCAGCAAATGAGTGATTTGGATTTAGGAAACCAATGGACAACATCGGATTTAAGGCCGACACCCGTAGTAAACGATGAAAATGAAAGAACCATGCGCGATATCATAAACCCAACGGATACTAATGCCCGTTATCCGTACCCGTACCTTGGGATTGCACCTCCGGCACTTGTGCATCCCAACCGGGGTAACCCACCCGTTGCCACCACCTTCCCCATTGCCACCTTCCCCGCCACCGTTTTTGCATATTATGAAGAATATACAAATGGCCAAATACGTTTCCATCCGAGTGTACCGATAACCGGTTTGACACTCCTACCCCTTAATGATGATAACTGGGTTATCAACAATTCTGGTTATGCCGCTATCGTACCCCGTCCGGGTTGGTATACGGTACGTTTGGCGGAGCAATCCGAACCACCCGGATTATTCGGACCGCTTAACGAAATAAGAAAAGCGCAAGCATGGCCGGCGACCGGTCCCCCCGAATTTTATTTCATAAAGCTCGACGAATTCCTTCCGACGGGCAGCACGCTCACCGCTACTGAAATATTCATAAACGATAGACCCGTAGCAAATGGCGGGCGGTTTATCAACAACCTGTTTGCCAAAGGAATCTTCAACACGGCGGACGCATTGCAAAGCGAAATCGTTATGGATATCTCGATTCGCCGTTTACAACAATTACGCAATATCAGTAGCCTTACGGCAGTAAACCAAACCGGAAACAAAACTTTTATATTAGAACGCGATATTATTATGCCGGGTGAAGGCGGAACGCTCGTTACCGGGGCTTTTAACGGGATATTTATCGGAACCTTTAACGGTAGAAGAAACACCATTTCCAACGCGCTCGATAACCCGCTTTCGTCAGTGGTTAACGCCGTTCTCTTCGGGCAAAACAACGGAGTGATTAGCGACTTTAACATAGGCAGCGTTTCCGGTAACAGGTCAAACATCACCGTAACCGCCAACAACGGGGTCACCGGTACCATTACCGGCATAACCATGAACAACGCAACCCTTTCACGCGTTGTCGGCGGCGCGAATGTCAGCGCAATCGCCGATACCAACCATGGAACCGTTTCAAATATCATGCTTAACGACGTAACCGTAACGGGTACAAACGCCGCGGGTATATCCGTAACTAACTACGGAAATATAACGAACGTCAATATATATAATTCCGCCATAAACGGCACGGTAACCGCAGGCGCGATCGCCGCAACCAACAACGGAACGATCACCCAAGCTACCGTAATCAACACCACGGTACACGGGTCCGGTCCAATTGCTGAACAAACCGTCGGCGGCATAGCTTCCGTTAACCGTGGCACAATCAAGGACGTTAAATTTATATCAAACAGCGAAGAACCTCCGATCAGTGCAGCCAACGCAGAAAGCGCCGGCGGCATCGTGGGGAAGAATGACGGCGGCACGATAGAAAACGTACTCTATATTGCCCGTGCGCCGGGCGTTGATATTATCGCGCCCATCGCAAGGGAAAATGAAAATGGCGGAGAAATAGAAAACGCATATTTCCTTGCCGGATCGGTGCCGTCGCCGTTTAATACGAAAACACACAACAACATCGGTACCTTCCTCACCACCCAACAGATGAGTGATTTAGAGTGGGGCGGTTTATGGACAACATCGGAATTAAGGCCGACACCCGTAGTAAACGATGTAAGTGAAAGAACCATGCGCGACATCATCAACCCCGGTACGAATGACGACGATGCCCGTTATCCATATCCGTACCTTGGAACCGCACCCCCGTTATTGGTACATCCCAACCGGGGTACCCCATCCTTGTCCGTCACCTTCCCTATTGCGGCCTTCCCGGCTGCTATTTTTGCTTACTATGAAGAATACGAAGGCGGAGGAATGGGTTTCCATACGAACGTGACGGTATCCGGTTTGACGCTCCTTAATGATACGGAGGTTATCAGTAATTCCGGTTACGCCGCCATCGTACCCCATTCGGGTTGGTATACGGTTCGTTTGGCGGGGCAATCCGAACCGCTTAACCAAATCAGAGAAGCACAGGTTTGGCCGGCGGTTGGTCCCCCCGAATTTTATTTCATCAAGCTCGACGAATTCTTCCCGACACTTCCGACGCCTCACTCGCTCACCGCTGTGGAAATATTCATAAACGATGTGAGCGTGGAAAACGAAAACGGCGGGCGTTATATCAACAACCTGTTCGCCAAAGGGATTTTCGATTCGGCTGACGCATTGCAAAGCGGGAACGGTATGGATGTCTCGATTCGCCGCTTCTTACACATGCGTAATATAAGTGAACTTACGGCGGCAGACCTAACCGAATACAAAACCTTCATATTGGAACGCGATATCATCATACCGGAAGTAAACGAACCGATCGTTACCGGGATATTTAACGGAACCTTTACCGGGACCTTTAACACAAGGAGAAGCACTATTTCAAACACGCCCGAAAACCCCGAGTCATCGCCGACCCACGCCATTCTCTTTGAGCAAAATAACGGGACGGTTAAAGACCTTGACATAGGGCGCGTTAACGGCAGCATATCAAACATCACTTTAACCGCCGACAATGGGGATGACGGTACCATTACCGGCATAACCATAAATAACGCGGTCCTCTCCGGCGGTGAAAACGTCAGCGCCATCGCCGATACCAACCGGGGCGAAATTTACAATATTACCTTAAATAATGTAACCGTAACGGGTCTTGAAAGTGCCGCGGGTATATCCGTAACCAACCACGGGACCATAAAGAACATCAATATACGCGATTCCGCCATCAACGGTTCGGTAACCGTAGGCGCGATAACCGCAACCAACGACGGTACGGTCACTCATGCTTCCGTGGTCAACACCACGGTTCACGGGTCCGTTCCGATGGATGCGCAAACGGAACGTTCCATCGGCGGCATAACCGGGAGGAATTACGGCACGGTCACGGATGTGCTGTTTACGTCAGCAAACACACCCAACTTTATCCCCGTATCCGCAGCGGCTCCCGATACCGGTACCGTCCATATCGGCGGTATCGTAGGGTACAACCGACCGTATATAATGGAAGATTCATACGCCAATCCCCCGGTGGCGGGTGTTTTGCCCGGCGAAATTGATCGTGCGTTGTATCTGGCTCCCGCACCGTTCGCTCCCACACCGTCCGATCCCGCATCCATAAACCCGATAATCGGCTACGGCACACCGGCGACGGATAGTTACTTCTTGGCGGGTATGTTTATCATACCGAGTGACCCCACAGCGGAACCGCCAACTGATGAAACCCGAGTAGCTTATAACATGGCACCGCGTGAAGATATAAACGATACGGGCATATATCGCCTGACCACGGAAGAATTTAAACGGCGCATCCAAAACGGAGAATTTGACGACTGGTTTACCGATCATGGTTGGACATTGCCCGAATTCACCATGCCCATGGATACTTTCCCCTACCCGTGGACGTCCTCCGCGCCGCATCCCACCATTCAACCGGGCGGCGAACCTTGGTGGCCGATAACGCTGCCCGTACCCATTACCCTTGCGGATATAACTGTATACCGGCCTTGGGTTTATGCTGAACCGAGCAGTTCCACTTATATCGAGGAAGCCGAAACCTTCTTCCCATATACCGGTGATATGTTTACAGTTGGACCGGTTGTATGGACGGTAACTAATACCAACGATGATACGCATGTACACTTCCGGGCGGATACGCCTTACACGGCTACCGTAACGCTTACACCAATGCCCAACTTTATCTTTGACGACGACATAGTGGCTAAAATCTTAGGTATAGCTGCGAAGGTTGTCACTAATAACGACGGTGCAATAACGATTTTCTACGACTTTGATGAAATGGATAAAATAGTGCTGGATATTAATGATTTGAAAGCAGAGAGCGTTGTGTTCAACAACAAACCGTATGAAGTCGATGAAAACGATGTAACGTTATCGCTTGCCGGCGTTCATATTCCGTATCCGGTAGATATACTCCCTGATGTATTCATATCACTCGCAGGACAACTTAAAGCAACGTATTACGATCTTTCTAATGATCCGCCGGTTGAATTGCCCGGGCCGCCTACCGATGTGGGTGAATACAGAGTCATCGTTTCCGTCCCGGATGATAATTATTACTTCACGGGCGAGATTTCCTTGGAATTTGACATTACACCCGCACCCATCATCAAAGCCGGAATATCAATAGATAAACCATCAGTGTTTGCCGAACCGGATGATGACGCCGATATCGCGGTAGCGGAAACTAAGCCCAATATAACTTATACCGGTGATTTGTTTAATATCGTCGGTGTGCAATGGGAACCCCAGCACGACCCATTCCATGCGGATACGGTTTACACGGTGATCATAACGCTTATGGCCAATCCTAACTTCACGTTTGAAGGAATTGAAGATGAAAATGCATTGATAAACGGCGAAGAAGCAACGATCGTCGGCAATTCCGGCGACATAATAACGATTGCATACATCTTCCCTTCCGTTGATATGAATAAGATCGATTTGGATATAAATATATCGATGGAACAAAATATTATATATAACGGCAATTCCCATATCGGTTATATCATCGATACGACTACGTTAAGTGTTTCGGATGGTCAATCTATAACCATACCGCCTGATGTATTAGCGGCGTTCGTAGGGCAACTTGATATAACCTATGACACTAACCCGCCTTCCGTCCCGTTAACCGGACCACCTATTGATGCTAGAAACTATACGGTGACCTTTTCCGTCCCGTTAGACAACCCATTTTTCATGGGTAGCAGGTCATTTAACTTTACGATTAACCCTCAACCGTTGGATGCGCCTTATAATGTCGTATTAGCTCCTGATGGGGTAATAAATTTTGAAAAAGGCGAAAACAATGATGCTGCGGGGGCAACCTTCACATTTACGCTATATAAGGATGGCGTTCTTGTAAACGGATTTGAAAACGTTGCACTGGAAGGTTTGTACATGGACGATATTGCTGCTGAAATGGCAGGTAATTCGGATGAATATACAGTAACGGTAACGGCGCACAGTGATGACCCAAACTATACCGATTATGCCACATCGATTATTTTATTAGGGTTTCATATTATCAAAGAAGAAGATGAAGAAGAATAAAAACCGGTATAATAACACACGTAAGATTTGATCGCTCCGTCATCATTATACGAGGAGGTACAACCATGTCAGAAATGATTTTGCAAGTGAAAATATTACCCGAACCTTTGTTGAAGCTAATAAACACAGAAAAAGTTAAGGTTCGGAGAGAACATGGCGAAATCCGTTTAATTCCCATCGAAGCAAAGGTGAAAAAAAATAATATTTTACCCATTTTGGGGATGTATTCGGACGGAAAACTTACCGTTGAAAATTACCTTAAACAAAAACGCATCGATAGGGAGTTGGAACGGTGAATGACATTTATGTACTTGATGCATGTGCATTGATTGCCGTACTTTCAAACGAAGACGGCGCGGATAAGGTAGTTGAAGTTTACGAGAAGGTTATTACCGGTGAAGCAAAACTTGTCATTAATACAATAAACCTGTTGGAAGTTTATTACCAAGATTACCGTTTCCATGGGGAAAAAGCCGCCAATAAAATGATTGACAGCGTTAAAGCGTTAAAGATAGAAATAATTACCGATGTATCCAACGAACTGTTTCGTGAAGCAGGACGTTTAAAAGCAATATATAAGATTTCATTGGCTGATTCAATCGCATTGGCGCAAGCGAAGGTTATAAAAGGAATCCTTCTCACATCAGACCATCATGAATTTAATATAGTTGAAAACAATGAACCCATACGATTTTTATGGATAAGATAAATTGCAAAGGCATTTCCCTCCTCTTCGTCCTCGCGATTATGCTCCTGTTGATGGCGTTGGGTATCTCCGCGCTCACCGCGGCGGGGCTTAGCCATCGCGCGGTGCTGCAACAGGAAGAACGCAACCGCTTCAACCTGCTCGTAAGTAGCATGGAACGTGTGATGTTTGATGTATTGCAAAACGGGGATGAAATAAAAAAGGAATTGTTTGACCATTTATATAATCTGCGCATACTCGGTAACCCGGGGGGCATAGATACCGCGAATGATTGGGTGGTAGAAATCACGGCCGACTTCGCCGATATTCCGGAAAGCGATCGCCCCGCATGGCTCAATGCCAATAATGTCACGTTTACCAATACCATAACGGTGGAAAGATGGAACGTGCATTTTATCAACGCGGGGGAAAGTGAACTTGATCCTACGTGGGTTCCCGATCCCTCCGACCCGGACGATCTCCCACAATGGATTCGTACCGTATATACCGAAGCGATTGCGAGCGTCGATATAATCGTTAACCAAGTCATGCAGGTAAACGGGAATATACGGGAAACGACCACAACCTACAGAATGCTCAATGTTGGATTTAAGGAAAATCCGGCTTTAGGGTATATCGGGCTGAGTTATGCGCCCCTATTGAACATGTTCCCCATTGTTTTTAATGATTGGACGGTGATTAACCGTGATTCGTAAGACGTTAGCAAGCACCCGCGGTGAAAGTCTTTTGGAGGGTATAATTAGTATTCTTATCTTTTCGATCCTTATCGCGGCCGTCACCATGATGATCCAATTGTCTCTACGTATAACAGGGACGTCATTTCAACAAGCGCATAACAGGCAGGAACAAGCGAATGAAGCGTTTTCAAGTCCGCCAACCTTACTAAACATTGCGTGGGAATTTAATTATGAAATCCGCGATAATACAACCCCGGAGGACGATCCGCCATTAAATAACGGTGTGATTCCGCATCATATTAATATAGTTGAATCGGGCAATTTTGTCGCCTTCGAGACTTCTCCATGATAAAGCGCACATTAAACACCAAAGGCGTAACTCTGATGGAGCTCATCGTGGCGATGTTGGTATTTTCCATTATCATGGCCGCCGCAACGTCGGCATTTGCGCCTATGCTAAACGCATTCCGGCGGGCAAACAATTTCGCCGAAGCCAATACCCTCATGGATAACCTCGCCATGCATGTGTTGGCGGATATTAATAATGCGATAAGGATAGATACGGATAAAATGTCGATCCATACGCCGTCACCCATCTATTATGATGAATTTGAAGGATTCCTCATGCGGGATACGTCACCGGATAGAGATAATCCTAACCCTTTATACGTATTGGATAGGGGATTTTACCGAAATATACGAATTGATGAATTTTATTGGGACGAGGATAGTCCGGGATTAATCAGCGTAACCTTCGTTATCGAACATATCACTGACGGCTGGAAACGTGAACGTACCTACACAGCCCGCCCGGTAGGGCTTATGCCAACGCCGTAAACACACATCCATAAAAATGATCCGTGGAATGCCTAAAATAATAAATATTACGGAACGGTATGACTGAATGTCGCGCGAATTTATAGTAACAAAAATTTTTGATAAACGTTGGCTGGAAATGGGTTTAGATGATGATGATTTGCGAAAACTGGAAAATTATTTAATTAATAATCCCGGTAACGGTGATATAATACAGGGTACCGGTGGTGCAAAAAAACTTCGATGGTCGTTACCCAATACAGGAAAAAGCGGCGGCATAAGGATTATACACATCGATTTTATAAAAATGGAACGTATATATTTAATCACTTGTTATCCTAAATCGAAGAAAGATAATTTAACTAACCAAGAAAAAGGGATTATTAAAGAAATGATAATACGATTAAAAAATGAAAGGGTGATTAAATAATGAAAGATTCAAATGTAGTTTTTGATGATATTATGCAGGGATTACATGAAATCGAAGAATTTGAAAAAGGAAACATTGAATTACGTTTGCATAAAATAGAAACATCGGATGATGAAATAGAAAACAATCAATTAATGTGGCATAAATTTTATGGGTTGCCGGAAGCAAAAAAAAGAAAAGTTGTATCTTATATAAACGAATTGCTGGAAGCATAATATTTTCATGTACACCCTCCTAGCCGCCCAAAACCGCGCCAAGCGCGCGGTTTTTTTAACCCCTCACGGTACGGTACAAACGCCCGTATTCATGAACGTAGCCACCGCCGCCGCCATCAAGGGGGCATTGGATGCGGATGATTTGCGTGAAGCGGGTTGCCAATTGGCGTTGTGTAATACATACCATTTACATTTGCGCCCGGGTGAGGTGGTTGTGCGTGATCTGGGCGGGTTGCGTCGGTTTATGGGTTGGGACGGCCCCGTACTTACCGATTCGGGTGGGTTTCAAGTATATTCGCTGAGCAAATTGCGCAGGATCAAGGAAGAAGGGGTCACTTTCGCCTCCCATATCGACGGGCGGCGTATTTTTATGGGGCCGGAGGAAAGCATGGACATACAAGCCGCGCTGGGTACGACGATCGCGATGGCTTTTGATGAATGCCCGCCGCACCCCGCCACGCGGGAATATATGAAGGATTCGATGGAACGTACCACGCGTTGGTTGGCGCGTTGCAAGGACCGTATCGAAGCGATCCGCGTTGCGAGCCCGACAAGCCCGGCGTTCCTCTTCGGTATCAATCAGGGCGGGGTATACGGCGATTTACGTATCGAACACGCCAAACGAATCGCGGGGTTTGATTTGCCGGGTTATGCCATCGGCGGCCTTGCCGTGGGCGAAAGCCATGAGGAAATGTACCGTGTGTTGGAGGAAGTCGTGCCGCACCTTCCGCGGGATAAGCCCACATATCTGATGGGTGTCGGCACGCCCGAGAATTTGCTGGAAGCCATCGACCGCGGCGTGGACTTCTTTGATTGCGTGCTCCCCGCGCGCAACGGGCGGCACGGGCATGTATATACTTCGCAAGGTAAGTTGAACCTCTTTAACGCACGGCACGAGCGTGCGGATATTCCCATCGATCCGCTTTGCGGATGCAAGGTATGCCGTACGCACAGCCGCGCCTATATGCGCCACCTCTTTAAGGCCAAGGAAATGCTCGCCATGCGTTTGGCGGTCATGCATAACCTGTATTTCTACAATAATTTGATGCGGGACGTACGTAACGCGATCGAAGCAGGGACGTATGACGTATTCAAGAAGGACCGTATGGAGGCTTGGCGGAGCGGGGGCTAATAATCCCCGCTCAGTAAAAAATCCGCGACATGCATTGTTTTGATACCTTTATGGTTACCGTCCGTAAACGGATCCGTACGCAATACGTATTTGGGGTAATTATCGGTGATGCCGAGTAAACGCCCGTATTCACGCTCCAACGTTTCGGGATGGTCGATGCGTTGCGTGATTTGGATATAGATTTTATTCCCTTGCTTGGTTGCGACGAAATCGATTTCGGCGTTGCCGATTTTCCCGATATAAACGTCGTAACCGCGCCGCAACAACTCGAGGTAAACGACGTTTTCCAACATAGCGGCGATGCTGTCCGGTGCGTAACCCAGCACGCTGTATCGCAATGCCGCGTCGCTTACATAAAACTTTTCCTGCGTTTTTAGCAGTTCCTTTCCGTTTATGTCGTAACGGGAGCATCGATGGACGATAAACGCGTTTTCCAGCTTGGACAGATAGTCGTATACGGTTTCGTTATCGATCGCACGCCGTTCGTTCTTAAGGTATTTTGCGATGGAAGCGGCGGAAAAAGTCCTTCCGATATTGTCGAATACGAAGCGGACGATACGTTCCAGTTGATCCGTCTTACGGATTTGGCTGCGCTTTACGATATCGGTAAAGATAATGGAATGGTAGATGTCCCGAACGATTGCGTACGCTTCCTCTTGCTCGTATTCACGTAAATGAATCGCGGGAAAGCCGCCGAAACGCAGGAAACGGAAGAACGCGTCATATGATGCCTCCGACTTGTTGAACATAAGGTACTCCGCAAAGGAAAGCGGAAAGATTCGGAGGGATATATAACGGCCCGTCAGATAGGTCGAAATCTCGTGGGATAACATACGTGAATTCGAACCCGTCACGTAGATATCCACGTCAAAATCCGTCATAAACGAGTTGACGGCCTTTTCCCAATCGTTTACTTCTTGGATTTCATCCAAAAAGATATATGTCCTGCCGCTCGGTGCAAGCCGTTTCTTTACATCTTCATAGAACCGCTTCGCGTCCTTTATGTCCTCGTATTGCATGGAATCGAGGTTATATTCAATAATATTTTGTGACGGGACGCCGCGTCCTTTGATTTTTTCCGCGATCATTTTCATAATCGTGGATTTGCCCGAACGGCGTACGCCGCTCAGCACCTTAACAAACGGCGCGTCGATATAGGGTAAAATTTTTTCGATATATACAGGCCGATAAATCATGTCAATCGCCATCCTTTTGCTACAGTATCCCACAAATATCACTATTCGTAAACATTTATGCGGTTATAACCCATAAATGTTTGCACTATAGCAAAACCGTATGGGTTTTGTTATAATTCGGGCGATTTATCTTTGAAAGGAAGTATAAGCATGACGGAAATAAAATCGGAACGCGCGGGTGTGGTCCGCATCGCGGATGAAGTGTTGGCGGTCATCGCGGGTACGGCGGCGCTGGAGGCCGACGGTGTCGCGGGTTTGGCCGGGCAAGGGCGCAAGCAACGGGCCAAAGGCGTAACCGTCGCCGTAACGGAGCAAAGCGTGTCGTTGGGTATCGCCCTGACGGTAAAAGCGGGTAAGAAGCTGCAGGAAGTGAGCCGTGAGGTGCAGCAGCGGGTCAAGGGCGCCATCGAAACCATGACCGGCTTAAACGTAACCGACGTAAACGTGCACGTGGTGGCATGACCCGCAGGGAAGCCCGTCGGCACGCCTTTCATCTGATATTCCAGTTCCCGTACCATGATACGTGGGACGCGCGTACGTTAGCCGCTTCCACGGCGCATTATTACGATGGCTTGGGGGAAAACGACGAACGGCCCCGCGGGCGGGACGCGGAATATGTGTTGCGTGCGGTGACGGGTACCTTGGACAGGCTTACGCAGTTGGACGGGGTAATCGAAAACTTTTTGCAAGAATGGACGATCGCCAGGCTCAACCGCGTGGATTTGGCGATCATGCGCTTGGCCATTTATGAGATGTTGTGTGAAACGGACGTACCGCTCGGGGTCGCCGTAAACGAAGCCGTGGAGCTGGCCAAGGAATACGGGACGGACGAATCCCCGGCCTTTATCAATGGGGTGCTGGGTAACGTTTCGAGAGAGATAACCCGTGAAAAATAGGCAGGTATTTACCGTCGGTCAGGTAAATCGGTATGCCAAACGGTTGCTGGAGGCCGACGCGTTGTTGGCGGGGATTTTCATCGAGGGTGAGGTTTCCAACTTCAACGCCCATTCCTCCGGGCATTTGTATTTTTCGCTGAAGGACGCGGCGTCCGTACTTCCCGCCGTTATGTTCAAAGGCCATACGGAAACGCTTGTATTTGCCCCAAGGAACGGTATGAAGGTCATCGCGTTCGGGCGGTTGTCGCTGTATGAAAAGACGGGGCAGTACCAACTGTACGCGGAATACCTCGAACCTGCAGGGGTGGGCGGGTTGCATTTGGCCTACACACAAATGTGCGAGAAGCTGCAAGCGGAGGGCTTGTTCGACGAAAGCCGCAAGCGCCCGCTACCCGCTTACGCGCGGTGCGTCGCCGTTATTACATCCCCCACGGGGGCGGCGGTGCGGGATATCATCAAAACGGCGCGGGAACGGAATCCGTCTGTAAGGATCGTCATCGTCCCCGCGTTGGTTCAGGGGGAAAACGCCGCGGCGGATATCGCCCGCGCGATACGGGAAGCCAACGCGTGGGGTGGAGCCGACGTGATCATCGTAGGGCGCGGCGGAGGCAGTACGGAGGACTTATGGGCGTTTAACGAGGAAGTTACCGCCCGTGCCGTGGCGGGATCGGCCATACCGATCATTTCCGCCGTGGGTCACGAAACGGACTTTACGGTTACGGATTTTGCCGCCGATGCCCGTGCCGCGACGCCGACCGCGGCGGCGCAAATGGCCGTGTACGGTTATGACGTAACGCGGGCGATGATTAGGGACATGGCCGCCCATTTACACCAAGCCATACGTGAAAACATAATAATACGCCATACCCGTGCGAAGTCCCTGTTGCAAAACCTTAACCGCTTGATGCAAACGCGCCTCGCCCATGAGCAGCAGGGTTTGGCGCACCGTGAGGTTTTATTGGAAAAAGTATCCCCCTACGCCGCTTTCGCCCGGGGTTTCGCCTTCGTTAAGAATGAGGGGAACGAAGCCGTAACCCGTGCGGAGTCTTTACGGGAAGGCGACGGCCTTACCCTGTATTGGGCGGACGGCGCGGCACGGGTAAAGGTAGTCGAGAGGGCGAAAACATGACCTTTGAATTATCCATCGAAAAGCTCGCCGTGCTGACCGAGGCGATCGAATCACCCGCCACCCCTTTGGACGAGGCGTTGGCGTTGTATAAGGAAGGTATCGCCTTGGCGAAGGAATGCGGCGAGGCCCTTTCGGGGTACGAAGCGGAAATTATGGTTTTACAAAAGGAAGCGGACGGTGTCTTTGCGTTAAATCCCTTTGGTGAGGATTTGGTGGACAATGATTGAAGCGATTGAGAAAAATCTGGAAAGATTGATCAATACCTGCGAGGAACCCCGCCTGCGCGAAGCCATGCTGTACAGCGCGCTGAGCCCGGGTAAGCGAGTGCGCCCCCGTTTGTTCCTGTCCGCGTGCGAAGCGGCGAAGGGCAGCTATGATGCCACGGCGTTGGATTTCGCCTGTTGCTTGGAGATGATCCATGTCTATTCGCTGATCCATGACGACTTGCCCGCGATGGACGACGATGATCTGCGGCGGGGCCGCCCCACCACACATAAGCAATATGACGAAGCGACCGCGATACTGGCCGGGGACGCGCTGTTAAACCATGCCTATGAAACGATGTCGCGCTTGTGCGCGGATTTTTTCCGCCTTCGCCGCCCCGTTATCGCCATGGCCATTATCGCCAAGGCCGCCGGGGTCAACGGTATGATTGCAGGGCAAATGGTTGATTTGCAAAGCGAGGGTAAGAAAATAACGTTGGATGATTTGAAGGGTATACACAGGCGTAAAACGGGCGCGTTGTTTACGGCTGCGCTGGAGGCCGGTGCGATATTGGGCGGCGGTACGCGGCTTTTCGTACAGGGGATGGCGAAGCTGGGGGGTATGGTGGGATTGGCCTTCCAAATACGCGACGATATCCTGGACGTGACCGCGACTTGTGAGCAAATCGGCAAGATGCCGGGCAGCGACGCCCGAAACGAAAAGGTTACGTATGTTTCGTTGCTGGGGTTGCAAAAGGCCGAGGATACCTATAAAAAACTGTCAAACGAAGCGCTGGCGCTGGCGCAAAGCCTGCCGTGCAGGACAAACAGCCTGCGTGATTTGGTCATGCAGATCATTAACCGGGAGAAATAGCGTTGAGGGAAGCAATCGCCGAATTCGTGACCAATCGGCACCTGATCACCGCATTGCTCGCAATGGGGTTGGCGCAGGTATTAAAGGTATTGTTCGATTACTGGTACACCAAATCATGGAAGAGGGCGTTGTTTTTCTCCCCCGGCGGGATGCCGAGCTCGCACAGCGCGCTGACAGTGGCCTTGATGGTTTCGGTCGGTATGTACGAGGGTTTCGGGACGACGGCTTTTGCCGTGTGCGCGGCGTTGGCGTTGGTGGTCATGTACGATGCCGCGGGCGTGCGCCGTGCCGCGGGGGAGCAAGCGAAGGCGATTAACTTCATCTTCGAGCGTTTGGAAGACCGCGGCTTGAAGTTGGATAAAAAATTAAAGGAACTGCTGGGTCACCGCCCCATTGAGGTTATGGCGGGGGGTATCCTTGGTTTGATTGTGGCACTGGCTGTTTCCGCTATTTATTAAAGGAATGAATCGTATTGCCTAAACCGTTAAAGAAGCTGTCCGCCAAAGCATTGCAATCATTGGCTGCGGACATCCGACATTTTCTCATACATAGCCTTTCCGACACGGGTGGGCACCTCGCAAGCAACCTCGGCGTCGTCGAATTGACGTTGGCGTTGCATACGGTTTTTTCCACGCCTCGGGACCAAATCATTTGGGACGTGGGGCACCAATCCTACGTACATAAAATATTGACGGGGCGGAAGGGCCGCTTCGACACCTTGCGTATGCTCGACGGCTTAAGCGGTTTCCCCAAGACACACGAAAGCCCCCACGACGCATTCGGCACGGGGCACAGCTCCACGGCGATATCGGCTGCGTTGGGTTTGGCGACCGCACGCGACCGTTTGGGCAGGGAAAATAAAGTCATCGCCGTCGTGGGCGACGGCTCCATGACGGGCGGGCAAAGCTACGAAGGTTTAAATAACGCGGGACGTGCCCATACGGATCTGCTCGTGGTGCTTAACGATAACCAAATGTCCATTGGCGAAAACGTGGGGGCGATTTCGCGCCATTTAAACCGTATCCGTACAACTACGGCTTATTTAGGCGCGAAGCAAGGCGCGCATCGGTTGTTGGATAATCTGCCGCTTGTGGGCGCGTCGCTTTCGAAGGCGATCGAATCCACCCGCGACGCGATAAAATACCTCCTGATACAAGGGGTGCTGTTCGAGGAGTTGGGTTTCCGTTACTTCGGCCCGGTGGACGGCCATGACATAACGACACTCGTGGAGGTTCTGAAACGGGTGAAAAACATCCCCGGCCCCGTATTGCTGCATGTGTTAACCACAAAGGGTAAGGGATACCCCTGCGCCGAAAGCGCTCCCGCCAACTTCCACGGGGTGGAGGCGTTCCAAGTCTCCACGGGTAAACCCACAAACGGTACCAAAAAGCAAACTTATACGAACGTATTCGCCAAGCATTTGTGCAAACGAGCCGAGGAAAATAATAAAATCGTTGCCATTACGGCGGCTATGCCCGATGGTACGGGCCTTTCCGATTTCGCCGAACGTTTCCCCGACCGATTTTTCGACGTGGGTATCGCGGAAGCGCACGCCGTCACCTTCGCGGCGGGGTTGGCGATGGGGGGCTTGCGCCCGGTGGTCGCGGTCTATTCATCCTTTTTGCAACGCGCGTACGACCAAATCCTGCACGACGTGGCGATCCAAAACCTGCCCGTGACCTTCGCCATCGACCGCGCGGGTATCGTGGGTGAGGACGGGGAAACGCATCAGGGCTTGTATGATTTCGCGTATCTTTCCCATATACCCAATATGACTGTACTCGCGCCCGCCGACGCAAACGAATTGGAAGCCATGCTCGATTTCGCATGGGCGCATAACGGGCCCGTCGCCATCCGCTACCCGCGGGGGGAAGCGACGATACAAAACGGGGAGCGAAACCCGTCGCTTCCCCCCATTGTATATGGGTGTTCCCATACAATTGCGGAGGGTAGGGGAATAGCCCTCATCTCCGTGGGAACAATGATGGAAACGGCGTTGGCCGTACGCGATGCGTTAAAAGCCGAGGGGTATGACCCAAGCCTGTATAACGCCCGCTTTGTTAAGCCCGTCGATGCGGGGCTGGTAAATAAACTTAAGGCGTACGACCATGTTTACGTATTGCAGGACGCCGCCGCGAAAGGCGGTTACGGCGAAGCGTTACGCCTGCCGAATGTCCGCGACTTCGCCTTCCCCGATAAGTTCATCGAAGCGGGGACGCAAAGGGAACTGTTCGAACGTTATCGATTGGATGGAAAAAGCGTTGCCGCTTTCATCATAAATGAAGTCAAATCACACGAAAACAAAAAGGAGATCCAACAATGAAGCAAATCAAGAACCGCAAAGTACGTAACAAAGAAATCGAACGCCAAAGAAAGGTCCGCAACCGTTTGGTCGCGGTCATCGCCTTCCTGACGGTCGCGGTGGCCATCGCGGCGGTATCGTGGGTGGTGTGGGATACGCAATCCCGCGGTTGGATCCTGCGCTTTGAGGGCCAACGCATCCCCGTCAACGAAATGCGCGTATTTATGCAAAGCGATACGCCCGAAGCCAAGCAGGATGCCTTGGACATCCTGATCGAGAGCCTTACCCTCATCCAACGCGCCGAGCAGCACGGCGTGGGCCTGACCGAAGAGGAACGCGCGATGTGGGCATGGTTGGTGGAAATGCAATGGGGTGAGGATCACCTGATCCCGTCGGAGCGCTTGGGCGAGTTTATAGCGGCAACATCGGGCGAAATCTGGATGCGTTTGATGGACATCTACGTGCCCGAATTTATGGTTGCCATACATGAAGAGGAATTCGCCGCCGAACTGGAGGCGTATAAAGAGGCCAACTTCTATAATTATCTGAAAATGGAAGTCATGTATATATTGGCGGAAGAGGAAGAAAGCGCGGAGGATGCTCGCGAACGTTTCCTCGCGGGGGAAACCACCTTCGAGGGGATCGTACGCGAGTTTAACCCGTGGTACGAGGAGGACGAGGATGTCATGACGATGACCGTCCACGAATTTATCGAGGAAGCCGGGCTTAACGCGGCGCAAAGGGAAACCCTGTTGGCGATGCAACCCGGCGAAATATCCGAAATAATTCCTTGGGGCGAGGAGTTCGGCATGTCGTATCAAATATTGGTATACGTCGTAAGCCGTGAGGAACCCGACGGGGATGAGATCGCGTTGAGTTTCCGCAACGACCGAATCCTGCGCGAACGCCATGCCATGATGATGAGCTTGGTGCCGCAGTGGATCAGCCAAGCCAACATCACAAAGAACCAACGCGCATTTAACCTGATATGAACGTAGGGGTGTTCGTCAACCCGGAAAGGGACCCGAACGGGTCTTATATCCGTGAAGTAAGGGAATTCCTGTCCTCGCGGGGGCATGAAAGTCCCCCTTCCCCGTTTGACGGCATCCGTTTTATGGTGGTATTGGGCGGCGACGGCACGATGCTGCGCGCCGCCCGCCATACCGCCGGCAGGGAAATACCCCTGTTGGGGATTAACCTCGGGAATGTGGGTTATCTTACCGATGTGGGTAAAAATGACGGGCTAAGGGCCGTCGAAAAAATGCTGGAAGGCGAATACGTTTTGCAAAAACGGATGATGTTAAAAGCGGGTGACGACGGATACGCCCTTAACGATGTGGTGTTAAAAGGGGATAAGCTCACGCGTTTTAAGCTGTATGCGGACGGTAAGCCCCTATGTGATTTCCGCGCCGACGGTGTTATCGTGGCTACGCCTACGGGTTCGACGGCGTACAACCGTTCCGCGGGCGGGCCGATGCTTATGCCCGAAAGCGCCATGATCGCTGTCACGCCGATATGCCCCAACCCCGCCATCCAACCGATTGTATTGGACGGCGGCTGCGAAATAAGGATTGCCGCCGATGAAGGGGTTACGGTGATCCCGGACGGCGATAAAAACGCGTCGTTTTCCGCGACGGAAGCCGTAGCCGTTTGTCAAGCGCCTTTTTCCGCGATGATTGTTAAAACCAATTTATAAATAAGGGAGCGTCCCGTCGGTGATTACGTCGCTTTCGATCCAAAACGTGGCACTTATCGATCAGGTCCGCGCGGTTTTCGCGCCGGGCCTTAACGTGCTTACCGGGGAAACGGGCGCGGGCAAGTCCATTGTGGTGGATTCGATCAACTTCCTGCTGGGCGAACGGCCCGCACGGGATTTTATCCGTGCGGGGGCGGACTTCGCCGCCGTGGAGGGTATGGTTGAAATCGAGGACGCGGATATCATCGAGGCGCTGAACCGTTTGGGTATCGACGCTTCCGGCGGGCAGTTATTGCTGGAACGCGTGATGCAATCGGGGGGCAAGTCCGGTTGCCGCATCAACGGGCGTATTGTGGCGGTGGGGATGCTGAAGGAGGTTTCGAGCCTGTTGGTGGACGTGCACGGCCAACACGAACACCAATCACTATTGGACAGCGCAAAGCAAATGGCTCTTCTCGACCAATTTTGCGGGGAAGAAATGGCTGAAAAGAAAACCATACTGGCGGATTTTTTAAACCGCTACCGCGAAAACGGGCGCAAGCTCAAAGCCCTTGCGGGTGTGGGTAACCAACGCAACGAGCAGCTGGAATTTTGGCGCAGCCAAATACAGGAAATCGAAGCCGCGGCGCTAAAGGACGGCGAGGAGGAAACCTTGACCGCCCGACGTAACCGATTGGGCGGGTTGGAAACGTTGTCGGAAAATACCCGAAAAGCGTTATCCTATCTGTACGGCGGGGCGGAATCGCAATATTCCGCGCTCGACCAAGTGGGGCACGCCATGGGTTGCGTAGCGGAAATCACCAAGTACGACCCCGCAAAGGAAGCGTTGCTGGTTAACCTGAACGACGCGACGGCGTTATTGTCCGACATCGCCGCCGATCTGCGTAATTACATAGACGAGCTGGACACCGACCCGCAGGAATTGGAACGCATCGAATCGCGTTTGGACGTGATTTACCGTACAAAGAAGAAATTCGGCCCCACGCTTGAAAACGTTCGGAAGAAATACGAAACCTTAACCCAGCACGTATTCGCCATCGAAAACAGCGGCGCGGAGATTGCACGCTTAACCGCTGTCAAACGCACCTTAACGCAGGAGATTACGCGGGTGTGCAATGCCCTGTCCGCCAAACGTACGGCGCAGGCGACGCAGATATCGGCGGATATATGCGATGTCTTACGCGATTTAGGGATGCCCAACGCCCGTTTCGAAATTACCGTTATGCGCAAATCGGCATTCACCCCCGACGGTAACGATCAGGTGGACTTCATGATCTCGCCCAACCCGGGCGAAGCAATAAAACCCCTCAAGCGTATCGCTTCCGGCGGGGAAATGTCACGTATTATGCTGGCCATCAAAACGGTATTGGCTGACGCGGACCGCGTCCCCACGGTCATTTTCGACGAAGTGGACGCGGGCGTAAGCGGGCGCACCGCGCAACAAGTGGCGGAAAAGCTCGCAGCCATATCGCGCCGCAGGCAAATCCTGTGCATCACCCACCTTCCGCAAATCGCCGCCATGGCGGACACCCATTTCCATATCGAAAAAAACGCCCGGGAAACCGACGGCGAAACCCGCACCATCACTTCCGTACAAGCTCTCGACCCCGAAGGGATAACGCATGAGCTGGCACGCCTGACGGGCGGCGCGTTAATCACCGACGCCACGCTGAAAGCGGCAAGGGAAATGAAAGAGCAGGCGACGGGGTTAAAACAAACGAAATAAATGATCTACCGCTTCCGATTCCGCTTTCTCCGTACGGGTGCGGGTTTCCTTGCGCGCATGTGACCGATGAACAGCGCCGTAAGCGAAGCGATGACGAACGCGACCGATACGACTTGGCTGGCGGCTAAGCCTGTCCCGAAGAAGGGGAGCTGGTCGGTGCGCAGCCCCTCGATGAAAAAACGCGCGATGCCGTAACCGAGGAAATAGAGGTACAGGATTTCCCCGTCGAATTTCTTTCGCGGGCGATAAATGAGCAAAAGGATCATCCACACGAGGTTAAATGCCGCTTCGTAGAAGAATGTGGGATGGACTTGGATATACGTCGCGCCGTTGGCGACCACGGATTGCTGCATAAGCTCCGGTGTGGTGTATGCCGCGCGGTCCACGCGGATACGCATGGCGAACAGGTTATCGGTGTAACCGCCGAAGGCTTCGGCGTTAAAGAAGTTGCCGAAGCGGCCGATGGTCTGCCCCAACAGCATGGAGGGTGCGCCTACATCGGCCAATAAACCGAAGGGTATGCGTCTGCGCCACGAAACGTATACCCCCGCGAGGGCCGCGCCGATAATACCGCCGTAAATGGCCAAGCCGCCGCCGCGCAAGTCGAAGGCGATCTCGTACCACGGGCGGCCGCGGAAAATTTCCCAATTAAAGATTACATAATACGTACGCAAGCCTATGAAAGCGAATACCAATCCCACCAGCAGCAGTTCAAAGTAGTGGTCGGTGTTTTGCCCGATTTTGCCCGCCCACCAAATGCCGAGCCACGCGGCGGCGATGATGCCGGTGACGATGATTACGGCGTACCAATAGATATCAAAGCCGCCGATGCTCAGAAAATATTGCGGCACGCGTTCGAAATAAAAACCAAGGTTGGGGAACCATATTTCGGGGGTTACATGATCGGGGGGCATGGATGCATCTCCTTTTTTTTACGGTTCTTTTTCGCATATTATCACGATTGTGGTATAATTTCCATTAATTGCAATCGAGGTTGAAAGAAGGAATCCCCTATATGCGGAAATGCGTCTTATCGATTATATTCGTTTGCGTCGCGTTGGCGGCGGCGGCTTGCGGGCGGGGCGAAGAAGAGTATCCGCCGATTATCGAAATGCCCTGGCGGCAAGCGCCTCCGCCTTTACCGCGGGAAACCGACCGGCCGACCGTACCCATCCCCGGCTTTATCGCCGCCGACCGCGAGGAAGTGACGGTTGATTTTTGGTACGTTTCAAGCGGCAACACACAATCGGACGCGCTGCGCGAAACGTTGGTGTCCTTCCATGATTCCCAACCCTATGTCCGCGTAAACGAAGTGGCCTACGGGAGTTATGCCTTATTGGCTGCACAAATCATGCTCAGCGACTTCGCCGGGACGTTACCCCATGTGGCCGTCGCTTCACCCCCCGACGTAACGCGTTATCGGGCGGAACGTATGCTGTTGCCGCTCAGTTCTTTTATGTATGACCCCGTCGTGGGTATGCAAACGGGGGAAATCGAGGATATCCTCCCCGCGTTGCGTCCCGTCGGTATATATGACGGTTTATGGTACAGCATACCGTTTACGGCAAGCGTACGCCTTTTATTTTACAACCGTGACCTAATAACGTCGCACGGTTTTATCCGCGCGCCGGAAACGTGGGCGGACATGGAGCAAGCCGCACGCGCGTTGACGGATGAAAGCGGACGCCGCGGCATCGGTTTCGGTAACGATATCGATACGGAATGGTTGACGCTGTTTATCCGCTTGGG
This sequence comes from Defluviitaleaceae bacterium, assembly GCA_009779755.1. Lineage (GTDB taxonomy): Bacteria > Bacillota > Clostridia > Lachnospirales > WQUN01 > WQRX01. Next base: position 11,030 of record WRDO01000014.1, on the reverse strand, counting down.
CGGGACGTTTTTTAATGAAACGGATACCCGCGCCGCGTTCGCTTCGTTTGAGGGTATCCGTTCCATGCAAAACCTTGCGGTCATGGCGAACGGCCCCTATGCCCGCGTTATCGGGGACGGGGAAAATATAAACACCACCTTTGCCCGCGGTGAAATCGCGATGTTTTTCGGTTGGTCGGCCGACATCCCCCATGTGGCGAACGCCGTGGGTGACGCCTTTGATTGGCGCACCGCTCCCGTACCCGCGTCACAGGACTCCCGCGCGGCGGAGCTGACGGGTTACGGGTTGGTTATGTTTGAAAATATCAGCCACGGCGTTGACGAACGCGTGGGTGCGTGGGAATTTATCCGCTTTACCTTGGGAGCGGATGTCGCCGCACTTTGGGCTATCGCCAACCATTCCGTACCCGTTACGCAAGCCGCCTTGGAATCGCTTGCGTACAGCCGCTTCTTTAATTTGAACCCCCCTGCGCGGGGGATTTTTGCGTCGGCGGACAGCGGGTTTTTCCGTACGCGGCATATATCGGATGACGGCATCCGCGGCATCCTGTCGGATTCGGTCAATTCGATTATCAACGGCGGCGTCTCCGCCGAAGTGGGGTTAACCCAAGCGGAAGAAAAAATCAATTTAATGCTCGAAGGAAGGTAGTTGTTTGGATTACAGAACAAATATTCTTGCCAATAAACGGTCCATGCAGTATAGTATGTTCGATTTGAAAGGGGCATACGCACATGGACAGGAACGTTATCACCATCAAGGGTGCACGCAGCCACAACCTTAAGAATATCGATTTAACCATACCCCGCGACCAAATGGTCGTGTTCACCGGCCTCAGCGGCTCGGGCAAGACATCACTCGCGTTTGACACGATCTATGCCGAAGGGCAGCGGCGGTATGTGGAATCCCTTTCCGCATACGCGCGCCAATTCCTCGGGCAAATGGAAAAACCCGAAGTGGACGTGATCGAAGGACTTTCGCCCGCCATTTCAATAGACCAAAAGACCACAAGCCAAAACCCCCGCTCCACGGTGGGCACGGTGACGGAGATATACGACTATCTCCGCCTGTTGTTCGCCCGGGTGGGGGTTCCGCATTGCCCGGAATGCGGAAAAGTGGTGGAAAAACAAACCGTGGACCAAATCGTGGACCGTGTGGGAGCGCTGGCGGAGGGGACACGCTTGCAAGTCCTCGCCCCCGTGGTGCGCGAGCGTAAGGGCGAGCATACAAAGCTGTTGGAAGACGCGCGGCGCAACGGATACGTACGCGCCCGTATCGACGGTGAGGTATATGACCTCGGCGAAACGCCGGACTTGGAAAAAAACAAGAAGCACACGATCGAAATCGTAGTGGACAGGCTGGTGGTACGCGCCGGGATACAACAGCGTTTAAGCGAATCGATAGAAGCGGCGATGCTGCTCTCCGGCGGGTTGGTGGTGATGGCGGTAACAAGCGAATCGGCAATCCCATCCCCGTCGGCAAGCGACCTTATCTTCAGCGCCAACTTCGCTTGTACCGACTGCGGTATATCCCTGACCGAAATCGAACCCCGCGCTTTTTCGTTCAACAATCCCGCGGGAGCCTGTCCCGATTGTTCGGGCTTGGGTATGAAGCTCATATTCGACCCCGAGTTGCTCGTTCCCAACCCGCAGTTATCTTTATCGCAAGGTGCGATCGTCGCTCCGGGCTGGAACGCGATCAAAGCGGAGAACTCAAGCTCCCGCGCCATTTTCGCGGCCCTCGCGGATGCGTTTAAGTTCGACCTTGCCACCCCTTACGGCGAACTTTCCGCGGAAATACAGGATGTTATCATGAACGGAGCCCCCGATGCGTTTCGGATAACCTATACGGGTCAGGACGGCCAAGCGCGATCGTACCCATACACCCACGAAGGGATCATTAATAACCAATGGCGTCGTTACCGCGAGACGGGCTCAAATTATATGCGGATGGAGTATGAAGCCCTGATGACGCAAATCAAATGCCCGACGTGTAAGGGGTACAGGCTTAAGCGGGAAGTACTGGCTGTTACCATCGGCGAAACGAATATATCGAACGTGACGGAAATGACCATCGCCGACGTACGCGCGTTTTTCCAAGAAATGCGGCTCAATGAAACCCAACTCATCATCGCCGGGCCGATCCTTAAGGAAATCCATGCCCGTACGGGGTTCCTGATGGACGTGGGGTTGGATTACCTTACGTTGGCGCGGGCAGCGGGGTCGCTTTCGGGCGGGGAGGCGCAACGGATACGGCTGGCAACACAAATCGGCTCGGGTTTGGTAGGCGTGGTATATATCCTGGACGAGCCTTCGATCGGGCTCCACCAACGCGACAACGCCCGTTTGTTAAAAACCCTTCGGCACCTGACGGATATCGGCAATACGCTCATCGTCGTCGAGCACGACGCGGACACCATGTATGCGGCGGATTATATCGTGGATATCGGTCCGAACGCGGGCGTACACGGCGGGGAAATCGTCTACGCCGGCAACGTAAAGGGATTGTTAAAATGTAAGGAAAGCCTTACGGGGCAATACCTGAGCGGTAAGAAACGCATCGAAACACCCGCGACGCGCCGTTTGGTTACGGGTAACGCCCTGCGTATAACGGGCGCGGCGGAAAATAATTTGAAGCATATAGACGTAACCATCCCCATCGGCGTGTTCACCTGCGTGACGGGGGTCAGCGGGTCGGGTAAAAGCTCGTTGATCAACGAAATCCTGTACAAACGCCTCGCCCGTGACCTTAACCGTGCGCGTATCAAACCCGGCAAGCACACCGATATATCCGGTTTGGAATGGCTGGATAAGATCATATCGATTGACCAAAGCCCCATCGGGCGTACGCCCCGTTCCAACCCCGCCACTTATACCGGGTTGTTTGATTTGGTGCGCGACGTCTTCGCCCAAACCCCGGAAGCCAAGATACGCGGATACCAAAAAGGCCGCTTCAGCTTTAACGTGAAGGGCGGCCGTTGTGAAGCGTGTTCGGGCGACGGTATCATTAAAATTGAAATGCACTTCCTGCCCGATGTATACGTACCTTGTGAGGTTTGCCGCGGCAAACGTTACAACCGGGAAACGTTGGAAGTCAAATATAAGGGGAAAAATATTTCCGAGGTATTGGACCTGACCGTCGAAACCGCGCTCGAATTCTTCGACAGCCTTCCGCGTCTGCGGGAAAAGTTGCAAACGTTATTCGACGTGGGGCTTTCCTATGTGCGGCTCGGCCAGTCATCCACCACGTTATCCGGCGGCGAAGCCCAACGCGTAAAGCTCGCGACCGAACTTTCGCGCCGCGCCACGGGCAAGACCCTCTACGTATTGGACGAACCCACCACCGGTTTACATGCCGCAGATGTGCATAAGCTCATCGCCATCCTCCAGCAACTGACGGATTGGGGGAATACGGTCGTCGTCATTGAGCACAATCTGGACGTAATCAAAACGGCCGACTACATCGTCGACCTCGGTCCCGAAGGCGGCGGCGCAGGCGGCCAAATCGTGATTTGCGGTACACCCGAGGACGTGGCGGCGTGTGAAGGGTCGTTTACGGGGATGTTCCTCAAACCGATGCTGGGGTAAATATCTAAAGCGCTTCGCGTGTAAGGCGCGTTATTTCGTCGAATTTGCCGTCCGCGATCAGGTCTTCCTTTACCATCCAGCTCCCCCCGCAGGCGAAGACGCATTTGAGTGAAAGGTACTCCTGCAGGTTGGCTTTATTGATCCCGCCTGTGGGTATGAATCGGACCGCTTTGTACGGCGCGGAAAGGGCGCGGAGCATGTTGACGCCCCCCGCGGCTTCCGCCGGGAAGAATTTGAGGTGCGTTAATCCGAGCGCGAGCCCCTGCTCGATTTCGGACGGGGTCATGACGCCGGGAAGTACGGGTACGCCGATTTTTTGGCAATGGCGCACCACATCGGGGTTGAGGCCGGGAGCCACGATATATTTAGCCCCGGCGGCTACAGCCGCGTCGACTTGGGCGGGGGTCAACACCGTACCCGCACCTAAGGCCAAATCGGGGAAGGCGGCCGCCATATTTTTGATTCCTTCAGCCGCGGCGTCGGTACGGAAGGTGACCTCAGCGCATGGCAAACCACCGTCGATCAAGGCTTGTGCCAACGGTACGGCTTTGGACGCGTCATGTAAGGTGATGACGGGAACGATTTTGATTCGGGCGAGCTTTTCAAAGAATTCATTCATGGTGACAGTCTCCTTTAGTTTATAATAAATTTTATTTCATTGCCGCCGCAGCACGCGAGGTATTCCCCTTGGGTGCCGGTGACGGATACATAGCCGTTTTCGTCGGTGGTCATCCGTTGTTCGGGTGTCCGCCATTTTTTATTGATTAAATCAAACAGGACATGATAAGCGGGTTTGGGATCGCTTGCGGCATTTAATAAGCCCGAAGGCGCGTTGAGCCATAATCCGTCCATAAATGACCAGTACGTGACAGCCTCCACCAGCGGGTGCGCGTAGAGCGTTTCGTAAAACCACTTGATTTCATTCGCTTGGCGTTCCTCCCCCTCCGGGGTGGTAGGCCATGTACTTACCTTGTGGTCGTTTAGGTCCACGATTTCCTTGGGCATGATTTCACCCGAAACGAGGGAAATCTCCGTAAAATGCAAGGGGAGCTTAAACCGTGAAAAACGTTCCAGCACTTCATGCAGTTTTTCCTTCGGCCAACAGCCTTGGTGCATGTGCGATTGCAAACCGATGGCGTCGATCATAACGCCCGCTTCCAACAGACCTTCCACGAGGATGTCATAGGACTCGGACATGTCGAAATCGTTGATTAATAACGTCGCGTTCGGGTTTGCTTTACGCGCGGCCGTAAATAAACCCCTTATCAATTTGAAGCGCCCGCGTTCATTGCATATACGGGTGACGCCGTTGTCATATTTGTCGAATATAGGCATGATCACCGCTTCGTTGATAACGTCCCACGCGTCGATCAACCCGCTGTAGGCGGTAACGTCCCGTGTTACGCGCTTTATTTGCGTGTCGTAGATTTCCTCGTTGGTCAGATCCATCAGCCAGTCCGCGCATACGGTATGCCAGCATAACGGATGCCCCTTAAGCAGGAAACCGCGGTCGGCCAGCCATTTGGAGGCTTTATGCATCCGCGTGAAATCGGGCTTGCCGCGTTCCTGCTCGTACCTGCCCCAATAGAACGGAAGGGTGACCTGATTAAAGATTTCCGCCATATGACCGAAGCGTTTTTCCGCGGCGGCGGCGGTATCGGGTTTCATTTCCCCGTTGACGTAGGGTAAAACCGAAAACTCCGCGCAACCGAAGAGGAATTTGTGCTTTGTTTGCCTTACGGTGATGTTTGTATTGGGATGGTCGGGAAGGTGCAGAACGGTTGTCGCTTGACGATGGGCCATGGATCGCCCTCCTTTCATTTGCGCAATTTTACCATGAATTATATAATGCATCCAACAAAAATCACAAATAAGCAGGAGGCCAAACCATGTCCTACGGTTATTTCGACGATTTTAACCGCGAGTATGTCATTACCCGACCCGACACACCCTACCCGTGGATCAATTATTTGGGATGCGAGGATTTTTACGGGCTCTTTTCCAATACATCCGGGGGGTATTGCTTCTATCGGGACGCACGTATGCTGCGCTTGACCCGCTACCGTTATAACAACGCCCCTGCCGACGCGGGCGGGCGATATTTCTACTTAAATGACGGGGGCGATTTATGGACGCCTACGTGGATGCCCATGCAAGTGAAGATGGACCGCTACGAATGCCGCCATGGGTTGGGGTATTCGAAGATTTCGTCGGCGAGGAACGGGCTCGCGTTTTCGCAGCTCTCCTTCGTCCCGATGGGCGACACCTGCGAAATCCATAAAGTAACGCTGAAAAACGAATCCGACGGAACGAAAAACATAAACATGTTCTCCTTCGTCGAGTTCTGTCTGTGGAACGCCCACGACGACATGACCAACTTCCAGCGGAATTTTTCCATCGGCGAAGTCGAGATCCACGGCTCGCGTATCTATCACAAGACCGAATACCGCGAACGGCGCAACCATTACGCCGTGTGGGCGGTTAACGCACCGATCGCGGGCTTCGATACCGACCGTGAAACCTTCTTGGGCTTGTACAACGGCTTCGGTTCCCCGCACATATTGCCGTCAACGGGACAATCGAAGAATTCCGTAGCGCACGGTTGGGCGCCCATCGGCTCGCACCATCTAAAAGCCGAACTCGCGCCGGGCGAAAGCAAGGAATTCGTATTCGTATTGGGCTACTGCGAAAACCCCGAGGACGATAAATGGGAGACCCAACACGTAGTCAATAAAACCCCCGCCGATACGTTGCTGGCCAAATACGACACATCGGAAAAAGTGGATGCGGCACTCGAAGCGTTGTGCGATTATTGGACCAACCTCCTCGGCAAGTTTACCGTGGAAGCGGAAGACAAGAAAATGGCGCGTATGGCGGGCGTGTGGAACCAATACCAATGCATGGTCACCTTTAATATGTCGCGTTCGGCTTCGTACTTCGAGTCGGGCATCGGGCGGGGGATGGGCTTCCGCGATTCCAACCAGGATTTGCTGGGTTTCGTACACCTCGTACCGGAACGCGCGCGTGCGCGTATCCTCGACATCGCGGCGACGCAATTCCCCGACGGCAGCGCGTATCATCAATACCAGCCGCTCACAAAACGCGGCAACAACGAAATCGGTTCGGGCTTCAACGATGACCCGCTGTGGCTGATCCTTGGCGTAGCCGCTTATGTAAAGGAAACGGGCGACTACGGTATCCTTGATGAAATCGTCCCGTTCGACAACGACGAAACACTTGCGGACACGTTGTTCGTCCACTTGCAAAAGTCTTTTAACCATCCGCTGGAAAACAAGGGTCCCAACGGCTTGCCGCTCATCGGCCGCGCCGATTGGAACGATTGTCTTAACCTTAACTGCTTCTCCAAGACGCCGGGCGAATCCTTCCAAACGACGGCAAATTACGAATCGGGCGTAGCGGAATCGGTGCTTATCGCGGCGATATTCGCCTTCGCGGGGCCGGAATACGCCGAACTGTGCCGTCGCACGGGCCGTACGGAAGAAGCCGAGCGGGCCGACAAAGCCGTAGCCGATATGATCGAAACCGTCGGCAAACACGGTTGGGACGGCGAATGGTTTATCCGTGCGTACGACGCCTACGGCAAGAAGATCGGCTCAAACGAATGCGAACACGGCAAGATATTCATCGAATCCAACGGCTTCGCGGTGATGGCGGGTATCGGTCTGGGGGACGGACGTGCCTTAAAAGCGATGCAATCCGTGGAAAAACACCTCGACACCCCCTACGGCATCGTCCTCCAGCAGCCCGCGTACAAGGAATATCACCTCGAGTTGGGCGAGATTTCCTCCTATCCGCCGGGTTATAAGGAAAACGCGGGTATCTTCTGCCACAACAACCCGTGGGTGACGATCGCCGAAACCCTGTTGGGACGCGGCACGCGCGCGTTTGATACGTACAAAAAAATCTGCCCCGCCTACCGCGAGGATGACAGCCAACTGCGCCGTATGGAGCCGTACGTCTATTGCCAAATGATCGCGGGTAAAGACGCGGTACGCCACGGCGAAGGTAAGAACTCCTGGCTCACGGGCACGGCGGCGTGGACGTATGTGTCGATCACACAGTATATACTGGGTATCCGCCCCGAACATGACGGCTTGCGTGTAGACCCGTGCATACCCGCCGATATGAAGGGTTTCAACGTGTCGCGGGTGTTCCGCGGAGCGCGGTACAACATCACCGTGGAAAACCCAAGCGGCGTGGAAAAAGGCGTAAAGGAAATCATCTTAAACGGTAAACCGCTGGAAGGGACGCTGCTTCCGATATTCCAAAACGGAACGACGAATGAAATAACCGTAATGATGGGCTAGAATCGAACGTAGAACGTATAAAATATTATAAGGAGTAATTGGCATAATAATATGAATACGTTGTAGGGGAGAAATCAATGCGCAAGATCATGTTTCTGCCGGCGGTGTTGTTCGCATCGCTGTTTGCCGTAAACGTTTATGCAAACGATATCCAACCGGGCAGGTGGTACACCGCCGCCGCCGAATACGCCATAGAAAACGGTATTCTGCGAACGGACGCAAACGGCGACTTTAACCCGACGCGAAGCGTTACCCGTGCCGAGTTCCTGTATGCCTTATGGGCAATAGACGGCCGACCTGTATCTTATGGGGCGACGCGCTTTAACGATGTGACGGCCGACGCCGTATATTACACGGCCGTACGGTGGGCTTCGGCGAACGGTATCGCGTATGGCGTCGGCAATAACGATTTCGCACCCGACAGGGCCATTACCCGTGAGGAAATGGCCGTCTTATTTTATCGATATACGTTATTCGCGGGTATCCGCTTAGCAGAATCGGGTGTACAGCTTGCGCACTTTAACGACGCGCAAAGCGTATCCCCGCGCGCGCGGGAGGCCATGCAATTCGCCGTGGCTACGCGGTTGCTGATCGGTGACGGGGGTATGATAACCCCGCGTAATACGGCGACCCGCGCCGAAGCGGCGGTCATTTTATACAGGTTCGTATTGCAAATGCCGTCGGAGCCGACAAAACCGGCGGAACCGCTCCGTTCGTTGACCTTCGGCGCATTGACCCCATTTTCCGGTACGGGGATCATCGGCCATACGGACGGCCCCGCATACGAGGCGCGCTTCGCCGTCCCGTCAGGTTTGGCCGTGGACAACGACGGCAACCTCATCGTGTTCGACACCTTTAACGCAAGCATACGTAAAATCATAAACGGCAAGGCGGAAACGTTTATCGCGGGTTCGGGCCTGCGCGATGAGTTCGGTTTCATCGCGCCGTTCCATGCGGACGGTGAAATCGGGAGCGCCTTTTTCGGGCGCCCGACGGCGGGTGTTTTAACCCCCGACGGTCTTTTTGTCACGGACAGCCACGGCAATACGGTACGGAGGATAAACGGCGACAACGTCTCCACCGTTTCAACGGAATTTAACCATCCGACGGGTATTGCGGCGGACGCGCAGGGTAATCTGTACGTTACCGATACGCTCAGCCATACCGTAAAGAAGATAAGCCCCGACGGTACCGTGCATACATTCGCGGGTATACACGGCCAATACGGCCACCGCGACGGCGCACTGTATCAAGCGTTATTCCTTGAACCGACAGGAATCGCGGTGGCACCCAACGGCGACATTTATATAGCCGACACGGGTAACCATGTAATACGGAGGATTTCCGGCAACCAAGTCACTACAATCGCGGGAGTCGTCACCGAAATCGAACCCGACGGGTTTTACGGGCAGGGCGGCTTCGCCGACGGACCCGCAAACGCCGCGTTATTTAATTTCCCGCACGGTATCGTTTATGCCGACGGCGTGCTGTTCATCGCCGACACGGGTAACCACGCCGTTCGTGTATTGGCGGACGGTATCGTCCGAACAGCCGCGGGCGACGGCGAACCCGACGTAATGAACCGACCGTTGGACGTCGCGTACCATAACGGCATACTGTATATCGCGGATTCGCTTAACCATAGGATCGTAATGATGGAAGTCATTAGGGGGCAGCAATGAAAAAATTCGTAACCATCGCCATAGCGGCGATCATCGCGTCGTTTTTGTTTACGCTTACCATAAACGCCACCGTTTCGCGCACCATCGTAGTGGAAAGCGTGGAGGGTACGGTCAACATGACCCGCGGAACGCCCAGGACCTTCAGCGCGGCGGTGGGTACGCGCTTGGCCGTGGGGAATACGATATCGACGGGTGTGGATTCCCGCGTCGTATTGTTGTTGGAGGACGGCTCCACGGTGAATGTGGATGCGTCCACCACCATCAACATCAGCCGTGCGGGAAACAACCTTGAGATTACGGTCGTAACCGGTTCCGTCAGCGTCAACGCCGCACCCCAAGCGACGGGGCGCGGGGCCCAAGTACGTGCGGGCAATTCCGTCATGGGCGTGCGCGGCACACTCTTTACGATCGTGTTTGTCAACGGCGAATTGCAAGTCAACCTATTGGAAGGCCGATTGGAATGCTCGACCCCTTCGGGCGATTATACGTTGGAAGCGGGAAATACGTTGACCGTATCCGCTCTGGCGGCTGCAGACGACGAACCCGAAATCACCCCGCTGCAAATCGAATTGCTTGACCTCTTTACGCTGAGGGTTATCTCGGAAAATATCGAGATGCTGATTGATAACGACATCGTTTCACGCGAGGACATCGAAACCATCGACAGGCTTATAACGGAACTCGAAATCGTCGCCGCCGCCGCCGAAAATGAACGTTTGGAAGCCATTACGGATTTTGAAAACACCCTCGACGGAGACGAAAACGATGGCGACGACGATGATGACGAAGAAGAAAGCGATGAAAACGAAACGGACAACGATACAAACACGGACAACGATACAAACACGGACACCGGAACCGGCAACGGGACGGGCGGCGGCGTTGTTATTGTAAACGCCGAAGCACCCGTCATTACGGCACACCCGCAAAACATCGAAGCGTTAGTAGGGGACGCGGTAACGTTAACCGTAGCCGCGACCTCCGCGGACAATGGAACGATAACCTTCCAATGGCAAAGAGCGGCGGGTGGGGCGTTCACCGATATCGCGGGTGCGATAAACGCGTCGTACAACCCGGACACAGCCGACGCGGGTGTCAACCGATACCGAGTGGCCGTAACGAATACAAACGCCGCCGTAAACGGAACACAAACAGCCATAACAACCAGCGACATCGTAACGGTAACGGTAGTCCCGTTGGTTAACGCCGCAACGCCTGACATCACGGCACAGCCGCAAAGCGTCGAAGCGTGGGTTGGCGATACGGTAACGATAACCGTTGCGGCAACTTCACCGGATCCGGATAACGACATATTATCCTACCAATGGCAACGCGCCCCCGGAGTAACGGGTGGGGATTTTGAAAATATTTCGGGGGCGACAAACGCGACATACACCCCGAGTACAACTGAAGCAGGCATTAACCGCTACCGCGT
>WRDO01000013.1 GCA_009779755.1 Defluviitaleaceae bacterium | reverse complement strand
GCTTTTCCCCGATAACGTTCTTGTTATAAAGCCCCGACTTAACATTGATTTTGATACAACAAAATGTTATGGTTTATCGTAGATTATTTATATTAGGCGGTGTTAAAATGAGTTATAAAATGCGAATGAGAGCGGGAGCAATTATTATACATGAGGATAAAATCCTTATAAACAAATTCGGTGATGGGATATACTATAACATTCCCGGCGGTGGAATCGAAAAAGATGAAAACGCCCGAACGGCAGTTGAGAGGGAAGTCTTTGAGGAAACAAGTTTACGCGTTATTGCAAAAGAGCTTGTTTTTACATTAGAATCCGTGCCGCATGAAAAACAAACAGGCGAAAATGACGAGCATAGTATGGGTGTCTTCTTCAAATGCGTGCTTGTAAATGAAGCAGATGCGAAAAGTATGTCCTTGAATGGATTATTGCCTGATAAAAACCCTATAAATCCTTCATTAACGGCAACAGCAATATGGTTTTCGATATACGATTTACCGAAAATAGAACTTGTGCCGAAGATTGCAAAGAATTTAATTGAGTATCACGAAACAGGGATTTTCGTTCCTACATTTTATACTGACCCGCGAAACTATTGAATCCGATAATAAACATTATTATGTGCTGCCCGTCAAGCAGGGCGGCAGGGCGGGGGGATGTTCCATAAGCCGCGCCTACGCAATCGGACGATTAACGGCGAACGCGAAGGTTATGTGGCTCCGTTTGGCTCGCTTGCGAGACGAACGGAGCCACTTCCTGAGCGGAGCCGTTCATCGCCCGATTGCGTTCAGCGCGGCGTTGGAACTTCCGCCCACCCTGCCGCCCGGGGCAACACAAACAAGACAACCCTTCGATTCGTATACCCGTATTATCTACCGATCTTCCCTAAAATAATTCAACCCCAAGTTCGCCGGTACATTGTATTCCCTGTTCGGGCGGATACTCGTGAAAACCAGCACCAATATCGTGGCGATGTACGGCAGCGTGTCATATATCTGCATGGGTATACCCAGCGGCAGGTAAAAACGCATAACCGTAAGCGCGCCGAACACCAACGACCCCACAACCGCGCGGCTCGGGCTCCACGTGGCGAAGATAACGAGCGCGACGCTGATCCAACCAAAACCCTGCACCGCGTTGTGTACCCATATGCCCGAAGTTGTGACCATGATGATATACATACCCCCAATCCCGCAAATACCGCCGCCGATACAGGTAGCGGCATATTTATATTTGGAAACGGGGATACCGGCGGAATCGGCCGAGGCGGGATTTTCGCCCACGGCGCGCAGGTTCAGACCCACGCGGGTATATTTGAAAAAAACCGCAAGTGTAACAGCCGCCGCTATGCCCAAGTATACGAGGATATTATAGTTGAAAAGCATGGGTCCGATGACGGGGATGTCCGAAAGTAAGGGGATGCGTATTTGCGAAAACCCTTCCTTCGCGCTTGCGCTGACGGTAAGGAAACCCGCGTTCGACCGCCGCGCGAAATGTTCGCCGAGGAAATTGCCCGCCCCGATGCCGAACAGTGTTAAGGCAAGCCCCGTGACGTTTTGCTGGGTACGGAAGGTGATAACGAGTACGCTGTATATAAACGCGCCCAATGCCCCCGCGAGGAACGCAAACGAAACCGCGACGATAACCGCGACGCCGGGTGTTAGGTGTACGCCGATCCCCATCTCCAGCAGAAAAACGGAAACCAAACCGGAAAGCGCACCCATAAACATCATGCCCTCCACCCCAAGGTTAAGGTTGCCGGATTTTTCCGTCAAAATCTCGCCCAACGTACCGAACAATAAAGGCGTACCGGCCAGCACCGCCGCGTTAAAAAAATTAATGAAGGTATCCATGACGGGTTACGCCCCCTTTCTGTTATATATCACGCGGTATTGCACGAAGAATTCGCACGCCAGCATCGAAAACAGGATAATACCGATCAAAACGGACGCGATGGTCGCGGGGATCGAAAATATCGTCTGTATACGGACCGCGCCGCGCTCGAGTATGGCAATGCCCGCCGCCGCCGGCACCATGATTATCGGATTGAGCCGCGCCAACCACGCCACGATGATAGCCGTAAAGCCTACGCCCCCCGCGGTCGTTTCGTTAAGCGTAAAGTCCGCCCCCGAAACCTGCCAAAAACCCACAAGCCCCGCAATCGCGCCGGAGAAGAGCATCGTACGCATGATAATGCGTTTGACGTTCATACCCGCGTAACGCGCGGTATTTTCACTTTCGCCCACGACGGTGAGCTGATATCCCTGTTTACTTTTCGCTAAGTAAAAATATACCAGCCCCGTCAACACAAAGACCATGATCCAGCCGATATGTATGCCGCCCACCTGCGGCAAACGCGCGGCAACGGGGAACATATCAATGATGGGATGCAGTTCCCCCTCCCTGCGCCACGACGGTACGCTTTGCAAATATACGATAACCCCCAATGCCACATAGTTGAGCATCAGGGTAAACAACGTTTCGTTCGTGCCCCACTTGGCACGGAAGAAGGCGGGGAGCAGTCCCCATAACCCTCCCGCAGCCGCGGCCGCCAACCCCATTACGATGAGCAGCATAAATCGGGGCATATGGGCGGCATGGAACAACGCGAAATACGTAGCGGCGATCCCCCCGACCAGTATCTGCCCCTCCGCGCCGATATTCCAAAAACGCATCTTAAACGCCAAACCCACCGCCAACGCCGCGCCCAACAGCGGCACGAAAATCCGTACCGTTTGGTTAAAGCCGATGCGCCCGCCGAACGCCGCGTTTATCATTTCGGAATAAACGGCCAATGGGTTGTGCCCGAGCGATACGATGATGAGGGCGCCGATTAATAATGCCGCCAGCAACCCCCCCGCGCGTATCAACCATGCCTGCATGCCGGGGATCGTCTTACGCCGTGCGATGCGCAGCGTCGTCATGCGTTTACGCTCCGTTTATCATCCTCACGGAATTGCGCCATCAACAAGCCGATCTCCTCCTTGCTTGTCGCCGCGGCGTCCACCGTGCCGCTCACCTTACCGCCGCACAGTACCATGATACGGTCGGACAACTCGAGCAGGACGTCCAAGTCCTCGCCGATAAAAAGGACGGCGACGCCCTTGCGTTTCTGCTCATTTAATAAATCGTAAATCGTATGGGAGGAATGGATATCCAAACCCCGTGCGGGGTACGCCACGATCAATACCTTCGGTACGGATGCGATTTCACGGCCGAGCAACACCTTCTGCACGTTACCCCCGGAGAGGCGGCGTACGACGGTATGCACGCCCGGCGTTGCGATCTTCAGCTTATCGATCAAGCGCTGCGCCAAGTTCCTTGAAAATTTACGGTCGGCAATAGGCCCTTTGTTACGCTTGTAATGGCGCAGCAGCACGTTGTCGGTCATGTCCATACCCGCCACCAGCCCCATACCCAGCCGATCCTCCGGCACAAACGCCATCGATATCCCCAACTCGCCTATCTCCTGCGGGGATTTGCCCAGGATGGGTATGGCTTCCGGCGGTTTGCCCAACGTTTCATTGTTGGGGAAAAACGTCACCGAGCCGTTTTCGGCCTTGCATAAACCCGCCAATGCTTCGCAGAGCTCTTTTTGCCCGCTGCCCGACACGCCTGCAACGCCCAATATTTCCCCCGATTGTAAGGTAAAGCTGACGTTTTGCAACGGGCGGACCCCATCGGGTGTCCTGACGCTCAAGTTATCCACCGCCAACCGCCGTTGCTTGTTTTCAACGTACGGGCGGGTAATGCTCAGGTTTACGGCTTGGCCGACCATCATTTCCGTCAATTTATTCTTATCCGCTTCCGAGGTGGTTATGGACCCGGTCGATAAGCCCTTACGCAGGACATGGACGCGGTCCGAAAGGGCCAATACCTCGTGGAGCTTGTGCGTGATGATGACGATGGCTTTGCCGTCGTTACGCATGTTACGTAATGTGGCGAACAGGCGCTCCGATTCCTGCGGGGTTAGGACCGCGGTCGGCTCGTCCAATATAAGGATATCCGCCCCGCGGTACAGGACCTTCATGATCTCCACCGTTTGTTTTTCACTGACGGACATGTCGTACACTTTTTTTTCGGGGTCCAAACGGAAGCCGTAGCGTTTGGTTATTTCGGCGATTTGCCGCGCCGAATTTTTACGGTCGAGGATCGCCTTGCCCGGCAAACCCAACAGGATGTTATCCGTGGCGGACAGCACATCCACCAGCTTAAAGTGTTGGTGCACCATACCGATGCCCAAATCGAACGCATCCTTGGGCGAGCGTATATTTGCTTTTTTACCGTCCACTTCTATGTAACCGCTGTCCGGAAAATAAATGCCGGACAGCATATTCATCAATGTCGTTTTACCGCTGCCGTTTTCCCCCATGAGGGCGAGGATTTCGCCGCGGCGTAATTCGAAGTCCACCTTATCGACGGCGACTACACGGTCGAAGGTCTTCGTCAGCTCACGGGTGATAACGGCGGGCTTGTCCATGTTAGTCGAGCACGGTGATGCCGCGTACGATATGCGCCCATGAAGGAGCGGAAATCGGCTCCCGCCATTGCTCGCCGTCGGCCAAAATCCGTACGCCGTCCGCGCCGTAGATCGGGCCGGTAAAGATGTTCCATCCGCCGCGCAAACGCGCTTCGGCTTCGGCGATCGCTTCAGCCGTGCCGGGTACGACGGTTGCCGGGTTAAGGTCGGATAAGAGAACCATGCCTTCGTTCAGGCCGTACAGTACGTCGGTACGTACGCTGCCCGGGCCGTTTTCTACGAGGGTGCGCACGGCGTAGGTCAGGTACACGCTCCAGTCAAACATGGGCGCGACCAAAAACGCGTCGGGGGCTTCGTTGCGCATGTCGTTGTTGTAACCCACGCTCCATACGCCCGCGCTTTGCGCGACGGTTTGGGTGGTGGGGGAGTCGGCATGCTGGCCGAGGACGTCCGCGCCGCGGTCGATCAACGCCTGCGCGATTTGACCTTCAACGGTGGGGTCGTTCCAGGCGTTAAGGTACATGACGTACATGCGTACGTCGGGGTTGACGGACTGCGCGCCCAAGAAGAACGCCGTATAACCCGTGATGACTTCGGGGTTGGGCCACGCGGCCACAAAACCCAGTATATTCGATTCGGTGCGTAATCCCGCGGCTACGCCGGAGAGGAAACGCCCTTGCGACATGTTACCGAAATAGTTGTGGTAGTTGGGGAGATTGGCTTCAACGGCTAGGTTACCCGTGGCGTGGAAGAAGTGTACGTCGGGGTATTGTCTTGCGGCTTCCAGCATGGGCGCCCCGAAGGCGAAGGAAGTGCCGAAGATCATGTCCGCGCCCCACTCGATGGCTTCCTCAATGGAAGTCGTTACGGCTGCGCCGGGGGTAATGTTCCAAAAATTGAGGACTTGCCTTTCGCTGATACCCAGTGCGGCCATCATGTCCGTCGTGCCGCGGTGCTGGCGATATGTGTAGCCCCTGTCCGCTTGGTCCCCAACATGTATGAAAGCCAGACGGACATTTTCTAATGTCAAGTCTGGCTCTCGGTCGTCGGACCCTCTTTGGCCGCATGCCGCGAGAAGGAACACGCAGGCAAGCAACGCTACGATTGTGGAAAGTAATGCCCTGTTCTTGTGCATCGTAACCACCCCTTATAGGTTTTTGACGGGTACGGCAATCGCGAAGTAATTGGCTGAGACCCGTTCTGCGGCAAGTATAAGTAGCATAATTTTTAACGTCAATTGACCGTAGTCCTATATTTATTTGACAACTTATGGGAATGTATTGGCAATATTACCGTAATTACGACAAAATCCCAACGGATTATTATGCATAACGGAAAAGATGATTTTTTTGTGAAAAAGGGTATTGCAACACGCGGACAAACATGATAAAGTTCCGCCGTTTGGGGAGCGGTGTGCCGACGGCACGTTTGCGGCCCCGGGCGTCAAATTCCGTGTAAAACCGTTTGGAGGCGCGTACATGAAGCCCTTGCCCCATGGCGAACGACTGTTCGCCAAGCGAGAACGAACATTATCGAAACACCCATACCCAATAAAATAATCCGGCATTGTATCATTTACCTTTGATATAATCGCCGGATTTTTTTATACAAAATAAGAGGAGGCTGTAAAATGAAAAATGCAATCATGCGCTGGTGGGACCCGACAGGCATAGCGCAAACCGCACACCGCGGGGAAAGCGCCGCATCGCTCATCGTTAAAGGCTTGCAATCGATGCTGGTCATGTTCGGCGCGACGATCATCGTACCCCTTACGTTGGGCATGAGCCCGCAGGTGACGCTCTTCGGCATGGGTATCGGCACATGGCTTTTCCTGCTGCTGACCAAAGGCAAGTCCCCCATGACGATGGGCTCCAGCTTCGCTTTCATGATCGGTGTGCTGGGCGTAATCGACCCGAACGGGCCGCTTGCGCACGTAGCGGAGCATAACGAACGCCTCCAATACGCGCTGGGCGGTATCGTCATCGCGGGTGCGGTATATTTGGTTTTCTCTTTATTGGTTAAGTGGATCGGCGCCAACCGTTTCATGCATGTGCTGCCCCACGCGGTAACCGGACCTACGGTCGTACTTATCGGCGTAACCCTTGCGCCCCACGCCGTCAACCAATTCGCCACCAGTTGGATTTTAGGGCCTTTGACCCTGATCATCATCATCGTCGTAATGATATTCGCGCGCGGCAAAGCGAAGGCTTTCCCCATCCTCATCGGTTTGGCGGGCGCGTACTTCGTCGCCGTTATGATGAACCTTGCCGGATCGCTGGAAGCGACCAACGGCGCGTACATCAACTTCTACGCGTTGCGTGATGCGGATATATTCGGTTTGCCGCCCTTCATGGCACCCAAGTTCGCCCTCGTACCCATTCTGATGATGGCGCCCTTCGCCCTCGCCACCGTGGCCGAAAACATCGCCGACCACGTTATCGTCGGGCAGGAAATGGGTGAGGACCTCGTACGCAATAAACCGGGCTTGAGCCGTACACTCTTCGCCGACGGCATCCAGTCCATGGCGGTAGCCGCTTTCGGCACACCCATGAACACGACCTACTCCGAAAACGTGGGCCTTCTGATCATCACGAAGGTTTTCTCTTCCATAGTAGTGGCCATCGGCGCGGGCTTCGCGGTGCTCTTGGGCCTTTCCCCGGCGTTCGCGGAAGTCGTACGCTCCATCCCGGTATCGATCATCGGCGGCGCGTCCATCATGCTCTACGGTATGATCGCCTCCATCGGTATGCGTAACGTAAAGGAACACGTAAACCTCAACATCGAAAAATACCTGATCATCATGTCGGTTATGCTCGTAGTAGGTATCGGTATGCGCTTCGGCAACATCATCCGTGTGGAAATCGCCGAAACCGCCATCCGCCTCGACCGTATGAACCTGCCCGTAGCCATCATCCTCGGCGTAATCCTCAACGCGGTACTGCCGAACAAATACTACGGCGGCAAGACGGTTGAAGGGGAACAGAAATAAATAAAAATACCCCATAAATAAAAACACCCCTTTCGGGGAACAAAAAATTTGCCGGATGCGCCATAAAACCGCATTCGGCAAATTTTATTTTATACCGTGTTACCGTACTTCGATCGTATGGTCTCCTCGGTTTTCTGCTTCCCCCACAACCCAGCCCTCCGCACCGCTTTCCCTTAAAGCGGCGAGCAGGGGTTTTTTTGTTTCCCGCGGTACGCTCAGCAACAGCCCGCCCGAGGTTTGCGGGTCATTTAATATGATCCGGATGAGATCGGGTATGTTGTGCGCGAAGGCGATGTCGTTTATCAGGTATTCGGCGTTGCGTTTTGCCCCGCCGGGTACGACGCCCTTTTTCGCCAGGTCGCGGACTTGGTCAAACAAGGGTATGGCGGCGTGGTCGATGACGAACGTTACGCCGCTTGCTTTCGCCATTTCGCAAGCATGGCCCAAGAAACCAAAGCCCGTGATATCGGTACAGGCATGTACGGTAAACTTCGCCGCCGCGTCGCGGGCGTATTTGTTAAGGGTAGCCATGGAGGTGATCGCTTGTTCAAATTGGGACGGGGTTATTTTGTCCTGTTTGGCCGCCGTGGCGAGGATGCCGTTACCCAGCGGTTTGGTGAGGATTAATATATCACCGGGTTTCGCCCCGGCGTTGGTCCACAGCTTATCGGGGTCGGCAAACGCGCTTACGCACAGGCCGTATTTGGGTTCGGCGTCCTCCACGGAATGACCGCCCGCGATGATTGCGCCCGCTTCGCGCACCTTGTCCGCGCCCCCCGCGAGGATGGCCGCCACTTCGGCGGGGGTCAGGCAAGCGGGTACGCAAAAGATATTCAACGCCACCGCGGGTATCGCCCCCATGGCATAGATATCAGACAAGGCATTCGCCGCCGCTATCTGCCCGTAAGCAAACGGGTCGTCCACGATCGGCGGGAAGAAATCCAGCGTTTGTATCAATGCGAGGCCGTCCCGCAAGCGATATACGCAGGCATCGTCCGACGTATCGTACCCCACCAGCAGCGCGGGGTCGATGTTCTTGGGCAGCGCTTTAAGCATTTCCGACAGGGCACCCGGCCCCAGCTTGGCCGCTCAACCCGCTTTGGCGGACATATGAGATAAACGCGGACGCGTGGGTTCAGCCATGGTTATCGTTTTCCTTTCGAATATCAAATCTTCCAGTCTTCAATGGTTAAGTTATTGACCCGTTGAAATTCGCGGGTGTTGTTCGTAACGAGGATAAGGTTCAATGATTTGGCATGAGCGGCAATCAACATATCCAATTCGCCTATCAGTTGGTTTTTGCGCTTTAGTTCCGCACGGATTTTACCGTAACAATCACTTGCTGCAGCCGTATAATCCATAACAGGCACACCGATTAGAAAATCAGCAAGATGCACGGTTATTTCTTGCGGCATTTTGCTGTTATAGACACCAAAATATAATTCCGAAACCGTAATGGACGAAATGGTTATGCCTTTACTTCTTTTGGCTTTGAACTGCGCCACAACACGGGGTAGGTTCTTCATCAAAAATATACAGGTGTTGGTATCCATCATATAAGTCATAATTCAACCCTTTTTGCATTGGGTACACTTTCCGTACGCGCCGCTTCAATGGATTCAAAAAATTCATCGGGAAATTTTCCGAGGCTGTCGAAAAAAATTTCATCGGCATTATCTTTGGAAAAAAGGACGACCATTTTGCCCAGTTTGCTGATACCGACTTCTGTACCCGTAAATCTAAACTCCTTCGGTAAGCGTACCGCTTGGCTTTTGCCGCTCGCGAATATTTTCGCCGTTTGCATGGATACCACCTCCCCGTTGGTATATACCCGGGTAGCTATTTTGTCAAGTGTGTTTTTTTGGGGAATGTTTTTGCGATGTTTAATTTTCGCGTTACATGCCCGGGGGTGATGTGTAATGCCCCTTCCTGCGCTCTGTGAAAGTCGCTTCGTCAGGTGCATTACACATCACCCCCGGGCTGCAGCGTGCGGATTTTTTAATAAAAAATACTTATTCATTGTTTTTTAAACGAAAAACCGCAGCATTGTGCCGCGGCTCTGGAGAAACAAATGATTATATTTGTTTTAATTACGGATAAACACCGTCCATGGCGTGCCTGTTCCCGTGCTTGGGGCGGCGCTTCCCCGGTTATTAACGAACAGGTAGTCAACGCCGCCGATGGTGCGGATTTCGTAACCCCGTCCGCCGATGGAATTGTTTGTCCATGTATTGCCGAAACCATTAACGTTGGTCGCGGAAACCCTTCCATTACAAAAGAAAGCAAGCTGATGAAGGATTTCACCCCGGCGTCGCAGAATGTCTTGCGCCCAAGTTGTAACGTTATGACGGTTATTTTCGGTGAAAGCATTGAGCGACTGTAAGGTACTAAGTCTGTCCCATCTGCCGATTAAAGCGGGATCCGATACGTCCGTTGCCGCCATAACGATATTAACCATGTAATGACGCCTGTTGCCGGGGTATTCATTACACTCTCCAATATCGATATGCAAAGCCGTACTGTCATCGGGCCATGTAACGATTATCACTTCCCCCAAGGTGGTCGGCATAAATTGCGCGCTGCTGTTTGACCATGGAAATCTGCTTAGGTCAAGCGTATTTTGCACATCGACAAATTGCCAATGGAAGGTACCAATGTCTGTTTCTGCCGTATGTTCGTTTGTTTGTACAACGTAGTCGGTATCTAATATTTTTTTAATTTGGGTTTGGTTATTATTATGCATACAATATTCAAACATTACCCATTCATGCCATCGGCGCTCGAATTCATTACGGGTGATGCCTAACAACCTTCGGTAATATCCTCCGTGACGGCGATTTAATTCAATGACGGTATCAAATCCCCAAGTATCGCTGATAAAAGCCACCATTGAAGCTCCCAAAAGGTAATAAACACCCCCGCCATCGTAAAACTCTTGTTTGTTTATCGGCTCCATTTCATTTAACGAAGGAATGCCGGCGCCATAAATGATTTCCCGCATTAAATGGATAACTCCCGGGTGGCCGCGCCAGTTGCCATAACCATACATTAAAAAATCAGCGGTTCCCTCCACAACCCAATAAAGCAAATCACTGTTGTCACGCGCGTCCCAGTCCTCTGTTTGAAAATACATCGGATTCAAATAAAGTTGATATACGTGTGCCAATTCATGGACAAGGGTTGCTTCCGTTACTTCAAGTATCGGACCGGAACCATGTGGTCTGGAATGTACGATGGCATGTGTTCCCCCTGCACCGGCATTTAACGTGCCGACGTAGTTATTGTCGTTATCGGGATGCCAAAAACCAAATTCCTGTTGATAATGCGGACGATAAAAATACCAAACATGTACTTTTTGAGATAATTCAAAACCGAACAATTCAATAAATTCTTGGTATGCTTCTTCAAGAACCTTTGCTTGGTACGGCAGCCAAACGGCAAGAGCGGGTATACTGTAAAACGCGAAGTTTTCGCTTTCATATTGGCGCGTCATGCCATAACGTGTCAAGGAATCCACATGATTTTCAAAACACCAGCTCGCACCCGGCTTTCCCGTAAAGATGTGCGTCGATTGTTGGTTCGATGAAGCATAAACATTCATCCCAAACCCCAACACCATTACCATAACGATAAAAATACCTATCAGTTTCTTCATTCTCATTCCCTCCATCTGCTTAAAGGTAAAAGTACACGCTTACGATCCAAACCGATGTTAGCACAAATAATTGCGCGATACATACTGCTCGCAGCATAGTAAATTAGCGGATTCGTATTATGCCTTCGGAGAGGATGAACCCGACGCCGGGAATTTCCAAATCAATGCCGAAATGGATATCCCGGAGCCTTTCGAATGAATCGTTTAATATAAATACGAATTCCCCCATTCCGTTTTCCACGGACACTAAACCCGCAAACACGCTTGTGGAGGGGTGGGCGGGTATCATCCCTTCGGGGGTCAGCTTGTCGAACCATATATCACGCTCATAATGCAGCCGCACCCTTACCGGGTGGATACCGTCGGGAATGCCGTAAACATGCAGGGGGAAGTAAATGCGCCCGGGCGCGTTAATATACGGGGGCGAAGGATCGCCCACGTTTATATGGGGCATCCCCACCGCGATGTGCGTGACGAAGGTATGGCTGACCGAGGGATTTGAAGCGGAGGTAGCCGTTATACGGATAAACCGCTCCGTCACGTCGTTGCCGACATAGAGCAGGGTCGCCGACATAATCCCTTCGAGGCAAACAGCGGAATGCGTACGGTCGTCGTGTGCCAAACCCTCCACCGTCCATATCACGGGCTCCTCCGTGGGGCAAAGGAATTGACCGTTACGGTCATGCAGGTATACGACCATGTCGCCTTTCCCGCCGGGGGCCAAAGTCGCCGCGCTGTGAAACGTTGAAAGGTAAGCAACACGGGAAGGCGTATACAAAACGATGGATAAAACCGCAAGCCCTATGCAAACCGCAGCGGCAGCCATTCCGATGTACCGGTTTATGGGGGAGGGCGAAAGCCGTTTTTTTAGTTGTTTTACGTTCCTATATCGTTTGTTCGCGTCGATGGCTGTACAGCGCAGAGCCACCCGCTTTAGGTGCGTATCGGTTATCCGCCGCGGGTCGTACGTATTGGTCAGCAGAACCGTCAGCAATACGCCCAGCGCGTAGACATCCGCTCGATGATCGCTTTGGGCGAAGCCGTATTGCTCCGGCGGAGCGTAGGGTTTGGTACCGACCACTTCGGTATCCCTTACTTCGTCCTTCTTGTATTCGCGGGCGATGTCGAAGTCCAATAATTTAACGCGCCCGTCACGCATTCGGATTACATTGGCGGGCGTAATGTCACGGTGGATGATGGGCGTGGGTTGGCTGTGCAGGTACGCCAAGGCGTCGCACAATTGATACAGGATATGCAAGGCTTCCCCCTTGCCGAGCGCGCCCGTGTCAGCCAATATTTCCTTTAATGTCTTACCTTCTATGTACTCTTCGATGATGTAAAAGGAATCCTCAAGCGGCACCGCTTCGAGGATACGCGGCATATTGATGTGCGCCAGCTTCGCCAAATTTTCATAAAGAGGGAATTTGTACGCCTTGGCGAAAACTTTAAGGACGTACGGGATGCCCCTTTCGTCCTTGATTAGATACAACGTTTTATCGTCGCAGGCGGCGAGCTTTTCGATGACCGTATATCCCGCTAATTCCATTTTTACCCTCCGCGTGATATAGTCGGTTTGAGGTGAGCGTATGCATAAGAAAACCGACGAGCTGGATTTCGAGTTGAAGCGTTCCCGCAACATCCATCATTACATAAAAACGAACGAGGACGAATTCGACGATAAAAATTTTTACGGCCTTTTAAAGACGTTCATCGCCGAAAGCGGAAAAACCAAGGCGAAGATCATCGCCGACGCGTTCGTCAGCGTGCCCTACTTCTATGACCTGCTTCGGGGTGAAAAACGCCCCGCGCGGGATATCGTCGTCAAGCTGTCCTTCGGACTGAGCCTTTCGTTGGAAAACTGCGAACGGTTGTTAAAAACCGCGGGGTACGGCGGCTTCTACGTACGCCACAAAAAGGACGCCATCCTAAAATTTGCGATCGAAAATAATTTCAACCTTACGGATACCGATGAATTGTTGGGTAAACACGGGTTTTCGATAATGTAGGATTATTTTTCACCTTTCCCGCGACCAAGCCCTTTGCGCCGTTTTCCTTTGGAACGGTCGCGGAGGGTTTTTGCATTAAACGTATTATATAAACTATCGCAAACGAAGTCACGTATGTTATAGTAAGGTTAATGAGTTGCATCACTAACTCACATACGTTGCGCAGCGAGGTGAGGATAACGATGAACGACAGCCAACCGGTATTTATGCAAATCATGGAGATCATTGAGGGCGACATCGTGAGGGGCGTGTACGAGGCGGACGACATGATTATTTCCACGACGCAGATTTCAAAGGTGTATACCGTCAACCCGACGACGGCGGTCAAAGCGATCGGCAAGCTGGCTGACGCTGGTATTTTGTATAAGAAAAGAGGGATCGGCATGTGCTTGGCGCCCGGCGCGCGCGAAAGGATAACCGAACGCCGAAGGAACGCGTTTTTTAACGAAAGACTCGGCGCGTTAATAAAGGAAGCGGAAACGCTCAACATCTCCATGGACGAATTGGTCCGTGCGATAAAAAATAAAGGGGTAAGCGAACATGATTGAATTCAGGAACGTAACCAAGCAATACAAGGACGTGGCGGCCGTTGACCGCGTTTCGATAAGGATCAACAAAAACGGCATCTATTGTTTGCTCGGGCGTAACGGCGCGGGCAAGACGACTTTTATGAAGCTCATCGCGGGCCATATCGGCGCAAGCGGCGGGGAAATTATTGTAAACGGCAAGACCGTTTCCACAAGCCGTATGCCGGAGTGCGTCAACTTTATCGAGAGCGGGTCGGCGCAGTTTAACATGAAGGTATCCGACCTGATCGATACCGCCGCCGCGTTACAGGACGGCTTCGACCGCGACTTCGCAAGGGAAATGACGGAACGCTTCGAGTTGAAGCTGAACAAAAGATTTAAGCAGCTTTCCTTCGGTATGAAAACGATGCTTACAACCATCATCACCCTGTCGAACAATTCGAAGGTGATTTTGCTGGACGAACCGACCCTCGGCTTCGACGCGATCATGCGCGACCAGTTTAACACGCTCCTTGTGGAAAGCTACGAAAAGAACCCGCGCATCATCATCGTATCCACCCATCTGATCGACGAAATCGCGAAGGTAACGGAACGCCTCATCATCATTAACAACGGCAAAATCCTGATGGAAGCGGGCATCGAAGAAATCGACGAAAACGCTTATACGCTGACGGGGCCGACGAACCTCGTGTCGCCGCTGTTGAGCTCCGTCAACTGCATGGGTACGACGACGATAGGCAGCGTAATGGCGGCGTATGTGTACGGCGAACGGCTCACCCTGCCGCAGGGCGTTTCGACCGAGCGCATGTCGTTGCAGGATTTCTTCATACGCTTGGTAGGAGGTAAGGGAAATGTTAAATAAATCGCTCGTCGTCGCCAAGACGAATTTCCGTAACTTAAAACTCGCGTATATCATCACGGCCATCGTTTTGGGATGTATGTTGATACAGGACGCGGTGTTCTTGATCCTGCATTATTCGGGCGTCTATTCTCAATGGGACGGTACGTCGGTCAGCATCGGAAACTATCTGTTCCTGCTTCCGATATTGGCCGCGGTCTTTATCCCCCTCCTTAATTTTAGAAAGATGATGAACCTCGGCGCGAAACGCACGGACTTCTTCGTCGGTTGTTTGGTCAACCATTTGGTGATAGCCGCCGTTATATCGCTTGCGAGCATCATTATGTTTTTGACGTATGATACGTTTATGGTTTCGGTAATCAATACGGGCGGCACGCTGGACGTGGTGCATTGGTTCGGCTGGATAGAGAACGGAGCCGTAATCGCTTTCTTCCAACAATTCGCGTTTTTGTTCCTGCTCGCGTCGGTACTGCATACGCTTTCCGCCGCGCAGGATAAATGGTACGGCTGGGTGGCGGATGTGCTGATCGTCGCAATCATCGCCGTGTTTATACCCATCGCGCCCTTACGCGCGGCGTTGGTATGGTTCTTTAACCTGATCATCTTCCACCCCAACGCGTTTGCGCAAATCGCCGCGTGCCTTGGGCTGGGCCTTGCGGTTTACACGCTTAACGTCCTTTTATTCGCGAGGAAGGCGATATAAAATGTGATAAAATGTTGCAACATATATACAGTGCTGAAGGCACTTTTGGGAGCGATTCTTATGAGCATGATTTCTACCATGTCGGTATCCGCGCAAAATCCTTATCTGCCCTTGTGGGAGCATTTGCCGGACGGCGAACCCCGGGTGTTTGAAGACCCGGACAACCCCGGACGGTATCGGATATATATAATCGGCTCTCACGACGTACGTTTTGACAGTTACTGCGGATCGGATATCCGCATTTGGTCAGCCCCGGTGGAAGACCTTTCCGATTGGCGGGACCACGGGCCGGTATTTACCTTCCGCGACCCGTTGACAGATTTGTGGGACGTGATGTACGCCCCCGACTTGGTAGAGGTGAACCGCCGCGACGGTACCCGATCCTATTATTTATTCCCGCACAGCCGAGGCCCGGGGCGGGAAGGTATGGTGGCGAAAAGCGACCGCCCCGACGGTTCCTTCACCCCGATTAATGTTACCCCCGAGGGGCGGCTCCATGACGGCAGTTTATTGGGCTTCGACCCAAGCGTCTACATCGAGCAGATTGACGACCCCGCCGACCCCGATTACGAAATCGGCTTCCGTGCTTTTGCCTACTGGGGTTTCCAACGCGCCAACGCCGCCCAACTGGACCAAAATACCATGTACACCCTACGCCCGGGGACGGAGGTTATCAATCATTTTATACCCGCAGGCCATTCCTACGGGAACATACGCGACCCGCAGGGTACGGTGTATCCCCATATATTCCCCGACGAGAATTTGACCCGTTTTAATTACTTCGAAGCCTTTTCCATACGGCGTGCGGGCAATAAGTATGTGATTGTGTTCAGTGGATTTTCCGGCCCGGATTACGGGCTTGGCAGCACTAATTCCACCCTGCGCTACATGTTCGGCGACAGCCCGCTGGGCCCTTGGCGCGCGGGCGGCGTTCTGGTGGATTCCCGAGCGCCGGTGTTGAATCGGGACGGTTCCGCCCTGCGCACTTCCGGTTCCGCTCACAACACCCACGGCGGTTTGGAACAAATAAACGGCCAATGGTATGTGTTTTATCACCGGGCACCGCGGGGGTTTGGTTACTCGCGGCAAGCCATGGTTGCCCCCGTTCACATAGAATGGGATAAAAAATCGGTGGCGGACGGCGGACGCGTAACCATCCGTGCTTATGACCCCTTCGCGAAAAACCTTATACGGACGGCCCGTGCCGCTGACAACCATGAATACACCGGGGCTCAAGTGACGTCGGAGGGTTTCCGAATATTCGGATTGGACCCCTTCCGTTATTATTCGGCGGGCATCGCAAGTTTTTTCTCCCACCCCCAAACCTTACAAGACGCATGGGATATTTGGGATAACCACCAACCCGTCGTCGGCGTATCCGACGGGCATATCGTGGGTTTCCATCATTTCGGCTTCGGCGGTTCGGCCCAAACCGAACGCGGCTTGCCGCCCTTTGAAGGTACCCAACCGGGAGATAACACACGCTTTAACCTGTACATTACGCCCCGTACCGCTAACGCGTTTACGATACATGTATGGCTGGACGGCCCTTGGGATACGGAAGCATGGGGCGGACAACCCATCGGCGTTATAGAAGTCCCCGCCGATTCCCCTCAGGAGACAACGCGGTTTTCCGTTGACGTGGCGCAGCATGTGGAGCATTTAAACCAAAAAAACGCCGTTTTTATCGCGGCGGACGGGGGTTTAGGCACGTTATTTGATTTTATCGGGTTGGGTTTCAGCTCGGATTCCCGTGAGATTGTACGCCCCGTCCCCCCCGCCGTGGATATTTTCGTGGACGGCGAACCCCTTGTTTTGCCCGCCCATCCCTTGCGTTCCACAGCCGTCAACGGGATTACCGGTTATGACATTTACGAAGTGGTAATAACGGTGCCGCCGCATGTGACGGACGCACCCGTGCTGACCGCCTCCGCCAACGACCCCTCGGTGGGAATCTCCATTACCCAAATCGACTCCCCCCACGGCACCGCGTCGGTGGCTTTCGATTACAACGGTATGGTAAAAACCTACCGCGTGGTGTTCGACCCGTGAGTCTCCCGAACGGACCCGCTACGCCGGTGCTGTTAAGCGCGGCGGGAGCGGCGGTTTATTTCCTGCGTAAAAAAATAATCGGGAGGGATCATCATGACAGGTCGGCCTTTTCAATCAAATGTCTTTTAAGGATAGCGATAACAGGGTTGATTAGGATAAAAATAACCAAAAACGAATAATATACACCCACCAATGATACGGGCAATACGATAAAGAACATGGAAACTTCATTATACAAGGATTGATTAATCCCATATAAATTACTTCTTCCGTAATGTGACATGAATGGTATTAACGTAATTAAAAAGGACAAAACACCTGCGCAAAGCACGTTTTTCTTTAACAGAGTAAACAGGTTTAAAGCATTTTCAATTTCGGGTTTACTGATATCGCCTTTTTGGTTAAAGGCGATTTTTATTCCCGTGCGAAAGGTATTGCCTTTTCCGTATATAACAATCGTACCCGTTATTGCGACAGCAATTATTATTAACGAAGGCCCGTCAATAAAGTTATCCACAATTAAACTGACGTTTAAATCCCCGTTTACAAGCTGCAGTAAAATTAATCCGGCGGTTAAAATAACAATACCCAATATTAATCTCATAAAATTTTTCCTTCCCGTTTTTATTTATTATGAAATCGCTTAAATCCTTCTTATCTTTCTCTTGCCGATTATTTTTAATAAAACACCTGCCAATATCATGTACAGTCCCGTGTTGAACATAATGTGCGTTACGGTGACTTGACCGGTTTTCGGCATAGGCATTTCAGGCATTTCGGAATCTTCTTCCTCCGACGAATCCCATGCTCCCAAAGGAACATCCCAATCATCAAAGAACCAAAAATCGTCATCATCCCAGTACCATTCACCTAACGGAACGTCTATATCATCAAATTCGATGAAATATATAAACCCGTCGTCATCCATCATAGGCATCAGCTGACTTCCCGAATAATTCGGCACCGGCGGAACACCGGGGTCAGTGCCGCCCGGAGTATACGGGTCAGGCTGTAATCCCTCGAAATTCATACCCGGAAAATCTTCCGGTGTTAAACCTTCCGGAAAATATATATTGGCGGTAGGTACATCCGGATCTTCAAGCTCCACCAAAGGCTCCGGTGTCGGCGTCGGCGTTTCTTCGGGGTCGGGTGTTACCTCGGGATCAGGCGTTTCCTCGGGATCGGTTGTTTCTTCGGGATCAGGTGTTTCCTCGGGATCCGGTGTTACTTCGGGGTCCGGTGTCGGTGTCGGCGTTACTTCGGCAGCCGGTATCGGCGTCGGTATAATCGGTTCGTTATATTGGTTTGTGAAAATTCTGCTTCCCATTTCACCGACAATAACCGCGGTTGCAATACCGTTGCCGTTATCCGTTACGGAAACTTGAATCCAGTATATGCTTGAATCATATGTCCAGTTGCCGTCGCTTTGGTCTTCTTCCGTAATCATAAAATAATACGGTCTGTTCGACACGGCCAAATTATTTATATTAATCGCAAATGTACCGGAGTCTGTCATAACCGCGGAGCCGGTCAACCCGTCGGATACGGTATTATTCGTACCCATTGACGTCGTTTGGACTGCGTTAAACGTAAACGGCGGGAAGGCGGGAGGCGTGTCGCCGGTTATACGTTTTTCCAACGGTATACTTACGGACGCGAGGCCCGGTTCGGGGGCATACCGATTTTCAAAGACCGGGCTGCCGATGATTTCCGTTTCAGCCGTCCCGTCTCCCAAATCCGTAACATTAATCTGTACCCAATAAGCACCGCTGTCATGCTTCCATCCGGTTAAACTGTCTTCATCTTCCGTAACCATGAAGTAATATATACCCTCAGTCAATCCGCCGATGCCGATGGCAAAGGGTTTCGTTTGCTCATTCGTTACTTTAACTGTTCCCGTGCCTCTCTTACCGTCCGCAACTTCAACACGGCTGTTCATGGATTCCACTTGAACGGCGTTAAACGTAAAGGTTACCGCGGCACCGGAATATATACCCGTAATGTTCTTTGTGCCCGTGATGTTGGCTGATGTAACCGCTTCATCCATACGGTAGAAATTCGTAAAGTCGGGACTGCCGCTAGCTCCCGTGATGTCGGCGCTTGTCGTACCGTCGCCGTTATCGGTTACCGTAACTTGCACCCAATATTTATGACCGTCACACGTCCAGTTTGCATCATCTTGATTAACCTCGGTTACCATAAAGAAGTACGGGCTGTTTACCATGGACAGATTAGATACAGTGATTGAATATTGCCCTTCGCCGTATACAGTATCCGTTCCGCCAAGTCCCGAAACGGCGGCTTCGCTGCCCATCGCGCCTACTTGAACCGCATTGAATGTAAACGGTAAGTCGGGACCGCTGTACGGGCCTTCAATAATCTTTCTGCCCGAAATGACAACCGACGCGTTGTCATAAACCGCGTATGTGTTCGTAAAATCAACACCGTTACCGAGGATAACCGCTTTAGCACCGTTTCCTCCGTTAGGTGCCGCGCCGTCCCAACCGGACAAAGGCACTTCATCGTCCGTGATTTCAATGTCATCCCCGTTGTTGTTTATATCGTATGTTAAATAATCACCGTTTTCATCATCCGGTTCGGGTTCATCATTTTCGTCCCCGTTATCGGACGGTTCGTCCTCGTCTTCGTTATCTGACGGTTCGTCTTCGTCCTCAATATCTGACGGTTCGTCTTCGTCCTCGCCATTTGACAGTTCATCGCCGCTGAATGCAACGCCGCCGTTAATGCCGTAGCCGTTTTCCGTTACTATGACTTCCACCCAGTGAACATTCGTGTCATATATCCATCCGTTTCCGCTGTTGTTGACTTCCGTTATCCTGAAATAGTATGTGCCGCTCGTCAGCCCGTTAATGCTGATGGCATACGGTTTCGAAGTCTCTTTTGACACCGTAATGGTGCCTGTACCGCTTCTACCGCTGATTACGTTATCGCTGTACATTCCGTCAACTTCGTCAGCCCTGAACGTGAAGGTCCTCGGGGCGCCCGAATACGTACCGTTAATAATTTTATTACCCGTGATTATTGCCGTCGTTACCTCCGGTACACGTTCATAATAATTGATAAAGTCAGGGCTTCCGCTCACCCCGGTAATAGTCGCCGAGGAAGTACCGTTGTTGTTGTCGGTAACGGTGACTTGTACCCAATATTTATGGTCATCGTATATCCAGCCGTATCCGCTTTTGTCAACCTCCGTTATCATAAAGAAGTATGTGCCTACGGTCAGATTATCAAACTCAATCGCATACATACCCGCGCCGTTTACGGTGTCCGAACCCCTCAAACCGGAAGCGACTTCACTTGTGCTGCCCATCGAAACCACTTGAACCGCGTTAAATTCAAACGGTATCGGAGGGCCTGTATACAAGCCGTTGACGGTTTTGTTGCCCGTAAGTGTAATTGACGCGTTGCTTACCGTATAGTTATTTGAAAAGGTTAAATGGTTTCCTGTTATAACCGCCGTCGCCGTGCTGTTCCCGTTGTCCGTAACGGCAATCTGCACCCAATACGCGTTTCTGTCATACGTCCATCCGCCGCCGTTTTCGGGGCTTTCCTCGGTAACCCTGAAATAATACATACCCGCGGTCAAACCCGCGATGTTTACGGCGAATGCGTTTGCGTTGCCGAACGCCGCCGATACGGTACCCGTGCCGCTTTTTCCGTCCGGAATCAATTCATGGCTGTTCATCGCGGTTACCTGCACCGCGTTAAACTTAAACGTTCTCGGCATACCGGAATATGAACCGGTGATAATTTTATTACCCATTATAACGGCCGTCGTGATTCCTTCATCGTATCTGTAATAATTATTGAAATCGGGGCTTCCGCTTTCACCTGCTATCGCTGCCGCGGCGGTACCGTTCCCGTTATCCGTTACATTAACCTGTACCCAATATTTGTGGTTGTCGTATGTCCATCCGGACTCGCTTTGGTCCCGCTCCGTTACCATGAAATAATACGGACTTTCCGCCGCGGTCAGATTGTTTATTACAATGCTGTAGCGACCTTCGCCGTACACGGTGTCCGTACCGCTCAAACCGAAGGGAATTTCCGTTTCGCTGCCCATATCGTCCACTTGGACCGCGTTAAAGATAAACGGTATATCGGGGCCCGTATAACCGCCCTCGATGAATTTTTCACCCGAAATAACAATGAAAGTGCTGCTCGGTTCGTAGATATTCGTAAAGTAAATGCCGTTGCCTTTAACTTCCGCCGCAGCGGTGCTGTCACCGTTGTCCGTAACGGTAATTTCTACCCAGTAAGCGTTTTTATCGGAAATCCATCCGTCACCGCTTCCGTTATTTTCCGTTACTTTGAAATAATACGTACCCTCGGTCAGATCGTTAATGGTTATCGCGAAATCCTCCGAGTTTTCACGCGTAACCGAAACGGTTCCCGTTTCGATTATGCCTTCGTGAACCAAATCATCGCTGCCCATTCCTTCTACTTGCTCCGCTGTGAACGTAAAGGTTATCCGTGGACCCAAATACGTACCTTCAATAAATTTTGTACCTTGTATCGCGACCGATGTCACACCCGGAACATATTCATAATAATTCGTAAAGTCGGGGCTTCCGCTTTCCCCCGTGATATTTGCGGAAGCGGTTCCGTCGCCGTTGTCCGTAACATCGATCTGCACCCAGTATCTGTGGTTGTCATATAACCATCCAAGCCCGCTTTGGTCCGCTTCCCTTATAAGAAAATAATACGGACTGTTTTCGACGCTTAAATTGTCAATATTAATAGCGTATCTGCCTTCTCCGTAAACGGTATCGTTAGCGCTTAAACCGGGGGAAACACGATTTTCGCTGCCCATTCCGTCCACTTGTTCCGCGTAGAAGTGGAACGGCACCGCGGGACCTGTGTATATTCCTTCGATAATCTTGTTACCCTCAATGCTGACCGACGCGAAGCCGGGTTTCAATATTTGTTTATCGAATGTGTTGGTTACCGTCACGACGAATGTGTTCATCCTGTCGATTTCCACCACATTTTGGATGGAGTACGACACGTCCACAAAATCCTTATATACTTTTCCGTCCGTAACCTCTTCAACGCGATAATAATGCCCCGCCGCGAACAGGTTGGTTAATACGGCCGGATTATTTGCGCTGAAAGGGATGTTGGTTGTATAAAGGCTGCCGACAGCCTCTGTTACGGTATAATGGACAGCGTTGTTTTCCCCTTCACAAACCCTTGTCGGGCAAGTGGTGTGTTCACACCTGAGATGCCCGATATTTTTATAAGTTCCGTCCGCTTCGGGAATGGCATTTCCGTCTTCGTCCGCTTTGAATATCAGGTAGTTCCCGTCCGTTGAGTCCCAAACCCTCGCTATGAATTCGTAATCTTCGTCTACTTTCCATGAACCCCAATCGCCGTCAAGCTCTTTGCGGATTTCTATATTTCCGACGCTGTGCTTATAATCGTTGGTTACGGTCACAATCAGCTGTTCATTTTTTGTCAGTATTTCCGCGTTGGTAGCGGAATAAGACACCATCCAATAATTAGAATCGACAGGTACCTCCGCCCTGACTTCTTCTATCCTGTATCCGAAACCCTCCGGCAGATTCGTTAATACCGCGGGGTCGTTGACGCTTAAGGGAATTTCGGTTATGGCTGTGCCGCCGTAATCGCCGTCAACAAACTTATACGCGCCGTTCGGTTCGGGCACTGAGCTGAACGAAAGATATCTATTATTACTGATATCCCACGCTTTTATATAAAACACCGAATTATCGTCTATATCCCAATCTTCGGGGTATCCCGTCAGCCCTTTCATAACCTTAATCTGCCCGTCGTTGGTTGTGCGCCATTTGTTTTCGAAAACCACTTCCGCAATCCCGTCCGCGTTTACCGAAATGGTCGTTGAATTGCTCGGGTTATCGGAGCCGTTGATTGTGGTTATATAAGCGTCGTTTACTTTTTCAATTATTTGGTATTGACCGGGCTTGAGACCGCTGATGGTCGCGGCAATGCCGTTTTTTAGCGTAAACGTGCCTTGGGAACCGTTAAGGATCGAGCCGCCGTTCGATATTATTTTTCCGTCCTCGCTTCTGAACGTTATGTTGTTTTCGTCAATGGGCACGGGAATCATTAAAGGCATACTCAGTATTTGGAACTCAAAGTCCACCGCAAACTCAACGTACTCCACGGTTTCAAGACCCTGCCCGTGGAAATAAACGGCGACCCATCCATCCCTCGGTACGGGGCAGTCGATAGTCACGGTAGAGCCCGTATACGGGTGCGACGTCAGCGGGTTCAGATTAGTTTGCGGAATCCTGGTCCATGCCAAAACATCCCACTTCTTGGCGTTTGCTGACCAGTTAAGTATCGTAAACTTTATCCTGTCCCTGCCGTCTTCCTCTATTATCTGTATATTTGCCGTTCCGACTTTTTTCTTCCCGTTTCCGTGGATTATATCAAAGTCAATACCGTCGGGCATCGCCTTAACTTCCTCCACATAAACCTGCGCGTAATTAAAATCGTTGTTCCCGCCTGTCGGCGTTAACCCCATCGTCACGGAGTCGGCTCTGGTGATGATTTGTTCCGTTCTTTCGTTTATCAGTTGTTGACCGTCCGCGCAAAATTCCCTCTTCAGCACTTCGACAGAACCGGTAGCGACATCAAACGGACGCGGTATAAAACGAACGTCAAGAAGGTCATTGCTGCCGGCGACAACCTTCATATCCCTACCGTACAGCACGACCATTTGACGCTGCTGCATTTTGGAGTCGGTAATTTCCTCGGTTCTTTCGGCATCGCTGTAACCGGTGCCCTTGATAAAAACAATGCCGGCAACATCATAGGGGCCAAGCCCGTTCTGCTTTTTCGCGTTATACCTGTTGATATAATAGTCACGATTAGCGAGCAGGTGGTTTAGAAGATTATTGTATTCTTTGGTCCACCAACTGCTGTGTCCTTCCACCCGCACGGTGTTT
The DNA here is from genome assembly GCA_009779755.1 of Defluviitaleaceae bacterium. Taxonomy (GTDB): domain Bacteria; phylum Bacillota; class Clostridia; order Lachnospirales; family WQUN01; genus WQRX01. The sequence goes on along the minus strand of WRDO01000013.1, from coordinate 51,620 downwards.
TTACCCGCAAAAAAGTCCCTGATATAAGGAGCATCGTCTGCTTCAATCAACAAATTCCACAAAACGACTTGGGCAATCGCTTTGCCGTGTTCGCCGAAAAACCCGCCGTACCGTTCGTGTAAAAAATCAAACACCGCTATGATATAAGTCACTTGATAAGAATCGAAGCCGTGGTTGGTAAAGTCAATTTCATAAATACCGCTTGTGGAAAGCGCACCCAAGTCCGCGCAAAATGAGAGCATATCCCCTTCCGGCATTTTTGTCATAAACCTTTGGGTAGCCAATGTCATGCCATCGGACCCGGCGTAGCTGATGTGTACCAAACAGTGATAACATTCCGCCGGATTTTCGCAATATTTACAATCCTCACAATCCGGATCCCAATCACAAAAGCCGCAATATATCTTACATGCTTCAAGGCTGCTTTCATCGTAAGCAATTAAAGCAACATATGCCGACTGACCGCCGCCGACCCATTGCACCGTGTAGTCATGGCTGTTTTGGTTGCTTTGGTTGTTTTGTGCCGCTGCCGCAGGGTTGACGAAGTGGGATTGCCTCATTGTGTTAATGACCGTACCGCTCCCGTCAACATAGACATACAAGGGTTCGATACCGCCGCCCGATTCAACCACCGCGTGCCAGCCGGGGTTGTCGGGGATGTAGAACACAATCTCGCCGCTCGCGTCAGGCAAAACGCCGGATTGAACCGCGTCCCCGATAAAACTGCCGTAAGTGTCAACAACATAAAGCGAATACTCCGGCGGAAGGTCAGCCGCTACAATTTCGTTATATGTAACCGTTCCCCCGAATACCAACAGCAGCGAAAGCAGTACGCTTAAAGCCCGCTTCGGCAGGCTGTTCCGACTTTGATTTTTTGTTTTCACAATATAACCCCCTTGCTTGACCATGAAACCTTTTAAAAAACCCTGCAAATAACCCATGAAACATTTATAGCACAACAACTCAGCGCGTATCATACGAAAATAAAATATATTTTTACGGAATTTATGTGCGCAAAAGTATACTTTTGTGTGTATTACGTATTTTCGCGGTATATTGACTTTCCATAAAAAACCACTGTATTATATTGGTGAGAAGGTGTTTTTTATGCCTTGTGTACAGTACATAAATACCTAAAAAAGAGGCAAATTCAACAAAAAGGGGCGTGGTACCCCCCTCATAACCGATCCGTTTAAAACCAGCGATATTTTTGTTTATTTTCTATATAACCGTAGACATGATGTCAATCGTTAAGGTAACGGAGGTGTTTTTTGTGTTTAATTCTTCTAAAACCCAAAAAGGGTACGGTTTCATCAGAAAGTCGGGCATGTTTATGGTGGTTGCGGCCTTATTTACCGTAATTGCCTTGGGGTTCCTACCCACGCGGTACGTGATTGACGCGGGGTATACCGAACCGGAGCTCATCTTGTTTACATCGGAATTCGCCTACCGTAACAACGATCCCGTTAACAGCTACGATGCGTTGGGTATGGATCGGGACCATACGGTTTCCTCGCGTTTTGACAATTACGCGTTCCTGGACGCCCGTTTTGTCATCAGGCCCGGCCTTCCGGGACAGCAGATACAAGGGCATCCGCTCCTCGCCTTTTGTATGAATTATAATCTGCTGCCCCCACATGACAACCACGTCCACCGCGCGGACCTCCCTTGGGGCCCCAACCATTACGCCACTTCCTTGGCTGTCGCGTTGGCCAGCTCCGGGTACGGGGCGATGCTTGAACTTGCGGAATTTAACCGCATGTTCGGTGTCAACGTCACGGAGGAAATGCGGCTGGTCATTATGACCGGGTTTGTATGGTCCTTCGAGGACGCCATGCGGCTCGCCCTTGACCCGACCTATACCGCGGCCGTCCGATTTGACCCCGCCAACCGAAGTACATGGCATCTCGTCACCGACATCGAAAGGTGGGAGCCCCGCAATATCGGGTTTGTCAAGGACCGCTTGCTGGGAGACCCCCGTGACCCGGACGGCGCATACCTGAGCGGCGATATCGGTACTTTACCCCTTGATTTTTATACCAAGGTAGCCGAAAGGCTCTTGGAAATGACCCAAGAATACGTACACACCTCGGCTTCCCCGTCGGGCATATCCGGTTTGCAAGCCATTTATAACCCGGAAACCAAAGCCCTGTCCGTCAGCCGCACGGGTTACTTAAACAACCGAACCGAAAACCTCCTGCTGACCGTAACCGCAGGCACCGATGTTTCCGTGTACATCAACGGTACCTCGGCAGCCCACAGGGTCAACAACATTACCAACGGCGTTTCCTTCGCTCCCGGTGCCGAGTTGTATATCTTTGGGGTGGGGGAGGTCAGCGTCAGGATCGAGGAACCCGCCAATTACCTGACCTTGGCCAACGGAAGCATTCGCGGCCATGTGCTGAGGAACCTCCACAACACCTCAACCACGGAGTTCCAACCCATTATCACCGGTTACGCCCAATTCGGCGCCCCCTTCCTGAGCTTTTCGCTGGAATCCAACGTGCGTAAGGTCCTTACCACGCCGGAATTCTACAAAGCCGTCGTAGGCGAACTGCCCACCGGAACCGTGTTGAACCAAACCTTCGTGTTTAACATCGATAAAGTGGACGTCAACGGGAACGTATTCCTTACGGGCTCCTCCGGCTATTTTAACGCCACCCGTACCGTAGGGGGGACCGTTGCCGCCAATGTCCCGATGAACTGGACGGCGGACGGGGCAGACGGAACGAACGCCAACCCCTACTTAAGCAACGCGGTAACCTTCGAACTGGATTTACCGGCCGGGGTGCATTACTTCCGCATACGTGAAACCATCCCCGCCTCTCCCGTGCCGAACGCCGGATGGATAACGGACACCGTTCCCCGTTTTATGCGGGTGGAAGTGTTTAACGGCGATACACCGACCGAATTTTGGTTTAAGCACGGCAGCATAACTACCGGCGATTGGATTCCTCTCCTGCCTCCGGTGAATGACGAAGAGAACGACGAAGACAACGATGAAGACAATGACGAAGACGAAGATGATGACAACGACATTGACGACACTGACAGCGACAACAATGACGCCGTGATATTCGCGGGTGCGGACAGCCGCTTCCGCCGGATAACCAACGGTTACCGTCCCCTGACCATCAGCGTGCCCGTTACGTTTAACAAGGTCGTACAAGGGACTTGGCCCGCCGATCATAATCTGGCGGTTGCGTCCTTCAGCTTCCGGTACGCGAAGCTGAACAATACCACCAACGCCATGTCAGTCAGCTGGGTAACCGCCGCAACCCCCGCGACCGTTAATACCCTAACCGGGCAATCCGCCAATTACGGCGGCTTTACGCTTACCGGTCTCGGCATAGGGACCCACAGATACCTCGTGGAGGAAAACATCCCCACCGCCATTAACAACCCCGCCACCAACGGACGCGGATGGAGCTTTGACCGTTACAGAATACTTGAAATCGTCGTCAGCGAAGATTCCAACCGCCCCGTCACGGCCAACGCCTCCGGGGTTATGCAATACGCGCTCAAATACGAAATTACCTGGACCGCGCATACCCTAACCGGCAACAACCTTGTCGCGGGAATAAATTTGGGCGGTTTATATCCCGATAATATCATCCCCGGCAATTCCACCTTTGCCAACACCTATATCAACATCCCCTCCGTCAACGTCGAATATACCAAAAAAGTAATCGGTGAGGGTGCCTCCCCGGGAGCCACGTTCGAATTCCAATACCGTCAATTCGACCACCAAACCGGCGCACAGATAGGCGCTATCGTCCCCATTAACCCCATTACGGTAGCTACGGACCCCGAACACGGGACTATCTTCGGTCAGCAGTCCTTCTCCTTGCCGATCGGCACAACCGCCGGGGTATTTTATTATTTGGTGGAGGAACTAGTACCCGCTCCCATCCCCGATGGTTGGGTTTATGACCGTTATCGGGTACTGCGGGTTACCGTCGCGCCGAATTTGAGCGACAGCGGCGGTATCATTGATTACTTGAAAGCGACGGCGGAATGGATTGACTATGACTTACAGCCGCTCATAACGACCGGATTGGTTGCCCATGGCTTCGCCGTCTCAACCGAAGCGGATAAGGCAGGTAACTTCGTCAACACCAACGACAACGTTTCCTACGCCGTGATTGTCAACAAAACCGTTTTGGGGGTGGAACCTGCGGATTTACCGTCCGTCGGGCGCACCTTCGACTTTGACCTCCGCCGTATCCGACAAGACGGCACTTCATGGACGGCATACCGCGGGGACGACGTATGGAGCGATATCCATACCGAAAGTTTTTCCATCACCGTGGAGGTTAACGGGGACGGGAGCCTCAGCGGGTTTACCCCCCTGCGTTTCGGCATCGCCCAATCCGATGAACCTTATTTTTACCTCGTGCGTGAAAGGCTGCCCGCAGGCACACCTCCCGGCGGTTGGACTTATGACCGCTACCGCGTATTGATGATTACCCCCACCCCCGACGGGGTTGAACCCGCCGAGCATGAATGGATATCCGTTGACTTGGCGGACATTCCCTTGGCGCAGGAGGACCCGAGGTTTAATGACCTGTATCCCGACGGTAAAACCCCGGATAACGATACCTTCGTCAACTTCTACGACAGCATCACCGTCGTTTTGAATTACAGCAAACAGGTACTGGGTTCCTCCGCGGCCCATACGTGGAACTTCATGGGGCACCGTTTATTAAAAAACGAAGACGGTACCTTTACCGGAGCGGGCGCGTGGTTTGACCTTGCCTCCATCGATACGTGGGGTGATGACGAAGTCATGCACGCGGTGCCTGACGCAAGGCATGAGCTGACCTTCTACGAACCCGGGGATTATTATTTCCTGTTGTGGGAAACCAACCCCCTGCCCGATGACCAGCCATGGCATTACGACCGCTTCCGTGTGCTCCATATCGACGTTATACAGCACGGCGGCGGCTTCCCTTACGGTGTGGGTAAACTGATGACCCATCCCCTGACGGACCCCGACGACCCGGAACAGCCCGGCAACCCCGTTGCTTTTATATCCGTTAACCTGGCGGAGATCGGCGGGCTGTCGGCAGCACCGGGGGGGCTGGACCCTCCTTTTGATAATATATTGGAACTCTACAGGGCCGAAGGGACCCGTCCCGCCGGATGGACCCCGCCTACGGGAACCTTCGTTAACCGCTCCCTTGTCGGTGGCCCGGGCTACGGCCCCGTGCTTTACAAGCATGTGTTCGGCACCCAAAGCCACGAAATCAACTACAGCACCCGTTATTACTTCCAAATGCAGCAAATCGCCAGACCCGAACCGGGCGCGGCCTTTGCTCCCGTAGCCGACACCCTCCGCGACATCGGCAACATGATGCCCAGCGACGAGGTGCCGAGGCGCTGGATCGGAGTACCCCTCTCCGGGGTGCCGACGGCGGACGGCACGTATTATTTCCTGGTGGAGGAAAAATTGTCGGCAACCGGACAGGAAGCCAACGGCTGGACGTATGACCGCTTCCGTGTGATGCAGGTCGTCGTAAGCGGCGGGACGCAAACCGTTTCATGGATATCCGTCCCCATAAGCGATGTCAGCTCCATGTTGCTGCCCGCGGACATCGCGTACTACGACCGCTTCCGCGGCGGGCACCTCCCCGCAAGCAACGAATACGAAAACGCCTACCGCAGGGTCAGCACCCAAATCGAATTCTTTAAGGAAATCGCCCCCAACAACAATCTTTCCGGAAATTTCGCGTTTAACGTCTACGCCCTGGACGCGACGGAAGATAACGGGGTATGGAGCTTTACCCGCCAAGGTACCCCCATCGAAAACACCAACGCCACCCAAATCATCCAAAAAATAGCGGGTCAGCGGACGCCGAGCGCGTTAATCAACTTCACCTTCTTTGAGCCGGGCGAGCACTTCTTCCTCATTGAAGAAACCGTGCCCGAACCACCGGCGGACGGTTGGACTTATGACCGCTTCAGGATTGCCAAAATCACCGTGACCGAGGACGGGGAAATCGTCCAAAACAAAAACGCCTCCAACTCCTACGGTCTTCAAGAATTAAACGCCTCCGTTGCCTACGCGGCTCCGAAGGCGGACGCGGCGGGGAATGTTATCCTTAGCGGCATCACATTCGCAGCCGACGGCCTTGTCTTTGCCCCCGACAACAACGTATTCGTCAACCGCTTTGACAGCGTTACGGCCACGTTTACTTATTATAAGGAAATCGCCGGGGCCGGAGCGGCATCCCATACCGTACGTTCCTACCGCTTTAACGTGTTTCCCATCGACGGTGACCCGGGTGCCTTTACCGTAAGCCCAACGGCGGTGTTGAATTCGAGTGCCTCCCTGTCCCCCAACGCCGTAGGGGAAAGCGGCAGGGAAAACCACAGCTTCAACGTCACCTTCTACCAACCCGGCTCGTATTATTTCTTAATCGAAGAGGAAGTACCGATCACGGGCATCCCGCCGGGCTGGGAATATGACCGTTTCAGAATCGCCAAGGTTGAAGTAACCTTCGATGAAACTACCGACAGCTTAGTCGCTTCCGCGCCCGTGTACGCCATCCCCTCCCTCAACCACGGGGGTACGGTGGTGAACTTTGCCGCATACCATGCATGGTACGCGGCGGGCAGCCCTTCCTCTTTTTCCGCCGATAATAACGTCTTCATCAACCGCTACAGCCGCATTATCGTAACCGTACCCGTAAGCAAGGAAGTACGGGGCATTGCGTCCGGCTTCGGCACCTACAACTTCGCGGTAAGGGAACTGTCACACATCGTCAGAACGGACGGCGTAATCACCGCCGCGACGCCGGGCACAATCCTACCCATTGACCTTGCGGTTAACCTGATTACCGACAAAGGTTCCGCTTCCTTTGCTATGGAATTCCAAGGGGTCGGTACCCACTATTATTTAATCGAGGAATTGGGTACCCCACCCGCGGGCTGGAGATACGACAGATACCGGGTGCTGCGGATAGCGATTAATAACGACCCAACCACCCATATACTTCGCGCCGTTGTCGAATGGTTGCCCGCCAACCTCAGCGCCTTCTTCCCCGATACGCCCCCAACCGTGGAAGGTGACGCTACCTTCGTTAATGTGTACTACGGCGCGGGCATTGACCTTGTCTACGGTAAGGAAGTACGGAGCAGAGGCACCCTCACCGCCGCCCAATTCGAAACGACCTACACCTTCAGATACATCGAATTAGAATATAATGAAGTTACGGAACAATATAACGGCATCGGTACTTGGGCGCAGGCAAACCCCTTAAAGCCTACCGCTTCCGCCGGAAACAACCCCGTTACGGGCAATATTAATATCACCTACACCGCCCCGGGGACTTACTACTATTTAATAGAAGAAACGAGTACCACCGTCGGCAACGATTGGGTGTATGACAGATACCGCTTGCTGAAAGCGGAAATCGACTACGGCGCCAACGGTATGCTGACCAAAATCAGTCAATCGTATATTTCGGCGGCCTTGGAGGATATCTTCATCAACGGAATCGGCTTAAACACCACGACCGATCTGTACACCGACATTCCGTCGGAGGATAACTTCATTAACATCTTCCTCCCGAAAACCTCCGACCCCGTCAACATCACCAAAACTGTCGTTGGGAGCGCTCCCCCCGCCATTAACTTCGCTTTCTTCCGCCACGCGCTCGTCAAAAACGACGACGATACCTTTACCGTAAACGGAACGGAAACCAAGATTACGGATATGGGCCGCAACGGGAGCCACGACTTCTCCCTTACCTTCTCCGAACCGGGTGAATATTACTTCCTGCTGGAAGAAAGGATGCCCGCGGGCAGTACGGCGGGCGGTTGGATACTCGATGCCTATCGGGTATTAAAGATCACCGTAACCACGGGAGGCGAACTGGCCCACGGTTATAACAACTTGGTTATCGCTCCCCACGAGTGGCAATCCGTTGACTTAAGCAAGGTTTACCGTAACGGCCAACCCTTGGCGGATGCCACTACCATGACCCCCGATGACGGTGCCTTTATCAACACCTACTTCCTTGGCTCCGCGACCATCAGCTTCTATAAGCTCTATCCGGTGCTGACTTCCCCGACCACAGGGCTGTCCGAACCCCCGCCGAGCAGGAGCTTTGCCTTTACCCTGCGGGAACTTAACCCCGTATCGGATACGGGCGACCTAACCGATAATCCCATTTACATGCGCGCCATGCCCGCGGACAATTCGGTGCTGGTCGCAGGAGAAGCGCGTATCCAAAACGCACGTACGGCCACCACGTCCCAAGTCAGTTACAACCTGCCCAACATGGAACGGGGGACCTATTACTTCCGTCTGACGGAAAATCCCAACGAAACCTCCGGGCCCCATTGGAACGGCTGGACCCACGACCGCGCCGTATTGTTCGTAAAGCTGACGTCCGACCCGATAACCGGGCAATTCAGCCAATACTGGTGGGACGGGGACGAATGGAAAGCCGAAGCGGATGCTCCCTTGGCGGCGAATACCGAATTCCGCCGCTTCTCAAACGCCTTCGATAATATCGAAAAAGGCAAGACCTCCTTGGCTATCGAAGGGGTAAAAGAGCTTGAAATCCTGCGCGGCAATCCCGTCAGCACCACCTTCACCTTTGATTTGGTGGAAGTGGTCGGCATACCCGGCGGGCAAACGATCGGGACGATTAACGATACCGCGGTAGCGGACGGAATTACCTCGACCGCGACCACCACGGGTACTTCCGACGGTAAGGTATTCGCCTTTGAAGCGATTACCTGGCTGCTTTTGGAGGAACACGACCAATACTTCTTCTTCAGGATAACGGAACGCGACCCCGGAGCTTCTTGGGTGATTGAACAAAACCCGGTATGGCTGAGGGTACGCGTCACCCACGAGCCAACGACCCACGCGGTCATCACCCATATATACAGGTCCGTCAACGGCGTGATGACAACCACGGAGATAAACGGGGTATATAACCCGGAAATGCTGAAATTCCTGAACACGTATGCCCCGGATGCCATTGAAGTCACCAAGGTATGGGAAGGCGCGCCGACACCTTATGAGCAGATCGTGGTGGAACTGGTTATCGACGGTATCCCCTCGGGTATCACCGAAGTGCTGGGCCCCCACGATTGGAGCGTTGTCTTTAATGACCTGGAACCGGGACGTTCCTACTCCGTCATCGAAAAAACGAATCTGACGGATTGGACGCCGACGGACGGCGATGTGTTGACCGCAATTCCCGGCGACGGGCCCATCACCGGAGCTATTACGATTACCAACCGTTATACCGCATTAGGCAGCATCGACGTGTATAAGGAATGGGTGGACGCCGACGTACCCGCAAGCGGGAACATCCGTGTCGATTTGGTCCGTATCAGACCCGATCAACTTGCGCTTACCGATCGGACGCGCGACGATTATTGGGATAACTGGGAAGCGACGGGGCAATTCCTCTTCATCGACGTTGTTAATAACGGGAACGTTACGTTTACGGGTTTGGAACCCGGATATATCTACAGTGTCATTGAGCAAGGGCCGGCAGGGTGGACTGCCTTCTACAGCCCCGACGTGGAAATCATTGCCGCGGATAACATGCACGGCAGCATCACCATAACCAATACCTTCACCCAAATACCCGATCCCCTCTTTATACCCATTTACGGGATAAAAATGGTGAACGGTGAAGTTCCCGGTCCGTACTGGGTGTTTGACTTCACCGTCAGGGACGAGGATTCAAGGATCGTATCAACCGGCAGCAATGACCAATGGGGCGTTATCTTCTTTGACCCCATCGAAATAACCGCCGCCGGAACCCATCGATTTACAGTAACGGAAAACCCGGGCGGCCGTTATCCCGCGCATTACACCGTGGAATTTGACAATATCACCCATATCATCGAAATCGAAGTCAAACGCAACGGGGACGGCTCCCTGTCATGGGTTTCCACTACCTATGCAGGGGAAGGGCCGGACGGAACGGACGAAACGGATTATGTTTTCGGCAGAGACGGAACGGCTCAATTGGATATTGGCCCGAAGATGAAATTCTTTAATACCTCCGACAGGGCCCCCCGCAGCTACGACAGCATTGAGGTTAAGCTGACCGGGCTTAAGAAGGTCAACGGGGTAGCCCCCAACAGCCTTGCGGATTATGACCCAAGCTGGGTATTCGACTTCGCCGTATACCGCTTAAACGAAGAAACCAACGAGCTCCACCCCGAACCGGAAATCATGGGTTACAGCAACGGGGCGGGTAATCTCGTCTTTGACGGGCCCATCCTCATCAACGAAGCGGGGCTTCATTACTTCATCATCCGCGAAATGCCGCCGGCGGCGGACCAACGGATTGAAGGCATGACCTATGACGAAGACGATAAATGGGTCATCATTCAAATCGATGAAGTGGAAAAAGAAATCAACGGAGAGCTTGTACTCACACTGGAGCGGACCTCCACCAACTACGACAGCGACTACGGCATCGAGTGGCCCATGATTTTTAATAATCAATATACCCCGCCGCCGCCGCCGGTCTTTGACCCCATCCAATTAATTCTGGTCGCAAACAAAACCGTCGCTGCCGAGTACGGGGTTGACGCCCCGGGAACGCTCCCGATGTTTACCTTCAACGTCACGGATATGGAAACAGCCAATCCCGTGACCGCCGGCCAAACCAACCGTACGGGTGACTTTACCTTTGCCCCCATTACCTTCACCGAACCCGGGACATACCGATTCAGGATAGAAGAGAATCGGATCAACCATCCCGAATTCATTTACGATACGGTCAAGTATTTCATAACGGTGGAAGTAACGGAAGAAAACGGCAACCTTACGTACCGTATCGATGAACTGTCAAGGGCCGACGACGTGCTGGCTCCTTTAACCGTAATCGATTACGGCACGGACGGGATCAGGTTTGTCAACACCTATACCCCCTGCGATCTGGAGGATACGTCCATCGTTATCAACGGTACCAAGGTGCTTGAAGGCAGGGATTTAAGCGAAGGGGAATTCCTCTTCCACTTGCTGGATGCCCAAGGCAGGCAGCTCGCAACAACCTCCAATGACGCGAACGGCAGCTTCAGCTTCACCCTCTATTATTCCGAGGACCGGGTCGGCACCCATAACTACCGGGTCATTGAAATAGCCACGGGGGATGCGAACATTACCTACGACAGCACCATATATGAATTGTCCGTCAATGTCTTTATCGAAGAGGACGACTTCCCGATAATGCCTCCGGTGCTTCCTCAGGCAACCCCCGATGATGATGATGACGAAGATGAAGACGCCGAAGACGCCGTAGGTAATGAAGACGAAGATGCCGACAACGATGCCGATAACGATGTCAACGCCGAAGGTGATGAAGACGGTGCTGATAACGATGCCGACGCCGAAGATGATGAAGACGAAGATACCGACGAAGATGACATCGATAACCAAAATGATGATGACGATGATGAAAACGGCGATTTTGAAATCTTTAATGAAGTTGAGGTTCCGCTGGTCGATTTTGACGGATTTTTCTTCATGCCTTCATTCCGCAGATTGATGGCTGCTTTTATTCATCATCCGAATGACGGGATCGTATTCACCAACCGTTATAATCCTCCCCCCGCGCCGACCCCCACACCGCAACCGACCCCCAGACCTTTGCCCAGGCCGAGGCCGAGACCTACCCCCATACCCATAATACCGATAACCGAAGAAGACCCGGAGCCTTCACCGGAACCTTCACCGGAACCCTCACCGACGCCGGAACCCGAAGACCCGCCGACGCCTTCACCTTCACCCGAGCCGTCACCAACTCCGGATCCCGAAGACCCGCCGACACCTTCACCTTCACCTTCACCCTCTCCGGAACCATCACCAACCCCGACGCCCGAGCCGGAACCGGAAGACCCGCCTTCACCCGAGCCTTCACCCGAGCCGGAGCCCTCACCTTCACCCGAGCCTCTGCCGACCCCCACGCCGCCGCCTTATATCATCATATTCCCGGACGGCTTTACACCTGAGAGCTACCCCCATTTTGACTTTACGGGGACCCAACCCGATCCGGATACACCCGGCGGTTCAAATCCGTATGTCCCGCCCGTCCCAACGGTGCCGGGCAATATTCTGGTGCCCATGACAGACGGCGACGAAATCTATTTTATGGAATTTGACGATATGGGTGTCCCGTTAGGAAATTGGTGCTGGGACGACGAAGATGAATGGTATTTCGAGGATTGGGATGTACCGCTGGGGGGATGGGAGCCACCCGCTTCCATCCCCAACCTCGCGATGCCGACGACCGGTGAAACCCCCGGAAACCATATATTATTCGGTGCGGGGTTATCCATGGTGCTGTTGGGTACCGCGATGAAACTCATGAAGAAGAAATACCGCAAATAAGACGAACGGGTAAACGGGATTAAAGGTATGGCGTCAATTCCGCGCCATACCTTTTTCCTTTGCCGACAGGCGATTTTCAATTAAATCACCTATAATTTCCTAGCCTTTGATAAAAAAATATGGTATACATTAACGTGAAGCGTTTGGAACAGGGGTATCCCAAATGAAAAACAATCGGATTCTTTCATATTTTATCTTTTCCCTTACCGCTTTTTTTTCGGTTGCTTATTTCGGTGCGCCCGCCGTATATCCAAACGATACCGCCCCGAACCATTTGGTCATCGCCGCCCCCAATAACGAACCCATTTCCACCAACCGATTGCTGTACGCCGCGCTTCGGTCGCTGGGGTACAGCGTCGATTTCGTCAGCCCCATCATCAGGGAGGGTTATACGCAAGCCAACGAAGGTTTTATCGACGGCCTGACCACGGGTTATCCCGATCTCCACCATACATATACCGGCCTGATACAACTCCCGATCGCCATTGAGAATACCAACGTACGCGTATTCGCGCGGGAAGGCAGCACGCTGAGCGTAAATACGTGGGCGGAGCTTGACGGTCTTACCGTAGGGATACTCGAGAACCGCACGTTTATACCGGAAAACATACCCGAAGGCGCAACGGTGATCGAGCGCCCCACCGAAAGGGCCGTACTTAACGGCTTGGAAAACGGCGATTACGACGTGGCTGTCCTTGCCGAACGCGACCACGAAAATATCGGCGAACGCTACAATATAACAATAATCGGCCAAGTACATACCTTACCCATACATATTTACCTGAATGAAAAACACGCCGCCCTCGCCCCAAGGCTCAACGGGGCGCTTGAGCGTATGTTCGCCGACGGCAGCGCAAGCCGCATCCTCTCCGACTTGGCGTTACCGGAACTAAACCCCAGGCAAACGGTTCTACATATTATTTCATCAAGCGTCGAGCTCAGCCGCGAGGATCAATTCAGCGAGGCCCTGCGTTCGCGCTTCGAGGACGACGAATCCGTCGAATGGATAACGGTGAACATCGACGCCAACCGCTTTACGCGCGGGGAGCATACCATGGCGCACATCGCATCCCTGCTCAGGGCCGATATCGTCTCCCGCAACATCGCGGCGGTGATCGTCTCGGGCGACCCCGCGTTGGAATTCCTTAAAGATTATTATTACCTGTTCTTCCGCAACACGCCGGTACTGTTCTACGGCATCAGCGAGGAATCCCACGCCACGATCGCCGAGCATTACCAACAATATAACTTTACGGGCATCGTGAAAACGATCGCCGCGTACGAAACGGTGAACGCCTTTTTGGATTTGTTCCCCGATACGTTGACGTTGTTTGTGGTCAACGATTTTACCCCCGAGGGTTTGCAATACCGCCATTCCATCGAAAGCCAATTGCGCCCCTTAGCCTCCCGCTTGAATATCTACTATAGCGAAAATATCGAAGCCCCCGCCCTTATGGAACGGATCGGCGCCCTGCCGCATAACAGTTTGGTATTGGTCGGTTCCTATTTCGTTGACGGTGCGCACCAGTATTTTTCCCTCGGCGAAACACGGCGTTTATTAGGGCGGCACGCGAATGTCCCGATCGCTTCGTTTTATTGTACGACCATCGCTTACAACGCCGTGGGCGGCCTTCATATGGATTACGTGCAATACGGCTTTATCATCGCCGATATGCTGCGGCGGATATTGGACGGCCACAACGTGGAGGATATCCCGATTATTTATGATTCCGGCGCGTTTAACCGTTGGGTGTTCGATCAAGCGCAGTTGGACGCCTTCGGCATCCGCGCGAAGGATTTACCCGTCGGCGCCGAGGTAATCAACCGCATACCCGGTATCCGCGAGGCCAATCCGCAATTCTTCTTCGCGTTGGTGTCGGCGATGGCCGTCACCGCTTTATTGATTATCGGCAGCGGCGTTTTCCTGCTGATCAACCGAAGGCACAATAAGCAAAAAGACGGCTTAAAACAAGCGCTCACGGTGGAAAAGTCATTGATGGAAATCATCTTCGATTCCGTACCGGAAATCCTGTTCGTAAAGGATTTGGACAATTTCTTCCTCCGTGTGAACAAAAAGTTCGAGGAGCATTTTGGTTGTGATGAAGGCGATATCATCGGCAAGCGCGGGTATGAGTATCCCTCCCTCGCGGCGGTCGTCCATGATTACTTGGAAACGGAGCTCACGATCGTGACCGAAAACCGCCCCATCTCCGTGGAGAAGTACATAACCGACGCAAAGGGTGAAACGGGCTTCTACGAAATCATCGCCGCCCCGATGCGCGACGGGAACAAAAAGGTACTGGGTATCGCCGGGGTCGCGTATAACATGACCCACCGCAAAAAAGCCGAAGAAGCCGCGCAAGCCGCGTCCACAGCAAAATCAAACTTCCTCACCAATATGAGCCATGAAATCCGCACGCCCCTCACAGCCGTGCTCGGCCTTACCGAACTGACGCTCGAAACGGTGCCGCTGGACGATGACACGCATACCAATTTGGTTAAGGTATTCCGCTCGGGCGAAACGATCCTTAACCTGATAAACGATATCCTGGATATCTCCAAAATTGAAGCGGACAAGCTGGAGCTTAACCCGCGCAAGTACGACGTCGCCGATTTGCTCAACGACGCGATTACGCAAAGCATTTTGTACATCGGTGAAAAACCCATCGAGCCGGTGCTGGACATCGGGCCCGATCTGCCCCGTTACCTGTATGGGGACGAGCTGCGTATCAAGCAATTGCTTTCCAACCTCCTGTCCAACGCGTTTAAATTTACGAAGGAAGGCACCGTCGAGCTGGGTATACGGTGCGAACGCAAGAAAGGCGACGTATGGTTGACCGCGTGGGTTAAGGATACGGGCGCGGGCATCAAACCGGAGGATATCGGCAAGCTGTTTACCCTGTACGGCAGGCTGGAGGAAGATGAAACAAACGGAAGGGACCGCCGCACCGAAGGTTCGGGGCTGGGGCTCTCCATTTCCAAGAAGGTTACGGAAATGATGGGTGGAAATATTACGGCGGAAAGCGAATATGGTAAAGGGAGTACCTTTACCGTTTACCTGCGCCAAGGGTTCGTTGATGATACGGTCATCGGCCCCGAAGTGGCGGAAAGCCTTAAGCAAAACAGCTATTACGCCGTACAACGCTTTGAGAGCGCAAAGATGTCACGGATCAACCTCTCTTATGCGCGGGTTTTATTGGTGGACGACAACCCGACCAACCTCGACGTGGCGAAGGGGTTGATGGGATTGTACGGCATAACCGCCGATTGCGTTACGAGCGGCCGTCAAGCCATCGAGGCGATGAGCAACCCCGATATAAAATACCACGCCGTTTTTATGGACCATATGATGCCGGAAATGGACGGTATAACCGCCGTCAGACACATACGCGCCATCGATTCCGATTATGCGAGGTTTGTCCCGATCATTGCGTTAACGGCCAATGCCATCGTAGGTAACGAGGAAATGTTTTTATTTAAAGGCTTCACCGACTTCATCCCCAAACCGATCGACTTGGCAAGGCTTGACCATGTTCTGCGCCGATGGGTGCGAAACAGGGATGAGGAAATGAAGCTCCCCCGCAGGATCATTACCGCGGAAATCCGCCGCGGCAAGGATAAGCAACGCCTGCCCGCCATACCCGGCTTGGATATCGCCAAAGGTATCGCCCACTTTGGCTACAGCGAGGAAGCGTATATCAAGGTCCTCCAATCCTTCGTCAGGAATACGCGCCCGCTGTTGGAGATAATAAAGACCGTTGCCCGCGACAACCTCGATGTGTACGCCGTAACGATCCACGGCATCAAGGGCTCCGCCTACGGCATTTTCGCGTCGGAAGTGGGCGATTTGGCCGCGGCGCTGGAAAAAGCGGCGTTGGTCCATAACCTTTATTACGTAAGTGAAAACAACCCCGCCTTCATCGGATTGATTACGACGCTTTTATCCGATATCCATTCCGCTTTGTCGGGCGGTATCGTCGTCGATAAACCCGCCAAGGAAAAACCCGACGCCGCTTTGCTCAAAAGGCTAGCCGCCGCCTGCGCCGTTTTTGATATCGACGGGATGGACGAAGCGATGGACGACATCGAAGGCTATACCTACACAAACGACGGCGGCTTGATTGAACGCCTGCGTGAAAAATTGGATCAAGGGAAATATAAAAATATTAAAGACGAATTAACCGCCTTTATACCGGATACGGAGGTATGAAACAATGAACAACCCGACGCTGCGCCACAAAATCGTTTTGGTGGACGACAACCTCGCCACCCTAAACCAAGGGAAGACCCTGCTCCAACCATTCTATAAGGTGTACACCGTACAGACGGCGGCGACACTCTTTGAGAACTTGGAGCACGACATCCCCGACCTGATACTGCTTGACGTGGAGATGCCCGAGACGGACGGCTTCGAAACGATTAAGCGGTTAAAGGCCGACCCGCGTTATAAGGATATCCCCGTTATTTTCCTCACGGCCAAGGCGGATGAGGAAAATGAGCGCATGGGCTTCAGTTTGGGTGCGGTGGACTACATTGCGAAGCCCTTCTCCGGCCCGCTGCTGCAAAAACGTATATCCAACCAAATCCTGTACATGCGCGTAAAGGACGCGGTTAAGGATTATTCCAACGATTTGGATATGTTGATGGACGAAGTGGCAAAGGTGAAGAGCGAAGGTAAGGAACGCCTTCAGCTGATGCTGGACTCCATGCCTTTCGCGTGCCGCCTGATGGGGCGCGATTGCCTGATCATCGATTGCAACCAAGCGGCGATGGAGTTGGCGGGGGCGAAGGACAAGGAGGAATACAGGGCAAAATCATTGGAAATCATCCCCGAATTCCAACCCTGCGGACGTCTTTCGCGTGAATTGGAAATGGAATATTTAAGTCGGGCATTCGAAGAGGGTTATGTACGTTACGAATGGATGTATAAATCCCTGGATGGCAGTGACTTACCCGTGGAAGTCACCATGGTACGCGTTATGCTGGAGGGCGAACCCATCATCGCGGGTTATGCGCGGGATTTGCGCGAGCAGAAAGCCGCCATTGAGGAAATGCGCCGCGCCGAAATCGCCGAGGAGCGCGACAAAGCGAAGAGCCACTTCCTCGCCACCATGAGCCACGAGATACGCACACCCATGAATAGTATCCTCGGCTTCGCCGAATTGGCGCTTGACGCCCCCGACGAAACCGCCGCCCACGATTGCAAGCTGTACCTGCGCAAGATCGAAAAAAGCACGAAACTTTTATTGCACATCCTCAACGACGTATTGGATATCTCCAAGATCGAATCCGGCAAGATCGAACTGGAGCAGGAGCCCTTTAACCTGCAGGAAGTCTTTATGAGCTGCCAGTCCGTCGTCCTGCCCGATATCATCGAAAAGGGATTGGAGTTTAAAATCAACCTTAAGCCGTTGAAGGGTAAGCTGTTGATCGGCGACCGCTTCCGGCTGTACCAAGTCATCATGAACCTCTTAACCAACGCCATCAAATTCACCAAGGAAGGGGCTGTCGAGCTGCTTTGCGCGGTTAAGGAAACAAACGCGGAAGAAACGACCCTCTTCTTCCAAGTAAAGGACAACGGCATCGGCATCACCCCCGAGCAAGCGAAGATAATCTTCGACCCGTTTACGCAAGCGGATTCCAGCATCACGCGCAACTACGGCGGCACGGGCTTGGGGCTCCCCATTTCGAAGAACCTCATCGAAATGATGGGAGGTACCCTGATGCTTAACAGCACGCCGGGGGTAGGCTCCAGCTTCAGCTTCGAGCTTACCTTCCGCACGATGGACGATGTCGCAAGCGGGAAAAACGGGAAGGAAGTGGAAATGCCCGAATTCGTGGGTGAGGTTCTGGTATGCGAGGATAATGTCCTTAACCAAAACCTGATCAGCGACCACCTTATACGCGTAGGGCTCCAAACCGTAATCGCCAACAACGGTAAGGAAGGCATTGATATTATTTCCACACGGATACGCAATCAGGAGAAACCCTTCGACCTCATCTTCATGGACATCCACATGCCTGTGCTGGACGGGTTCAAAACCGCGCCGCTCATGAAAAAGATGGGTGTCAGGACACCCATCATCGCCTTAACCGCCAATATCATGTCCCAAGACCTCGAACTCTACCGCGCCAGCGGTATGTACGACGTACTGAGCAAACCCTACACCTCACAGGAATTGTGGCAATGCCTGAAGCGATACATCCCCGTAAAGGCCCTTACCCCCGTCGATACGAAAAAACATAACGCGGAAGCCGAAAAGATGCTGACCACATTCAAGGCTGACTTCGCCATGACCAACCGCGAAACCTACGCCGAATTGATCAGCGCGATCGAAGCCAAGGACCGCAAGCTGGCCCACCGCATCGCCCATACGCTCAAAAGCGTAGCCGGGCAAATCCATGAATATAACCTGCAAGTCGCCGCCGCCGCCGTGGAAAACGTCTTTACCGAAGGCACGTCCCTGCCGGATGATGCCCAACTCAAGGCACTGGAAACCGAACTCAACGCAACGTTGGAACGGTACGGCCCTACATTGCTTACCGAATAGGTGGGTTCAATATTCACGGAAAACCGTTTACAGCGTACATCAACGGAAGGAAATATGGGTATATGTTTAGTGAATTAATTAGTTTAATTATGAAATACGCAAATGACGGTTTCTTTAATGCCACTGAAAAGTTGAATTCGTTTATTTCCGCCTCTAATAATATATTGGATTTGGTTTCGCAAATAGGAACCATTCCGGAAGTCATAAACCACGATTCGACGGAGGAAAAACTATTCGCGAAGGCGTCCGATGCAATTTTGTCGCGCGCATTTCGCGAGTTGGGCTTAAAATCAACGATCATATCCGAAAGGGCGGATTCCGCTGACGTAATCGCGCGATCGATTATCCATGGTTATACGCTTGTCGCAGATGCGAAAGCCTTTCGGTTGAGCCGTACGGCAAAGAACCAAAAGGATTTTAAGGTAAGCGCGTTATCCGGTTGGCGCAAGGATAATGATTATGCCGTTCTGTGTTCCCCCTATTTCCAATACCCGCGCGCGCAAAGCCAAATTTATGCGCAAGCCATCGATAATAATGTGTGTCTTTTAAGTTGGGAGCATTTGATATTTTTACTGACCCACGAAATAAAGGAAAATGAAGAAGTTAATCTTTCGGTATTATGGGGTTTCGGCAAATCATTATCGCACAAGGTAGTGGTGGCTGAAAAAAAGAAGTGTTTCATTAAGGATTTTGATAAATTATTATTATCTGTTACCGGTTGTATGCAAGCCGAATTTGACAAGGCATTATCAACATACATTCAAAGCATTACGAAAAGGGGTAAGGAAGAAAAGGATTATTGGAAAAGCGAACGTAAAGAAATAAAGGCCTATACACGTGAAAAAGCGATATCGGAATTAATAAAGGCTAAAAAAATCGATGAGAAAATCCGGCAAATCGATTCCTTCATAAAAGGTATCAGCCGTGGTTGAATTGGATAGCATCGTTTGCGGAAATTCCGTTGAATTATTGAAAACGCTGCCTGATGAATTTGCCCATGCCATTATATCCGATATCCCATACGGAATATGTTATGGTGATTGGGATATATTGCATAATAACACGAATTCCGCTTTGGGGGGGTCTTCCGCCGCTCAAACCAGCGGCGGCGCGTTATTCAAACGCCGCGGAAAACCCCTCAACGGTTGGAGCAGCGCTGACAAGAAAATACCTATGGAATATCAGGAATGGTGTTCGTCTTGGGCAGCGGATTGGCTTAGGGTATTAAAACCGGGAGCGTCCGCTCTCGTTTTTGCCGGACGGCGCTTCGCGCACAGGTGTATTACCGCTCTTGAAGACGCGGGTTTTACGTTTAAGGATATGCTAGCGTGGGAAAAAGCCTCCGCACCGCACCGCGCGCAGCGGATTTCGGAAATATACAAACGCCGCGGCGACGGTAAGCATGCAAACGATTGGGAAGGCTGGCGCGTCGCGAACCTACGCCCGTTGTTTGAACCTATTTTATGGTTTCAAAAACCTTACACAACAGGCGGGACGTTGGCGGACAACGTAATAAAATATAGCGTCGGGGCTTGGAATGAGAACGCCCTCCCAATATACAGCACTCATGGTTCACCTTCCGGAAATACGGTGAATTCAAATATTTTATCAGTAGGTTATGATAAAAATGATCATGGGTTACACGTTGCGCAAAAACCTTTGAAGTTAATGGAATGCCTCATATCCCTCGTAACACAAGAAGGGTCAATTATTATTGACCCGTTCTCCGGTTCCGGAACGACTTGCCTGGCAGCTAAAAACCTTAACTGCCATTATATCGGTATAGAAATAAACGAAACCTTTGCCTCAATCGCCCAAAAACGGATAGAAGACAGCACATACCAACTATCATTGGATTTACATGGATACATGAATCATCATTAACGGTTTTCCGATCGTCTAGCTCTTGATGAAATCCCGTAACGAAGCCGCTTGCACGCTGTGGGTGGCTTCTTTATTTTCGTCGCGTATTTGTTCATACACTTCCTTGCGGTGTACGGTTACCTGCTTGGGTGCGATGATGCCTAAGCGCACCTGCTCCCCGCTCACGCCGAGCACGACCACTTCCACTTGGTCGCCGATCATGATGGATTCCGATTTCTTTCGTGTAAGGGCGAGCATTATGCGACCTCTTGCGTGTTGATACGCTTTAGGTCTTCCATCACGTAGTAGCGGATGGAATAATCCTCGTTGGCGCAAATTACCTGCTTACCGATGTGCGCCGCACGGTTGATGATGACGGGCGCACGCAGGTTTACGCGGGTTTGGGCCACTTCCTCGGGGATGACGGTGATATTGTAAATTTCCAACGTCGCGCCCTTGATAGGACCCAAGTCGTTTAATTCTTCGGGGTCCACGCACGGGTCGTAATCGGGGATTGCCTTGTACACATCCATCATGGGGAAGCATACGTCACCGTCGTCAAGGCTCTGCAGCCAAAAGAAGGTGTTGTTCGTTTCCTCCATATCCAACAGCAGGAAACGCTTATCCTCGGGGTAGCCCGGCAGACCCGAAGGGAAGGTAAGCGCTTCCGCGGGGTCATACTCCAACTTACCGAAATGCTTAGTCTCCACTACTTGCATAATACATCCTTCTTTCTTATAGGTGGTTTTATGTTTTAATCCGTTAAAGCCTTATCCAATGAAGTTCGCCAGCGTCATCTGTATGACGCCCGAGTTCGCGCGGAGCGAGGCTTGGAACGCCGCCTCCGCGTTCATGCGCAGCATAACGGCGCGGTACATGTCGGTATCTTCATTGTCACTCGTCAGGCGTTCATAACTTACTTCGTCCTGTTCCAAGCGATTGCTTAGCATTTGCAAGCGTTGCATCCGCGCGCCCAGTTGGGTGTGCTCACGGGTGACTTGGTCGGCGTGGCGGTCGATGAGGAAAAGCATGTTGTTGAAGTGGGTAAAAAGCGCATCGTTGGCGATCGCACGCTCGTCGATAAGCTGCCGCGAGGCGATGTCGCTTAATTCCGGGTCGGTATGGTTGTGCGGGGGCGCGGCGAGGCGCCGCTTTAATTCCGTTTCGTCGGAAATAACCAATCCCTCGGCGAATTCGATGAACCGCCGCAAATCGGAGAACATTTCCGCAGTAAATACGTCCTTGGCGAGCGCGTTGATGGGTACGTGCGTATGCGAAGCGGCTTCGACGGTCATGCGTTGGTCGCGCATGTCAAAGGAACGGTTGCGTTCGGCTTGGTCGATGGGTATCGGTACGAGGGGGATGACGCCCGGTTCGGACGCGCGCATAAGCATAACACCCTGCACGCGCAGGTCGGTTTTGATGTCGGCGGTTAGCGCCAGCGTGGCGGCGTTTGCGGCGGCGATCGCCGCGGCAATGTCATCGGCGTCTGCGGGGTCGTTGGGGTCGAGCCCGGTAAGGTCGGCGGGCACATGGTCGATGACTACGTTGTATGAAACCGATACGTTTCTGTTATGGTCAAAGAAGGCCGCAGGGATGCGTACGGTATACGGGTCGCCCGCCGCGGCGGGGGGTTCGATAACCGCGCCGGGAGGTAATACGGGGCGCAACGCCTCGGGGTCGTTCGGGTTTAGGAAGGACGCGTCATACGCCAATTCGAATTCGAAGTAATCGTTGGCCCCGACGGTCACCGCCGTACCCGCCATACGTGAAAAATATTGCGTGATTTGGTATACGCGGTCGGCGTCGGGCCTTTCGGGCGTTTCGTTGACGATTTCGCGGGAGGTGAAGTACACGGCAGGGTTTAACTCCCCGCGCGAAAATCCCGCCTTTTCGAACGTGACGGCGATCCCTTCCCGTGGGAATACGGCGGCGATATCATCGTGCATCGCCAATTCGCCCGTTTCGGGGATGAAGTGAAGTACGGGCAGGCCCGTCGCTTCGTCCGTCGCGGGGGGCAGGTACGCGTCCGCGTCGTTGATACTCTTCGGCACGACATGGAAGCCCGGCACCACGGGTACGGTATCGGGGTTGCGGTACGCAAGGCGCACCACGTTGACCTTGTGCGCTACGGGTAAACTCGTGGCGGCATCCGGCCCCAATCGTTGGAAGGAAGAAGTCCTGTCCACGTCCGACAGGTTAAAATGCTGGGTAATGACGAAACGCCTGTTGTTCTGCGCGTTAAACACGGGCGGCTCGTCGGTACGGAAACCCGAAAACACGTAACGCCCCGCGTAGGTTTGGTTCATTTCCAACGTGGCGATATGATCCGTCAGCTCGCGTATCTGCGCGATCATCGTCGTCTTGTTGTCGATGTTGTACGTACCGTTCGCGCCCGCCACCAGCAGTTGGCGGATTTCCTGTAATTGGTTGTCCATGATATTGATAAAGGACGATTCGGTCACGTCCATCCATGATTGGCCGAACTCCACGTTACGGCGGAACTGTTGGATCTCCGTTACGCTTGAGCGGAACTTAAGCGCGCGGCTGGCGACCAGCGGATTGTCCGACGGGCGGCTCACCTTCTTGGTCGTTTCCAACTGGCGGATAATCGTGTCTAAATTACGCATATTGCGGTTGATGTGCATCAGCGTCGTATTGTTCATCATTGATGTCGTTAATCTTGTCATGACCGTTCACCTACCTCAAAAAGTTTACCAGCGATAACTGCACGATCATCGCGTTCGCCCGCAGTGCGGCGTTAAAGGCCGCTTCACCCGCGTTTAAGCGCATGATGGCTTCCTGCAATTGCGTGTCCTCGTTGGCGGAAAGCAACGCCGTGTAGTTGATTTCCTCTTCCTCCAAGCGTACGGAGATCATTTCGATCCGGTTCATGCGTGATCCCAAACTCGTATGCTCCCGCTGCACGATGTCCTTATGCCGCGAAAATACGCCCAGCATATGATAAAAACGGGTGTGCAGTACGTCCTGCACACGGGCAGCCTCGTCGGACATAAATTTGTTTACTTCGTCGGTCAGGTTTTGCCCGACATAACCCAAGTCCTTAAAATAAGCCTCCACGGCGCGCGGGTCGCTGACCGGCAGGTTCTCCACAAACTCGAAAAGCGCAAGCAAATCCGCGTACATCGCGGGCGTAAAAATTTCCTTAGCCAATGAATTGATCGTTATATGGTTCGACGGGGCCATTTCTATACGGATTTGGTGACCGTCGGTATTGTACGTATGGGTGGAAACGGGTTCCAACGGGAGCCACGCGCCAAAGGTACCGTCGCCGTTATCGTGGGTGTTGTTCCATCCCACTTCCCTTGTATGGAAGTATACGATGGGGTTCGGTTCGCCTTTTTTGGGGTTGTCCACGCGGTATTGGATGTCAAGGCTCCGCGGGAAACCTTCGGCGGTATCCGCGTGCATGATCAGCTCGCCCGTTTCGGGGATGAAGTGGATGACGGGGAGTCCCGTCGATTCGTCCGTCGCCGTCGGCGTGTAGGCATCCTCGTCGTGGATGCTTCGCCGTATGACGGTAAAGCCCGGGATTTCCAACGCATCCGAATCCACGCCCCGATACGGCAGGTTGATGACGTTAAAGGTATACACTTCGGGCAGACGGCCGTCGGGCGGCATATTTTGGAAGGAACGCACCTGTTGGATTTGGTTCCTGCCGATTTGTTGGGTAATCACGAAGCTGCGGTCGGTCATGTCCGTATTTAATATCGGCGGCTGGTTGGTGTAGAAACCGGAGAAAACGAAACGCCCCATGTACGTTTGGTTCATTTCCAACGAAATCTGATCGAAGAATTCACGCATTTCCTTCACCATGGCCAAGCGGTCGGCCAATTCGTGCGTGCCGCTCGACGCGGCGACCAAACGGCGGTTGATTTCCTGCAAGGCCGCGTCGTTTTCGTTTAACAGGTTCATAAAAGCCGCTTCACTTGCATCCATCCATGCCATACCGCTGTTTGCGTTGGACAGGAACTGCTCCGTCTCCGACAGAATCGTGCGGTAGCGCATCGCCCGTGCCGCCAATATCGGGTCGTCGGAAGGGCGCTGTATACGTTTCGTCGTCTCGATTTGCTGCGCAAGGCCATTGATGTGCTTTACGTTGCGCCAAATATTATTAAGCGAGTTCCCGTAGATCATTGAGTTGGTTACGCGCATAAATACCTCCTAGAACGAACCCAATCGGTTGATTAGGGTGTCGTAAACCGTATCGATTACGTTGATCAGTTTCGACGCCGCTTGGAACATCGCGTTAAAACGTACGAGGTCCATCATTTCCTCGTTGATGTCCACGCCCTTGACGGACAATCGTTGGTTGTGCGTTTGCATGGTGATTTCATCGAAGCTCAAGGCGAAGTTGAGCGCTTGGTTGGTATCGATGGCCAAGTGGTCGCTGATCGCGATGATAAAATCCTCCAGCCGCCCTTCGCGGAAGAGGTGCGGGAACGTCCCCACCAAGCTGAAGCCTTGGATGACTTGATTGTTCGATTCCCCTTGGTCGGGATGGTTTGATGTGGCCAGTAGGGAATTGTTGTGTACCAGTTCGGGGTTGACGGTGAAGTTAAGGGCGTTCATGCCGCTCAGATCCATCACGTATACGGGGACACCCAGCGCATCCTCGACGCGGGTGTTGAGCCCGCTTGCATTATCGGTCACGAGGTTGCCCGCGGGCGTACGGTACAGCGGCAGTCGGTTGGTGTTGCCGCCCACGCCCGCGGTCGCCGTTAGCGCGTCGCTTTCCCGCGTGTAGGTGAACAACAAAGCCGAACGGTTTTCGCCGTTGATGTCAAAGCCGTTGATGTGCCCCGTCGCGCCGGGGATTTGGCGGAACTGCGCGTCCAAACCCTCGTTGATGCCGCGCGCGAAGGTCCGTACCAAGTGGTTGAGTTGGTTCATATAAAAGGGGATACCCTTGTAATTGCTCGTTACGCCGCCGAATTGCTCGCGCTGGGTACTGACAGGCCACGTCGCGGGGTCATTTGGGTTAAAGCGCGCGATGGCTTCGGCCCTTTCGGCGTCGGTGGCGGCGAACACAGTGGGTGGGAAGTCGGTGGATGTCGGCGCGGGCCATTGCCCCGTCCATAAATCCGGCGCGTTCGTATGGAAGCCCGGGGGCCATATCGCCACGGTCGGCATGGTAGTGACCGAATTGTTGCCGTCCCGTAAATCGACCAAACCACGCAATACCCCCCGCAAGGCATGGTTGTAAATATCAAAGGAACCCTGCCCGCCCGAAAAAGCCAAGTCGTACAAGCCGTCCACGTCCATTTCGTTGCGGCGTTGACCCGATTGGCGCGGTACCAGCTCGAGCCCGGTGAATTGGTCGTGCCGCACGAAGTCGTAACCGTTGATGCGTACCGTCGTTCGGCGGTCGTTGGGGGATTCGGAAGTGGAGAAATCGCGTTCGATCACGTCCACGTTTACGTATTGCGAAAGCTCGTCGATCAATAGGTTCCTGCGGTCACGCAGGTCGTTTGCGTTTGAGCCGTCGCGTTCGAAGTCGGCGATTTGGCGGTTGATGGATGCGATCTGCGAACCCAAGCTGTTGATGATCGTCACCACGTCCGCCAGTTCGCGGTTGATGTCGATTTGCTGGCGTTGCAAGGCCAGTGCGTTGTGGCGCACCATTTCGGCGAGGGCATCCGCCCCCGTGATCACGTTGGTGCGGAAGGTGGCGGCGGGCGCGTGGCCGTGTAGGTCACGCATCCGCCCGAAGAAATCCTCGAAGGAGCTTAATACGCCCGCACCCGGCAGGTTGTTGAATACGGTTTCGACGAAAGAAAGGTGGGTTGTCTTTGTGGTGTGTTCGCCCAGGATGGCGCGTTGGTGCCAAAACTTCATATCCAAGAATTTATTGCGGTTTTGGATTATGGCGGTCGTATTCGCGCCCGTACCGTACATACCGCGTCCGTCGCGCAAATGCAACGGGAGCGCCGCTTGCTGTACGGTTTGCTGGCGCGAGAAGCCGGGAATCTCGGCGTTGGCGATGTTGTGACCGACGACGTTCATATTGGCGCGGGCTGCGTGCAACCCCGACACGGCTACATGAAACGGAAAAAATGCGGAGCGCATATCGCGAACCCCCTAACGGAATATAATAATTTTAAGCGCGGCCGATACGTATGATCACGTCTATCATGGAGTCGATTACGTTGATGACCCTCGACGCCGCTTGGAACGCGTATTGGAAGCGCAGCATCGCGGCCAGCTCCTCGTCCATGGAAACGCCCTTGATCGCCATCCGTTGGTTGTCCGCTTGGATCACTTGGACGCGTTGCGCCTCCACGTAACCCATCGCCTCGCTGACATCGGTGGCGATCTGCCCCACCAAGCGGATGTACGCGTCTTGCACGCGGTGTTGGCTGCCGCCGATTTCCACGGTGTAGGGCCCCGCGTTGGCGCGCCATGCGTTTTGTAAGGCTTCCAACACACGCGTATCGTTTACCGTGTCACGGTCCAGGGACAAAGCGAGCAGGTTATGCCCGCCCGGTTGCAACAAAGCGGGATTGATCATCAGGTTTTCAATCGAATAAAGGGAATTGATATCGGCCGGGTTTACCGGTATGTCGCCGTAGGCGTAACGGCGGATAAACAACGGTACGCCGCCCTGCTCGCTGTTCAGGTTCCACGGTTGCGCATAATTGTGCGGATAACCGGGGCGGGTATCGTCGGTGCAAGCGAACACAAAACGGTAGCGCCCGCCGCCCAACAGTTCGTAGTTGGGATGGCCGGGGAGCGGGTTGGACGGGTCTTCGGGGTTGTACGTCGGGTTTACTTCACGCAGCCGTCCGGTCAGCGCATCGTTGAGCATGGTGACCATGGCGTTGGAGATGCCGTCCAGGTTTTGCTGTACGCGGGGGATCATACCGTATTGGACGCTCCAAAGATGGAGTTGGTAATTAAATTCTTCGGCTTCAAGGTTTTCGGCGAGGTGGGCTTCAAAAAGTTGGTAACGGCTTTGGGCGGATTGGATGCGTGCCCACAGGGGACCGATATCGGAAACGGCGTTTTGTAACGCGATATATTGCGGAGTTGGCGGGTCGTTATTTGCGGGGTCTTCCATAAATGCCGCAACGGCGTCGTTAAAAGCGATCCATAAGGCGGGGTCGTCCGGGTTTGCTTGTGCGGCTTCGAAGGCGTCCCGCAGGAAGTCGCCGGGTGGGAAAGCGGCCGCCAACGTTACCGCGTCCACTAAGCTCCCATCCACATCGGCCCATGCGTTGGCCAACGTTTCCCCCATCGCCGCCAAGCGTTCCAACGGCGGCGGCCATTCACTGCTCATATAATTCGCGGGGGCCATACCGCGCGCCAACAATAAAGCGTTTAACTTGCCGAAGTCGTTGCCGTTGGCGTTGTCCATCGGGCGCAAATGCATAAAGTTGATGAATTGGTCGGGTGGGGTATCGGCGCCGATGGTTTGCCCTTCCGTACCCAGCACGGGGATAACGAAGTTAAATTCGGCGGAGGCGAAACGTAAGCCGATCAGCGATTGGTTGCCGCCGTTTAATAATTCGTGCCCTTGGGTGAGGATATTATAATTGCCTTGGGAATCCACGCGCACGTCGATGGGGATAAGCTCGGCCAATTGATCTAAGATCAGATTACGCTGGTCACGGAAGTCGTTGGCGTTGTCGCCCGCCATTTCGCTGCGCCGTATCAAATCGTTTAAACGGTTTACCTCGCCTACGAGGGTATTGATATCGTTTACGGTTTGGATGACTTGGTGGTTGAGGTTATGTTGTTCCTCCACCAAACCCAAATAGACTTCGCGGGCTTTATTTATAAACGAGGTCGCCGTGGCAAGGAGCTGCTGCCGCGTGGCGAAGCCGTCGGGATGGCGTGAAAGCTCTTGTATGGCGAACCACATCTCGTTGACCACGCCTTGGAAGTTGTACGCGCCGTGCAGTTCGCCCAGCATATTTTCGATTTCGCGCCCGGCGGCAGCTAGGGTGGAATAGAAACCCAATCGCCCCACTTGGGTACGGTATGTAAAGTCCAAAAATTCGTTACGGAGCTGTTGCACGGCGTTGCGGTCCACGCCCATACCCACAATCATACGGTCGCCGTTGAGGGCTACGCCGCGGTCCCACACAAAAGATTCCTTCTGCACGATACGCTGGCGCGAAAAGCCCCGTATCTCGGCGTTGGCCATATTGTGGCCGGTTACACCCAAGTTGGCGTGTGCGTTACGCAAGCCGCTGGTCGCGATACTCAAACCCGAAAAACCCATGCAGCGTTCCCCCTCCTTTCCCGCTTATGTAAAGAATTCTTAATTTTTGGCGTCGAACAAGCCGTATGCGTCCCCTTTGATGTTGTCCGGGTATTCCGGCCCGGTTAGCTTATCCGAAGTACGGATAACGTTGAGCGAATATTCCACGTAGTCAATCGCGTTTTGTATCAGCGTGTTGTTCAGGTCATTGGCTTCCTTCAGCGCGTTGATGACGGTGCGCAGGCGATTACCCGCTTCGCGCAGGGGTTGCTGTTGGGGTTGGCCCTCCATGCATTCGATCAGGGCGGCGATGTCAAGTACCTGTCCCCGCTTACCCAATACTTCGGCGATATCGGCGGCCAGCGCGATGCGTTGTTTTTCCAGCCGGTTATTTTGGCTGATGACCATATTCTCGAGGCCGGTGATCTTTTGGAGCTCCTCCACGTCATTTTTGACGATGACATCCTTTTTTTCCTTCGCGAGGCCCAAAAGCTCCTCGCAACGGTTTGCTTGTTCGCCCAAGATATCGATCAGTTGGTTTATCATCCCGGCCATGTGTTTCCTACCTTTTTATGCCTTTAATTTTTGGAACAAAAAACTCCCCCCCTCCGGGGCTGCCGGAGCGGAAGAGTTTGGATAACATCCTTGTGTTTGTACTTTCCTTGTATATGTGCGGAACGCTTCCCTGCAATCCCGCTTATACGTTATTTATCCGAGGCTACGCCGAAGATCCTCGCGGCGATATCGGAAGCGCTGACTTGATACGTACCCGAATTCAATTGCTCCCGAAGCTCGACGACGCGTGCCTCGCGTACGTCAGGTATCTCCCTCAACGCCTTTCGCGCAACGTTAAGCTCATTCGCCACCGCGCTGAAGGAAACGCTGTCGACGGAACCCGTCTTGGCCGCGCCCTTCACGTATGTGCTCGCGGACGTCTTTTGTACGGGCTGCGCCTTGTAAACACCGTACGCGCCTGAAATCCTCATGTCCATAGCCATCCCTGCTTTCAAAGCAAATAAACGCATTCTATTGCTTCTAACTTATTATCGTCAGGCAAAACGTATAATATTAGCCTTTCGGTTAAAAAAGTTGGAACCCGAAGCGGTAAATAAACAAGGCGAACCCTATCAGTGTCAACGCACCGATAATAACGATGGATTTCCTCAGTTTATCGGTTTTCCTGCGCTTTCGCATGATGTGGAAAATAAATGACGTCAAACAGGCCACCACCGACAAAACCAACAGGATATACGCCATCAATATCCAAAACTCGTCCCACACGCTGCGTTCGACGGTATCGAAGTAATGGGTGAACATATTATCCAGGTTGGGGGAGGCGATGTCGATGGCCAAAAGCGATACGGACGTCAATAACCACGCGATCACGTTAAGTACCGTCGCCCCTTTGACCATCCAATCCGGCCGGCTCCTGCGTTCGGGACCGGTATATTTTTGTTCGTTCATACCCCATCCTCCTTCTTTAATGAAACGCTCAGCGTCAGGCACGCCACCTCGCGCGCGCCGCCGTCCAGCAACGTGCGGGCGCATTCGTTTAAGCTCGCGCCCGTGGTGAAGATATCATCTACCATGATATACGATTTACCCCTTATATTATAACGCGGCGCGATACGAAATGCATCAGCAACATTTTCAATCCTTTGCGCGGGAGGCAATCCGGCTTGGGGTAGTGTGTCGGTTACGCGGATCAAGGTATTTTGTACGGGGAGATTCAAACCCTTTGATAATTCCCGCGCCAATATCTCCGCTTGATTAAAGCCGCGGCCGCGTTCCTTCTTGGGGTGCAGGGGGACCGGGACGAGGGTCACATCGGTAAACGAAATCCTTTTCTTCAATATATCCGCCCATAAACGGCCAAGCGCACGGGCGTGGTTTTTTTTGTTGCGGAATTTTACGTCGCGGATGATGTCGCGCAATATCCCGTCATACGCAAAGGCGGAATCGTTTTGCGTAAAGTGAACCGTTTTCGGATATCGGGCCGCATGGGCCTGAAGCCCACCTTCCGACGGTTCGATCAACGCTTCGCATTCCGTACACAACCATACGGCGCAACGACGCTTGTCGCTGAGCGGGAGCAACGTACGGCAACCCATACACGCGGGCGGATAAAACCAATCGAGGAAGTTCATGTCATCCGTATTTCATACAGCTCGCGCAGCCGCCGCGCCAACGCGGTGTGTCGTGCCATCACTTTATCGTTGTCCACCATGCGGTGCATGGTTTCGGGCAAACCCACAAGGACGGCCAACTCACGCGCGCGGGTAACGGCGGTATATAAAAGGTTACGCGAAAGCAGCATGGGCGGCCCGCCGAAGATAGGGATAACGACGACCTTGTATTCGCTGCCCTGCGATTTATGCACCGTCACGGCGTAAGCGAGCTCGAGGTCGTCCAGCTGCGAAAATTCATATTCCACGCGGCGGTTATCGTCAAACAACACGGTCATGCAACCCGCGTCCTCGTCGATTTCGGTGATCACACCCATATCGCCGTTATAAATGCCGACGCCGCGGTCGATAACGCGGGGGGGAGCGGAGGGGATTAGCCTTTCGGGGGATCGCTTCCCTTGGGGCTCTGTGAAAGTCGCCCCCGCGGGAAGCGATGCCCCCTGCGGCATCCCCCCCGTTCCCCGTCGTGTTATGGGGGTATCGTAAGCGATTTGTTCCCACGCGGCGTCGTAGTTGTTGCGGATTTGCATCACCTTATCGCCTTCGCGGAAAATCGTCGTGCCGGATTCGCGTTCTTTTTTATGGGGTGCGGGCGGGTTTAAACGGGCTTGTAACAATATATTTAATCGCTGTACGCCCAGCGGAGTCTTGCGCATGGGGGTGAGGATTTGGATGTCGTTTTTTATATCCAGCTTCATGAACGCGGGTAAGCGGTTGGTTACGAGGTCGAGGAGCGTTTCGGCCACATCCTCCGGGCGGTTGCGCTTGACGAAGAAGAAATCCTTTTCCCTTTGGTTGATTTCAGGGTATTGGCCTTGGTTGATGCGGTGGGCGTTCATGATGATCGCGCTTTCCTGCGCTTGGCGGAAGATTTCCGTTAGGCGTACGACCTCGACCGAACCGCTGTTGATAACATCCTTTAATACGTTGCCCGGGCCCACGCTGGGTAATTGGTCCACGTCACCCACCAAAATAAGCCGCGTACCCACAGCCACGGCTTTTAACAGGTTGGACATTAGCAGGATGTCCATCATGGACGCCTCGTCCACGATCAGGACATCGCACTCCAACGGGTTTTCGTCGTTTTTATTAAACACCATACGGCGTGAATCGGGCGAGATAAACGAAACTTCCAACATGCGGTGGATCGTCCTCGCTTCCCGCCCCGTCGCCTCGGTCATACGCTTGGCGGCGCGGCCCGTGGGTGCGGCGAGGATTACCGTCTGCCCCGATTTTTCCAACATCCCGATTAATGTATTGATTACCGTTGTTTTGCCCGTACCCGGCCCGCCGGTGATGACGAGCACGCCTTGCGTCATGGCGGCTTCAATCGCTTTTGCCTGCCCCAACGAAAGGGAGATATCACCCACCTGCGCCGATTCCCGGTGCAAGCTGTTTTCTTCCATGTCGAAACATTCCCCGTGCGCCGCCGCGAGCGACATCAATTGGCGCGCAACGCCCCCCTCCGCATAAAAAAGCGCGCTGACAAAAACGAGCGGCTCCCCCGCGTCGGGAGGGATTTCGCGCACGATAAAACGGTCCATTTGCATACGGGTAAATTCGTTCTCGATAAGGGACGCGTCCACGCCCAACAATTCGCGGGTTAACCGAAGGAGCTCCGATTGCGGCAGGTAAGTATGCCCCTCGTTGGACGCCTCCCACAAAAGGAAACGTACGCCGGCGGATATACGCTCCGGCGCGTGCGGCTCGCAACCCAAACGGCGTGCGATGGCGTCCGCGGTCTTAAACCCGATACCGTCGATATCGTCCGCCAAGCGGAAAGGGTTGGTACGTACGAGCTCGACGGTTTCGTCCTTGTATTTTTTATAGATGCGCATCGCCATGTTTGGGGATATACCGTATTCCTGCAGGAATAATATCGCTTGCCGCTGGTCGCTTTGCGCGTGGAACGCCTCGGAGAATTTTAACGCCATCTTAAGCGAAATACCCCTGAGCGATGAAATGCGCTCCGGTTCGTTGGCGATGACGTCGAACGTATCCGCGCCAAAACGTGCCACGATACGCTTGGCCGTACGTTCCCCGATACCCTTGATTACGCCGCTTGCCAAATATTTTTCGATGGCGGACAATCCGGTGGGCGCGAGCCGCCGCGCGTGCGCCACTTGTATCTGCCAGCCGTAACGCGGGTGGTTGGTAAACCGCCCGCCGATATGTAAACGTTCCCCCTCATACAAATTCGGGAAGAAACCCGTGCAGGTGATGCAGCCTTCTTCCTCGCCCATGTATTGCGTAAGGTCGAGCTGCGGTTCATCGTTTTCCATACGCAACACGAACACCGAAAAGCCGCTGTCCTCCGAATGGTATATGACGTTTTCCACCGTGCCTTCGAGTTGGTGCGAGCTTTGTATGTTGTCCATATAAGGATTGTATCATATGTGTTGATTATTCTGTTAACTGCCTGTGGAGCCGTTGTGGAAACCGCGGTAAAACCTGTTTACGGCCTGTGGAAATCGCCGCTTTTTTTTGCTATAATCAACGGGTACAAGCCTACATAAACGGCTATTTATCAACAGCCTGTGGAAAGCGCTGTGGATAAATCGAAAAGCGAGGTTTCTTATGGATCTGGGCACGATTTGGGCAAAAGCGGCGAACCTGTTGCGTGACGTCGTCACCGAAGCTACCTATACGACCGTTATCAAGACGCTTACGCCCCATGCGTACGATAACGGGGTCGTCTTCCTCAAGACCCCCAACGACTTCCAAAAACCGTCGATCGTTAAACGGTATTTATTCGATATCACCCGTTGCCTCTGCGAAGCGGCGGATGTCGGCTTCGACGCCTTGGAGGTACGCATCATTTCACCCGAGGACCTCTCCGAATCCGGCCCCGCCCGTAAGAGGAACGATAACTATAACAAGACGAACCTATCGTCCCGCTATATCTTCGAAACCTTCGTGGAGGGAAAATGCAACCAACTGGCCTTCGCCGCGGCCAAAGCCGTGTCCGAAACACCCGGCGCGGAGGGGTACAACCCCTTATTCCTGTACGGCGGCGTAGGCTTGGGCAAGACGCACCTCATCCACTCCATCGGGAACCAAGTAAGCGAAAACTTCCCCGACATGAAGGTACGTTACGTTTCGTCGGAAACATTCACCAACGAGTTCATCACCGCCCTGAGGGAGCAAACCGCGTTGCAATTCAAATACAAATACCGCGACTGCGACCTGTTCCTGATAGACGACGTACAATTCCTGGAAGGTAAGGAATCCACCCAAGAGGAAATGTTCCATACCTTCAACGATATCTATAACAACAACAAGCAAATCGTCATCACCAGCGACCTGCCCCCAAACAAACTCGCCGGGCTCGAGGACCGCCTGACCTCACGTTTCTCCATGGGGCTTCAAGTCGATATCACCATGCCCGACTACGAAACCCGCGCCGCAATCCTCGAAAAAAAACTACGCCGCGAAAACCTGGACATCCCCGCCGTCGTCAAGGAATTTATCCTGCGTAACGTCGTATCCAATATCCGCGATCTGGAAGGCGCGCTCAATAAAATCACCGCCTATGCCCGCCTTTCCAACGTCCCCATTTCCCTCCAATTGGCCGAAACCGCCCTCAAAGACCAGCTAAAAGGCCACATCCCGCCGGAAATCACCGTCCCCTATATCCAAAAAATCGTATCCACCCACTTCAACCTCACCCCGGAAGAACTAAACAGCCGCCGCCGTACCCAAAATATCGTCTTCCCCCGCCAAATAGCCATGTACCTGTGCCGCAAGCTGATGGAAGTATCCCTGCCCGACGTAGGCAAGCAATTCGGCGGCCGCGACCACACAACCGTCATCCATTCCTGCGAAAAAATAGCCGCGGAACTCGAATATGATGAAAGATTGCGTGAAGTTATCGCTGAATTGGAAAAGACGATAAAAGGGGAGTAGTGCCCGCTATGTGTACGAACGCCGGGGGGAGGGTGCTCCGCCAAGGCTCACGGATGGGTGATAAGAGAGGGGGTTCCGCTTCACTTGAAGGCGAAGTCGCTCAGCGGAACCCCCTCTCTTACCACCCAAGGCATTAACGGGAGAACACCCTCGCCCCGGCGGTGAAGATGACATACCCTCGTTATTATCAGGCGAATAAAAAACTTTTACCGTTATTATCAAAAAACCCGGAAATATCGCATTTTTTATTATTATCACAGTCCTCGGCGTCTTTCCTCCCGTCTTCCGT
Source organism: Defluviitaleaceae bacterium (assembly GCA_009779755.1). Lineage (GTDB taxonomy): Bacteria > Bacillota > Clostridia > Lachnospirales > WQUN01 > WQRX01. The sequence goes on along the minus strand of WRDO01000013.1, from coordinate 16,222 downwards.
GCAACCTCGCGGGCGGAACGGCGCGGGCCTATCGAGGGCACGTTACGCTTCGTCGCTTGGAGGGTAGTGGGTTCACTTTCGCGACTTCGCCTTCAAGTGAAAGTGAACCCACTACCTTCCAAGCGCCCGATACACAGCGGGAAACATATAACAAAGCAACCCGCGCCGCGCTGTTCCGCCCGCGAGGAGTTTACAAGCAACCTACAAAAACCTGTGGAAAAACTGTTGAAATATATGTGGACGAAAACAGATGAAATGTGGATAAATTTAAGGTATAATAAACCATGTGGAATGTGTGGATATTTTGAATGGTTGTCCCTGTGTTTTCGACAGCTTCTTCAACAGGGTAAAGGTATGATATATATGGCTTGGAGGCACTTTTCCACCAATCCACAGCCCCTATTACTGCTACTGCTTTAAATATAATTATGTATATAAAACCATCGTTGAGTCGGAAAGGGGAAATTATGAAGCTCAATTGCGACAAAGGGATATTGCTGGAAGGGTTGAACTTGGTGGGGCGTGCCGTAAGCGCGCGTACAACCAAACCGATTTTGGAATGCGTGCTGCTATATACCCGTACGGACAAAGGGCTTACGTTGTGCGGCAATGATTTGGAAATGAGCATAACCACGGCGGTGCTTGAAGCCGACGTGGAGAAACCCGGTATGATCGCGCTTAACGCGAAGCTGTTCACGGACATCGTGCGCAAGATGCCGGGTGATTTTATTTGCATAGAGGTGGATGACAAAGGCGTGGCGGAGGTTACCTGCGGCCGCGCGAAGATGAAGATATTCGGCTTACCGGGCGAGGAGTTTCCGCTGATACCCGAAAAGGAGCTCGAACACGTAAGCGTACGCTACAGGGTTCCGGCTACCGAATTGAGGGATATGATCAGGCAAACGATATTCTCCGTGTCGATGGACCAAAGCAAGCTGATCCTAACGGGTGAATTGTTTGAGATAAAAAAGGGACTTTTGCAAGTCGTGAGCGTGGATATGCACCGGATTTCGTACCGTTCGTATAAATTCCCGTACGCGACGCTTGAGAACCATAACCACTCGGCGGTAATCCCCGCGCGTGCGCTCCATGAATTGAGCCGTGTGCTGCCCAACGACGATTCAACCGAAGTGGTGTTTTATTTTACCGAAAACCGCGTGGTGTTCGACACGCATGATTTTACGTTCGTTTCGCGTTTGCTGGTCGGTGATTTTATCCGTTACGACCAGATATTCAACGAAGACTTTAATACGGTACTGACCATCGGGCGGGCGGAGCTCCTTAACGCGTTGGAACGCGCACTCCTCGTAGCGGGCGAAAATAAGCTGATCCCCATCAAAATGGAGATAAAGGATGACGAACTGACCGTCACCGCCCATACCGCCGAACGCGGCCACGCCCACGACGAAATACCCTGCGGTACCGACGGGCAGGATTTGACCATCTATTTTAACCCGCGTTATATCATTGATGCCCTTCGGGTCATTGAAGAAGAAAGGGTCGTAATAAAATTTTCCGGGCCGAAGAGCGCGTGCACCGTCCGCGGTTTGCCCGACGAAGTCGGAGAAGACGGAAGCTACCCGGAGAATTGGCTGGATGACCAAAAATACCTCATCGTACCCCTGCGGGGCCCCGCTTAGGTGTGGATAAAAGACCTGCTGGCGGACGCTTTTCGTAATCTTCGCATCCCACAGGCGGAACTTTCACCCGGTATCAACGTGCTGTACGGAGACAATGCCCAAGGTAAGACGAATTTCTTGGAGGCCGTTTATTTTTGCGCCCTCGGGCGGCCGTTGCGGGGGGAGAATTATAAGGAATTGATCCCCATCGGTACGCAGGCGGCGCACGTTAGGGCCGTGTTTAACGGCGGCTCGGAATTTACGGTCGATGCGTATATTCAGCAACAAGGGAGCAAGTGCGTAAAATCGTTGTCCGTTGACCGTGTTCCCGTAAAAAACACGCGGGAATTGTTCGGCAAGGTACCCGTCGTCAGCTTTTCGCCGGAGGATTTGCGCTTGATTAAGGCGGGCCCCGCGGAGCGTCGGCGGTTTATGGATATTGAGGTATGCCAATTGTCACCGGTATATTACCGCGACCTGCGCGAATATTACCGCGCGTTGCGGCAGAGGAATCATTTGCTTAAGCAGTTGCAAAAGGATAAAAGCGAAATCGAAAGCCTGTCCGTATGGGACGAACAACTGGTGCGATACGGCCTGCGTATCATGAAAACGCGGAACGCGTTCGTCGCGAGGATTTCGGAGCTGGCGGACGGGATCCATTCGGAGATCACGCAGGGTAAGGAAGCCTTGACGCTGGAATACAAACCCGATATCGCGGCTTCGCCTTCAAACGAACGGGAGCTCCCTACACCCGCGTTTTACGGTGCCGTATTGGACAAGTACCGCCAACGTGACATAACGCTGGGTTCCACGTCCGCGGGCATACACCGCGACGACGTGTCTTTTGCGGTAAAAGGTATTTCCGCCCGTTCGTTCGGTTCGCAGGGACAGCAGCGTACGGCCGCGTTATCGGTTAAGCTGGCGGAAATCGAATTAATGAAGGGGCGCACATACACTTCGCCGATCCTCCTGCTGGACGATGTGTTCAGCGAACTGGACGGACAACGGCAACAGTTCTTGTTAACGCAAATAAAGGACGTGCAAACGTTATTGACATGTACGGGTTTGGAAGACGTTTTATCAAAGGTTAAAAGCGAACATCGAATCATACGCATAAGAAATGGCGAAATTATACAATAAAGGGGTTTTACAAGGCATGTCCGACTATTCAGCGGAGAATATCCAAGTATTGGAAGGCCTGGAGGGCGTACGCCGCCGTCCGGGTATGTATATATCAGGCACCAACGAAAAGGGCCTTCACCAGCTCGTCAACGAGATCGTGGATAACGCCGTGGACGAGGCCCTCATGGAAGCGTGCGACGAGATCATCGTTACGGTACATGCCGACAACTCGGTTTCCGTAAGGGATAACGGCCGCGGCATCCCCGTGGGGATACAGGCGCAAACGGGCTTGCCCGCCGTTACGGTCGTGTATACGGTATTACACGCGGGCGGCAAATTCGGCAACGGCGGGTACAAGGTATCCGGCGGTTTGCATGGGGTAGGCGCGTCCGTGGTGAACGCGCTTTCGGAATGGCTGCTCGTACGCGTATTTACCGGCGGTAAGATCCATGAACAAAAACTTTCCCGCGGGCACGTCGTCACGGATTTAACCGTCGTCGGCGATACGGAGGAGACGGGTACGTTCGTCCACTTTAAGCCGGACCCGGAGATATTCGAGGTATTGGAATTTAACTTCGATACCATGAAGCAACGCCTGCAAGAAACGGCCTTCCTCACGAAGGGGCTGAAGATCAACCTCTACGACGAGCGGCGCGAACCCCGCCGCCAACGCACCTATTGCTACGAAGGCGGCATAAGCCAATTCGTGGAGCATATCAACAAAAACAAGACGCCGATTACGGATGAAATCTTCTATTGCTCGGCGGTATATGAAAAGGTATTGGTCGAAGTGGCCATGCAGCATACGGACAGCTACCTCGAAAGCACCTATTCCTTCGTCAATAACATCAACACGCACGACGGCGGCACGCATATCACGGGTTTCCGCGCCGCACTCACCAAGACCCTCAACGATTACGCGCGCAAGTTTAACCTCATCAAGGAATCCGACAAACCCCTTTCCGGCGACGACGTACGCGAGGGGTTAACCGCCGTGCTTTCGATCAAGATGGAGGAGCCGCAGTTCGATTCGCAGTCGAAGGGTAAGCTGGTCAACTCCGAAGCGCGCACCGCCGTGGAAAGTGTATTGGCGGAGCAATTCGCGTTTTTCTTGGAAGAGCATCCCGGTTTCGGTAAGATTATCGTTGAGAAGTCGCTCCTTGCCGCCCGCGCGAGGGAAGCCGCCCGCAAAGCGCGTGAAAAAGTACGTAAGACCGTCCTCGAAGGCGGACGCCTGCCCGGCAAGCTGGCCGATTGTTCCGAAAAAGACCCTGCGTTGTGCGAACTCTACATCGTGGAGGGCGATTCGGCGGGCGGCTCGGCCAAGCAAGCGCGTACACCCACGACGCAAGCCATCCTCCCGCTGCGGGGTAAGATATTAAACGTGGAAAAAGCAAGGCCCGAGCAGATATTTTCCAACGCCATCATCAAGGACATGATCACCGCCGTCGGGACGGGCATTCATGAGGACTTTGATATTTCGAAGCTGCGTTACCATAAAATTATCTTAATGACGGACGCCGACGTGGACGGTTCGCATATCCGTACGCTGCTGCTTACGTTTATTTACCGTTTTATGAAGGATTTGATCACCGAAGGGAATATCTACATTGCCCAGCCGCCGCTGTTCCGCGTGGAAAAGGGAAAGAACGAATATTACGCGTTCTCCGACGAGGAATTGGCTGCGGTGCTGGAACGTATCGGGCGCGAGGGCATCAAACCCATCCAACGCTACAAAGGATTGGGCGAAATGGACGCCGACCAATTATGGGACACCACCATGGACCCGGAAAAACGCATCCTGCGGCAGGTCAACCTCGATGACGCGTACGCCGCCGACATGATCTTCGCGCAGCTTATGGGCGAAAAAGTGGAGCCGAGAAGGGAATTTATACAGGAATTCGCCCTGATGGCGAAGAATTTGGATGTGTAGGAGAAAGCCTTTCCAACAATACATTATAGGAGACAACCATGGCCGACCGTATTAAAAATGTTGACATAACCCGTGAAATGCAGGAGTCCTTCATCGCTTATGCGATGAGCGTTATCGTCGCGCGCGCGTTGCCCGACGTACGCGACGGGCTTAAGCCCGTGCATCGCCGCATCCTCTATGCGATGAAGGAATTGAACTTAAACCCCGGCGGCGGGTACCGTAAGTCCGCCAAGATCGTGGGCGACACGATGGGTAATTACCATCCCCACGGTAATCTGGCGATCTACGACGCGATGGTGCGTATGGCGCAGGATTTTTCGATTCGGTATCCGTTGGTGGACGGCCACGGCAACTTCGGCTCCATGGACGGGGACGACCCCGCCGCCGACCGTTATACCGAAGCGAAATTGACGCGCCTTTCCATGGAAATGCTGCAGGATATCGACAAGGAAACGGTCAACTTCGTGGACAACTACGACGGCTCGTATCAGGAACCGTCCGTATTGCCCGCGCGTTTCCCGAATCTGCTGGTCAACGGTTCCACGGGTATTGCCGTGGGTATGGCCACAAATATCCCGCCGCACAACTTAAAAGACGTGATCGACGCCATACTGACGCGCGTGGCCGACATGCGCGAGGGCAAGGAAACGTCGCTGGGGACGTTGATCGATATCGTAAAGGCTCCCGACTACCCCACGGGCGGCGCGGTGCTGGGTACGGCGCACGTACGCGAGGCTTATAAAACGGGCCGCGGGCGCGTGGTGGTGCGTGCGGATGTGGAGATCGAACCCATGCCGGGCGCAAGCGGCCGCGAGCAAATCCGCGTCACCGCCGTGCCGTATCAGGTGAACAAAGCCGAGCTCGTGAAAAAGATCGCCGACCTCGTAAAGGAACGGAAAGTTGAAGGCATCACCGATATCCGCGACGAATCCAACCGCATGGGCGTACGCATCGTCATCGAGCTGCGCCGCGACGCCAACGCCAACGTGATATTAAACCAGCTCTATAAAATGTCCTCTCTCCAGCAAAGCTACGGCATCACCATGCTCGCGCTCGTGAATAACGAGCCGAAGATATTGAACCTCGCCGAACTCATCGAGCACTACATCGTCCATCAAAAAGACGTCATCACGCGCCGTACGCAATTTGACTTGGATAAAGCCGAACGCCGCGCGCATATATTAGAAGGCTTACTCAAAGCGCTCGACCATATCGACGAAATCATCGCCTTGATACGCGCCAGCGCGGACGCCAACGAAGCCAAGGAAAAATTAATCGAACGTTTCGGCTTTACAGATATCCAAGCACAAGCCATCGTGGACATGCGCTTACGTGCTCTTACGGGATTGGAAAAGGACCGCCTCGAAAAAGAATACGCCGAACTTATGACACTAATCACCGAGCTGCGCCATATCCTCGCCAGCGACGATCGCCTGTTGGAAGTTTTCGCGGAGGAAATCACCGCCGTACAAAAACGCTTCGGGGACGAACGCCGCTCCGCCATCCTGCATGACGTGGGCGAAATCCTCGACGCGGACCTGATCGACGAAGAGGAATCGGTCGTTACCCTTTCGCATTTGAATTACATCAAACGCCTCCCCCTTGATACCTATCGCGCCCAAGGCAGGGGCGGGCGCGGCGTGGTGGGCGTAAAGACCCGCGAGGAGGACTGGGTGAAGGATTTGTTCGTATCCAGCACCCACGACCAAATATTATTCTTCACCAACTTCGGCCGCGTGTACCGTATGCGCGCCTTCGAGATACCCCTCGCGGGAAGGACCGCACGCGGCATGGCACTTGTCAATTTGCTTAACTTAAACGGCGGCGAAACGATCGCCGCCATGATCCCGATCTCGACCCATACCGCGGAAAACGACGAATACCTGATTATGGTGACGCGTAACGGCGTGGTGAAGCGTACACGCCTCTCCGCGTTTGCGAATATCAATAAATCGGGCCTCACGGCGTTGACGATACGCGAGGACGACGGTTTAATCGCGGTATTACGTTCCGACGGTCAGCGCGAAATATTTATCGCCACCGAAAGGGGACGCGCCATACGCTTCGCCGAGGAACAGGTACGTTCGATGGGGCGTACGGCTTCGGGCGTCCGCGGCATCAAGCTGCGCACGGGTGACCGCGTAGTAGGCGCGACCGTAGCCGACGAGCAGGTTTTACTCGTATCCTCCAAAGGGTACGGCAAGGGCACGCTCTTGGCGGATTGCCGCGGGCAGAGTCGGGGCGGTTTGGGTATCATCGTATATAAGACCGGCGAACGCACGGGGACGCTGGTGGGCATCACCGCCTGCGGACGGGACAACGAAAACGATGAACTGATGCTCATCAACTCCGAAGGCGTGATCATCCGTATCCGTATAGCGGATATCAGCGTACAGGGGCGGTACGCCTCAGGGGTAAAGTTGATTCAAATGGACGAAGGGACAACCGTCGTGGCGCTGGCGAAGATCGTGGATGGGGCGAACGGGATCGTTGATTCCGTTACGGGTGAAAACGACGCGAAAAGCGATGATCCCGCCCACGCCGCTTCGGAACGGGACGCGGAAAATGAAAACGAATCGGAAGGGACCGATGAATGATGGATAATTACGAAGCCTACCTGCCCCACATCGACGCGGCGGAGGGTATTAAACGGATAATGAACAACAAAAAGCTCTACATTACCATGCTCGGGCGGTTTAAGGTACGGCAAATGGCGGACGAGGTAATGGAAGCGATCAAATCCGGGGACCATGAACGCATCGTGTTCGCCGCCCACGCGATTAAAGGGACATCGGGGAATTTGGGTTTCCCCACGCTTTCCAAACTTTCGGGGGAAATGGAAGTCCTTGCCAAACAGGAACAAGACGCAAGCCATTTGGTGCCGCAACTGGGGGAATTGGTCGCGGTCGTAATCGATGCGATCGCGGATTTCGTGGCTAAGGAATCCTGATCGGGAATCAAAGGTTACCCGCGTATACATGCTTAAGGTATTTGCGGGCGGTCTGCGCGAGGGTATGGATGGTTTGCGGCGGTGTGGGTTCCCTGTCCGCATAACGGTGCCGCGGGAAAAAGCGGGAGATATGGTAAGGAATCTCCGGCGAACGTTCGGACAACCATCGCGCGATGGGTTCGATGTGGGTTTCGTTTTCATCGGGAATGATTAATGTCGTGACCTCGATATGGCAGCGGTTATACGCGCGTGCAATCGTATCCCTCACCGTATCAAGAAAAGACGCTCCCCCTTCGGGGGAATTTTTATTGCCCGAAACGGAGCGCCCCGCCATACGACTGTAAAAATCCTCCGTAAACCCCTTAAGGTCAATGTTCATCGCATCGATGTAGGGAAGCAAGACCTCCAGCGGCTCGGGGTTGATCAAGCCGTTGGTAACGAGTACATTCTTTAGGCCCGCTTCACGTACGGCCTTGGCGCAATCGAGGAGGTATTCGTAGTTGATCAGCGGTTCGTTGTACGTATAAGCGACGCCGATGTTGCCTTTGGGTATATATTTGACAGCCATCGCGGTGAGTTCGGCGGGCGTAACAGGCGTCATGGCACGAATCGCTTCGCGGTCTACCCCCGCGGTAGCCGCGATATGGCTGTTTTGGCAGAACGGGCAACGCAGATTACACCCATACCCTCCGACGGATAAAATCATCGAGCCCTCGCGGTACCGCCGCAAGGGCTTTTTTTCGATGGGGTCAAGCGCGATGCCGGATACGATGCCGTAGGTTTCGGATCGGATGCGTCCGCCTTTGTTCGTGCGGATGCCGCAATAACCCGTCCCGCCTTCGGGTATGGCGCAGGCGTGCGGGCAAATCGGGCAGCGGGTCAATCCGATTTCGCCATCATTCATACCTGACCACTTCGAAGCGTTCCAATTCGATCGGCTCCGACGGGTGAATGCCGGCTTTTTGCATGGCGATCATGATCTGTTGTTCAACGGAGTCGATGCCGTCGAGGTTGGGTAAAAGCAAACCGCGCCGATACCCGTTGGTGACGATTACGCCGTAACGTTGTACGTCCAGTTCATTCGGCGCGGAAATCGGCTCGGGCGCGGAAAGTACGTCCACCTTATAAGTGAGGTGCGGCAATTCTGCGGCGGTAATCGGGTTGAAGCGGGTATCGCGTAAGCCGGCGGATACGGAGTTTTGCATGATTTCCAGCGCAAGGTTATCGCAGGTGGGCGCGATGGTACCGATGCAGCCGCGCAGGTTACCGTACATGTGCAACGAAACGAATGCCCCGGCTCGGCGACCTGTGAGTTCGGGCGATAAATTCGGCGGGAGGGATGCGGGGCGGCCCAATACGCGGTTTTCCAACGCGTGGCGCGCTAGGGCGGTAGGGGAAACGGGGGAAGGAAAAGCGTCTGGCGCGATCGTTTCGCAACGTTCCCCTGTCACACCCGCCACCGCGTAACCCACACCAAAGGGTCCTTCATAGGAATATAACCGCGATTCGGTTTCCGTCCCATGGAAATACCCCGCCAGCATTATGCAAGGGGCGAAGCCGCATTCGGCGGCTTTATCCCGTATGGGCGCGGCCTTATCGAATAAGGCTTGGAAGTCACCCGCGGAAAATACATCGCAAAGGATTTGATCGAAGGCGGGTCCTTCGGGCGCGTAGCCGTACGGTCCGCGGTCGGCGAGCGCATGGGACAAATCGCCGCTTGCGATTAAAACGACGGGGGCGTCCCCGTTCTTGTAAGCGTTTCCGACCGCTTCGGCGATACACCACCCCATTTGGTAATGCGCTTCGGGTGGCATACCTGACGGTGATATCCGCACGACCTTAAAGTTCTCGTAACGCCGGCGGATGTACCACAGCGGCACCATCACGCCATGATCTAACGCCGGGTCGCGTTCGCCTTTTATGCCTGCGGGGATACCGTGTTTTTCGGCGGTCCGTGCGATTTCGGCCGCCATTTCAACATCGTATTCCACGGACATCTTCAAATCGCCGAACCCGAAGCGCGAAAAATCACCTGACGCCCCTTCCCCGGGAGCGAGATGAAAATAATCCCCGTACACCGTAGCGTGCGGGGATATAAAAAGTATCGTCTTGGGTGCGAGGGCGGCGATCCCGGCGGCTACTTCGTCCATGGCGGTTAGGGTTTTGCTGATCTTCCTTTCCTCGCCGCGCCCGATGGCGGGCAACGCAAGCGGCGGATGGGGCAACAAATACGCGTGAAGGGTAGGCATGGAAACAACTCCTTCGTTTTAATGGTTATAATTCTTGCCTTTTTAACAGATAAACAGCCAACGCGAGGAAGGATAGCGTCATCCCCGCCGCTATACCCATATGCGCGGCGAAGTCGGGGTAAAAATCCCCCATCGTTATCGAAACGTTATGCGTCATCAGACCGGTGGGTAAAAACCGCCCGATACGGGGTAAAGCGCTGAGGGTCAGCATACCGAAAAAACCGAGGAATCCGTACGTCGCGCTGATGGCCGTGCTTTTCGCGAGGGTTGAAGCGAGGACGACCCATGCGATAAGCATCGTCAGGAATACGCCGAACGCCGCCGCGCCCGCCAATACATAACCGATCCGCCCGCCTTCGCCGAAGAGGAACACCGTATAACCGTAATTGATCAGGATCGCGAGCATCAAGCACAATAACGATATAACCGAGGAAACGGTGAACTTCGCCAAGATAAACGGCGTGGGTGAAACGCCCTTGCAAAATACGAGGTCGGCGGTGACGTTGCGTTTTTCCCGCAGGACCAAACCCATAAACATAAAGATGATCACGATCGCGCCCATCTGCGAAAGGTTCGAATAAAATTGAACGTAGCTGTCCGTCCATGTTGCCGCGGGGAACAACGCCATAAATTGTTCGGCTTCGGCGGCGGGCAGCAGGAATTCGAAGATCTCCGCCATATACCGCGCGAACAGCGGGCCGGTAAACGCGAAGAAAAAGAACACGCAGACCAGTACCAACATCTTTTTGGTGCGGATATTTTCGGTCAGTTCTTTTTCAAGGAAAACGAGGTAGTGGTTCATTTTGTACCTCCTTCAACGTTTGCGCTGATGGCGGCATAGAATATGTCCTCCAAGGTGGGGTTGTGCGCGGTGTAGCTCTCGATGGGGAGCCCATGCGTGTGCAGCAGGGCGTTGACGCGGCGGCTTAAATGCTGCGCGTTTTCCCCTATCCCTTCGGGTAAGCGTACGGCGAAGGAGAGGGGGTTCGTGGCTTCAAGCCGTAAGCCGTTTTCGCTGTCTTCCGCGGCTTGCGCGAATTTCCGCGCCGCTTCGGCTTCGTGGAAGCGTACCTCCGCTTCGTCGCGTTTGTATTTCGTTTTCAGATTAGGCAAATAATCCTGTGCCATGATCTTGCCTTTTTCGATGATCAGGACAAAATCGCAGACTTCCTCTATGTCCGCCAGGATATGCGTGGAGAAGATGATCGAACAATCGCCGCTTGCCTTAAGGCCGCGGATGATTTCGGTCACGTCGCGCCGCCCGATGGGGTCCAACGCGGAAATGGGTTCGTCCATAAAGATGACCTTCGGGTCGTTGACCAACGCCTGGGCGATACCCAAACGCTGCTTCATCCCGCGGGAATAGCCGCCGATGTTGCCGCGCGCCCTGCCCAAGCCCACACGGTCGAGCAGCTCCTTTACGCGTGCGGGGCGTTTATCCGAGGGGATGCCGCACAATTTCGCGCAGAAGGTGAGGAACTCCGCTCCCGTCATATACGGGTAAAAACCGGGAACGTCAGGCAGATACCCGAACGGCAGCTGCTTCCGCCCGCCGAATACCTGCGGCGCACCCATGATCGAAATCTCACCCGCGGTAGGTTTCTTAAGACCGACCAGCATCTTAAGCGTAGTGGTCTTGCCCGCGCCGTTCTTACCCAAAAAACCGCAGCAACAGCCGACGGGGACGGATATACGGATGTTATCCACGGCGGGCGCGGCACCTTTAGCCAACGAGCCTTTGTATCGCTTGGTCAGGTTATGTGCCGCCACGGCGGATGTCTTATCGTTGTCCATCCTGCATGTCCTCCCGTTCGGCGTGTTTTTGGTCCAAGTAATTGATACCCGCGGCGAAGTACACGACAGGACCGATCGTATTGACGATCAGGATCAATAAAAGCCACAGGATTTTTTCGTTCATGGGGTTGGGTTTGCGTACAAGGCTTACGATCGCGGTTATCATCAGCACCATTTGTATGATTACGATGGGGATAATAACAGGCAGCAATCGGACGATGAGGTCGATAGCCTCAGCCCACTCCACGGTGTTAAAGCCGATATTTACCGTCACGGGTTTTCCTCCTTATATGTCCAAAACCGCCGCCATAAAATAAACCGGCGAGTTCCAGTAGATCGTGATTTCGTTACCCGAATAGCTGTCCTTGTGGTCCACATAACATTTCGACGGCGGGAAACCCGTGCAGTGCTCCTTAAGCGCGGGGTCCTGCTGGGTGAATTTGTTCGGCCCGCCCACGACCATACCCGGTACGGCTTGGCCCATCGCCACGGAGGGACGGTGGTGCGGGTAAAGCGCGGGGTTCGCGCCGAAGCCCGTGATATAGCTGTACGAAACGGGGTTGCGCCCCAGCAGGTAATGCAAATGGTCGAGCGCGGCTTGGGTGTATTCGGCGGCGTGCTTAGTAAAGGGGCGCGCCAATAATAACGTCATCGCGTGGTTCCCCACGGTCATGTTACTGCCCCAACGGTATTCGTCCCCCAACGACACGCCGTAGGGGTCGTTTTTATAGGGGTTCATGATTTGCCTGCACACGGTGAGGAGCGTCTCCTCCATGCGGGCGGTGAGCGGGGCGTCCGCGCGGTCCTTGGCGTGGTAAAGGTAGGCGACGATACCGTAGGTCCCCACTTGGTTCCAGCCCAAGCCGGTGTGGATTTCATCGGACTTGATGTAATCGTGGAAGGCTTCGCCGCCCGTGGCGGCAAACAATTCGCACGCCGCCCAAAAACGCTCGTCCTTGTCGCTTCGGTCGCCGTAACCCCCCGTGAATACCCCCTCGGGGTTCTTAAACATCGGCGCGTCGGGGTTGGCGGTGAGCCAGTCCCAAGCGTTTTGCGCGGCGGATAACAAACGTTCCTTTTTATCGGGGCAGAAGCGTGAAGCCATAGCCATCACAGCGGCGAAGGTAGCCGTCGCCGTCGAAGTAACGGGGCACAGTACAAGCTCCGCCCGTTCGTTGTGGGGCATTTCGTCCAGCGCGTTAAAGTGGTGGCAGCTGACCTTGTGGTAAACGCCGCCCGTTTCCTCGTCCTGCATTTTAAGCATCCATTCCAATTCAAACCACACGGCGTCGAGCAATTCGGCATCCGGTTTGGGCGCAAGCTCGTGGGCGAGGAGCAAATCGGCCACGGCCTTCGCCGCGGGTACGACATACCGCCCGTAATCGCCCGCGTCGTGCCAGCCGCCGGAAACATCCTTTTTTATTTCCGTGCCGTAAACTGTGGCAAGTGAGGTATGGCAGGCGGGGTGCGACCAAATGCCGCAATCAAGGTCCACGCCGCATTTTTGGTAATGAAAAAACCCCAACAGCGCGGCACGCAAGCCGTCGTAGGGGTTATCGCTGATACGGAAGGGATAAGACGGGGTATCACCGACGTACAGCATATACGTCCCTTCCTCCGTAAGCGCGGAGAAATCGGCCACGCGAACGGTTTCCCCCGAGGGGGCGTCGTGGAGGGCGGGGCCGACGGTACCTTCGTAAGCGACGGAACGATCCGATGAACGTTGGACACGGAAGGTTTTGGCGTTTAGGGTAACCGTCGCTTTCTTAACGTCGTCGGGGCGGTAGCCCAGTTGGTTGATGCGGATCGCGTTCACGTTGAATCCCCCTTAACGGAATGTGGAAGTACAGGGATATTATACCAAGCGGATGGGATTGTCACACGAAAATGTGTCGAATATGTGGCGGAATGCCCCTTTAATGGTTGACATACGGTGCTTACTGCGGTATCTTTGAGAAAATTATCGTTAAACGATAATGAGGAGGTCTGTATGGCGGAACTGTTTACGTATGCACTCGCGTTCCCCTTCGCTCCCGTGGGAGCGGGATTGCGTTGGCTGTCCCTTTCCGGCGGCGCGGGGAATGTAATCGCTTGGGCGATTTATTTGGCGATAGGACTTTCGCCTTTTGTTATACTCGCGGTTCTTGTCCGCAAACGGGGGTCTTACCCCGAGGATATTTTACTCGCCGCGTTGGGGTTTTTATTGTTTGCGGTGATGTATTACATGGTTAACCCCGGCGCGATGACAGGCAATCTGCGGATGTTCCCACCCGCGGTAGGGCATATGCTGATGGGCGGCGCGATTTGGTCCGTGGTAACGGCTTATGGGTTATTACGCTTCGTAAGGCGGGTTTTGGCGGCGGGGGAAGGGGCATTGGCGCGGTATTTTCGGTTATTATTGTCCGTTTTGGTCGCGGTGTTGGCTGTTGCGGTTATCACGGGTTTGGTTAATTTGTTTGCGGCGGCGGGGAATACCCGATCGGGTATCGACGCTGTTTTTTTAGTGGGGCGGCATTTGATCGACATCCTTCCTAACGCGTTGAATATTTGGGTTGTCCATGCCGCGCTGCGGTTGTCCGCGGCTATGCGGGACGACGCTTACGGCGAGGGGAGCGTCAGCACAGCCCAAAGGATGTCCCGCGTGTGCGCCGTTGCGCTGGCGGTAACGCTTGTGTCGGTGCTGTCCTTTAATATAGGACAATTCCTGTTCGCCGCGCGTTTGAGTGACATCCATATCGAAATCATGTTCCCGCTGGTGCCGATCCTCTTTGTGACGGGTGCGTTGTTGTTCGCGCGTTATATCGTGCAGGGTAAGGCCTTAAAGGATGAAAACGAGGGCTTCGTGTGATGGCGATACGGGTATATTTGGACGAAGCGTTAAAGGCGCGGCAAATGACCTCGAAGGAACTGTGCGCGTTGATCGGCATCACCGAGGCCAACCTGTCGATTCTACGCAGCGGCAAAGCGCGGGGCGTACGCTTCGGTACGCTTAATCGGATTTGCGGGCATTTGCAATGCGAAGTGGGGGATATCCTGCGGTTCGACGGAATCATGGATACGACGGAGGAGGAATCATATGAAAGATAAAAATATTATGCATCCGCTTGGGAAGTATTTACGCCGTTGTGTATTTGCCGTTGCGTCAATTATTATTTTTTTGTCGCTGACATCTTGCCGATTGGCGCGGGAATACAGCGGATGGGAGCGGCCCGTTGAGGACATATTCATGGGTTTCTTCGTTACGGTGGGAAATCACGACGCCTTTTTCGGCAACGAGCGTATATATGCCGTCTTTGAAGGGACGGGTCCCTTCACTTTCCCGGGTATCGAGGGCATCCCCTTCTTCGTGGGGACGCTGGAATACGAATACGAGGATGCGTACGGCACGGGTTCCGTGACGACATCGTTCGCCGAAGTCGGCCCGGGTATCGTGAGCGATACCATGCACACGCATATTTCGGATAACGATATAAGTAAAACCCTGTCGGGCACGCTTACCGTAAGCCCACGGCTGGCGGATGCGGTTTTCAGGTTCAACCCCGTTTACCAAACGGCGGATAGGCGTGTATACATCGGGCACGGCGGGTCGTCGGTAACGGCTGCACGGATTTCTTGGGAATTCGAAGGGCGCACCCAGTCCTTCCGCATGGAGGAAAGCCGGACGATAACGGAAAACGGCGTTTCCCAAACGTTATCCGTTTCCGTGGAGCTTGGTATCGCCGTCATGCATCCGCCCGAACGTATCGTGGTCTTGCAAATGGACGCGGAAAGCAACGTTATCCGACGCGCGGAATACCTGCCGCACGAAATGCCGGAGGAAATAACCCCGCTGCCCGCAACCGTTTACTTCATCGCCGAAACGCACCGTGACGCCCGATTGAACAATCCCGTGATCCGCGCCCTATATGAACCGGACGACGAATGGATGCAAACGTTCCGCGAAAACGGCAACGGCGTATTGGATAAATGGGTTACGCGGATCAATTGGTAAGGGGTTGTTTTTTCTGTGTTGCCCCGGGCGGCAGGGCGGGCGGAAGTTCCAACGCCGCGCTGAACGCAATCGAACGATGAACGGCTCCGTGCGCGAAGTGGTTGCATCGGTTGCAAGCACCCGATGCCAACCACGTAACGCGCCCGTTCGCCGTTAATCGTCCGATTTTGTAGGCGCGGCTTATGGAACATCCCCCCGCCCTGCCGCCCTGTTTGACGGGAAACTACCCCGATTTCACGTTGACCTTGATACAACGAAATGCTATGATTTATCGTCGATAATTTATAATTTTAAACGGGAGGAATTACGAATGTCTACAAATCAAAACATCGAATTGGAAAATCATATCAAGGGAGCGTTAAGCGGCGATATGTTGGTAAATGCGCTGGATTTTGTGACGTTTTTGAATGCGAACAACATGACTTTTGCAGATAGTGCTGTTAATTAGGCTCTACCCAACAACCTGACAAACCACAAACCTCTGTCTACAAACGCGGTTATCCACAAGCAAACATGCAAGTTTGAGTAAGGTCGATAATAAAAACAAAAAAGTTCGCAACCTTC
>WRDO01000012.1 GCA_009779755.1 Defluviitaleaceae bacterium | reverse complement strand
TGAAGCCATGGACAAATTTAAGTTTGAAGTTGCCAACGAAATCGGCGTGCCCTTGAAGCAAGGCTACAACGGCGACTTAACCTCCGCCCAAACGGGTTATGTAGGCGGCTACATGGTTAAGAAGATGTGTACCAAGCGAATACATAAAACGGCAAAGCGGCAGGTGTTTGGGGGGTGGGTGGAGGTTATATATAAAATGGAGTTGATGGTTTAATTGAAGATTTAGAGGTTGAATTACCCTACCCCTCAACTACTGTAAACAAGCCGCCATTTTTAAATTCGTTTTTCCTATAAGTTTTGAAGGTATTTCTTTGTTTTTCATTAAAAATAATCGTAACTGATTTTGACGCATTTCCATCGTCGCCGCCTTGTATTTCATGTATCGTCAGGCTTGCTTTATATAGTCTTATTATCCTGAAAATGGATTTGTATCCGAACCCGAACCCGTATTCTATATCGGTGCTGACCCGTTGTGAGCCCAATAATTCAAGCACATCCGGCGTGAACGCTTCGCCGGAGTCGATTACGCATAATATATATACCCCGCTTTCCCTGCCGATGCGCACATACAGCGTCTTTAATGGGCTTTGCGAATAGCTGATGGCCTTGATTGCGTTCTCAATCAGGTTTGTGGCGAGTTCGCACAGCTCGTCGGGCGTCGTGTACTGTGGAAGCGCGTTTACGGGTTCCAGAGGCATTAACTGGAAGTCGATTTTTTGGTCGATACAACGGGCATTATAATAATTGAACACCCTGTCCAGTTCGGAGATGCCCGTCTTTTTTACGAATTTGTGCGGGAGGATTTTACTTAAATTATTGGAAAACTTGTGTGTGAGGTTTGATAAATCAATCTTTATCGAAGCTTTTTCTTCATCGGAGAAAGCCGCTTGGACAAGCGCAAGCTCCATCGCCGAAACCCGTCCCCAAATATTATGACAACTTTCAAAGAAATCCTCATTAGATTTGACTAACCTTGCGTTGTCTTGCTGCAGGCGTTTATTATCTTCCAGCAGGTGTTTATTTTTTTCGGACAAACGTTTGTTAAGCGTATTAAGGATTATAACGCTTATGCCAAGAAATATGAATATGATAAGATATCCAAGCAACGCAAAGAGTACTAATGCATCATTCATATTCGGCCGCCTGCTTTCATTTTTCTTGTGTTTCCCGTAATTTCTTCGCGTAGTGGTAAACCATTTCCAACGGTGTTGGTCTTTTTGTGTAACGGTCCAACAATGCCGTATAATGCACGGCAAGCTCCTTGGGGTCGTAAATATCCCAAGATTTTTTAATTGCTGCGTTCATTCCGCGTAAAACGGTGCTGTAGCTAACCTCGAAATGCCGAGCGCAATGGCTAAGGCTTGAGTCCTTTATGCCTTGACTTACGGTTGCTTTGCCTTTCATTATATAGAGGATGGCTTCTACAAAATATTTGTGGCCGGCAGAGTTTTCTGTTATCCCGATTTTGTTTAATTCCTTGGAAATCAATACCCTGGTGTTTGCCGACGGTTCGGATTCGGTTTTATGTTGATCGGTTATATATTCTCCGGTATCGTCCTCCGCTTCCCCGCGGACGCCGCAAAGCATAATAATCATGTCAAAAACGGATTTTGCGGAGTAACCTATTTGTTTTTTATAGTACAAAATGTCCGATTTGAGGTTGCGGGTCAAGTCATGCAAAATGGGCGAAGGATTATTCGTCGTAATAACTATCACGGGGCGCTGGTCATCGTCCATGTTTTCAAGGGCCTTTAATAAATCAATCCCGGAACCCATACCTTTCCCCAACTCAATGTCGATAATCATGGCATCCGGCAACATGTTGTGTGCCACTTCCGCTGCCCTGCGGGCGGAATTAGTAACCTCAAGTATGTTGATATCTTTCCGCCCGGCGGCATGTTCGGTTAGCCGCTTACATTCCCTTTCATCGTCCTCTACAATGATAACGGTCCTTGCTTTGCGCATCTTTGCATTCCCCCTTCAGAAACATTCAGTGTTAAGGCATTGTATGTGATAAAAGAGTATACGCAGGGCATTTTATATGGGAGGGTGTTGCGACTATAATGTCTAGACGCGCGGCCAAACCATGGAAATGCCTTAAAAATGTACCATGAATACAAGCCGCAAAACATCATACACAATTATACACTTGGCGTCAATATTAAACATGGTTATACAATTTGCGATGTGCACGGAAAACGAATTCCTGCATAAAATGAGTTGTATACGTGCATCGAAAGGACGCCGTGTATGATTGGTTCAAAAACGGCCTTAGAACGGGTTGCCTTGCCGGCCGATGTCGAATCGGATGATTTGATTCAACCGGGCGAGGTTATTTTTGACGCGCCCGAATTGTGGCCGCCCGTTCGCCGCCGTAATTATCAGCCGATCCCCCTCGAAGGGTTCCGCAGAAACAGCGTGGCGGAGGACTTTAGCGGGCGCATTTTGCAGTTCAGGTAAACCCGCTACATATTTATGCACAACTTCATACATAAGGACGCTGCGTACCCATGACAGAAGCGGTTTATAAGATACGTCTTTTTCGCAACCAATTACCCATCACTTCCCGTGCTAAAAATTCGTTTGTCGTACTCGGCAACTATTCGGGCATGGAGTGTGAGGAAATTACAAATTTTAATGAGCTTGTCGAATACCGGGGTGCGGATACCCAAGGGGGAGCGGGTCTTTCCCCCGAACCCGCCCACCCCGTCTTTTTTATCAATCAAACTTCTGAAGTGCCTCTCTTCATTCGTAAAAAGCACCGAAAGGATTATATTTACGCGCTGTGCCTTCTTTCGTTGAACAAAGCCACGGGGGAGACCTTTATTTTAGGTGCCGAAACTACGAAGGATATGATTAAAAAGGTGCGCGGAAAAATAAGTCGCTTAAAAACAAAAAACATTAAAACGCAGCTCTTTCCCGCCTTGGGCCCTGCAGATTTATTGTGGGTCATGCGGGGTAGGAAGCTGTCCGACATAATGGATGCCGTTGTGAAAATAAGGGGAATCCGCTCGAAGAACAAAGTCGGAAGTCCTTATCTGTTTGTATCCTCCAATGTGATTCACTTTGTGTATAAAAATTACGACATTACAAACGCCCTGGGAGAAAGCGTTAAAATAATGTTGAGCATGAATCATATAGATGCAAGTAAAAACAATTTTGCCACCGCTTGCAAGACTGCTTTTAACGATGATGCGGATTATTATCGTTCCTGCGGGGATTGGGATGCGTCCCTTTCCTTTAACGGCATCTCCTTGTACACTGCCTGGGGCCTGTTGGGTTTGCCCTTGCCGAATAGCTCCACCGCAAAAAATCCCGCCGTTAAACGATACAACGCTCAAATAAAAGTCATTAAAAATCAAATCGGCACTAACGTCTCCTCCTGGCACATCCGGTACATGGTTGAAACAGAACCGACCGCGGGTAATGAATTGAAAATCGTGCCAACAGGTCATATACAAAAAATCGAATTAATGAAGCACCTTTACGGAAGGATTAAATCCGCTGTTCCCCTTTCCGTCGAACGCACGATAAAGGTACTCGTTAGCCAATGCGAAGCAATGCTTAAGCATCCGTACAAGCAGAAAAACGGCATACGGATGTATAATATCTTGATGAACGCGATGACGGTCATCCATCAAGCCCAAAGCAGCGGTTACCCGCTTAACGGAAAAACCGTCGCTAAGTGCTTCGACGGCATAAAATCCACGCTCAACAACTCTCTCATGGCGAGCCATTTTAATCTGGACCATTTTAGCGCGAGAGACATTGAGGCAATCACACCCACGATTAAATTGTTTTTTGCATATGAAAGTATTATCGGTAAGGTATTTTCGACCATGGACATCTCCACCACCCCGAACTTTGAACAAGCGTCGAACTCCATTTTTTTTATCACGGTGGACTCCGATACAGAGGCCAGCTCGACATCCTTCCTTGGCGGTTTGTATTACGATAATGACCGGGAACTCTACGGCATCAACCTTCCCAATATCGCTTACTTTGATTTTAAATACGTCCCGAGCATTATACACGAAGCCCTTCACTTCGTACGAACGGATTGGTATGCGTCGCCGGACGCGAAAGGGGTCGTCAGAAACGCAAAAAGAAATAAAATGCTGTATAACATAATTTGCAAAGGGGTAATAAAAAAAATAAACGATACCTATGACAAATTATATGGAAAAGGTAGTAAGGTTTCCATTTCGAAAAGTGATAAGGATATTATCGCCAATTGCAGTTATAAATTTGCTACGGCGTTGAACAATAGATTCCCTAAGGACACGAAGGACACGAAGGACACGAAGGACACGAAGGACGTGGAGGACTTTAACTTACGCCCTTTCGTTTATGATAAAAAGATGACGGAAGTCTTGGAAAATGCGGATTTTGAAACATTATACAAAGAGGCAAGAGACATAAATGAAAAAAGCGAGGAAGGCGGTGCGGAAAAGGTCGAAAACCCGACATTGAGTAATGAGAAGGAACCTTTTTACTATATTTCCCTTCATGCCTGCTTTGAATCTATGCGAAAGGACATCGGCGAATTAATCATTAATTATCAAACCGTCATAAACGAAGCAGTTACGGATATGCTGATGTGCGTCGCTTGCAATATAGATGCCGAAAAATATGTAAACTATATCGCCGGAATCATAACGGAAAACAAAATGGTAAACGTAAAAAATGATAAGATGATGAAAATGCGAGTGCTTTGCGTGGTAATTGCCTTGTATTATAACGAATCCAATTCACAAGCGGCATGGAATAAGGATTTTTATGATAATTATATTAATAATATCAAGGATTTCGCCGCAAAGATTGCCGAATCCACTAAAAGAGAAGCGTTTAACGCCTTATTGACGGATGAAGAACCGAAGGAAGCCACCACTGTTACAACGGAATTAATTACCGAATCCGCCGAAAGGGAAGCGTTTAGCGCCTTATTGACGGATGAAGAACCGAAGGAAGCCGCCACTGTTATAACGGATTTAATGAGTAACTCCGAATTAATCCGCTTTAGTAATTCAGAGCTGATTGTCTACCTTCTGGACATATATGATTACGCCAAAAACAAAAGAACCCCCGGTACCGACATAAAAAAGAAAGCGTTGTTTGATTTTCTTAACATACATCCCATTTCCGGGGGTATGAACTTTTGTCAAAAAATCGAATACTTATATTCGATGTGGTACGATTCGTTAACTTATTGGAATCAGCAAACGGAACCTTGGAACGTTTACAAAGTCGCTAGACTGACCGAGGCGGAGTACACGAAACATTATAATAATGAAGGAACATATCATCTTTTGCAACCGCATATGCCGCACCTGACACCGGACAAAATAAACGCGAGGCTTCTCAAATCTATAAACAGCGTTAATACGGATGTATACGGGTATATACGGGTCGGGTATAACAAAAACGGCGAGTTTGCCCCGGAACTTTTCGGCATATGCCAAACCTCCCGTGAAGATGATACGCATATCTTCAAATTTGTATGCGTCATAAATAAAGATGGCGTTGATGTAACCATAATGCTTCAAGAAATTATTAAGCAAATAAGAAAACAAAGAGACGGCACTATTATTAAAGTGATTGCGCATTATGTGAAGTATTTTAATAATTACGGCATTAAAATATCCGGACCTGATGGAAGCGGTATGTGTTGCGTCGAATCCGTGCCTGAAATGGTATAGCAACGGGTAACCTTTGTGTGGTGTACATATATATTTATGGGGAAGGGTCATTTACCACATCCTTCAAAGAAATCAAGAACTATGATATAACAAGAGATGTGAGCATCCACAATCTTCATAATGTTGGATTCCGCGTGGTTATAAACTCATTGGAAGGATTGAATATATCCCCCCTTATCTTTTAAATTTATTTTATTTCTCTAAAATAGATAACTAAAAAATAAAATTTTTAATATAAATAATACCTTTAAAGCGGAGTTGCTGCTGGTTATATATTAAATTTCACCACGATATTTTAAATCACGTACCATTCCTTCAATTCGTCTAATATCAATGTATGCCTTTGCTCTTGGCGAAGACTCCGGGATTTCTGGAATGTTTTTATATGGATCGGTGGTTAATCTGTATTCTTCTGGAGTGTTATTAGCTTCTTCATAATTGAACAAATCCTTAATAGCCATTTGTCTCCGAGTATAATGTTTCATATTAAATTCCTCCCTGAAAATTAAGTTTGATTATACAACAATCCACATACCGTTTTTGTTTGTGCCTTCGCGTCTAATTATACCCTTTGATTTCAACAGCGCCATACTTGTTTTAATCGTTCTAAGTGACTTGCCAATATTGGAAGCAATTTGCGTTTGCGTTGCCTTCGGATTATTAACTAGGTGTTTTAATATTTCCTGTTCAATTATAGTGCAATCATTGGTGCAATTTATAGTGCAACCATTGCCCTTTAAATTATCAACAAATTGCTTGCTCGCCGTCCCCGCATCATACGAATACCCATCATCCAGCGGAACGATGATACGGAACACGTCACCGTCAAGCAACTCCGGCTCTTTACCCGAATAGCGAGGCACATAATAATGCAACCTTCTTACGCCCGAACCGAGTTCGTCAGCCAAACCAATGTTACGGAAGAAATCTGCGACAGACGGGTTCTTCGAGTTCGGCTGATAATTGTCCGGCTTGATGGATTGACCGTCCATTGCGCGGTTGGCGTTTTCCGTGTACATCCTTTCTTTTTCGATGACAAATTTTGCATAGTACGGGCTGGTAAACTCCCGGTGAATTAATGTATTCACAAGCATTTCGCGGGATATGATGCTTCTCAGGCTCACGTTTATATCGCCTTCGAGGTGGAATTTGTCCAGCAAATGTTTTTCCGCGAATCTCAGCAGCAAATAGTAACTGTCTATCAAATTGGTTCGCACAATCAAACGGTCGTCATAACGGTCAAGGTTCACCTTTCGCAGGAGTGCGTCTGTGCGGTATGCGGGGCAAACGGAACGAATGGCTTCGTCCTGACCGAGGAGCGTGACCGCCGCCAGGTTGTAACCCCGCTTGCCCGTTTCCGCGTCCTCGCCGATCAAGCCCGCGCTTTGTAAGAGCTCGGCGTCGGTCATATTCCTCCACGGGTGGTCGAGGTTCTTGTTCACCGCCATTTGACGGATGCGGGGGAGCATGTCCATCCGCAGGTGTTCGTCCTTGATGTATGGGTAAACCTTCTTTTCCGTGAAAATTCTTTGTTTGCGGATGTATAAAGCGGCGATTTGGCTCGTCGATGTAACCTTCACGTCGGAATCGTTGTTGCGGTCATATATGGTTTTCTTGTAACTATGCACTTCCGAACCCGGCAGGACTTGGATATGGATAATGGTCTTACCTTCATATTGCAAAAGTTGCGGCGTTAGATAAACGGTTGGGAACAGGATATCGGGGTTGCTAATCATGGAAATGAAATTTTTTATCATACCGTTGGCCGCTTCTTTCGGAATACCTCGAACTTCGCCGTTATCTTCGACGCCGAGGTAAATATCGCCGCCGTAACGGTTAAGGAACGAGCATACGGTTTCGTAGGTATCCGATTCGATTCCGTTACCGCATCGCTTGAATTCGACCGCCACTATTTCCCCGATGGCGAATATGTTTTTTAGTTTGCTTTCATCCATGTTTTCACCTTCTTGTTTAAATAGCAGACTGCGGAGCGGGCTTGAGGAGTGTCCATCTTTGGACACTCCCTGAGGGCTTGGGAGGTACTCCCAACAGGTGGTTTTTGGCTTGCCAAAAACGGTGCTTGCAAAACGTGATGCAACTTATATAAAGCTATTTCATTCCCAATGCAATTAAGTTTTCCTCAAGGACATAAACCGTACCGGGGGATTCGTCGTTTGACGGTTTTCCGATGGAGATATATCCGTAATTTATTAGAATATCAATATTGTTGTAAAAACGATGTTTATCCAATGAATGCCTTTCACAAAAACCTTCTTCCGACATAATCTTGAACCTGCCGTTTATCGCTGTCCGGCACAACAGGAGGTATACGCACTTCAATTCCGGCGAAAGTCGATTATCCGACAACGCGGCTTCGGTTTGGATTTGGAAAACCGCTGCCGCCATATCATCCGTACGCCCCAAGAGGTAGTCCAAAGAAACGTCGAAGTATAGAGCGAGCGCAATCGCGTTGCCGTATTTTGGTTTTGATTTCCCGTTTTCTAAATCTATGTAGCCGCGTTCGGATACGCCGATGGCCGCGGCTACTTTTTTCTGCGTAAGGTTGCCTTCTTTCCTAAGTTCCCTGAGCCGTTCCGAAAAGGATAGCATGTGCACTTCCTATTTTAGTTTACCCCACTATTGACATGAAGCAAACTGCATGATAATATGCGCGTAGCGTATATGAAGCTGACTTCACTGCATAGTATCACAACGCGATGAACAAGTAAATATGCCCATGAAAGATTTTGCATAAAAAAATCCAAAATGTGAAAAATAATGAAAACGATAAGGAGGTCGGTTATTGAATCTTAAAGCGAAGATGAAGGAAGCGAATGAAAAGATATGGCTCCACTACTTTAATCAGGAATTATACAAACGTAAAATCATCGGCGAAACGGAACGGAACAAGATGGCGGTAAAAATCGAAACCCGCAAGCCGCCCGCAAGGGAGCGGTAAGGGAAACGCAAGGGGAGCTGAACGATACGGTTCCCCTTGCGTTATTGTTAAATATGCATTATTCTGTTATTGGAAAGTAATGATGCAGCGAACCATAAAATATATTAAGGAGCCATTCATGGACATACATAATATCCGTCAGCAAATCAAAACCAAGACCATCTACGACATCCCCCTACGCGTGACGTTCTATGCCCGCGTATCCAGCGAATCGGACGAGCAGTTGAATTCACTCGGAAATCAAATCTCCTATTACGACGAACTTATCCGTCGAAATGAAAAATGGGTCTTCGTGCCGGGGTATATCGATGAAGGGATTTCCGGCATATCCACCAAAAAGCGTGAGCGCTTCCATCAAATGATAAAGGATGGCAAGGACGGTAAATTCGATTTGATCATCACGAAGGAAATCACCCGATTCGCACGTAACACTTTAGACAGCATATCGTTCACCCGCGAATTGTTGTCAGCCGGGGTGGGGGTGTTCTTTCAAAACGATAACATCAACACGTTGGACGAAGACAGCGAGCTGCGGCTCATCATCATGTCCGGCATCGCACAGGACGAGCTACGTAAGCTGTCCAGCCGCATCAAGTTCGGCCACCAACAAGCGATAAAAAAAAGCGTGGTGTTGGGTAACAGCCGTATCCTTGGCTACGTGAAGCAGGATAAGAAGCTCGTCATCGACGAAACCGAAGCCGAAATGATACGGGAGTTGTTCGGTTATTACGCGACCGGCGAGTACAGCATGAAGCAAATCGAAAAAATCTTTTGGGATAAGGGCTACCGCAACCTCAACGGCAATAAAATCGCTCATTCCACCATGTCCAACGTTATTTCAAACCCGAAGTATAAGGGTTACTACGTGGGCAACAAAGTCAAAGTCGTGGATATGTTCACCAAGAAACAAAAGTTCCTACCGCCGGAAGAGTGGGTGATGTTCAAGGATGAAACCGGCGAGCTGGTTCCCGCCATCGTTTCGGAGGAGTTGTGGGACAAGGCAAACGAAATTTTGAACAAACGTAGTGAGGACGTGAAAAATCGGCAGGGGATATGTAACCACGCCAACCTGCTGACTGGGAAGTTGTTCTGCATGGCTTGCGGGATGCCCTACTACCGCCGCGAGTCAAAGCGCACCAAAGGCCCGAACAACAGCAAATGGGTGTGTAGCGGAAAAATCAATAACGGCGGCGATTCGTGCGCGTCGTTTGCGATATACGAAGAAGAAATCAAGCCTTTGCTGTTTGAGGTATTCAAAGAAACGGAAGCCGATGCGCAGGCCCTCATTGAGGAGTATATCCGTATGTATAAATCGTTGGACGAGGACGGCGACATCCCCAAGCGGGTCAAGGAACAGGAACGGCGCATCGACTTGGCCATTAAAAAAAAGACGAAACTATTGGAATACAATGTGACGGGTCAGATTTCCGACAAGGATTTCATTTCCATGAAAAAGCAATGCAATGACGAAATTGAAGCCGCCGAACGAGAATTGATGGAGTTGGAAGAACAACGTAATTCAAAGGATGAATACAAGAAGCACATCGACACCATCCGCCGTGTATTGCAAGAAGCGGAGCGTGACGCGGCGAAAAACATCATCGGCAAGGAGTTTGTGGACAAGTACATTGATAAGATTTTCATCACGCCGGAGGGGGGAACGGCTCTCCGTTTCGAAATCAAGGTCTTCACCGGGGATACCACGGAAAAATACCTCAAACGCTTACGTGAACGCGGCCGTCCATTAAAACAAGTAACCGACCAGTTAACCTGCCAAACAAACGACAAACCGGTTGATCGGTTACATGACCAACCCCCCGGTTTACCCAACCAACCCCCCGACGAAACCTCGCTTCGTTCGGGACACACGTTTAAGAAGATGATCGAAGCCCAAGAACGTCAAATGGCCGGCAAATAAGTATTGCCTACAGTTTAAATGAAAGCGGGCATCACTTTGTACATGCTGATCCGCGATCGGCATAAGGTGGTGCTCGTTTTACTTTGCGGGTTTATTCCCCCTTTGCGATTTGTTGTGCGGCCAGCACGAGGAACATAAAATGCGACGAGCCGCCGCCCATTACATATTCGGTTTGCTGCCAAAGGAATGGCCATATCAGGAGTTCGGGCAGGTCGGGGCGGATGAGGGCGGTGCCGGAGATTACGCCGCCGGGTACCCATGACCAATCCGCGCGGTTCCAGCCGTAGGCGACGAGGGCCGACTTCGCGCCGATGCCGGAGGCGAAGGACATGTTATTCGACCCGGGGTGGCAACCCAACACGAAGTTGAGCGCGTTGTATATCATGGAAGGGTCGAAGATATCCGGGTACGCGCGGTGCAGGAAATAATATTCGTAACCCATGCGTTGGATATCCCACCCGGCACCCCAAATGTGGGGACGGTAGGGTATGCCGTACGGGGTTTCGGCGGAGCGTCGGTCGAGGGATTCCTTATAAGCGGGGAGCGCGGCGCGGATGGCTTGGGTGAAGGTCGCGTCGTTTATGGCTTTTTCGAACCGCCCGATAAACCAACCCACACGCCAAATATGCTCCGTAATAAATACCGTTTGCGATAAGACGAATCCCTTGTATATTTCTTCGCTTGTGGTAAGGAATAATTCGACGGCGGCGTGGATTTTCGCGGATGTTGTTTTATCGTCCGATACCCGCGTGACGGCGAATAATTCGCTTGCGGCTTCCAGCGCTTGCGCGGCTAACTCATCGTTAAACCCTTTCAACACGCGTGCGGCGGCGGCTAATTGGGCGGCGGTCGTCAGTTCGCGCGGCGGGTTGTCCTCGGTAAAGACCCAACGGTCGTCGGGGGTATTTTTTAGATTATCCGTTTGCATGGCGGGGTCGCCCATCAGGGTGTATTGCTTCATGTTATTGGTGATGATGCCGCGGTACAAGCGCCCCAGCGCTCGGTACGCGCCTACGACGGACAGCACACCGTGTTCGACTTGTTGCAATATATCGTTTTTCCCGTCGGGTTGGTGGATTTCGCATACCCGCGTTTCTTGGTTTACCGTCGTCACGTCGTAATCGATGCCGAAAGTCTCGTATGCCAATGACAGGATATAGAATTCCGTCGCTTGCGACTCCACGCGCAAATCGTCGTCGCCCGCGTCGTGCCAGCCGCCCACGTTAAGCCCCGGCACATGCTCGCCCGGTTGATAGTCGCATAAAGTGGACGGGCCTTGCTCATACCCGTCGAAATGCAAATGGTTGATCGGTGCCATCAAGGCGTCGTCATCGTGGCAATAGCCGTGCCAACAACGGCTTTTTTCGTTGACCCGCATGTGGCACATTTGTACGGGAAGGAAATACTCCAATACGGGCTGCCATATGCCGCGGTCGTATACATCGGGCGCAATGCGGAAAACAGAGGATTCCGACCCGCCGTAAACGACCTTATACAAACCTTCCTCTTTTATGTGGGAAAAATCGAACTTCAGATAATGATAGCGCAGGAATGAACCCCACGATTGGCCGCTTTCCGACCAAACGACCTCCGTGCCTTTTTCCGTTATCCTGTACAGGGTGGGTTTTTCATGGGAAGTATCGTTCTTATCCAATTCGATGACAGCCGTTTTCGGCTGGTTTGTGTGGTAGCCCACTTGCGAGGCTTGCACCACGGGGGTATACAACCAACCCTCCACCACATTGGGCGTGATGGTCCATTCCGCTTTGCTTTCACCCGCTTCGATTAAACTGTTTATAACGAACCAGCCTTGGTTATTTTCCATACGTTCGTCGTAAAGATGCAAGTCCGCGCCGTTGGTTTCGATTACGAAGCGGTTGAAAACGCAATCGGGCCGTATCACGAAACGGCGGCCCGCGGCGTAGGGTTCATTTAACGGGCCGTTAGGTTGGTCGGGGAATATCCCGTGTTTACCATCCATCATCCACGGCTTGCCGAATAAGGCGCCGGGGAACAATTCCATACGTAATATTAACGTACAGCCCTCCGGTACGGGGCTTTTCAAATCCGCCGTTACGGTCACGGAAGCACCCGCGCCTTTGATCGTAATCGTATAATCCAAACATTTGCCTTCCGCTTCATTTGCGAAGTGCAAGGCAGTCGAAATCGTATCTCCCTTTATTACACGTTCGCCTTGTATCGGGAAGCCGCCCCACCCGGGGGTATGCCGTGCGAAGCGTAAATCACCGCATGCGGCGACGCGGTTACCGTGCATGACGATACTTACGCCGCCTTGGTGCCCCACCGGGTAGAAATCGTCGAACCCCATCACGTTAACGCCGCCGTTAATAAAATAACCGGCTTCTTCATTTAATATAAAATGATTTTCCATATCATTCACTCCTTATAATGTTATCAGCTTGCCCCCGTTGATTCGGGATTCCTCCGCTTTGAAGCACAAGCGATGATTTTCGGCGGAAATACGTATTTCGGAAACCTGCGAACCGGAAACCTCGCCCCTTAAGTAAGCGCAAAAGGATTTCATGATGCCGATGTCACCGCCGTCGTGGCCGCCCTCCGCGGTTTCGATGGGGATTTCACGTTCTTCGCGGATGGTGAAGTCGGTCAAGTGAATCGTTTTTTCGTAGGTGTGCGCCTTGATTTGTCCCTTCGTGCCCATAATCTTAAACGAGCGGCTGATGTCCGGCGTAAAGGAGGACATGGAAAACACGGCGGTAATGCCGTCTTCGAAAAGCATGTTGACGGTTTGATGGTCAACCACGTCATTGTCGCATTGGAAAACACATCGGCCGTACGGACCGGTTTTAAGCGCCTGCTCAACGTCGGCGTCGGTCGGGTTTTGGTAGCCTGCCGCCACGGAACGGAACCAGCCGTTTTGGCTTCGCAAGTACAACTTGCGGGCGTCGTAAGGGCATTCCGCGGTGCAGCCATCGGTACAGCGGGGCGGGGCTTCGGCGGGTTTGTTCCTTTCATTAAAAAACGTAAGCGAACCGAAGGATTGTAAGGCTACGCACTTCCTGCCCACCAGCCATTGCATGATGTCCAAGTCATGGCAGGATTTGGCGAGGATCATGGGGCTGCTTTCCTTCGTGTTGCGCCAATGCCCGCGTGTGAAGCTGTGCGCGTGGTGGGTATCGCCGACGTTTTCGTTATGCACGAAGGTCACGACATTACCGATCGCGCCGCTTTCGATGAGTTTTTTGACCTGCGAGAAAAAGGGCGTATAACGCAGTACATGGCATACCATACCCTTAATGCCCGCTTCTTCGGCGGCTTTGGCGATTTCTATGCATTCTGTTTCCGACGGGGAGATCGGTTTTTCCAGCAGGATGTCGTATCCTTGGCGTATGGCGGCCATCACGGGTTCGAAGTGCATCGTGTCCTGCGTGCAAATCAAAACGGCGTCCGCCCATTTTTCACGTTTGAATACGTCTTCCCACGTGTCGAGGCACACCTCGGGGGAAAGGTTGAATTTTTTCCGCGCTTGTTCGCGGCGGGTGGGGTCGGCTTCGGCGACGCCCACGATTTCAAGTTCATCGGGGTGGGAAAGGGCGAAGCCGGCGTAAATGACGCCCCGTTGACCCGCACCAATGAGAATCGCTGTCTTTTTCATGCATTACCTCCGTTGAATGTTGTATAATAAAGGAAAAACCCGATTCCGAAGGAGTAGGATATGAAGGATCATTTATTACTCAGGGATTACGAACCCACGTCCATGCTTACGGTGAAGGAAACGAAAATCACCAAACCCCGTTTCCCCGTTTTTGATGCGCATCTCCACATGGGTGCCTTGCAAATGGGCGGCCGCGAATCGGTTGACGTAAAATCCGCCGTGGATGGATTAAAACGTTCGGGTATTTTCGGCGCGATTAATTTAAAAATGTTTTGGGGCGACGCGCTGAAGGAACATCTTTCGTATTTTAAGGGATATGAAGATTTTTTTCATACCTTCGCCTCCGTGGACGTATCGCGCTTTGAGGAGCCCGATTTCCCCGCTTATGCGGCTAAAACGTTGCGTGAAATGAAAGCGATGGGCGTACATGGCCTCAAATTTTGGAAGAATATCGGTTGCGGTATCAAGGATTCTTCGGGCAAACGTATCCTGCCCGACGACGACCGCCTGCGCCCCATATGGGAAGCCGCCGCGAAGTATAATATGCTCATCCTCTTCCACATCGCCGATCCCAAATCCTTTTTTACCCCCGTGGACAGGCACAACGAATTTTACGAAAGTCTGGTGG
The DNA here is from genome assembly GCA_009779755.1 of Defluviitaleaceae bacterium. Classification (GTDB taxonomy): domain Bacteria; phylum Bacillota; class Clostridia; order Lachnospirales; family WQUN01; genus WQRX01. Next base: position 67,235 of record WRDO01000012.1, on the reverse strand, counting down.
AGTACCCGGATTGGGTGTTCTACGGCGACGGTCACCACTCCTTTGAAACACTATTGCAAGCGCAGGATAACCTGATCGGCGCGAATCCCGACACCACTTTTATCATCCCCCATGTGGGCTCCAACGCGGAGGATTTGGGCTGGGTGGGCGCGCAGCTGGACAGGCACCCCAACATGTATATCGATACTGCCGCACGTAACAATTTGCTGGGTCGCCAGCCCTACACCGCCCGCGAATTTTTTATCAAATACCAAGACCGGATTCTCTTCGGCACCGACGCGGGTTTCGGCGGGACGGAGTTTGAGCCGAATTTCTATAACCAACATTTCCGCTTCTTCGAAACCTATGACGAATATTTCCGCGCTATACCCGAATGGGGTTGGGGGCAGGGGCGTTGGTATATTTATGGTCTGGGCTTGCCGGATGAAGTGCTGGGAAAGTTCTATTCGGGGAACGTGTTGGGGTTGCTAAAAAGGGTGGGAGCGCTTTAACTTTCCCCGGTTCCGTCCTTGTAATAATAAAAATGGTTGCAACAATCGTCTCCCTGCATGAGGGTTTTTGTCATGGTAAAACCGATGTTGGGGTTAAAACCTTCCACGATGGACCAATCGTTTTTGCAAAACTCATGGTACAGTTCCTTTCCACAGCCAAGGCGTTGGGCGATTTCGGCACCGGGGCACCTTGTGCAGGTCATTTGGACGCCCTCATCCGTTTTTTCCATCGTATATCCAAAGCCGTTGTGTTCATTCAACGGTTCCCAAAGGAGTTTAATTAACGATTCTATTGAACTATCGCCGTGGTCTTCCGCTTTTTTCCGCCATTGTTGTTTAACCTCTTCGCGGTTAGTTTCCACGATAACGCCGTAGGCTTCTTCCCCGAAGCGTTCCTTCATGGCCCTGATAATTTTACCCAGCTTGTTGAACATAAAATCGTCGAAGCCTTTGATCATTTCTTTTTCCTTTGCTTTGACGCGTTCTTCGATTAATTTTTCAATTTCGGGTGTTAAATCCGCTTTCATGGGATGGCCCCCTTTTTTTATTTCGTTGCGGGAGGGTGGAAATAACGCTGTTAATACTTCTTTGCGCAATTATAAAACGATTATTGTGTTTCCGTCGGGGTCTTTCATGACGAGTTCTTGACCACCCCAATCGGCCGTTTTGGGCGGGTCAAGTTCAACGCCGTTTGCTTTTAATTCTGTGTACAGTTTATCAAGGTCATCATGGTCAAAAATAAGGCAAACGTTACCGTCGTAAGGCTTAGCCCATTCATTTGCATCCCATATCCAAAATTTTGGTTCACCTTCCTTGTTGCCAAACATAATCCCATCATAATTATCATAATTACGACCTGCTTCAAACTCATCGCCTATGACAGATAAGCCGAGCTTGTCGCGATAAAATTCCGTCATTTTTTTTGTGTCATACGACGAGATGTTAATTCCGCTGAATTTTAACATTATTTTCTCCTTATAATAAAAGCACATATTTAACGCACACACCAAACCGGTTGCGGCACATAAGTGCGCCCCTTTCGAGCGGGGTGACGTATAAAATTTATATCTTCAACGTCTTAAAATACCCAAGATATTCCGCGTTTTTATTAAACATCTCCTGCGTCATATCCTTGATTTCCTGCATGGAGCAAACCGCCGCTGTTAGCGGATCAAATAAATTTGCTTGATAAACCAGCCACGGGTCACCTTCGATGACGGCGTCTACGGCCATCTTTTCTATTTGCGCGGACAGGCTGATGAGTGTGGCGAGGTTGTCGGGCAGGTCGCCGACGTGTTGGTATAACAAGCCGTGGGGTGTTGCAAGTACGGGGGTTTCCACACAGGCGAGCTTCGGCAGGTTGGTGATGATGCCGTTGTTCATGTGGTTGCCGTTAAACATGAAGTGTTCGCCGTCACCGAAGAGAGCGTTGAAGATATTGGCCGCGTATTCGCCGCCGCGCTCGAGGTTAACTTCGGGTTTGTCGAGGAATTCGTTGAATTTGGCTTCCCATGTGGCGTCGGCTTCGAGGTATTGGTTGAGGATGTAGGCGTATTCGCCGGGGTTCCAGTTGGTGCCGTGGTGGCAATATTTTTCGATGAGGTCCTTACGCTTGCGGAACCACGGCAGGTATTCGGAATTGTGGCCCGAGGATTCGGTGGGGTAGTAGCCGAATTGGAGGAACATTTCGTTGCGGACGGGTTCGGCGTTGAGGATTGCGGGGTCGTTCGCTACTTTGTCCTTTAGCTGCGGATAAACGTCTTTCCCGTCGATTTTAAAATCAAGGTAAAATGCTTGATGGTTAATGCCCGCGCAAGTGTAGGTATAGTTGCCGTCGCCCGCGCCCAGCCAATCGGCCAGCATCCACGCCGTACCCTGCACGCTGTGGCACAAGCCGGAAACGGTGACTTTGCTCATACGCTGGAGGTGCGCGCACAACATGGCCATGGGGTTGGTGTAATTTAGCACGATGGCGTTGGGGCATACCTGTTCCACATCGCGGATGATATCCAGCATGACGGGTGCGGTACGCAGGAAGCGGAATACCCCCGCGGGTCCGCGCGTGTCACCCACATTGATGTCCACGCCGTATTTTTTGGGGATTTCGATATCGTGACGCCACACGTCAACGCCGCCTTGTAAAATGGTGATCAACACGCCGTCCGCATTTTTTAACGCTTCGCGGCGGTCGGTGGTGGCCGTAACGGTGGCGGGGTAGTTTCCGGCGCTGATCAGTTTTTCGATGGCGCGTTTGGAATACGCGAGACGCCCCTCGTGGATGTCCATCAGGCAGATTTCCGCGTCCTTAAATGCTTCGTAACTGAGGATGTCCCTTGCCAATGCGCGCGTAAAGCCCAGCGAACCCGCGCCGATGAAAGTAAATTTTTTACCCATAAAAATGCTCCCTTATATATATTTTTTTAAATCTTCGAGTTTGGGTTGCCCGGCCGTACCGCCGTGCTTCGCGGCGTTGAGGCTGCCGCAGGTAGTGGCGGCTTTTAGGCATTCGTCCATGGAAAGCCCGTTCAGGTATCCGTAGACGAAACCGCCGTTAAAGCTGTCGCCCGCGCCCACGGTGTCGGCGACTTCAATTTCCATGGCGCCGCATTTATGGACCGTGCCGCCTTTATACGCGTACGCACCTTCAGCGCCGCATTTAACGGCAATGACGGGAACGAGGTCCGATACGTAAAGCAACGCGTCCCGAACGTTATCTTTTCCGGTAATCAGCATCAATTCGTTTTCATTGGGGAGGAATACATCTATATATTGCAGGATGTTTTTTACCCCGCTGTCCCATTTTTCCTCGGGGTCCCAATTGGTATCGAGGGAAACCGTGACGCCCAGCGCCTTCGCTTTTTGCAAAAGGGACGGATATTCGGCTTGAAGGTTCCTTAGCAGGAAATAACTGCAGATATGCAGATGGCGCGTTTGCGGAAGCAATGCCTCCAGCCAAGCGGCCTGCACCGTATCCATCGCGCCCATGTACGTGAGGATGCTGCGGTCACCGCCGGTTTTGTTAAGGCACAGGGTCAATGCGGTTTTATCCGTTTTCGCGCGGATATGGGAAGTGTCAACGCCGTCACGCGTAAGGTAGTCCAGCATAAACGCGCCGAAGCTGTCCGTACCGACCGTACCCGCACCCGCTGTCGAAAGGCCCAGCTTGGCGCATTGGCACGCGAAGATACACGCCGAACCACCCATTTCCAAGCCGTAACCGTCCACGAGTTTTTCCTTTTGCCCGAATTCCGGTTCGGTTATACCCAAATCCATGAGGAAATCCACGCAAATATCAAATGCCGTCACCACGTCGTATTTTTTCAATGGGGCCTCCCGATCATTTAATCGTTATCATCCCGAGCTTTTCATGAACCGTTTTTTTAACGGAAAGATAACCCGCTTTGCCGTACGATTTGGGGTCGTAGGCATCGGGGTTATCCCTTAGACAGGCTTTAACGCCGTCACTGTACGCGATGCGAAGCTCGGTGGCGATGTTGACCTTACATATCCCTTCCTTGATGCAGGTCCGCACCGTTTCATCCGATAATCCCGACGCGCCGTGAAGCACGAGCGGGACGGCTACGCGTTTATGGATCGCCTTTAACCGTTCTATATCCAACTTCGGCGTGCCGCTGTATATACCGTGCGCGGTGCCGATGGCAATCGCCAATGAACCCACGCCCGTACGCGCGACGAATTCCGCCGCTTCCTCGGGATCGGTATAAGCGTTTTCGGCCTCGTGGTCGTCTTCCTTGCCGCCGACGCTGCCGAGCTCGGCCTCTACGGGGATATCCCCGGCCGCATCCACGACTTTTTTCGTCATGCGGATATTTTCCTCGAAGCTGAGCAACGAACCGTCGAACATAACGGAGGTGTAACCCGCTTGAATGCATTCCATCGTAAGGTCATAACTGTTGCCGTGGTCGAGGTGCATGGCTACGGGTACCGCGGAAGCCTGCGCCAAAGCGGCGACCATACCGGCGAATACCTTGGGGGAAGCGTACTTTAACGTGGAGGATGTGGTTTGCAATATGACGGGGGTATTCGCCTCGTTGGCGGCGTCGATCACGGCTTGCGCCATTTCCATGTTTTCGATATTAAACGCGCCGACGGCTGTACCGTTCGCCAGCGCGGTTTTCAGCAGCCGGTCCGCCGCGATCAACATGGGTACACCGTTACGCCTTGTACGACGCGGTTGACCAAACCCGAGGGGGAAGGGTTGTCGGTGGTTACGCCCAACGTTAGTGACGTAAACATGGACAGGAGCTGCATAAAGACAAGCCCTTTCAGTCCGACCGCGACATCCGCGAGTATGCCGTATTCCGCGGCGGGATAAAGGACGGTCAGGTCGGATTTTAAGGGGGTCGCCGCGTTTCGCAGGGCGACGACTTTATTGCCGTCGCGCTGGCCGTACAGTTCATTAAATAAATCCAAATCATATTGCGCGGTAAACGGATTGTTGGAAATGAAATGAACGGTAAGGGTTTTCGGGTTAATCACGGTTTTGGGGCCGTGGCGGAATTCGGTCGCGGCATTAAAACCCGCAACCACACGGCCGTTGGTGAGTTCCATCATTTTGAGCGCGCCTTCCCGTACAAGCGCGGACAGCGGGCCGCTGCCCAAGTACCACGCGCGTTCAAAACCCCATGCGGCGCATTCCCTTGCCGCGTTGACCGCGTCAACGAAATACGATTGCGTAACCGTGTCGGAAAGAATTTTTATTCCTTCCGAAATTTTATCGATTTCGTTGCGGCACATGACGGCGAAACCGGCCAAAATCATCGTCGAAACGCTTGAAGTCATAGCGAAGCCTTTGTCGTTGGTGCCTTCGGGCATAACTAGCACGAGGCCGTTGGCGGATTCGCGTGAAATTTTGGCCAGCTTTGAATGGCCGTCGCAGACGATGGCGATTTCATACAGGTCTTTTATCTTCTTGCGCGCGATTTGTACCGCGCCTACGGATTCAGGGCTGTTGCCCGAACGGGCGAAAGAGATAAGGAGCGTTTTCCTATCCGCCGTACCCGCGGGGAAACACATATCGGGTGCCGAAACGATATCCGTCGTATGGATCGCCTCGCCGTGGATGCCCAAGGCTTGCGCGGCGAAGCCCGCTACGACGCGCCCTACAAAACCGGAGCTGCCCGCTCCCGTCAGGATCAGACGCACGTCGCGCAAACAACCGACCCCATCCATAAATCCGTTAATCCTCGGCTTCATTTCCATGAGAAGGTCGCCGAACGCACGCCACATCAACGGTTGGTGCGCGATTTCGTACGCGGTGTTGCCGCATTTTCTTTCCTCGAAGAACTCCCTTGATTCGCCGTAAAGCGTTTTGAAAAAATCCATGTGATCCCGCTCCTATGTTTTAATCCTTGTTCATCAGCATTCCAAGTCCACCGTATACGTAAAGAAATCCCCGCGTACGGTGGAATGGCAATATTCCACCACCACGCTGCCGTTGTGCGTAATCCTGTCGATACGCATGACGGGCGCGTGAAGGTCTTGCTGCAACAAACGTGCCTCAAGCCCGCCGAGGGAAGTCGCGCGGAAGGTTTCACGCGCCTTTACCGGGGCAACGCCCAACATCCGCATGGTGTTGTATAACCCATTGGCCGCCACGGATTCCGCCGTCATATTTTTGAATAGCGCCTTGGGGATGTATGACGCTTCAACGGCATACGGCACGTCGTTAACACTGCGCAAGCGCGTGAGTTTGTACACGAGGGCGTTTTTTTCCGGCAATTCCAACTTTTGCGCGATTTCGTCGCTTGCGGGTAATTCCTCGAAGGCGAGGACCTCCGCCAATTCGTTGATGCCTTGTTCGCGCAGCGATTCGCTGAAGGAATAAAATTTCGACAGCTTATTGTCGATATGCTCCACCCGCACGAACGTCCCTTTACCCCGTTGGCGTACCAAATGCCCCATCAACACGAGGTCCTCAATGGCTTTACGGATGGTTATACGGGAAACGCCGTAGATTTCGCATAATTCCATTTCCGTGGGGATGCGTTGCCCCGTCCGCCACTCACGCGAGGAAATCCTTACAAGCATGTCCTCGTGGATTTGCTCGTACAGGGGTGTGATGGAGTCTTTTTGCGCTTCGGTCATCGTATACGTACCCCTTCCGGTGTGGTGGCTTGTGCGCAGGCACGTACCTTCCCGCCGTCGCGTAAGGGTTCGCCGTATTCCAAGGTGAGTTGCACCATATATAAATCCCCCGCCGTTTTTAATACGGCGGCGGCCTTTACGCCTTTATAACCCTTCCTGCGCAGTTTTTCGGTTAGGTACTTGCAAATATCCCCCTTATTTTCATGGGGGGCCTTAAAGGGTTTTGATTGCAGGAACGCCGCGGCCTCGTCCACTTTTTTTTGGGCGGCGGGGAAACCTTTATAACAGTTTGTTAAAAGCCTTAGGGATTCCTTTTTCGTACCAAAACCTTCGGGGACCGCTTCGGTTAAGCTAAAGTCACCGTTTTGCGGATCCGTTAATAAACACGTCGTTATGATTTGTTTATCACGTTGTTCGGCGGGCAGTTCGTTGAGCCGATCGAAGAAATTTTCGTCCTGCGCGAAATCCTCCCAAAGATTCTGCGCGAAATCGTTATTCGCCGCCATATCGCCGTTAAAGTCGATCGCCGATTCGCCGCCTGCGATAACGTTACCCTTGATGAGGTTGTTACGGCTTTTTTGTACGGCGATGTTGTCCTTGTTATCGTACAGGATATTGTTCGTAAACGTACAATCCTCGGTATAACCCAAATGCTTTGCGTACCCGCCGAAAATCAACCCCGCCCAACCGCCGGAATTCGCGATGATGTTATCGTGCACATGTACGTCCTTGGTGACGAGCGGCGGCTTGTGTTCGGTGGCGACTTCGATGCCCAAATCATTGTCGAACACGAAGTTTTCATAGATTTCGATATGGTGACCGCCGTCCACGTATATCCCGCCGCAGCAACGGTCGTATTCGCCGCCGAAGGGACCGGGGTTATCCCTGTCACCGTCCCAGCCCTCGGGGTTGTGGTTTTCCGACCAATACGCTTCGTTGCCTGTGGTGTTGGAACCGATGACAACGTTGGCGAATATCTTCCCGTTACGCGCGCAGTCCACGCTTGAGTCCGAACCCGCCGTCCCCTCGAAGCCGATGATGTCGATGCCTATGTTGTCGTTGTTCCACACGTAGTTCCCGCTAACCGTAAAGCCGTCGATATTGCCGTTTACCACGACGGCTTCGCTCCAATAGAGCTTGTTGTTGTGTACGTAATTCTTTTCAATAAACAAGTCTCGGATGGGTGCGTGGGGGTTTTCCCCGTAGACGGAGATCGCATGTCCGCCCTTGGGCCCGATGATGCCGTATGCCTCGTTGTTCCTGATTACGATATGGCGCAGGGGGATATCGCCGCGCGCGGAGGTGCTTTTTACGTCTATGCCGCGGCGGGCGTTGGTTATGGTCAATCCCTCGATGCGGATATATTCGCAATCGATAACGGAAAAAGCCGCGCCTTTGCCGCCGCCGTCGATGATTACATCGCCGAGGTGATCGGCTTTGATACAAATAACCGCACCCTCCGTACCGCTGATATTTTTGATTTTTATATTCTCGCGGTAAATACCCGGGGGGATCACCAGCGTATCGCCCGGTTTTAGTTTTTTTATCGCCTTGTTGATCATAAACATGGTATCGCTCCCTTTTTTATCCCTGCCAACGGGGTAAGCCGCTGTGAATACCGCGCCTCGTTTGCGGTTGTATGTCGCGCCAAAAGACGCGGTTGAGCTGTATCACCGACACCGCGGGCAGGAAGTCGAATTCCCAAGCCCTGTCGTATAACGCTTGTATCGTTTCAAGGTCGTTCGGGTCGGCGTAGTCCAGCGCGAACACGGGGAAGTAATGCGTTTGCCGTATCCGGTTGATGTCGTTGGCGCGTTGGCGCGTCCACTCCAAATCGTTGCCGCGCCATGTGTAATATTCTTGGCGTGCGAAGTTATAACCACCCGTAAACGATTCGAACATGATGCCCGAGATATACGGCGCAAAGTCCTCCATCATAAAGAAGCCGCGGTTGGCGATGATTTTCGCGTCGGGGAAGGTCAAACGCAGCTTGCGTATCAAATCGGCCATACCCTCCCGCGTTTCGGGGATCAGCTCCGCCGTGTCGATCGTGTCCAAAAAAACCCCGTCGAAGCCCATACGCAGTACCGTGTGTACGCGGTCAATTACGATTTGCTGCCACATGGGATGGCCCGCGTCTACATAATAGGATTGCCAGTTCGCATTTTGCCGCGGTTCGCCGTTGCCGTCGTCTATATAAAACGACGCCCAACCCCCGGGACCGCCGCCGTCCATGCGGCGCAGGTTATGGTCTTCGCCTACGGTCACGTAACCGATCGTCCACGTGCCGCGTTCGCCCAGCCATGCTACCTGCGGCGCCGTCATCCTGTCGGGTTCCAATATCGCCACGTCGAACAGTCCGATCGTTTCGGAAAACGTGCCGTAGTGGCATACGAAAGAAATTACGTCTTCCCAAGCGGGCCTTTCGCTGATTTCGGGTGTGGGGGGCGGGGAACTCGGAATCGGGGGTTCGGAATTCGGCATAACAGACGCTTCCGGTGTGGGGGAAGGGGAGGGGGAATGCGTAATAGGTATCTGGGAATTCGGGACAGGGGAAACTTCGGGCATTTCGGAGGCTCCTTCAATGGGGGGGTGTGAACCGCAAGCGGACAGAATGAATAAAGCGACAATCAACAGCACAAACGCTTTTACCATCCGCGCACCCCCTAAATGAAATATGTATCCGGGGGCAGGCAGTACCCGCCCCCGGTGATGAAAACTTTAACTAGTCGGCGGCGCGAAGTTCAAAGTTGTCTATAATCATTTCGCGGACGCCGTTCACGCGGAAACGGAATTCCTTTTCGTCGTGGTCACCTTCGGCACCTATCGTCACCGTAAAGTGGCCGGATTGCCCTTCCACGAATTCGTATTGCGTCCACCCCAAATCAGGGCCGGTGGTGTAGAACACATGCCATTCGCCGGGTACCACTTGCAGTACATGGTAGTCAAAGGAAATCGTATACGCCTTCCCACCGACAAACGCAATGTCCTCGTGGCGTGTACCCACAATGGGTACCCATGTGCCGGAACCTTCGGCGAACTCGATGTGAAGCGAACGCCCGTCGATACCGTCGTCAATGATGGTGCGTGTCATGTTCATCCATTCCTCGGGTTCCCAAGTCAGGAAGCCCATGGTGCCATCCTCAAAGTCCACGATGGGGGGGTCAACGAATGTGCGGGGTTCTTCCCAGCCGGGATCAAGGGCGTTGAACGCGTCAATGGCGTGCTGCATGGCGGAAAGCTGTTCGTTAACGAGGTCGGTTGCGGTGCGGCCGTCGGGTACTTCCATCGCCCATGTGATGCTGTCGGCAAGGGTACGGAAGTTGGGGATGCCATTATGCAGCGAGAAGAAGGATTCCTTCATCATCGCGGCTTCCACGCCGGCGCGGCGGGCATCGTTCATCCAGCCTTGGTTAAAGAAGTCGGAACCGCGTTGCAGGTTCCTTTCATATTGGAACTCCACGAAGGCGATGCCGCCCAGCGGATTACGCGCGCCTGTGGCAACGCTTGCGCCCCATGTGCGGATGTGGTTGAAGTTGGGGTCGCCGAATTGGCCCGTGGGCATGGGGGCGATGCTCCAATCGTCCTCCATGGCACCGAGGGAGCCGGCAAACCACGCTTCATGCGCGAACATGGCCATTTGGCCTTGGGCGAACAAGTGGGCGTTCCAACCAAAGTGATGGATGTCGTTGCGGGCGATGGCGTCGATGGCTTGCTGGATTACGGCGATTTGGTTCGCGCCGTTGATGGCAAGCGTAAACTGCCCCGTTTGCGGGTTGTAATTGGTGGTGGGCAATTGGTTGGCGCCCAGCATTACGTACAGGCTGGTGGTGGAGAAGCCCCATTGGTTAATTTCGCCCGTGTTGCCGATGTCGTCGGTAAATTCGGAGGATACTTGGTACATCCTTTCCACGGTCCAGTTGCCTTCGCGGTACATTTCCGTGGGGGTGGGCAGGCCGTAGCGGTTAAACATGGTGGCGTTGTAGAACATAAGGAGGGGTACGCGGTTAATTTCCTGCAGGAAATAGTGGCGCCCCATGTATTGCTTGGCGTTCATTACTTCGTAGTCCAGCCACGGCGCGTTTTGCGTAAACATCCCGTCGATGGGGATGGCGATTTCACGCAGGGCGTACATGGGCAGCACTTCGTCGTTGGAGTCGAAGATGTCGGGGGAGTCATCCGCCAAAATCAAAGACATCAGACGTGCGTAATACTGATCCCACGGCGCCGCTTCGATGCGGATGCTGACGCCGTGCAGCGCCTCAAAGTCGCGCGCGTCCTGCTCCACGTTCGGGTTAATCGATTGGTGGAACGCGAAGATATTGGTCCCGCCGATGCCGGAGATATCGGGGCGGATGATTTGCGGCCCCGTATCGGTGGGGGTGCCGGAGGTTTGGTTGCCCGGCGTCGCGGTGGGTGCCACGTTACCCGGCGTGGGTGACGGGTCCGGGTCGTTGTTTCTGCCGCATGCGGTTACGGCGAACGTTAGCGCCACAACCACGGCAAACACGGATAAGATGCTCAAAATCCTTTTCATAATCTACTCTCCTCTTTTTTAATGGGGCTTTGCCCCGATTTATTTTGACGCCTTATAAAAGCGGTTCAAAATCATTAACCTACGATACCGCTGCGCTCCACGCTTTCGGTAAAGTAACGCTGGAGCAGTACATATAACGCAAGCACGGGTGCAAGGCTCAGGAACGCTCCCGCCATCAGGCTGGCGGCTTGCGTATACGGGTCGGCGGCCACGATACCCAAGTGCGCCACCTGCGAAGCCTGCCGCAGCGTATCGCGCATGAACGCGAGCGCCACGGGCAGGGTCCTCATACGGTCCACGAACATGATCACGCTGTAATAGTCGTTCCAGTTCCAAACGATGGCAAACAATAAAACGGTAAGGTAAATCGATCCCGCGTTCGGCGACATCACCCGCGCGAAGATGCCGATATGCCCGCAACCGTCCACCCGCGCCGCGTCCTCCAGTTCCTTGGGTTGGCCGCGGAAGTATTGGCGGAACATATAAATGAAGATGCCGGAACGTAAGCCCATACCGAGCGCGGCAGGCATAAACAGCGCGGCCCTGCGGTTAAGCAAATTCATCGGCTCCGCACCCACCAATCCGAACAGACCGAAGGGGTTAAAGAAGCGCATTTGGATGATTTGCGAAATAACGACCGTGGACGGCGGCACCAGCAGCGTCAGGATCACGAGGGCGAACAGGAAGTTCCTGCCGAAGAACTTATACCGCGCGAACCCGTAGCCGATCAACGCGCACGAAAGCGTTTGCAAAAACGCCGTACCAAGGGTTAATTCGACGGAATTGCGTAAGGCGGTGTTGAAATTAAGCAGTTCCAACGCGTTCCGGTAGTTGGTCAGCACCCATTCCCGCGGTATCCATACAACGGCGGGGTTGACGATATCGAAATACGTCATAAACGACATCGTTAGCATAAACAGCAGCGGATACAGGATGATATAACCGATGCCGACCAAAAGTATCGCGCGGAGGATCGAACCGATGACCCGCCGTGTCTTTTTTATTTTGATTGCTTCGGTATTGATCTTGCCGCGTCCGCTCGGCCTTACGAAATGCATCGCTTCTCCCCCCTTTAATCTACCATATAAAATACGCGCCGCGATATCAGCCCTACGATTACGCCCAGCACAACGAAAACGGAAAGGGTGTACACCCACGCCATCGCGCTGGCCGTGCCGTAGAACAGGTTGCGTATGGTGTCATAGATATAATTAATCAATTCGTTGTCGTAATCGGTAAAGCTGTCCACAATCGTATACACCACGCACACCAAAATAAACGGTGAAACCATGGGGAACGTGATTTTCCAATAGGTGGACCATGAATTCGCGCCTTCGATCTTGCTGGCTTCGTAGAAGGATTGGGGTATTGAAATGAGCGCGGCCAGGAAGATGAGGATCTGTACGCCCGAGCGCCAAGCCAAGTCGAAGATTTGGCTCACGATACCGATGACTTGGTCGATGATGGGCGCGGCAAATTCCGCGTCTATCATCAAGTCCGCCAGCACGCGGTTGTTCGCCATAAAGATCGCGGTGCTTTCCTGCGCGGCTTGGTTGGTCAGGTCGTTGCCCAAAATGCTCATAACGATACCCGAGGATATGATGACCGGCACAAAGAACACCGCACGCGCCAAGGTACGCCCCCTGAACTTTTGCTGCAGTATAAGTGCGATAAACATCGAGAAGATAAGCACGATAATCAATTGCGGCAGCATCATCACGAAATAATCGCGCAACAGTTGCGGGAAGTCCGGGTCGCGGGTAAAGATATCGGCGTAGTTCCCCCAGCCCACGTATTCCAATACCTCGCGCCCCTCCGACAAGCTGATGAACTCGAAAAACGAACGCCGCACCGATTGGATGACCGGGAACAGGAACAACATAAGGAACCCGAGGATAAACGGCGATACGAACGCCAAGCCCGCAAGCCCCCAGCGGCGTTCCATGGTGAAGAGTTTTTTCATCGCGCACCTCCCGTTATCACGATAAAGTCACGCGCGGGTATATCGCCATGCGGTACGTGGTTGAAATTTACGATTACGGCCGAACCGTTGGAGAACCGCGTTTCGGTTACGTTTTCGGCAAGGAAGCGGTGGGAAGCGATCGTCGCGCCCGCCGCCGCGTCGTACACGGGCGCCAGCCGATGCGCCGCTGCCAAGACCTCCGCGTACCAATAATCGAACGACGGACTCATCAGCCATTCCAGCGGCGTATCCACCAACAGCGCGGGATTTTCCGCGATGACGGAAAGCTGCAGCAGCGCACCCGTTTCGGCGGCGCGCAGCACCATACCCTCGCGGTCGGATGCCAAGTTATAAGCGGGCAAGCTGAAGTCCACATATCCGTGCAGTACCATTTGATAGAACGGTACGCTTACGTCCGTAAGCGTAAAGCCGGAGCAGCCGATGGGCGTATTCACCACAAACGTGGCGTGCGGCAACCAAAACGCCCCCGCCGCGTCACCCATCAAACCGCCGAACGACGCCCTCGCATCGCGGGCGATATCAGACAGCAGAACCTCGGCGGCCCCGCGGTCCATATGGCTGCGCCCGATGTCGGAATAGGGGAGGTTACTTAAAATCGAGAAGTTGAATCCCGATATGTTTGCGTTTTTTGCGTTGGTTATAAAGGTATCGACCGCGTTTCGGAAGGAACGCGGGGAGTACATCCACCAGCCGGGGTAGGGTTCGTCCGCCGGGCCGAAGGTGTCAAGGTTAAAGCCCGTTTGGCGTACGGGTACGTTGGTGATATCGCGGATGACGGGCGTACCGATAAAGCCGAGGAACGGGCGCCTGTGCGCCGTGGCGAAATCCACGTCCATATAAAGGGAAACACCCAAGTTATCCATGCTGTTTGAAAAATCACGGAACCCCCTGCGCCCGCCCAACGAACCCGCGGGCGTAAAGCGGCTCGGCGAGGTGGAATAATTTCCGCGCGGCAGCCAATTGTTGTAACGTACGACCAAGCTGCCGATGCCGCCGTTTTTGAGGGTATCCGCCATTTCCCCCGCTTGTTCGAAGGTCGTCAGCGGGGTGGTGCGGTTGGTGGGGATACCCAGCACCGACATGCGGCGCGTTACCGAGCCGAATACGTCTAGTACAAGCGGTAAGCCTTCGCCGCGCGCGGAGGGTGTCATACCTTGCGATATCAAATGTTGGCGGTAAAGCTGCGCCATTTCGGAATAGCCCGAGCCGTTTTCCATAAAGTGATAACGTACGGAAACCGCCTCAACGTCCATCAGCCAATCCGACGTCACCAAGATATCGGTAGCTACACCTTGGGTATTCACCACGGTGTAGGATGCGGGCGGGCGTACGGTAAAGTTGGCGCCGACGGAGTTAAAGGACGAATTGTTGCCGCTGACGCCCGCCACGATATTCGCAAGGGACGCGCCGCTTTCAATGACGGCGAAGGCCGCCGCGTTGTTGCGCTTCATGCCGAATACGGGCATCAGGATATTTTGCGCGGCGGTCGCTTGCAGCCTCGGCGGGTTATTTAAGTCGCGGCCGTATACGGGTTGGTTAAACGTGGAACGCGGGCGTCCGTTGTTCAAATAAATCAACGCGCCGCTGCCGTCGGGTACGAGCATATACCCTTCGTGGCGTACCCCCGCGTGCATGAAGTGCGGCAACAAGCCGATTTCGGTCAGCCTGTGGTTGCGGTTGTATTGGGTCCATTCCTCTTCGTCGGCGTCGTCGGCGGGGCGGATGCGCTCTATGTGTCGGGGATTGATCGAAGCCAGCATCGTACCGTTTTCCAGCGTTATTTCCACGGGAATCATGGTGCGCTGCGCGGGGAAATAAAACTCCGCGCGTACGCCGCCCGGTATCAGGTAAGCGGATGCGCCGCCCTGCCGCACGGACGCGGCTAAGGAGGTTTCTTGGCTTAAATTGCCTGCGCCGCTTAGAAAGGTCACCGTTAACATGCTGGAAAGCGCCATACGTATCATGCCGCGCGCGAGCGGATCGTCGTCCACGTCGTGGGGAGAGGATTCCCACAGGTTGCCGCTCGCATCAATTACGCGGACGACGGCGATATCGGAGCGGTATTGCAGGGTTACCCCATCGGAATACGCAACGTTTACGAATTCGCTTGAAAAGGCTATCGGTTGCGAACGGTCAAGGCTCGGCGGCGCGGGCCTTGTATCGGACGAACCGCCGCAAGCCGTTAAAACAAGCAACAGAGGTATTAATAACAGCCATTTCATCATATCCCGCACCTCCTTATATAAAGAGTATTTCGTTGTAGAACGTTCGGATAAATTCCGTCAGCTGCGTCATCAGCGCAAACCCGAGGAACATCATAAACAGCAGAATCAAAATGCCGGCCACGGACAGGAGCAGGGTGAATACCGTTTTCTTAAACGTAAATTGGTGCGCCGACATGTTACCCGTAAACAAAAGCACGGCGAACCAGCCGTATTTGACGATCGTCATCAGGCCGTAATACGTACCCTCGCCCAATGACATCACATTGCTGAGCAAAATAATCGGCGGGGAAAGTAATATAAAAGGCAGGGTGGCGTACGCCGTCACCACGTACACGTCCGACAGCGAACCTTCGCCGTCCGACAGCGTACATACCGCCATGTTGGCAATAATAAAAAGGAAAACAAGGCCCAGCGACAACGCCATCATAATAAATATGTTCAAATGCTCCACGCGGGAGAAGTTGAACAAATACCCCGTCCATTGCCGCCCCGCCACCACCATCGCGAAGAATAACAAATACAATACGGTCGCCAGCGCAAGCGATCCCTCACCTTGGTGGCGCATTACGTCAAACGCCTCGATGGGGCTTTTCAGGATGGAAAACAAACCTGTAATGTGCCGTTTTTTAATGCCCAACATGGGTTGCTTTCCTCCTTTTTACCATACGTGCGATACGCTTGCGCTGCGCGAAGGAAATGCAGGCCAAACAGACGAAAGCGAATCCCAACGCGAGGAGATTAAACCGATCGTTGGTGAATTGATTGCGGTGCATCTCAAATACTTCGGAATAAACTTGACGGTTGTTGGCGCGGCGCAGGTACCACAAAGCGTCTTGAAAATATCCGCTGCGCGAAAGGCCGCGTCCGATACCTAAATACGCAAGCTCAAGGTTGATGTTACGCGCGAGGACCGCACGCCACAGCGTGACGCTTTCCTCGTAGCGGCCTTGGTCATGCAACGCCAATGCCCGCATTACCAGCTCGCCGTATTCCGTACGCTCGAAAACGGTGATTTCACCGCGGGTTGCGTCCAACACGACAATCGTGTCATTAAAGCTCGCCAACGCAACGGGATTGGTAAAACGCCCGAGCTGATCCCCGATTTGGCCGAATACCGCCACCATATGCGAATCGTTGGTATAGACGAATACGCGCCCGCGTTGGCGGTCGAGCGCGGCGAACACACCGTTTTGCATATAGGTGATATCCACGAACGACGTCGTCACCGGTACGTAGCGTGAGGTATAAAATACGGGGTCGCCGTAGTTGACGGGGACGTTAACCTGCGGCGTGCGCAGGATATTGTTCCCGTTTGAGTTAAGAACGCGCAGCTGACCGAGGTTATCCTCCGAAAAAGCCGTACATACGTAGATAAAACCGCGCGGGCATATATCGAAGTTGGTGAACTCCACGGGGATGATTTGTATCATGCGTTCGCGTTGTTCGCGTGTCATGATCCTGCGCCACAGGATTTGCCCGAGCTGGCCCGCGCTCATTGCCACCGTGTTCGCGCCGAAGAAACCCAAGAACAGGTTGTCGCGTTGCAAGTCCACCATGAGCGCTCCTTGGTAGCTCCCGCGGGACAGGATATATAAGATGCCGGAGGGGTCCTCGATCACCGAGATCGGGGTAAAAAGGAAACCTTCCGCAAGGAGCTCCGATTCGGGGCTGCCCAAGTACATCAGGATTTCGCCTTCGCGGTTGATCGTTACCACCCTGCGGAGGTCTTGGTCGGCGATGTGAATACGCCCGTCGGGCAATACGAATATGCCGCTGATGTGGGCGAAGGTAAAAGGTGCGTTGTTCATGGTAAATTCGTCGATGACATCGGCCAGTTCGAAGTTTTCATCCAAAACGATGATACGGTTGTTGCCCGTGTCCGCGATGTACAGGTAGCCGTCCGGCCCGGCGGTGATGTCCGACGGGTTGCGTAAGGGCCCGATCCCCCAATCGTCGCCCGAACGCGCAAACAAAGGCAGGTACGAAGCGGGAGCGGGTACGGCGCGGCCGTGTTGGTTAAAGACATAGGAGTTAAACGTCGCTTCACGGGGGGACGCCGCGGCGATGATCGGATTAAATATGAATATCGCCGCGAGTATAAACGGCAGGATTCGTTTTTTCATACACCTACCCCTTTATTCCCGAATGCGCCATGGTTTCCATTACCCTGTGCTGTGCTACGAAGAACAATATAATCGGCGGTACCATCATGATGGCCGAAGCCGCCGCAAACATCCCCAAACGCGCGATGCCGACCGCTTGTATCTGCGAGAACGCGACGGGCAGGGTCTTAAGGTTTTCGGTGAAGATAAACCCGTCGCCCGTGGAACGCCACAATTCCTGAAAAGCGAAGATCAGCATCGTCATGGTGGCGGGCTTAACCACGGGCATCACGATCTTCCACAGGATGCCGAATTCGCCGCAGCCGTCGATCCGCGCCGCCTCGATGGAATCCGTCGGGATTTGGTACATGAACGAAACCATCAGGAATAACCCGATCGTGCGCTGCATGGCGGGGAGGATCACCGCCAAATGCGTATCCACCAGACCCAAATACGTCATGATCACGAAGGAGGGCACCATCAACACCGTCGTTGAGAATAACAACGCGAAAATGACCAGTTGGTTTAGCGCCTGCCGCCCGGGGAACACATGCTTGGCCAGCGGGTACGCCGCCAGCGCGACTACGATGATCTGACCGAAGCTGCCCGCGAAGGTGATAAACAATGAGTTGTATAAATAACGGGTAATCGGCACCCACATGTTGGTAGTGACTTGAAATAAGGAAACGTAGTTCTCAAAGGTCGGCTCCATGACGAAAAAGCGCGGCGGGAAAAGGAACAGTTCACCCAACGGCTTAAGGGAATGCATGATGGCGAATACCAAAGGCAACGACGAAAACGCCGCGAACAACCCGACGAATATAACGACGAGCAAGTCGCCGCCGACGCCGCGGTTCAGGCGGTTGCCGATTTTACCCTGTTTAAATAACCTGCGTAACGCTCTCATGTGTTCACCTTATTGATAAACATCTTACGCAATCCCAAATTGACCACCAGCATTAAGAAGAACAATATCACCGCTAACGCGCTCGCGTTGCCCAATTCGTACCGAATCTGCGCGTAGTCCACGATGTGCGTGACGATCGTCGAAGCCGCGTACTCTGTACTGGGGAAGCCCGCCATCTGTACTGAAATTTCCCATACCGCAAAGCTGCCCGCCAACTGCATAATCGCCGCGAAGAACATTTGCGGCGCGATCAACGGCAACGTAACGTGCCATAATTCTTGGAAGCGGTTGCGGACGCCGTCGATGGCGGCGGCTTCGTAATACGTGCGGTCCACGGCCTTAAAGCCCGCCAGCACCGCAAGGAAACCCGCGCCCATGCTGATCCACAATTGCACGACCATCAGCACGCCCAATACATAACGCGCGTCAAGCAACCACATGATCGGCTCATGGATAATGTTCCAGCGCATCAGGAAGCCGTTCAAATAGCCGTGGGCGTCAGGGGAAAAAATAATGAACCATATAAAAAAGGCCGCGCCCGCGATCATGGACGGGGCGTAGATCAGCAACGTCAAAACCGTGCGGACAATACCCCGCAACTCGTTGATGAACCACGCGAGGAAAACCATCAACACGTAACCCGCAGGACCCGTGACCAACGCGAAGATCATCGTGTTGCGGAACGCGATCCAAAATACCTGATCATTGGCCAACAAGTGGCGGTAGTTCGTAAGTCCGACGAAGCTCGGCATCTCCAGCATATTAAAGTTGGTGAAGCTGAGGACGATTGAGGAAAGGACGGGCAGGATCGTAAACACGAAGAACAATATAAAGAATGGCGCGATCATCAAATAGCTGATCCACGAACGCTTGATCCGGTATCCTAAGCCGAGTGCCTTCGTATTCGTCATGGCTTCACCCCGTTCGGTTCCAAGGGGAACTCCAATAGTCTGCGTTCAATTTCGGCATTGATGTCACGGTTAAAGCGGAGCAGTACATCCCGCGGGTTCTCCCGTAGGTTGTAAACGCGGCGGAAGGCGTTATCGATGTTACGCGCCACGTAGTATCCCCCGGGAATAACGGGTACCTCGCGCGTCCAATTCCATTGTTCCATGATGACCCGTTGCTCCGCCATCGACCACGGCAGCATGGTGAAGGCTTCCAGATTGGCCGTGTTGTAACGTGCGGCGGGGCCCATCAACATTTCCAATTCCATACCGAAGCGGGCTTGGGTTTCCGCCGAGGTCCACCACTTCACGAATTCCCATGCGGCTTCCACGTCTTCGGTGCCGTTTAATATAACCGTACCTTCGCCTGTCGTACCCACGGTGCGGTCAATCGTGCCGTCGGGCTGCAGCGTACCGGGCATGGGGGCCATTTCCCACATACCGCGTATCTCGGGCGCGGCCACCATCAGCATGTTGTACATCCAAAAACCTTGGAAACCCAAGGGCATCATACCCGTGCGGAAACGGTTGTAAAAATCGAAGTACAACGGAAGGCCGTGGTGGGTATAGAATTCCGTCCATTGAACAAACGCCTCGATGGAAGCCTCTTGGTCAAAGGTCGTCATGGATCCGTCAGGCAGGAACACATTCTGCCCGCGTTGGTATAAAAGCGTTACGAACATATTACGTATACCCATCCCCGCGTTGGCTACCATGACGGCTTCGTTAAGCGTCGCGCCGCGCATGGCGTCGTAGGGCAGGCCGATTTGCATATTCCGCCTGTGCAGTATAGGAATCAAGCTGTAGAAGTCGTCCCACGTTTGCGGCGGTTCGACTCCCAACTCCTCAAGGATATCCGTGCGGTAGAACATCATATGGAACATTTGCGTGACGGGTATGGCGTACACCCCGCCGCGGAATGTGTAGGGCAGCATGGCATCGTGCCGGAAGCGTTGGGTAACCTCGCCGAAGCCGGGCAATACGGACAAATCCACCAAGGCGTTGCGCATGGCCAATTCCACGGGTCGGTTGCGTTCGGCGTTAAGCAGCACATCGGGCGCGTTGCCGGAGACGATCGCGGCGATCGGGTCGGTTTGCACGAGTTGCAAGCTCACTTGGATACCCGTGCGCGGCGTAAAGGTGTCGGTCGCCATCATATGCACAATCTGCGCTTGGTCACGGCCGCCGTACGCCCACACGGTGATGGCGCGCGCGCCTTCGTCGGCTTGGTCCACCACGGAGAAGTCCGTAAAGAACGACGCGATAAACATGCGGATTTGGTGCCACAACGCCCGCCAAAAGCCTTCGGTCGCGCGGGGGATATCCGCTTCCGCACAGTGTATGTAAAACTTATCGAATTCCAAGGGTTGGGAACGTAAAACGAGCATAAACGTAGCCAAGGCCGAAATGGCGCCTTCCAAGTCGTTTAACCTGCGGGGGATGCTGTCGGGGTCGCGGATGCTCATTTCCAAGGTCGTCGCCAACCGTTCCATCAGAGCGGTTTCACCGCCCGTATCGCCGCCTTCGGCGATGATTAAAGCGACCTCGTCCCTTAACGCGTCGGCGGCCCGTTGGAAGTTGGGCATAAGCGAGGGGATTTGCTGATCGAGCCTGTATTCCTGCAGCATGTCGGGGTTGGGGCCCGTGATGGCGAGGATGCGGCGATAATCGGCGTTTAATTGGAAGAGGATTTCGCGTATGGCGGACATGGTGCGTGCGGCCGTTCCCATGACCACTTCCATCCCGATGATATTTTCGCCCGCGTTAAGCGCGAACAGGAACGCGCCGTTTTTATCCCCCGGCGTAAAATTTACCCATGAATGGTCGTAGGGAACCATGATATGCGCCGCTTCGGCGAAGGGTATTTCGCCGTTGACGCGGAGCGCGCGGCGTGAAGGCAATCCTAAGTTCATGTTCTGCCTTGTGCGGAAGGTTAGGTGATACAAACCGTCTTCAGGCACGTTGACGCTCCACATGATGTACTGCCCCGGGAACTGCCAGTTGAGCCCACCTATGGTGTTAAGGCGGATGTTGGCGTGGTGGTAGGGTGTGGTCAGCGCGCTGGAGCGGTCGAAAGTGGGGAAAAGCGTAGCGTCGGATTTATATAAGGCTTCTTCCGCTTCATAAATAATAAAGGTATCGGGGATTTGCCGAAGGTGCGTATTCATCGCGCGGAATTCCGCGTATGAGGGCAGCGGCGGGTCGTTGTGTATGGTGATTTCCGATATCACGATTTCGCCGCGCATGGCGCGGAATGAAATAACCAATTCCCCCTCTTCGAGGTAGAATTGGTAAGCCCCGTCCGTCATGCCTTCCTTGTCGGTCAGGAGCTGTGACTTCCACATATGTACGGGTACTTGCGACGGGCGCAGATCGTTGCCCCGCCTGTCTTGGGTGATGGCGCTCGCGTCGCGCCAGCGGTGGCGCAAGATCAAATGCCCCGCTTCATCGAAGGGACGCTCGCCGTTAATCGTCAGTTCAAATTCGAAATCCCGCCCCATGGGGTCAAGCATCCAATAATCGATCATGATGCGATACAGGCCCGTTTCAGGTACGTTTACCGTCCAAGTGGCGGACCCTTCCTGCCCGAGCCAATGCAAGGTGTTCGTTTTCCCTTCAAAATCAAACGCAGGCGTCATTAACGCCTGCGTTTCGGATGCACAGGAGACCGCCGCGTCGCCGCCATGCACCGTAAACGAACGGATGGGCGCGGGTTGGCCTGCGTGTTCACCGATATAAAGTATGTACGAAGTTTGGCTGAAGGTGACGAAGGAATCGGATATTTGGTCGGTAGGGGTGATGAGGAAAACGGTATCCTCAGGCTCTTCCGGCGGCAAAAAGCCGAAACGCTCCCAAAGGTGCGGAGGCATACCCGGCGGGGGTCCTTCGGCGGCGGATACGGGCAAGGCTGACATTATGAAAACCAGCAGGATACACACGAATCTGCGTGCTTTCAGCATATTGACCATCCCTCCCCCGTAAAAACAAGGATAAAGCCGTTTAAAGAACAAAACTACCTATATGACATGGCATAACAACGGATGACTATATGTGAAGTATATATAAAAATAATGCCGTGTCAAGCAGATTTTTTATACAAATATTTCTTCAGTAGTAAAAAGTTTGTCACAAGGCTGAATATGCCGCATACCGCAACCACGACAAAAAGCAAAAAGAATCCCGTGTTTTCCAACACGGGCGCGAGCAACAGCAATACAACGGAAGACAGGGTAAGCGAAATAATATTCATCACACCCGCGTACAGCGGCAGTTTACCCGCAGGCGTGACCTCGCCGATCAATATCGACATAACCGAACCGTACGCGCTGTTGGCAAAACTGGATACCACCCACGCCGCGAAAAGGAAACCGAGCGTATTCGTCACCAGCGCAACAGCACCCGCCAACACAAGCAAAATAGCCGAAATCACGGAATTGATCCAAGGGCCGTATTTGTCGATGATAAGGCCAAAGACGACGAAACCGACGGCATTCGCGACGACCGCCAACCCCGCCAGCATCGCGATGTTGTATTCCGTCGCTTCAAATACGCGTATGGCGTATACGGTATAAAAAACACGGAGCGCATGACCCACGACCAAAAAGCTGCACATAAACACCATCGCGCGGAAGGGCTTATCGACCAAAACAGACGTCGGGATGCCTTTTATATATTCCAATATATTCATGGGTACGCGGGGCTCGTCGTCCTCATGTTCTTTCATCAGAAAAAAGACAAGCGCGTTTAGGAGGAGGAACACGCAGCCGACGGAGAAAATGATAACAAAATTGTACGGGAACGCCACACGGTTGACGATCACGGGGATTAACGCCGCCGCACCCACACCCAAGCCGGAACCGATAGCCAAACCCGAACCGCGTAATGCTCCCCGTTTATCCGGCGGCAGGAGTTTAAGCAGAAGCGGCACGAAAAACACCGTGTACGAACCTACGAACAAATTAAAGATACACCAAAAGATAAGGAAGACCCATATCAGCAATTGGTAATTCCCCGTGAATAACGGGATGCTTAAAACAAACGCGAAGAAGATGAAGCGCTGGATAAAAAGGATTTTGGTAAACGTTTTTTGCATTGATTTAACGCGGGAAGCGATCGAACCGAAGAAGGGTTGCGTTACGATCGTGCAGGCCAAGGCCATCGAAGCGGCTAAGGCGATTTGGAAGGTCGAAGCGTTCAGTTGTTCCAAAAAGAACGGGATTACCGTCGTGATGCATATAAGCGTCATCGTGGGCATAAACGTGATGCCGTCAACGAAGAACAGGATTAGATTACGCCTTACGTTTTTCGCGCCGCCGTACATGGGTAATCCCCATTCCCGATTTTGTTATGACAAGCCCTGCCGGTTTGTAATGCATTGTATCAACAGCGATTGACATTATAGCGTAATATAGGCAGAATGGATACATTGATGATTTTAACAGACAGGGATGACGTTATAATGAAGAAACACGTGATATTTGATATGGACGGCACGCTGACGGCAACGGCGCAGGCAACAAGCCCGGCGATAAAGGCGTTGGCGGGTAAATACGGCTTGCCTGAAATAACGGATGCGCACATCCGTGCGGCAATGGGTTTGGGCGGGCTCGAATTCCATGCGAAGCTGTTCCCCGATTTGCCTGAAAAAACGTTGGTTGACATCGCCGACGATGTAGATGCGTTGGAAGCGGAAAATATAACAAAGATCGGACGGGATATCTTGTTCCCCGAGGTGCGCGAAATGCTCGCAAGTCTGGCGGAAAAAGGACATCCCCTTTTTATTGCGAGTACGGGCAGCGAACGTCATGTGGGCAATACGTTAAAAGCGGCGGGTATAACGGATTTGTTTACGGGGATCCATTGCGGCGAACCGCAGAAGATCGATATGGTAAAACGTATTATCGATGGGGGAGACCCGCGTAATTTCGTAATGGTCGGCGACATGTTTAAGGACGCGGAAGCGGCTAAGGGCAACGCCGTCACGGCGTTGGGCGCAGGATGGGGATACCTTGACCATAATGAAAAAGGGTTGTTCGACGCGGTATTGCGGAGCCCGGAGGAAATATTCTTTTATTTATAGGGGTGGCGTATGAAAAACAAAAAAACCTTTGCAATCTATGCCTGCGTAATTATCTTTTTATACGGGACCGGTATTTTTTTTATGATGCGTTCGAATGATAAGCCCCCGAATCCCGACCCCCCCGCGGAGCATCCCCCAACGGAAAAACCAAGTAATTCACCAATACCCATGGGGGATTCCCCCGAAATCACACCCCGCCCGCGCCCTGTCGTGGGTGATTATTATTTTTATGTATGCGTGACCGGATCGGACACAAACGACGGCAGTAAGGAAAACCCCTTCGCCACGGTGCAACGTGCCGTCAACGCCGCGAATACGAACCGGGATAAAGGCAACCAAACGATTTACATCCGTGAGGGTATCTACTTCCAACAATTTATGATTTCGGGCAGCCGATACGATGACACGGGGCGCGACCGATTGCAAGGCGAAGCCCCCGCTTTCCTCACCGTACGTAATTACCCGGGGGAAACGGCGGTGCTGGACGGTTCGCTCAACGAAGTCGGCGAATTCGGTCAACCTCAAATGATTATCATCAGGGATTCGGATTATATACGCATCTACGGCTTGGTGATACAAAACAACGCGCCGGTTAACTTTGGTTTTTCCACCCCCGCCGCTGTGTTGGTGGAGACATCAAACCCAAGCGGGCGCAGCCAAGGCGTTGAAATCGTAAACAACACGATATGGGGCATGGACGGCGACACTTTCGGCTACCCTACGCCCAACGCACCGGGGGCCAACGGTTCCGCCATACAAGTATACGGGCGCGCCCACCGTGAAGAAAACGCGTTGCGTGATTTATTAATTGAGGGCAACGAGGTTGCATACAACCGCGTGGGCTGGACGGAAAATATCGTTGTCGCCGGCAACGTGGCGGATTTTACCGTACGCAACAACTACGTACACAACAATAATAATATCGGGATAAATGTGATCGGCTTGTGGGGCTGGATTACGGGTACGGGGACAAGCGCGAACGCCCGCGCGGATTGGAATCGGGCGCGACGCGGCATCGTCGAGGGTAATGTCGTGATCAACAATATCGGCTACGGCAACCACGCATACGAGGGTTGCGGCGGTGCGTCGGGGATATACGTGGACGGCGCGCTCGATATTACCATTAGGTACAACATCGTTTCCGGTTCCAGCTGCGGTATATCGGTGGGGACGGAACCCTCACACGCACGCTGGGACGG
Source organism: Defluviitaleaceae bacterium (assembly GCA_009779755.1). Classification (GTDB taxonomy): domain Bacteria; phylum Bacillota; class Clostridia; order Lachnospirales; family WQUN01; genus WQRX01. The sequence goes on along the minus strand of WRDO01000012.1, from coordinate 41,655 downwards.
ACCCGAACCCGTAATGGCGGAAAACATACGTATCTACCACAATATCGTAGCCAACAACCGACAGGGCGCGCTGCTGCTGGGCGGGACGTTCGGCGCGCGCGATATCGACGTGCGTAACAATACGCTGATCGCCCGTGATATGGTACGCGGCGCAAGCGGGAACGTAAACGGTGCGGTCAATATCAATAATAACCATTCGGGCAGGGAAATGAACCGAAACTTTCATTTTGCGGATAATATCATCATCTGCTTCATCGACGCGGGCGTACGCGTAACCGATCCCAACCATAATATCCGTTACCTTGTTTCCGGCTGGAACGACAACGACGCGGGGGTGTCGAGAAAGGCGTACCTTTCCTTCGAAGGGAACGTCATCTACGGGCGGCCCATGTTCGGCAGAGCGGTCGAATCCGCATTACCCCACACGAATTTGTTGGGCGGAAACGTCCGCGCGGAATCCTCTCCCATAAAAGGTATGGACTTTTCGCAGGGTACGGATGTCGGCGATTTTACCCGCACGGCATACGCAAACGACGCGGGAGCGGACATCGAGCGTATAAAAAATACCATGGCATCCGCACGGTTACCCTTGTTCGAAACGGCGATGGCGGATTACCGCGCTTATGTACAGGTGCTCCCCGCCGCCAACGAAATCATGCAATACCTGAGTCGGACCGATGTACGCGGAAGCGTTTCAAATCCCTTATCGCTTTCGCGGGTAGGGCGTAATATCGCGCGCTATTTCGAGGAGCGGGTGAAGGAAATGCCTGTTTCCGATGCCGTACCCGCCGATTCCCCCCAGCGCCGAAATGTGATAGCCGGTATTCTGAACTGGGCATTCGGTTATGAAGTGCACGCGGCGTCGGGTTACGGCGGCCGTTTAAGCGTGCAGCAAGGGTTCTTTTCCGACAACGCTTATCGGGGGATCGTTTCGTTCGGTTACGGTAACGAGGGTGACATCGACTTTTCGAGGATCGCGTCCCTTAACGCACCGTGGACGATGGGCAGCGTACGCGGTACGCCGCACCCCGAATCCCGCTACCCGGGCGTACGTTTTTTTGTGCGCATCCCCTACTATAACCCCGTATCGGGACGTACGAGCTACATCGTACGTAACTTCCACACGCCCCATTGGTGGCGCACGTTACCCGAAGCCGCGGCCGTCTTGGTCGTCACGCGGGAAGACATCATCGAAGCTATGCGCAACAGCCCTACCCGCCGATACGTATGCGCGGATACGGGCAACGACAAACAGGACGGTTCGCATAACAACCCGTGGCGTACCGTAAGCCATGCCGTGACGTTATTGTGGCATGGGGACACGTTATTCCTGCGCGGGGTATTTAATGAAAACGTTACCATCCCCGTCAACGCAAGCGGGAACCTGAACAACCCCACGATTCTTACCAATTGGGCAGGTCATGAAGCAACGATTAACGGTGATATATATATGTACGGAGTGGACAATATCACGATCCGTAATATTGAAATGGAAGGGCGTTCAATATTTATCGGTTACGCCGACCCGGCGGACGTGGCTTACCGCGGTCAATTGCGCAACTTCCAAAGCAATTGGTGGGACTTGCGTTGCTTGGGGAGGGATGATCGGGATGGTACGCCCGTTTACGGCTTGGGTATGCTGCGTAATATATCGATCATAAATACGAACGCCGCGGTGGAGCATGGGGTCGTAACCCCCTTCGCGCCGATATTGGGGTTACGGGTGGATTGATGGGTATTATGCCAAAAAACGAGGGCCAACCGTTATGGGGTTGCGCCCTCGTTTATTATGCGGCCGTTAAAGCGGAATGGTAATCGTTTCCCACCTTCAGCATGGTATTGACGTTTAATATCCCGCCGGATGATACGAGGCCGTTAAGGTTGGGATGCTTGCTCACGCTTGACAGGATGATATCCTTCATTTCCAAAGCCGTAAGGTTCGGCAAATATGATTTTAATAAAGCGGCGGCTCCCGCCACATAGGGGGCCGACATGGACGTCCCGTCCATATAGCTGTATTCCCCCCCGAGGGAAAGGCTGTAGATATACGTCCCGGGTGCGGCGAGATCGACGCTCAACGCACCGTAGTTGGAAAACAGCGACAGTTCGTCATAAGTGTTGGCAGCCGCGACGGAAATGATGTTGTCGCAATCGAAGGAAGCGGGGAACTCGGGGTCAAGGTCGTTATCAGAGCCGCTGTTTCCCGCCGAAGCGATAAACAAACCGTTGTATTGCTCAATCGCGTGCCTCAGGCTTGGGATATAATGCCGGCCGCCCCAGCTGCAGTTGAGGATGGGGATATCGTTTTCGTTGGCATATTGAATGGCGGCAACCGCCGAAGCAAGGCTGAAGCAGCTCTCCCCTATTTTAAGCGAAGCGAGTTTAACGTTCCACGCGGTCCCGGTTATCCCGATCATATTGTTGCCGACCGCGCCGATCGTCCCGGCAACGTGGGTCCCGTGTCCGGTCATATCCATGGAATCGCCGCTGTCATTGATAAAATTCCATCCGGGATAACCGTCTTGGGAAAACCATATATTATCCGCAATATCCGGATGCGTAAAATCGATGCCGCTGTCCACCACACCCACGACGACGTTGGCGTTACCCGTGGTATAGTCCCACGCATTGGGGGCCATGATCCGCTCCAATCCCCAAAGGTACCCGAAATAAGGGTCGTTGGGGATCAAATGGTTGTCAAAGATAAAATCGGGCTCGGCAAACATGACCATCGGGTTTGCCGTAAGCGTTTCAATCGCATCAAAAACCGATTCCTCCTCCCCGCAATCCAAATGGACTAATATGATGTCACCCCTTGGGCATCCGCGTGCCTCCGATCGGAATATATTTTCCACCTTCGTAAATTCGACCCCTTCCAAAACGGGGTAATAACAATCGGAAGTATCATGGCAAAAAAAATCCCTGTTTAAGGTGACGATTACTTTTCCCACATTAAAGTCATGGTTGTTCATCACAATCCCCCCATCGAAAAAAGGGCGGGATCCGATTTGATTCGGTTATATTCCCGCCCGTTTTTTACGTTTGCTTAACGCTTACACAATTTATTCAAAAGGTATAACTTAAGGAGCTCTTCGACATCGATTTCCGCCATGGGTAAGTCGCAAAGGTTCGAAACGTGATCGGGCGGAAGGGTCGGCGGCGGTATGGGCATCGGCAACGGGGTCGGTAACGGTAAGGGCATCGGCATCGGGGTTGGCAACGGCATCGGCATCGGCAACGGGGTCGCTATAACCGGAGGTTCGACGGGTTGCTCGGGTACGGGTAGGGGCATCACGGGATGCACGGGCATGGTAAACATTGGGGGTTCGAATGTTATAGGAGGTTCGGACGGCTCGGGCGTTGGGATCGTCATGATCGGATTCGAAACGCAGGCGCATTCTTGCATTACCGCTTCCGGCAGGGGCCTGTCGATGGGGTGCATGTTTTCCGGGGCTTCCGCTATTGCGGCGGGTACGATTTCCCGTCCCGCAGCCGTCGGAGTAAACCCGCAACGCCGCATCAAATGATCCCAAGTGATGGGTCCGACGATTCCGTCGGGATTTAAACCGTTGGCCCGTTGGTAATTGATGACCGCCGCTTGCGTAAGCGGCCCGAAGATCCCGTCCGTCACCAAACCCGCATTGTTCACGGAATTTAAGCAGGATTGTACCTGCCGTACATTTTCGCCCCTTACGCCCACGCGCATCAGGTAACCGGGGTAGGGCGGCATGGGGCGGCCGTAGCAACGGGGCATAAGCGCGCCCCACGTCAGCGGGCCGACGATACCGTCGGGGTTTAGGTTGGCGATGCGTTGGAATTCCATTACGCTTGCTTGCGTAATCGGTCCGAAGATGCCGTCGACGACGAGCAAACCGATGGAGGGGTTTTGTTGGCGTACGGAATTAAGGCAACGTTGGATACGTTCAACGTCTGCGCCGCGTGCGCCGACGCGTATCAATTGCCCGGGGTACGGGGGGATGCCGCCCGGCGGGGTTGGCGGACCCGGGGGGATTGGCGGGCCCGGCGGGAGCGGCGGCACTTCGCCGCCTTCCCATGGCGGAAGGTTGACATTGTCGCGAATGCGCCAATATACGGTGTAAAGCATACGCCATGTATTGGGTCCGATTACGCCGTCAACGTTAAGCCCGAAGGCACGCTGGAATTCACGCACGGCGTTCGCGAAGTCGCGGGTGAAGCTGGAATTTTGCGTAACCATGGGTACCGCGGGGTAGAATTGCGCGATAAAGTTCATGATATATTGCGCTTGCGCCACGAGGCGGCCACGCGCGCCTTCACGGATGATGTCCGTAGGCGGCGTACGCCCGATACCCATGATGATACCCTCGCTGGTGAGTTCGCCCAGCCGCTGTACCGCGGATAAGGTAAAGCTCATGCGCAGCCACGTATTGCGGTCAACGATGCCGTTGGGGGTCATCATCCCCAATTCGCGTATGCTTTGGAAAGCGCGTACCGCCGCTTCGGTTTGCGGGCCGTACACACCGGTTATGCTGTCAATCCGCGGTATGATCGGGAAATTGACGCGAATGCGGTTAAGCCAAGTTTGGATCGTCCGTACCGGGGTACCGCTCATACCGGGGCGCAATGCGAAACCGGGGAAGGATTCCTGCACCCAGCCGATATTATCGGTTTCCACGATCTGCACGTCGTTCGGATAGAAATTGCGCAGGATTTGCAACGCGTTGCGCCCTTGGTTGGCCAGTGTCACCGTGCTCCATTGCCATAAACCGGGACACGTCGAGCGGCGGCCGTCACAATATTCCGCGAAGAAAGGTTCCAAATGCCCTTCGCGCCGAATGAAACGGTTGATGATACGATCCACCATCGCATCGATCGTACGGAAGATTTGCCCGCCTTCTACGAACATTTGGTCAAACTGGGTGCTGTTCGTAATATCGAAGCTGTGACCACGTACGCGGTACCATTCTGTATAAACGCACCTATAGGGAAGGTTTGACGGTTTCTCCCGCAAATTTGTAAAAAATGCGTACATCTTGTGTCGGTACGCCGTCCGCTGTTTGCTTCCTCCCGACTTCAATTCTGTCAATCAGGCTTTCCAACAAATCCCTGTCCGCTTCGTCCGTGGCGAATTTTTCTTTGATGAGGGAAATCCATTTATTGATGTCGTTGGTTTTCGTTTCGACTTTGAGGATCGATTCGCGAAGGGTAGAACACCGCTTTTCCGACACTTCCCGTTGAGCTTCAACTTCGCCAACATATGCATAAAAATCTTCCGGCGTAATAAGCCCTTCGTCGCGTTCGTCATACAGTTTTTCTATTCGGTTATCGTATTCAATAAGCTGTTGTTCAAGGAGGCGTTTTTCTTGCGCCATTTTTGCTTTTCCTGTTTTGCGTTCATCCAAAAAAATACGCTGTAATGACTCCTGCATCGCCGCTTCGTCACGAATGACTTTGCTTGCTGCTTCCCGTATATTGGAAATCACCAATGCCTTCAGCGTCCGCTCATTTATCCTGTGGGAAGAACATACCACGCATCCGCTACCGATATATGTCCGGCAAACATATGCACCGAAGTCAGCGACCCTGCCGTCTTTTTTTGTTTCCGTATGCTTGGCATACCCCATTTTAACATTACAATCCGAGCAAATGAGCAAACCGGAAAACAACCTTTGTTGCGGTGTTTGATGGTTTGCGGCAATTTTCTTCGCCGTTTGGTTTAAAATTTGCACCTTGTCCCAAATCTCGGTGGTTATGATAGGGGGATGCGTGTTTTCCACCCGTATCCATTCGCTTTCATCACGGAGATAGGTTCGGCTGTCGCGGTAAGAACGTGTGCCGCGTTTCATGGAAACGGTATGACCGAGGTAAATTTCGTTGCACAACATCAGCTTTATCGTCCGTATCGTCCACGCTACGGCACATTCGGCCTTAGTGGTGCGCCCTTGACGTTCAAAATAATATCGGCGCGGCGGCGTGAAGCCTTCTTTATTTAATACCCCGGCGATGGCGTTGTACCCCATGCCCGTCGAGCGCAAAGCAAAAACTTTCCTAACCACCGCGGCGGCGTATTCATCAACAATCAACCGTGTTCGCGCATTCGGATTGCGGTCGTAGCCGTAAGGTACAACCCCGCTGAGTTTTTGCCCGTCCTTCGCCTTGGCTGACATCACGGACTTGATGCGGTCACTTGTGTTTCGCACGAAATAGTCATTTATAGCGTTAAGAAAAGCCATGATATCCGTTTCGCCCGTTTCGGTATCAATGTTGTCACCAATTGCCACAAATCGGCAACCCAACGCCGGCAGTTCTTCTTCGAGGTAGTGCCCCGCTTCAAGGTAATTTCTTCCGAAGCGCGAAAGGTCTTTTACCAAGACAAGGTTGATAACTCCGCTGCGCACATCCTCCATCATGTCGATAAAACCACGCCGTTGGAAATTTGTGCCGCTTGCGCCGTCGTCGATATAGGTGCGCGTTTTAATCCAACCGGGCATCATGGCGATAAATCGGGTCAACATGGACACTTGGTTTTCGATGCTCACGGAGTCCTCGTCATATCGTTTGTTTTTGTTTTCCTGCGACAGGCGGGCGTAAATTCCTACGTTGTAGATTTTCACGGCTGCACTTACCTTTCGTTAAACCCAAGTGCGCTTATATTGCCGACGTAGTTATAAATCACTTCGATGTCGCAAATGCGCTTCCCGTCAACGATTTGCGCTTCGCGGATGATGATTTTGTCAATGAGCAGATACAACGTTTCCATGTCGAGGGTTTCCAAATTGATAAACCGTTTAATCATGCCGGCCCACACGCTTGCGTTGGTTGACAACGGCCGAAGGCTGTTAATTCGTTTTTCCAGCACCTTCATTGCCGCTTCCCGGCTTGTCCTGTCTTGTTCGTATTTAACGATTTGCCGTTTGTACAGACTATCGGGAATTAATCCGGCGGTCTTATCCGTGCAGAGGGTTTCGATAAGCGTGTCGAGTTTTTCGATCTGTTTCGCATGACCGTCCCATTCATTTTGATACGAATTGCGGTACGACAGCTTCCCCTGTTCGGATAAAATGGCGTTGATGATGCGCTCTTCGTCATGCTCCACCATTTGGGCGCAGGCGCGTATATTGTCACCCACTAATTCTATGAGTGCCTTTTCGCTGATATTGTGAATGGTGCAGGCATTTTTTCCGCTTCGCCCATACGTGCTGCACATATACGAAACACGCCTGTTTACGCTACCATCCTTACGGGTGCGCCGTTCCACATTACTGCGAAGCCGGAAACCGCAATCATTGCAAAGAAGCAAGCCGACAAACAGGCGACCTTCGTTATCCTTCCTGCGACCGGGTTTGTAGCGTTTGCGGGAAAGCGTTTGAACCCTTTCCCATAATTCGGGTGTGATGAGCGGTTCATGTGTTCCCACGACGCGAATCCAGTCCTCGGTGTCCTTCCTTACGGTTTTTTGATTTTTATAGGAAAGTGTCCCCGTTTTGCCGGAAACGATATTGCCGATATAAGCCTCGTTGACAATCATGCATTTGATTGTGTTTTCGTTCCACAAACGGCTTGAACGTGTGGGGTTTTTAACGTTTTTACCCTGATAATAATACTCTCTGGGTGAAACAATCCCATCCTCGTTCAATTTTGCCGCTATCACCCGGAAACCGACGCCACTCGCCCGCATTTCAAAAATCCGAACGGCAATGGGTGCGGTGTTTTCGTCTGCCACGAATTTGTGGCGATTGCCGGAATCCTTTTTGTAGCCGTAAGGCGCGTATGTACCTACGAATTTTCCGTTTTGCGCCGAGGTGCGTTTTCCCGCCTTTACCTTGATGCTGGTTGTTTTTGAGTGCTGCTCATTAAACCAATTACGGAACACCATCATATCGTCCAGCTTTTCGTTAAGGGAGATGAGTTCGCACCCATGTTCCGGTAGGAACACTTCCGCGAGGTTGCCGACTTCCAAATAATTCCTGCCGAGCCGACTGAGGTCCCCTTACGGTATATTAAGACTAAATCCAAATTCCCCAGTAAAAACAAGGGTTGTGGGGTTCTTGGACAGTCTTTTTCCACCAATATACCACATTAAAATGGGGCGAAAAATTAACCGTTAAAATGGCTTTGTGTCATTAAGACTAAAATTTTTTGCCCCAAAAGGGGGACAAGCATGGGCAAGATTTTAGCAGTTACCAATCGAAAGGGTGGCACGGGCAAGACCATGACGAGCGTGAGTTTAGGCGTATCGTTGGCACGGCATGGCAAAAAGGTTTTATTGATTGACGCAGATAGCCAACACTCTGCAACGGTAAGTCTTGGAATTAAAGAGCCGGACAAGCTGGTAGTTACGTTAGCCACAATAATGCAACGGATTATCAAAGAGCAAGAGGTAGACCCGAATGAGGGTATTATCTTCCACGAAGAAGGTATTCATTTATTGCCCTCGAACAACGGACTTGCGGGGATGGAAATTGTCCTTGCACCAATTATGGGGCGGGAAACGGTACTAAGGCAGTATATAGAAATAGTTCGTAACCACTACGACTATATTCTGATTGATACTGCACCCACCCTCGACCTACTGGCAATAAATGCACTCGCCACCGCAGACAGCGTAATAATTCCTGTTGCTCCCAAGTTTTTAGATGCAAAAGGATTGGAACTATTGTTAAAAAGTATAGCACAGACAAGGCGGTTCATAAATCCCAACCTTGCAATCGGTGGCATACTTCTGACAATGGTAGATAAAAGAGCAAATATTACCAAAGGCATTATATCCATGATTCAACAAGCATACGGCGAAAGCATTAAAATCTTTAACGAGCCAATACCGCACTCTGTACGAGCTGTAGAAACATCCGCAACAGGCAAGAGCATCTTTGAGCATGACCCCAACGGCAAAGTGGCGGCGGCATATGCTTCGTTGGCGAGGGAGGTGCTTGAAAGTGCCTAAGAAAACAGAAATCGGAAACCTCGCACTCACCGGGTACGATGCCTTGTTCACCAGTACAGTAGAAACCCCCGTTATCCCCGCCGAAACAAACGGCGAACGTATTATAGAAATTGCTTTAACTGAATTACACCCGCCCGAATTTCACCCCTTCCATGTGACTGATGATGAAGCAATGGAACGGCTTGCGGGTAATATCAAGCAATACGGTGTGAGGGAACCGGGGCTTGCACGACCAAGAACAAACGGAGGGTATGAACTGCTTGCGGGAAACCGCCGTAAACGTGCCTGTGAAATTGCCGAACGCCCTACTTTACCCGTAATCATCAGAGAAATGACAGATGATGAAGCAACAATCGCAATGGTAGACAGCAACCTTGAACAGCGGGATTCCCTGTTGTTCAGCGAAAAGGCATGGGCGTACAAGATTAAAATGGAGGCACTCAATCATAGCGGAATAAAAGGGGACAGACACTCCCACGAAATTATGGTAGAACAAACAGGAGAAAGCAAAAACCAAATCTTCCGCTTGATACGCCTTACGGACTTGATTGTGGGTTTGCTCGACAAAGTGGATGCAAAACAACTTGCTTTCAACCCCGCCGTTGAATTGTCCTACCTTTCCCAAAAAGAACAGACGGCAGTAATAAACGCAATGGAAAGTCACGGTATAAAACCCTCACTATCCCAAGCGGTACAGTTAAAGAAATTGAAACAGGCTGATGAATTGACCCTTGAAATGATTGACGAAATCCTCTCCGAAGCTAAAAAACCGAACCAAGACGATAACGAGGTTAATGAAGTCAAGCGTTACCGTCACTTCTTTCCGAAAGGCTACACAATACAGCAGATGGATGAAATAATTCACAGATTATTGACGGATTGGCAATCGCAAAAGGGGGAATCAGCGTGAGTTATACAATAACTGTACCACTCGGCGTTCGACCATCGTTGTTCGTAGGAACAAAGCCTGTTGCTGTCATTTTTGCAGGAGAACGGGAACTTGCTCACACATGGACAAGGGTATATAAGGCAATCTTACAACGAGCAATCCAAGACCCGCTTCAATATAACACGCTGATGGAATTACGGAACAGACTTGGGGGCAAGGTTAGGGTATTCATATCGGACAAGCCGGACGGAATGACACGCCCTTGCAAAATCGCAGATGAATTATACGGCGAAACCCATTACGGTTCAGAAACACAAATGCACATATTAGTTAATATCATCCTATATGCAATGGGGTATGACTACTCGGACATAGAACTCGAAATAAAACCGTGAATAGGTTTTGAGTATAACAAAGGGCATGGCGTTTTCCGACACCATGCCTTTTGCAATGCTCAAAAGACATAGAATTGTATAACACCTTTTCCCAACTTGGGAAAAGCCAAAGACTCGGTTGATTATCCCACTTTCAATCGGGTCTTTTTTATTACGAAGAAAGGGGGCTATCTATGCCACGTAAACACAACCGCAAAGCGGTGGTATCGGAAGCAATCAGACATACGCTGCCATTTTCCAATGTCAACAAATCCAAATGTTACGGTTGCGCTTTTGCCGGGTTTGGGAACGTATGCCTATCAAGTGACGGCGAATGTTTGAAAATACCGCCGAAAGTAATGGAGGAAGGGGATGCTGAAGCTAACCGAAGAACAAATTCAAAAGGCACGGAGCGTTGACCTACTGGATTATTTGCTCATTTACGAGCCGGCTAATGTTCGTAAAAGCAAGGATAAAAAAGACCAGTACGAAATGGTGGAGCATGACAGCCTAAAGATGTCTAACGGCAAATGGTTTCGGCACTCTACCCAATATGGCGGTCATTCAGCGTTGGATTTCCTTGTTAAAGTGCGGAACATTCATTTTGTGGATGCTGTGTTGTCTTTGACGGATGGAACTTTTATATCCGATTATCAAGCCGACTATGCACAAAAAAGCAGTAAAGCACCCGCTCCACCCAAACCGTTCATCTTACCAAAGCCAAACCAAAATGTTGACCGGGTAGTGGCGTATTTGAGGGGGCGCGGTATCGGGCGTAGTGTGATTTATCGGTGTATTAATGCGGGGCTGCTGTACGAAAGTATCAAGCATAACTGCGTGTTTGTCGGCAAAGACGATAAAGGCATAGCCCGATTTGCTTGTGAACGGAGCATTACAAACGACTTGAAAAAAGATGTAACAGGTAGCAACAAGCGGTACAGCTTCACAATCCCGCCAATAGAACCAAACGGACAGAGTGATTCAACACTCGCCTTGTTTGAAAGCCCTATTGATTGTATGGCTCATTCGTCAATCCATGAAATAGGGCAAACAGGATGGGACGGACACAGGCTCTCCCTCGGTGGCGTTTCATCCGCTGCTCTTTACGGCTTGTTGGAACGCAATCCGAAAATCACGAATATCCAATTTTGCCTCGATAACGACAAGGCAGGGGCTGACGCAACAAACCGCATAATAAAGGAATTATTAAACGAACAACGGTACTCGCACATGAAAATCACAATCGCTCCACCGCCCATCGGCAAGGATTACGCCGACACCTTGTTGGCGATTAAACAAAACAACTTAAATAAATCAATCATTGACCGCCCAAAAGAGGCGGCATTTTAATTAACGGGAGGAATCGTATGCAAGACACAATGCAAGTTTTTGAAAATCATGAGTTTGGGCAGTTAGGGGTGTTGATGATTGACGGTAAACCCTATTTTCCAGCAACTGAATGTGCGAGGGTGTTAGGATATAAAAACCCGCAAGAAGCAATTCGCACCCATTGTAAAGGGGTGCGGGAAATCCTCACCCCTTCGGCGGGTGGTTCACAAAAAACGAAGTATATCCCCGAAGGTGACTTGTATCGTCTTATTATCCGCTCCAAGCTGCCCGCCGCAGAGCGTTTTGAAACATGGGTATTTGATGAAGTTTTACCCACTATTCGCAAACATGGGGCGTATATCACCGATGAAATTTTAAAGTGTATGCAAAAGGACAGCAAATTTACAGCCGAATTAATCCGCACCCTCGCCGCCGAACAAGAACGCACTACCAATCTTGTCAGCAGGGTGGCACAGCTTACACCCAAAGCTGTCTATCACGATATTATCTTGCAATGCCCCGATGCAATACAGGTTTCCATTATTGCCAAAGATTACGGAATGAGTGCTTTGGCGTTTAATCAATTATTACAAAGGCTCAGAGTACAATACCGTATCGGTAAAACGTGGCTGCTATACAAGGAGCATCAAGGAAACGGTTATACCGTAACAAATACCTACACCAAAAACGGTTTTACATCTTTCATCCATACTTGCTGGACACCTAAAGGTAGGTATTGGCTGTATGAAACATTAAAATTCCACGGCATTGTGCCGAAAGTTGAACAATACGCAATCGCCGGACAATTAAGCCTTAATGATATAGGAGCATAGGTTGGGGTTGTTCTCATAACACGTTATTTTAGAAAGGATGTGATTTTATATTGTAGATAACGACCAAATCAACGAAAAAAACATTTGCCTTGTCGTTAAAAGCGGCAAGCTGACTTCCGAAAACCTTGCCAAAGCCATGAAACTATTTTTGGCGTGTGCCAAAAAAATTACGACACCTACCAATTACGAGGGTAAAGGCAAACAAACTGTAAAACAGCTTGTCGGGCAAGGGCATGGGGTTACAAATATCGAAATCAGCGATAAAAATATCAAAGACTTCGAGGGCATAGCCCGAAAGTTCGGCGTTGACTTTGCCGTAGTTAAGGATGCCACCGAAACTAACCCCAAACACCTTGTTTTCTTTAAGGCACGGGATTCCGATGCCATTACTGCGGCGTTCAAAGAATACTCCGCAAAGACAATGGCAAAATCCAACGAAAAACCCTCTATGTTGGGTATGTTGCGTGACCTTATGGAAAAAGTGAAAAACCAAGTCCTCGATATAACCAAAAACAAAAATCGGGGGGTGGAGTTATAGACACGGCAAAAATCAAAAAACTGCTACTGTTAAATATGCCTTATGTAATCATCTTTGTAATCGTATTGACAGTTATCCCTCAACTCCCCTTAGACGCTCTACCCTTCGATATTCCTGTGCCGGATGTGGTGATTGCCCTAATCATTGCCGTACTCATTCGTGTTGTGGTTTACTTCAAAGGCAAGAACGCCAAGAAGTACCGTAAAAATGTTGAGTACGGTTCGGCACGATGGGGTACGGAAAAAGACATCAAACCCTACATTGACCCTAATCCCAAAAACAACATCATCCTAACCCAAACAGAAAGCCTAACCATGAACAGCCGTCCGAAACCTGTAAAGTACGCCCGCAACAAGAATGTGTTGGTTATCGGCGGTAGTGGTTCGGGTAAAACCCGCTTTTTCGTTAAGCCCAACCTCATGCAATGCGAATCGGAGGATTACCCGGTTTCTTTTATTTGCACCGACCCGAAGGGGAGCATCCTGTCCGAAGTCGGCACTTTGTTAAAGAAGCGGGGGTATCGTATCAAAGTCATAAACACCATAAACTTCAAAAAGTCCATGCGTTATAACCCTTTCAGTTATATACGGAGCGAAAAAGACATCCTCAAGCTGGTGACGGCTCTCATCGAAAACACGAAGGGGGACGGCAAAGGTGGTGATGAATTTTGGACGAAAGCTGAGAAGCTGCTATACCAAGCACTCATCGGATATATTTATTACGAAGCCCCACCCCACGAACAGAACATGAACAGCTTGGTAGAAATGATTAATAAAATGGAAGTTAGAGAAGATAACGAAAACTTTAAAAATTCGATTGACTACCTTTTTGAAGCGTTGGAAGAACGTGCGCCCAATCACTTTGCCCTGCGGCAATACAAGAAATACAAATTGGCAGCGGGCAAAACCGCTAAAAGTATACTCATTTCTTGCGGTGCGAGGCTTGCACCCTTTGATATAGCCGAGGTTCGGGACTTGATGAACGAGGATGAATTAGAATTAGATAATATCGGTGGTTACAAAAAAATCAACCCCGACACCGGGGAAGAAGAAACCGTAAAACAGAAAAATGCCCTGTTCGTTATCATTTCCGACACCGACAGTAGCTTCAACTTCATCGTGGCTTTGCTCTACAGCCAGCTTTTTAATCTGCTCTGTGACCGTGCCGACAACGATTTTAACGGTAGGTTGCCAGTTCATTGCCGATTCCTTCTTGACGAGTTCGCTAATATTGGCCTCATTCCTAACTTTGAAAAACTCATCGCCACTATCCGAAGCCGTGAAATATCGGCTTGTGTGATTCTACAGGCACAAAGCCAATTAAAATCCATTTACAAGGACAATATGGACACGATTATCGGCAACATGGACACCACTCTTTTCCTCGGCGGCAAAGAAAAAACGACCCTCGAAGAAATCTCTAAAATGCTCGGCAAAGAAACGATTGATATGTTCAACACTTCCATTTCAAAGGGTAGTCAAGAATCCCACGGGCAAAACTTTCAGAAGATAGGCAAGGAACTCATGTCCGTTGACGAAATCGCGGTAATGGACGGCGAACGCTGCATACTCCAAGTGCGTGGAGAACGACCCTTTTTATCCCGGAAGTACAACATTGAAAAACATCTAAACTACCGCTTTCTGTCCGACCATGACCCCAAACAGCACTTTGATGTGGGGAAATACCTATCTTCACGATTAAAATTAAGAAAGGATGATGTCTATGTTGTAGCGGAAATTGATATGACCGAAGAATCGAAATAAACACATTCATCACGGCTCTTTAGCCGATTACAACTGAATATCGGATTGCCCCACATACAGTTATATCGGGCATCCCCATGACCGCCATTCGGTAGCAACGAACGCACCATTTACCGAATGGCGGTTTTTTATTTCCCAAAACCCAAAAATCTAAAGGAGGCTTTTTAATGGAGTTCTTTAACAGCGCAGTAGATGTATTACAGACATTGGTTATCGCTCTTGGAGCGGGGCTTGGCGTATGGGGCGTAGTCAATCTTCTCGAAGGTTATGGTAACGACAATCCGGGTGCAAAATCGCAGGGCATGAAACAGCTTATGGCTGGCGGTGGTGTGGCGCTTATCGGTTTGTTACTTGTACCCCAGCTTACCGGGCTTTTCGGCTAAAATCCGCATGAGCATCATAAATTAACCTTATGACCGCCGCTTGGCAGCAACATCACCGAACGGCGGTTTTTCAATGTCCGGCACAAGGCTTTCAAGAGCCTTGTTTTTATATACACGAACAAACAAAACCCAAAAATCAAGAGGAGGCTTTTTTAATGGAGTTCTTTAACAGCGCAGTAGATGTATTACAGACATTGGTTATCGCCCTCGGTGCAGGGCTTGGTGTATGGGGCGTAATCAACTTATTAGAAGGTTACGGCAACGACAATCCGGGTGCGAAATCGCAAGGCATGAAACAGCTTATGTCCGGCGGCGGTGTGGCACTTATCGGTTTGTTGCTTGTACCCCAGCTTACCGGGCTTTTCGGATAAAAACCATTAAATCACCATGACCGCCGTTTGGTAGTACCATCATCAAACGGCGGTTTTTCTATGTCCGGCACAAGGCTTTTTACAAGCCTTGTCTTAAATACACGAACAACCAAAACCCAAAAATTAAAAGGAGGTTTTTTAATGGAGTTCTTTAACAGCGCAGTAGGAGTATTACAAACATTGGTTATCGCCCTCGGTGCAGGGCTTGGCGTATGGGGTGTAATCAACCTTTTAGAAGGTTACGGTAACGACAATCCGGGTGCGAAATCGCAGGGCATGAAACAGCTTATGGCTGGCGGCGGTGTGGCACTTATCGGCCTTTTGCTTGTACCCCAACTTACAGGACTTTTCGGATAAGAAGGAGGACAACGAGTAGATGAGCTGGCTTTTCGACGGTATTTCCAACTGGATAAGACAGTTCCTCATTGACGGTATCATGGCATCCTTCGCTCGGATATTTGGACAGGTAAACGACCAAGTAGCCGATATAGCGGTACAGGTGGGACAAACCCCGGCGGGCTGGAACGCCGGGGTTTTCAACATGATACGGAATCTGTCTGAAACGGTTGTACTCCCGATTGCGGGAATGATTCTAACCTTTGTGCTGTGTTACGAACTGATACAGCTAATTATAGAAAAAAACAATCTCCAAGACTTTGACACCTTCAACATTTTCAAGTGGATATTCAAAACTTTTATCGCCGTTTTCATTCTCACCAACACGTTCAACATTGTGATGGCGATTTTCGATATGGCTCAAGGCGTAATCAATAACGCTGCTTCCCTTATTTCCGGCGACACCGCTCTCGGAAGCCCCGAAATGATGGCGGCGTTGGAAGCATCAATGGTGGATATGAGTATAGGCGAACTGATGGGTATATGGTTGCAAATCCAACTCATCGGGCTTGCCATGTTCATCATGTCCATCGTCATTTTCATTGTGGTAGTCGGACGTATGTTGGAAATTTATCTAACCATTTCCATTGCTCCTATCCCCCTCTCAACAATGGTAAACCGTGAATGGTCGGGTGTGGGTAACAACTACCTCAAAGCCCTTCTTGCGGTTGCTTTTCAAGGTTTCCTCATCATGGTTTGTGTTGCGATTTATGCCGTTTTAGTCGGTACTATCGCTTCCGCTGCCAATATCCACGTAGCCATATGGACAGTAGTTGGGTACACGACCCTGCTCTGTTTTATGCTCCTAAAAACGGGAGGATTGGCAAAATCAATCTTCTCGGCAAGCTAATCTCCCGTCATGTGCGGGTTATTTCATTTATATAGGAAAGGATGTTTTTTTGAAAACCACAAGATACAACGAGTTTTCTGCACTCGCTCAACTGAAACGGCGTATAACCGCTAATTACGAAAACTTCAAATCCGAAATGCTCACTCTCAGCGAAGAAGATATATACGACAACGCCCATCGTATCGCCATCGTCCAAGATGCTTACGAGGAATTAACAGGCGATGGCATGGATTACATGAACGCTGATGAAATAAAAATCCTGCTCAATTATTATGACCCGCTCGTTATATTAGCGGATTATGTGTTGAAAGGTTTGCACGATGAATACCCCATTAATATAGACGAAGCAATCATCGAACTGATAAACGACACCAACGCCCGTGAAAAATACCTGTCCGTTGATTACGCAGAGTTTCTAATGGATAAACATGGCACACACATCCCGGTGCAATCATCATTATTAAAAGAAACGATTGAAGCCGGGGAACGCTATGTACGCCTCTTAAAACTCACACACAACATTGGCACGGACAAACTCGGCGAAATACCCTCGCCATTCGATATTACAGGCTTTGATGAGGACTGCTTCTTCATCTGCGAGGATGATGAGGAGGTCTATTTCTGATTCATCCCCTCAAAGTGGTTTCCCTCTTTGACGGCATATCTTGTGGACGCATTGCACTTGAACGCGCCGGATATGCCGTTTCTCATTACGAAGCATACGAAATTGATAAGTATGCACGTTCAATCAGTAGATACAATTTTTCTACAAACACTCACCACGGCGATGTTATGGATTCCGATTTTAGGCGGTTTACGGATTACGACATTGTGATGGGCGGCTCTCCCTGTACTTTTTGGAGTATCGCCAAAACCAATCGTGAAGTTGACAAGGAAGGCATGGGTTGGAAACTGTTTATGCGTTTCGTTGAAGCGGTATGGCAGATTCGACCACGATTCTTCTTTTATGAAAACGTAGCGTCCATGCCCAACAACATCCGGGATTTCATTTCCGATGAGTTGGGCTGCGAACCTATTCTAATTAACTCCGCTCTTGTGTCGGCACAACAACGCAAACGGCTTTATTGGACGAATATCGAGGGTATAACTCAGCCCCATGACCGGGAGATTTTACTCAAAGACATTCTTGAAAGCGGTATTCCTTACCAAGACAAAAGCCATTGCATTACCGCAACCTATCAAGGAGCGGAGTTCCGAAACAGTATCACAAAGAAAAAACGAACAATGATTGCAGAACCAATCGCCCTTTCCGACAAATCACAAACTATCCTCTCAACGATGTACAAAGAAAACGCCCTGTCCATGATGAAACGCCAAAAGACAGGGCTTTTTGTTGCCGAAGCGGTGGGTGATGAAGTGGGAGCTGCCCTCCGTACCCGTGCGGATGATAGTGGCAGTTTCAAGCGGTTAGAGGTACGTGAGGACGGCAAACTGAACGCTTTTACTACGGTGCTGACGGATTCCGTTATCTGTTCGCCAATCCGTGTCGGAACAATCGGAAAAGGCGGTCAAGGCGATAGGATTTACAGCGTTCACGGCAAAACAGTTTCGATGTGTGCCAACGGCGGCGGCAGGGGAGCGAAAACAGGCTTGTATAAAATCAACCTCCCCGATGGGGATTATACCGTCCGAAAGTTATCGGTAGTTGAAGCCGAACGATGCCAAACCATACCCGATAATTACACCGCTCACGGCATAGATGATAACGGAAAAACCGTAAACATCAGCAATACCCAGCGTTATAAAACAATCGGCAACGGTTGGACGGTTGATGTCATAACCCACATTTTAAGCCACATGACAGGGGGTGATGCGTAGTGGCTTATGTCCAAATCCCGAAAGACCTTACAAAAGTAAAAACCAAATTGGTTCTTGGGCTTACAAAACGTCAAGTGGTTTGTTTCGGAACGGCGGCGGCAATCGGTGTTCCTGTTTTTTTTGCAACAAGAAATGCTCTCGGTAACTCAACCGCCGTACTGCTGATGATGGCGTTTATGCTCCCTGCTTTTTTTATGGCTATGTACGAAAGGGACGGCATACCCGCCGAAAAAATTTTGTTTAACATGATTCGCAGTAAATGGTTCTTCCCACCGACACGGCCTTATGTAACCACAAATTTTTATTCCATCATTGAAAAGGAGGGTCAGATTTTTGAATGTAGCGACCAATCGCAAAACCCAAGCACAAAAATCCCAGCAGGGACAAAATGTGCAAACAGCAAATGCAAACACAAAAGATGCAAAAAAGGGTACAAACGCTCCTAACGGCTTACCTGCTGCTAAAAAGCAGGGTATCAAGGAAAAAGTGCTTAACAAATTGTTTGGCACAGGCAAAGCACCGAAAACGGCACAACAGTCCATTCCCTACCACGAAATATATAAAGACGGTATCTGCCGTGTGAACGAGAAACTGTTCACCAAGACAGTCACGTTTGGCGATATTAATTACCAACTCGCCCAAAACGAGGACAAGACGCAGATATTCGAGGGGTATTGCGACTTCCTTAATTACTTCGATAACACGGTCAGCGTTCAGCTTTCCTTCATTAACAAATACGGCAACATGAAAGACTTTGAAAAGGCAATCAGCATCCCCGAACAAGACGATGATTTCAACTCCATCCGTGCCGAATACGCGGAAATGATGAAAAACCAGCTTGCCAAAGGCAACAATGGCTTGGTTAAGATGAAGTATATTACCTTCGGCATTGAAGCAACTAACATGAAGGAAGCAAAACCCCGGCTGGAGCGTATCGAAACCGACATCATCAATAATTTTAAAGTCTTGGGTGTAAAGGCATACGCCCTTGACGGCTTGGAACGGCTTGCCGTGTTACACGGGCAACTGCACCCCGATGGAGCGGAAAAACTACAGCTTGAATGGGCTGACCTCGCCAAGTCCGGCATGAACACTAAAGACTATATCGCCCCGACTTCCTTTGATTTCAGCAACGGCAAAACATTCCGCATGGGTACAACCATTGGAGCAGCCAGCTTCATTCAAATACTTGCTCCCGAACTCACCGACAGGCTTTTGGCTGATTATCTCAACATGGACAACGCCTTAACGGTCAATATGCACATCAAGTCTATAGACCAAATGGAAGCCATCAAAACCATCAAGCGGAAAATCACCGACTTGGATGCCATGAAGATAGCCGAGCAGAAAAAAGCGGTACGTGCGGGTTATGACATGGATGTTATTCCTACGGATATAGCCACTTACGGCGATGAAGCAAAGAATATTTTGAAGGAACTGCAATCACGAAATGAGCGGATGTTCCTCGTTACGCTTATCGTTTTGAACACCGCACCCACCAAGCGGAAACTTGAAAACCTCGTATTCGCCGCATCGGGCATTGCCCAAAAGTACAACTGTGCTTTGAAACGGTTGGACTTCCAACAGGAACAGGCACTCATATCATCCCTGCCGTTGGGAATAAATCAGATAGAAATTCAACGTGGTTTAACAACATCAAGCACCGCTATCTTCGTACCTTTCACCACGCAAGAATTATTCCAAGACGGCGAAGCCTTGTACTACGGCTTGAACGCTCTCTCGAATAATCTCATCATGGCAAATCGCAAGAGCCTTAAAAATCCAAACGGCCTCATCTTAGGTACGCCGGGGGCGGGTAAATCCTTTTCTGCCAAGCGTGAAATGGTAAACGCATTTCTTATCACCAACGATGACATCATTATCGCCGACCCCGAAGGTGAATATTATCCCCTTGTTACACGGCTTGGCGGTCAAGCAATCAAATTATCGCCCACAAGCCCGCACTACCTTAACCCGATGGATATAAATGTGGATTACAGCGAAGAAGAAAACCCATTGACTTTAAAAAGTGACTTCATTTTATCGCTGTGCGAATTGGTTGTCGGCGGCAAAGATGGACTTTCTCCAACGGAAAAGACCATCATTGACCGTTGTGTGCGGTTGGTTTACAGGGAATACCTTGTTGACCCGCACCCCGACAGGATGCCGATTTTAGAGGATTTGTACAACCTTATCCGCAAGCAAACCGAGCCGGAAGCACAACACGTAGCGACTGCTCTCGAAATCTATGTTACGGGTTCTTTGAATGTGTTTAACCACCGCACCAACGTAAACATGAGCAACAGGCTTGTGTGTTTTGACATCAAGGAACTCGGCAAGCAGCTTAAAAAGTTGGGTATGCTCATTTTACAAGATGCAGTATGGAACAGGGTAACAATCAACCGTGCCGCAAAGAAAACGACTTGGTTTTATATTGACGAATTTCACTTGCTCTTAAAAGAAGAACAAACAGCGGCGTATTCCATAGAAATATGGAAGCGGTTTAGAAAATGGGGCGGTATTCCGACAGGTATCACGCAAAATGTCAAGGATATGCTTTCCTCCCGCGAAATCGAAAATATCTTTGAAAATTCGGACTTTATTCTCATGCTCAACCAAGCGGGCGGGGATAGGCAAATCCTCGCAAAACAGCTTGGCATCAGCCCTTATCAGCTTTCGTATGTTACGCAATCGGCGGCTGGTGAGGGTTTGTTGTTCCACGGTAATACTATCATTCCATTTAATGACAAATTCCCTAAAGACACGGAACTGTACAAAATTATGACAACCAAACTGGATGAGGTGGGTTAATGAGCCGGAAAATTCGTTTTGAGGACGAAACCCAAGACCCCCGTAATTCCGATTCATCTGTCACCGACAACACTAAAAGCAAACAAAGAAAACAACGGAAATTAGAGCATGAGGACATTCGCTCCGAATCTCAACCCCAAACAAGTGCCGCTCCGAATGAACCAACAGGGGTGGCACTTCCCCTTGTGGGTGAAAATTCCGTTGGAAATAATGCTCCGAATGGTGGGGTTGGTTTTACCGGGTTACAACAGGGAGCCGCCAATTTCATTCGTAGCATATCACCCGATGAAACCCCCGACAGAAATACCGCCGTATCTGCTTCCCGTTTTTCGTTGGAGGCTGGGGCTACCATTATCAGCAAGTTGACGGCCAATCAAAAATCAAAGAGCCAATCTAAACTAAAAAACAAAGATTCGGCACTCCGATTTGAACAAAGCGAACTCAAGACCGAAAACACCGATACACCGAGCCATGAAGCAACCGATACGGAGCAATCCGAAAACGAGAACGGCACAGATGAGCCGGACGGTGAAGCAAAGGATGATGCTTCCGAAAACGTCATTCCCGATGAAGCTACCGATACTCTCAAAAATAACAACACCAAAGAAACCGCCGATGCTCCCGACCCAAGCGAACAATCATTAATAGATACAAACACCGAAACGGGTGTTTCCACTCCGCTTGGTTCTACATCCGATAATCCGAAAAGCCGTTTACGGTTTTCAAAAGACGAAAAAGCGATAACCAAGTTGGAAAAGCGGGCTGATAAATTGGATAAAAAGTTGGAAAAAGCCCAAGAGAAGCTGCCCGCCAAAACAGTCAAAGTAAAAACCCTCGAATTTGATGAGGGCAAAAGTAAAGCTGTTTCTAAGCTGACCCATGCCAAAGAAAAAATTCCCATCGGCGAAGCGAAGTGGAACAACCCCAAAGATAAGGTTTTACCCGCAAAAGCGGCGGGCGCGGTTACATCCATTGCCGTAACCAAGATACACACCAAAATCCATCAAGTAGAGCATGAAAACGTAGGCATCAAGGTTACGCACAAAGCCGAGCTACTTACCGAAAGCGGGTATCGTGGCGTTAAGCAGACGGCACGTTCGGCATACCGTTTTCATAAAAACCGTCCATACCGCCGCCTTGCGAAACTGGAGCGGAAATCCATTAAGAACAAAATCCGTCTTGATTACAAAAAAGCCCTGCGGGATAACCCCAAGTTAAAAAGCAACCCGCTTTCACGATTTATGCAAAAACGGGCTATCAAACGGAACTACGCCAAACAATTACGAGCCGCCAAAAAAGCCGCTCATACAACAGGCAAAGCGGTGGGGTTTACCGCAAAAGCCGCTAAAGTAGTCACGGCGATATTGCGTAAAAATCCTGTGTTTTTGGTTAAAGGGATATTGTTGCTTCTTATGGTGTTCCTCATTCTATCCATGTTTTCCATGTGTATGGGGATGTTTTCCGGCACATCATCTTTTATCGGAAGCGTGACATATGCCGCTGACTTTGGGGATATAGATGATGCCAGTATTAAATACACCGAATTGGAAACAGACTTGCGAATCTATATCAACGATATACAAACGAACTACCCCGGTTATAACGAATATCGTCTAAACATTGACAGCATCGGGCATGACCCCTTTGCGTTAATGGTGTTTTTGACAGCGGTGTATGAGGACTTCACTTTTGCGGAAGTAGCGGCAACCATTCAAGAGATTTTCGATGCTCAATATGCCCTCGAAACAGAATCGGTTATTGAGATACGCACAAGGGAAGAAGAACGGACAGGCGTGGGCAGTTGGACGGATGTAAATGGTGTTACCCATTTGTATACCTACACTTATACGGTAACTGTTGAATACGAATGGCATATTCTCTACGTTACCATGACTTCTCGTTCTTTCACGGAAATTTTGTTGGAACGGATGGATGATGACCAAACACACCATTTCTATATCCTCATGTACTCCAAAGGGGCAAGGCAATTTGTCGGAAATCCCTTTGACTTTGACTGGCGGCCATTTGTTTCCAGCTTGTACGGTTATCGTATCAACCCTATAAGCGGCGAGAAGCAATTCCATTGGGGTCTTGATATTGGTCTGCCGGAGGGTACGCCGATTTTGGCGGGGCTTGATGGTACGGTTATCGCCGTTGGGTACGATGCCGGAGGGTACGGTAACTTTATCGTAATCGAATGTGCGGATGGCAACCAAGTGAGGTACGCCCATTGCCATACGGTTTCTGCCACCGTGGGGCAAATGGTTTCAAGGGGTGATGTAGTAGCCACCGTAGGCAACACAGGGGCTTCCACCGGGGCGCATTTGCATATCGAAGTTTCAAGGGATGGGCGAAGGCTTAATCCCATTTTCTTTTTGGAATTTTAATGAATACGGGGAAAGGAGCGTAGCATGAACCCAAGAATTGCGAAAATTAAAGACGAAATGGAAAAGTTGAAAGATAAACTAAACAAGGGGCAGATTCGTTATCGGGAACTGGAAAAACAGCTTACCGACCTTGAAAACGCCGATATTGTGGCGGCTGTCCGTGGTGTGGATATTGCTCCCGATGAACTGGCCGCTTTTGTGCAGATGTTCAGAGAAAAGCAAAATGGCGGTACTGTGCCTAACTTGGAAACCATCCCTAACGTGGAAACAACCGCCAATGAACCGCTAACTAAGGGCGAAACCGCTCTAATAACAATTATTGATGATGAGGAGGATTCAATTTAATGAAAGCAAAATATGTAATTCTGTTGGCACTCATGTTCTGCGTGGGTGCTTTTCTTTTTCCGGCAACGGTTTACGCTTCCCAAAACGGCAACCCACCAACCGTAAACGCTGCTGTCGAGGGCGATATTATACGGATAGAAGCATCGGGCGGCTTTTTGGGTGTTGAAGCCATTTTTATCAACGACCAACGGTTTAACTTCCGTGTAGACGGTGTTTTGCGGGTAGATTTAATCGCTTTTCGTAACAGCGATACCCTTTCAATCCATGCAGTAGACTTTGCGGGTAACGTGTCTAACGTAGTGGGTTTAATTAATCCGCACTATATTGGTTTACAACCCCCTCCGCAAAGCATACCCGTCACATCATCAAACCCATTCACCCCGGCGGGGCAAGCGTCCGTGTTGGATAACGCAACAGACGGTGATGATAAAGAATTTTTCACTTTTACCACCCCTGCGGGCAATGTGTTTTTCCTAATCGTTGACCGTCAGCGTGGGTCAGATAATGTCTACTTCTTAAATGCCGTGACCGAACAAGACTTGATAACCCTTGCCGCACAAAACGGTACAGATTTGAATGTAAACAATAACAACAGCGGCGGTATTCCTGTAACCACTACACCGCAAATCCCCAATGAACAACAACCCGAAATAACACAAGAAGAACCGCCAGCCCCACCCCCTGCCGACAAGAGTAGCAACAACGGCACTTTGATTTTCATGTTGGTTGCCATAGCGGTAGCCGGAGGTGCTGGGTATTACCTTAAAATTGTTCGCCCGAAAAAACAAAAATGCAATGGCGATTATGACGATGAGGACGAGGATGAGGAAGATACGGGCGAAGAAATGGAATTTGAAACCGAAGCCGAAGCTGCCGATGATGTGGACGAAGATTATTACAACACGGACGAGGACGAACCGAAAACCGAGGGAGATGTTTAATGAAGA
Source organism: Defluviitaleaceae bacterium (assembly GCA_009779755.1). Taxonomy (GTDB): domain Bacteria; phylum Bacillota; class Clostridia; order Lachnospirales; family WQUN01; genus WQRX01. Next base: position 16,677 of record WRDO01000012.1, on the reverse strand, counting down.
TAAAAACGATTGTGCTTGTGGCGGTCATATTGACCGCCTTTTGCGTTGGAGTATGGTTTCTTGTTTCGCCGTCATTTAATCGGCAAGCAAACCTTAACGAGCAATCAAATCTTCTCGGAAGCATACTTGCGGTCATGCCCGATTATGAAGCCGATGTTAGCGAAAATGATAATCCAACCAACGAATATGAAGCGATTATTCCCGATGACGATGGGTATGCCAATGAATATCAAGATGAACTGTATATCCCCAACGAATCACACGAATCGGAGGAACAACCCGAAATATGTCCACCCCTTGAACCGCTCAACCCAGCGGATTTTCCAAACGGTATTATCCCCATCGGCATCCTCACCATAGACCGCATAGGTTTAAAATTACCGATTATGGATGGTGTAAAGGAGCCGGAACTACGGATAGCACCGGGTCATATACCGCAAACGGCGGTTATCGGAGAAATCGGCAATGCCGTTATTGCAGGGCATCGTAATTATACTTTTGGTTCAATGTTCAACCGTTTGAATGAAATGGAAAACGGCGATGTTATCGGGTTTCAAGCCATGAGCGGTCAGTACATGGCTTTTGAAGTTTTTGAAATATTGGTAATCACACCCGACAATCAGATTGCTTTTATCCAACCCCAAAACGAATCAATCATCACATTATATACCTGTACGCCCATCAGAGAAGCAACTCACCGTTTGCTTGTTCGGGCGAAAAAAATTGAGGGAGGCCAATAAATGCGGAAAACCAATCATATAAAATCAATTTTCATGCTTCTGTTGTCGGCGGTAATGGTTATGTCAATGTCTTTTACGGCATTTGCCTACTCGGACGGCACGGATGAAGGGTATGGATTTAACAACGGTATTTATGAAAACGTCGAGGATTTATTAGACGAACCGCCAATCCAAGAAATGCCTTTGGGTAGTTTGGTTATCATCAACAGCACCCATGACGGACGTTTACTGCACGGAGCAGTTTTTGCTGTTTACCGTGTCGGCGAAGCTACCCGCCTTGCGGAAGTGGCTACCGACAGCACAGGTAGGACGATGGAAATACCGTTACCGCAGGGAAATTACAATATCGTTATTATCTTACCCGCTCACGGTCATGCACCGATAGCCAACATGGTAAACACCACCGTCACCGCAGGGTTACGGCAAGAAATAACGATTTTCAGCGTACCTACCCAACCCCCGACTCCCGAACCTACCCCGCCGCCTGTTGAAGCCGGACGGCTTTTAATAACTTTACGGGCGCAGGGTACAGGTCAATTATTAAACGGTGCAATGTTTGAGCTACGCAGAGCGATGGACGGTGATTTTGTCGCTTTTTTGGTTACGGATGTTTTTGGCGAAGCTGCTATTGATTTGCCGATAGGCGATTACTTTGTACGTGAAGTACAAACAATCAGAGGGTTTATACCAAACCCCGACAGAGTAAACGTGCGGATTGCGGCAAACAGGCTTAACGAATTAAACCTTACAAGCCGACCAGAGCCAGTACCGACCCCCACACCAACCCCAACGCCGACCCCCACACCTACACCCCCACCGTCACAACAAGAAACCTCTCTGCAACCGGGGCGGCTGATTGTTACGGCAAGGCTTGACGGAATAAGAGAGCCGATTCAAGGGGCTATCTTTGAAATACGCCGTTCAATGGATAATCGCCTTGTTGCCGAATTAATCACAGACCGATTCGGTGAAGCGGCGGTTACTCTTGTACCCGATGATTATTTTTTACGGCAACTGCACACTCCGCAGGGTTTTGAATTTGATACCGAGCGTGTGAATGTACGGATAGCGGCTGGAACGATAAGGGAAGTTTCCATTATAAACAGCACCCCAACCGCACCAATCCAAACGCCCGAACAGACCCCATCACCCGAAGCGGAATACGGCAGAGTGCTTATTACGGTCATTTCTTCTAATACAAAAGAAAGGTTAGAGGGTGTGGTTTATACAATCCACGATGTAATGACGGACGAAGTTATCACCACAATATCAACCAATGCCTTTGGTGAAGCATCTGCATTTTTACCGCCGGGGCAGTATTTCAAACGAAACGCCGTAATGCCACAAGGCTACCGCCGTGATATGGAACGTGTTAATTTCACAATCCGAGCGGTTACGATTACGAATTTGACCGTAACGGCGAGCGTTATTCCTCAACCAGCCCCAACAACCGCACCGACACCGCAAGCACCAACGGCACAACGGCCTGCCGTAACTACCCCAACACAATCAACGACACCAAGCAGACCGACACAGAACCGTATTGATATTTTCACAAGAGCCGAAACATCGGGGATTCCCCTGCACGGTGCTACCTTTATGGTTTACCGAGTCAACGATAACCAACGTGTGGGTGAAGTCACTACCGATATGAACGGTAGAGCCACCATTTCATTGAACGCTGGCGAATATTATTTGCGGAACAACTCCGTCCAATTCGGCTTTTTGCGTGAACAGTCAAGGATATTCTTTACCGTGGGTACGAGTGATGTATCGGTAGAAGTAACAATCCAGCGTGATGCGAATATCCCTTATGTTGATTATGGCGTTATCACTTTACCGCAAACCGGGGAATTAACGCCTGTTATGAACTATGTGTTGGGTACGGTATTTATATCGCTTACCCTGCTGTGTGGCGTAGTGTTGTTGAATCAGCATAAACCATTCAAACGTAAAGGAGTAAAAGCCCATGCTTAACCTTGTAATTGCCGAAAAGCCCTCTGTTTCAAAGGCTTTAGCTGATGTGTTGGGTGCAAAGACCCGCCGTGACGGAAGCTATGAGGGTAATGGTTATGTGATTTCTTGGTGTGTCGGTCATCTGCTTGGGCTTGCTGAACCGCAAACCTATGATGAGAAGTACGCCAAGTGGCGGTATGCTGATTTGCCGATTGCTCCGCATGAATGGAAATATACCGCTACCGCCAGCACCAAAAAGCAACTTAAAATCCTTGTTGACCTTATGAAAAGAAAGGATATTGATACAATCATCAACGCTTGCGATGCCGGGCGGGAGGGTGAGTTAATCTTTCGCCTTGTTTACGAACACGCAAAATGCAAAAAGCCCATCAAGCGTTTATGGATTAGCAGTATGGAAGAATCCGCAATCGCTGACGGCTTTCGTAATCTGAAAGACGGGAAGGAATACGATGGACTGTTTCATTCATCGAAGTGCCGCCAGCAAGCCGATTGGCTTGTCGGTATGAACTACTCTCGTTTGTTTTCTGTTCTGTATAACGCACAACTCCGTGTCGGGCGGGTACAAACCCCAACCCTTGCTATGATTGTGGAGCGGGAGGATAAAATCGCTTCCTTTACAAAAGAGCCGTACTACACGGTTGAAATAACCAACGGCGATATGAAAGCCGAACGGAAAAAAGTCACGGATATAAACGAAGCGGAAGCCATCGCCGAAGCGTGTGACAACAAAAACGCTGTAGTGAAGTCCGTTGAGCGGAAGGATAAAACAGAATCCGCTCCCAAGCTGTACGACCTCACCACTTTGCAAAGGGAAGCTAACAGGCTTTTTGGTTACACCGCTGCACAGACATTGAACGCCGTACAGAACCTTTACGAGCAAAAAATCGTAACCTACCCAAGAACGGACAGCCGATTTATCACCGAGGATATGGCGATTGGCATACCGCCATTGGTAATTGATGTAGCGGAAAAACTGCCTTTTTCGGTTGGTAATTTGAGTATAAATCCGGCACAAGTGGTAAACAACGCAAAAGTCACCGACCACCATGCCATCATACCCACATCAACCATGCCGAACGCTGATATTACCTCTTTACCAACAGCAGAACGGAATATCCTCTTAATGATTTGTACCCGGTTTATATCTGCTTTGTCGGATAAACACCAATACGCTGAAACGGTGATAACGCTGGATTGTGAAGGTGAAGCCTTTACTGCAAAAGGTAAAACCATAACACATAACGGTTGGAAAGCCGTTGAACAATCCTTTTTTGTCAGTATCGGTAAATCAAAAAAGGATGAGGAAAAACCCTTGCCCGAATTATCCGAAGGTGAACAGTTTGCGGTCAATGCTTTTGTTCGTGAAGGGTTCACAAAACCGCCAAAGCATTACACAGAAGATTTGCTTTTGTCTGCAATGGAAATGGCTGGAGCGGAAGATATGCCCGACGATGTTGAACGTAAAGGGCTTGGAACACCCGCAACACGAGCCGCCATCATCGAAAATCTTGTAAAATCGGGGTTGCTGGCACGAAAAGACAAACTGCTGCTACCTACCGAAAAAGGTGTGAATCTCATTAAGGTTCTGCCCGACACGGTAAAATCGCCAAAGCTGACCGCCGAATGGGAACACGAACTAAAGAATATTGAACATGGCAAACAAACGGCTGATGCCTTTATGACGGCAATCAATCAGTCCGTTGCCGAAACGGTGAAATCCCATCATACTGCGCCGGACGAACTCAAAGCCTTGTTCCCATCAAGCAGACCGCTTACAAGCGGCGGTGAAGGTATCGGGAAATGCCCTCGATGTAATGGCGGTATCGTTGAATCGCCCAAAGGTTTCTTCTGCGATAACAAGGGTTGTAAATTCGCCATTTTCAAGGAAAGCAAGTATTTCACGACAAAGCGGGTAACGCTCACAAAGGAAATCGCAATCGCCCTCGTAACCGAAGGGCGAATTTTTTTGAAGGGGCTACATTCCGAAAAGACGAGCAAACCCTACAACGCCACAATCATCTTGGACGATAACGGTGAGGGTTATCCCTCGTTCAAAATAGACTTTGAATCGAAAGGAACGGTGAAGAATGGTTAAGAAGAAACCGAATTTTCTTTGTGCGGCTGAAATAACCGCCGAGGATAATTACAACATGGTCGGTGACGGCATTATCAATAATAAATCCCGTTCTTCTATGTTGGAACATTTGGAAGCATTAGAGCATCGGAAACAAGAACGGCACAAGGACGATATTACCGAAGCACGGCGGGAACGCCACAAGGATGACCGCAACCAATCCCTATCCGAAATATAATCATTCATTTCCCCGAAAGCCGTCTGTCACTCAAACAGGCGGCTTTTACTATTTAAAAAGAAGGAGCGACCCCATGCACAAGAACACCTATGCCGATATGGATTGCGATTATTGCCTTTTTTGCAAGCAATGTGAATATGGTATTTGCCCTCACATCTTGGAAGCCCTTGAAGATTTAACAAGCGACAAGGCTTTTATAAATGCTGTGGCAACTGCCGAAGTGTGCGACAACAGGCACAAAATAACCTTGCTCATGCTCAAAGATAAATTCGCAAAGGAGGTAAACAATGGCTGATACGGAAAAACCAAAATTCGATAAACAGGCTTGGCAAGAAGAAAACGAAATCCGAACCAAAGAACTGACCGATAAGCTGGAAGCGGGTGTTAAGGATTTATTCTCAAGCGACAAGTACAAGGAATATCTAAAATCCATGTCACACTTCCACAACTATTCAAGCCGGAATATCATGCTTATCCATTCGCAAATGCCAAAAGCCACAAAGGTAGCCAGCTTTAAGTTATGGAAAGAAAAGTTTAACCGCTCCCCAAAACGAGGGGAAACGGCCTTGCGGATTTTTGCACCCATTGAAATTAAACCCAAAACAGAACTGTTTGAAAAAATTGACCCCACTACTGGCAAGGTGATGTTGGACGATAACGGAAAACCCATCTTGGAAGAATTGACCGAACTCACCAAGCGGAGTGTAGCGTTCAAATTAGTACCTGTTTTTGATGTGAGCCAAACTGCGGGTGAACCTTTGCCCCAGCTTGCCGAGGATTTGATTGGTAATGTAGAACATTACGAGGCTTTTATTGATACCCTCAAGGAAGTATCACCCCTGCCGATTGTATTTGAACCGATGAACGAAAACCAAGACGGTTATTGCCAATATGGTGTAAAAATCGGAATCCGTGAGGGTATGAGCGAAATTCAAACCGTTTGTGCCATTATTCACGAAATCACCCATGCCCGATTGCATGACCGTGACAAGACTATTGAAACGGATAAACCCGCACCAAAGGAAGTAAAGGAAATCGAAGCAGAAAGTGTATCCTATGTTGTATGTCAAAAATACGGCATAGAAACCGGGGCTAATTCGTTCGGCTACCTCGCCATTTGGGGTACGCATGACTTAAACGAATTTAAAGCATCACAAGACACAATCCGCAAAGAATCAAACACCCTCATAAATGCCATTGATGACCGTTTTAAGGTTATTTGTAAAGAACGGGGTATTGATTTAACAGCCACCGAGCAAATAGCCGAAACCACTCCGCAAACCCAAGCGGTAGAACCACCCACCGAACCGCAATTTGCTACCGAAGCCACCACGCAAACAATAGCCGGTGTGGAGTTTACCGTAAATGAAGTCGTTCAGCTTGTCACCAACATGACGATAACAAACGAACCGAACAGACAAGCCGGAATTAACCAACCCCCACCCGGCGAAGAAAACAAAGCATTATCAAGAGAACAACGGATTTACGAACAGTTATCGGAATTATTCCCCAATATTACGAGCGGTGAATATCTATATCAACGCATGGAAGCCGGAGCAGCCATGATGCCTTTGTCATTGGAATGGATTAGTAACAACCGTTTATCCGTTATGCACACTTACGCACAAAACGGAGATTTGATGTACGACCCCATGATTGTATATGAAGTCAACCAAGAAGCCAAAACCGCTACCTCCGTAGAGTTTCAACAGTCCAACCCGCCGATTTATCAAATTGTGGACGAGGACGGTGTAGGTCACAGCATAGACGGCAACGGAAACGAACGGCGTATTCACAATCTACAAGCCGAACTTAACGATTTTACCGCCATGTTTCTCAGTAACATTAAGCAACAAAATTATGTACCCGTTACCGCCGTTCTCCGTGATGAAGTATACAAAGACCCCGCCGTGTATTTCAACGCCGACCAAAAACCGTTTAACCTTGGGTTCATTTACGAAAGCGAAGGTACGACAATTCTAAACAATCTCGATAAAGATAATTCGGGAAATGTTGATACGGTTGGTGGTATTGCTAAAGTCGCTCATGTTGATTCTTTTCGGAATGTAACCTATTTTGAGGACAGGCTGCCCGCCGATGTGGTGCAGATAATTAATGAAGTGGAACTCATTAACGAGCAAAACAAACAAGCCAATGTTGACAGGCAATCCCCTGCGTTTTATCACATCGGTTCGGGGCCCACGGAAAACGGGGTTGAGGTATGGAACTGGAATGAAACCGAGGACAAAAACGGTCAGCCAAAATTTCTCGCCACAATCAACTTTGACCGTGAGATTACCTTTCTTGATGATTCCCTGCCCGATGATGTGAAAATAGACATCAAGCGTCTTTCAACAGCGAATTGGAAAGAGATTTACGCCATAGAAATGGCGGGCAAGGATTATAACCCGCCACCGCCGCCGTGGGAAAAAGAATTTATGCCCGATTCCTCCATCAGTATCGGGGACAGGGATGAATATGGATATGTTGAAGATGATATGTTGCCGCTTAAACTTATGCGCGCCTTAGAATTATTCAAACAAGACCATACAATTTATCGGCTCTACGAAGATGGCACAGAATCAATGGCTTACGAATTTGACGATATAAAATTCCATCAAGGTATCTACGGTATTGAGCGCGAGGATTGGCAAAAATCCCTTGAATACAGGGAAAACGCAAACAAGACCAATCAGCAACAGGAAGTTGCAATAGAATCCGCTTTCATTAACGCCAAAGAGGACACCTTTGCTATATATCAAATAATGGACGATTCCGAAAAAGCAAGGAATTACCGCTTTGAGGGGCTTTCTTACCTTGAACAACGGGGATTGGAAGTCAACCGTAACCATTACGTCATTGTTCATACCGAACCTTTAACCCCTGATACCACATTGGAAGGTATATTTCAAAAATTCAATGAACCGCCAAAGGATTTTTCGGGGCATAGCCTGTCCGTGAGTGATGTGATTGTGCTGAACAAAGGCGGCGATATTACATCCCACTTTGTTGACCGCTTTGGCTTTTCAGAACTCCCCGCTTTTCTTGGCATTGAAAAACAGCCGGAACAAGCTGCTCCTGCCGTTCATAAGGGTGGAAGTGAACCCACAACACCACCCATAGCACCGCCCGCAGAATCACCCACCGTACAAATCCCCGATATACCCCGCAAAGACCAACCTATATATACGCTTTCTATAGATGAAGCCCTACGAAAAGGGGAAATTGACGCTTACCACGACAGCCGGAAGATAAATGTTGAGTGTGGTAGTGCGATTGACAGAGCCGTTATCGCCAGCAACTACGAGGAATACCGATATGACCTCAATAGTGCTGTCCGTGATGTTATTGATAAATACGGTGCTGACCGTGTGGCATGGGTATTAGCCAGCAACGTGAATTACTATAACTACGACGGCAGATTAACCACCGCCAGCAAGAATTGGGCGAAAACCTTTGATACGCCTACGCCCGATGTCTACTTGCAATCGCACATGATAATCATTGAGGGATTGGTGGATAAATTCCGCAAGGTAGAAAAGGAAAAACCCTCTCTCATGTCGGCACTTGATAAAGGGGAAAAGAAAAGCAAGACCGAATTTGACGGCAAAGCACAACCGGGGCTTGACGCTCTCGACAAGACCAAGAAAAAAACAGGAATGGAGGTTTAACCTTATGACAATCGCTCTTGATAAATTCAGTACCGAAGAAATAAACCTTATGAGCATATTTGATACCGCAACCCGTGAATCCTTGCGGAATGACCTCGTTAAAGCCCTCCATGATGTGTATGAGCCGGATATGATTGAGATATTCGGTTCTACCCTTGAAAAGCTGGATAACATCACCGATGAAGATTTTGCGGAAATCGGCTTTTATATCGCCGATGATGATATGTTCACCGAGGGGGATGCTTTTGGCGACTAAATATCAATACTACTCCGCTCTTGCCGACCATCAGACCCGCCAAGTAACCCAAAGCATGGGCGATTGGACGGGTTTTTTAAATACCGCAGGGCGGCTTTACAAGTACCCCTTTGAAGAACAGCTTATGATTCACGCCCAGCGACCCAATGCCATTGCTTGTGCGCCTCTTGAAACATGGAACAAACCCATGAATCGTTGGGTAAAACTTGGTGCTAAGGGTATCGCTTTGCTCGATAACACTGGTAACGAGGGTAAATTAAAGTATGTTTTCGATATAGCAGACACACAGGACGGACGGGGTAACACCCGCCGTCCGTTCTTGTGGTCGGTAAAGCCGGAACATGAAACCCCTGTCATTGAAGCACTCAAAAAATCATTTGAAATTGATGATGAAAAGGATATGGGTTGGGAAGCAAATAACGGAGCTGCCCTGCTTGGAGGATTCATTGGGGACTACCTTTACACGATTGCACAGAGCCTATCAGCGCGCTACTATGAAGATAACAAGCGTGATATTGGCTACGCCGTGGAGGACAGTTTCCTTGATGGGCTTGATGAATTTAATATCGGAGTAGCTTTCCAAAATGCACTCGCAATCAGCACAGCATATGCCATCATGACACGGTGCGGCGTAGACACATCACACTATATAAATAATGAAGAATTTCAAGCCGTTTTCGATTTTAACACTCCCGACAGCGTTTACGCTCTCGGCAAAGCGGTCAGCGATGTGTCCGAAGAAGTTTTGCGTGATATTGAAATAACCATTAAACAATACGAACGGCAAAAAGCCGTTGGAAAGGAGGGGCAGCGATATGAACGAAGCGACAGTCAGCAAAGTAACATACAGCAAGAACGGGGATTATCTGATACCCAACATCACGATACCCGAACCGAGCAAACCGTTGAGCAGATTCGGAATGATGAGGAAGGATTACCTCAAGAAACACAGGGGGATTCTGTACACGAAGCACAGCATGAAGGGGACTTTGTTTTCCCATTGCCTCGAAGTCGAGAACCAAGCGAACAATCGGCTGGACTTGGTAATGAAAGAACTGTCAACACAGAACCCGCCGCCGAACAAAACCAGCGACCCGCAGGGTTGGACGGTACACACGGACAATCTGAAAACCCAAGCGGAGGAAGCCATAATCAAAGAATTGATTCACAATTAGAGCCAACCGAAACGCCCTCAGAACAACCACAAGTTACGAACGAGGGCAATTTTATTACCACCGACACCTTTTCCCAAGTTGGGAAAAGCCCGGATGAACAGGGGGATAATGAAACAGTACCTCCCTCCGAAGATGCTTTAGTTTCGCCGTTTGACGGTGTTCCCATTGTTGAACAAATGGAACAAATATCCTTGCCGGACTTCCCAACGGAGCAAGAGCAGATTGAAAATATTCGTGGTAATCGCCAAGATGAACTCCGTACCGAACCGTCACAATCCGCAATCATCACCCAAGAGGACATAGACAAAGCCATTTTGGATTGGAACGGTGATTTATCCAGTAAAATCCGTGTCTTTGAGTATATGTACGAACACGCTCGCGCCCGTGATACCGCTAAGTTTTTATATGAGGAATACAATGCAGGGCAAACTACAACGCCAAGTCCGTATTCAAAGGATGGCTTACGCATTATAAAAGACGGTGCAGAGCCTTTAACCCTACCGTGGGCGAAAGTGCAACGCCGTATCGGACAGCTTATGGATGAGGATAAATTTTTATCTATTGATGAACAGGAAGCGGCTGATAACGCTCTTGATGTGATATGGGAACGGTTGACCGAAGAAAACGACCAACCCACCGATACCGAGTCACCGCCGGAGCAAATAAAAGAAGCAGAACCGCTTCACATCCTGTTGGGAAGCCCGCAACCTGTTTTCTTTGTTAATTGGGAAGTTGCACAACACGATTTTGACATGAACCTCTATAAAGACCATGACAAAATTGGTTATAACAAAGACGGCGTGGAATACGCTGTAGGCAAGATGGGTAATCTGACCTACATCACCACCACGACAGGTATTACGCCGTGGGGTGATATAACAGGGGCAACCAACATACCTCGTGATGTGTGGGAGCAAATGAACGCCTACCGAAACGGCGAATTATCCGATGAGGATGTTCGGGCGAATTATTTAAGCGTTCTTGATGCTTATAAAAAACCTCCGCAAACGGAAATTTCACCACCGCAACCCGAAGAACCGCAGGGAACTCCCTTTTGGCAAGACTACCAAGCCATTGCCACAGAGCATAAAGATAAAATTCTATTTTATCGGTTGGGTGATTTTTATGAGGTATTGGGTAGCGATGCCAATGCCGTGGCAAAATTCCTTAACCTTGCCATTGCCGGGCGTGATGTGGGGTTGGCCGAACGTGTACCGCTCGTTGGTGTTCCGGCACACACTCTTGATGGATATGTTGAACGCCTTGTCGGTGAGGGTTTTGGTGTTGCAATTCGGCATGGTACGGATAATGTTGCCGTCCATGAAGTTGATAATCAAAACGAAACCGAAACGGAACAACCAACGGCAACAAGGTATACCATTACACCTTTAACCGTTGTTGAGCAAATTTCCAGCAACCCACGTATCGTATCGCTTCTTGATAAAAACGATAACGGTAGAAGATACGGTATTTTGGACAATCAAGAAAACAACACGTTAAAAGAAGATGATGGAAGATATATTGTTTTCCGCACGGAATCAGAAGCGGCTGCTTATATCGAAAATCTGAACGCTTCAACAATAATCGAAACATCGCAATCAACAGACATTCCTACCCTTGACCTTACCCTTTCTCCAACAACGGCAATAGCAGCTTATGTAAAAACAAAATTGGAAACAGGTGAGAAGTTTACAAGTGCGGAATTGTTTGCGGAAGCCACAAAAGCATACAACGATACGATGGCAAACAACGTTTTTACTTCTAAAGATGCCTACGATGCAATGGAACTTGGCGTAAATCAATATATTCTTGCTACGGACAACCTTTCTCTTGAAAATTTGATAAACGCACTTGATATACTCCCTTCACAGACAAGGCGTACCGCAGAAATGGAACGATTCCAACAGTTTTCTTCCCCGCCGACCATAGCCTACCTTGCAAATTGGGCGGCGAACGTAACCGAAAACGATGTAGTGCTTGAACCCTCTGCCGGTATTGGTGGTTTGGCGGTTTTTGCTAAAAAAGATGGTGCGGCTGTATTCGTAAACGAATTGGACAAGCGTAGGCATGAAATCATTAAAAACCTACCGTTTGACGGATTCTTCAATGAAGATGCTGAACAGATTAACAATATCCACGGCAATAAGTTAGAGCCTACGGTCATTGTTATGAACCCGCCTTTTTCATCGTCAGCAGAACGCAATATCCACAACACAAGCATTGGGGCAAAGCATATTGATGAAGCGTTAAAAATGCTTGCACCCAACGGACGGCTGGTTGCCATTGTCGGGCAAGGTATGGCTGATGATGCCCCCGCTTTCAGAAACTGGTGGCGTGGAATTAAAGAGCAATACAATGTTAAGGCGAATGTCGGTGTAGACGGCAAGAACTACCAAAAATACGGTACAACATTCGGTGTACAGGTATTAGTCATTGATAAAAACGGTGCTACTACCGAACCTGTAAAAACCGCTTTTGTCGAAGATTTAACAGATTTACAAACCATTTTGGGAGGTGTCAGAAATGACAGACCAAGCATCCAATATGAAGTTGGTAACGGACATGAACGAAACACCGCTACAGCAACACGCTTCGATGTTGTTACGGAAGGAGAACCGGAGCGAAAGCCCGATGACCCTGTATCTGTTACAGGTGGCAGAATTGATACCGCAGATATTGGAATTAGACGAGAGCAGACCGATACATCAGCAATTGATTCAATTCTTGACGGAATTGCCGGAGCTGCACCCGACCTTGCAAGTGTCGGCGATGATGGGCTTTCACCAATCTTCAACGGAGAACGACACAGAGGAAATGACGGACGAAATGATGTTGACATCGAAACTGGACGAACTGGTGATATTGATAGCGGAGAACCTCATGGGAGTGTTGAACCGAGGGTAAGACCGCTAAAATCCGTAAAAACAGAACTCACGGACAGCATTTTTGAAAACTACGAACCGCAGCCGTTGTTGCTCAGAAACGTACAGCCCCACCCGGCCAACATTAGCGAAAGTGCGGCCATGAGTGCGATACAGCCACCCCTTGTTTCCTACAAGCCGAATCTTAGCCAAGAAATAATTGATAATGGTATATTATCGGATGTGCAATTAGAAGCTGTGACCTACGCCGGACAAAGCCATAACCAAACCCTACCCAATGGCAACGCAAGGGGATTCTTTTTAGGTGACGGTACAGGTGTTGGCAAGGGGCGTACAGTAACAGGTATTATCTTAGACAATTTCAACCGTGGCAGTAAAAAAGCCGTTTGGTTAAGTGAAAACCGGGGGTTAGTGCCGGATGCGAAGCGTGATGTAACGGCATTGTTTGGCAACTCCGACTTGGTAACAGAATTTGAAGGCGGCAAAAAAGCGGATGCGTCTTTAAGTAATGATGAGGCAATCCTTTTTACGACTTATTCCGCATTATCAAAGGGTTTCGACCAAACCGGGTCGAACTTTGAAAAAATCGTTAATTGGCTCGGCAAGGATTTTGACGGCGTTATTATTTTTGACGAAGCCCACAACATGGCAAACTCCATTGCCACCAAAGGTAACAGGGGTGTAAAAAAAGCCAGTCAGCGAGGTATGGCGGGTGTTGCGATACAGGAAGCACTACCGAACGCAAAAATAATTTATTCCTCCGCAACCGGGGCAACAGAAGTAGAAAACCTACGGTATGCGGAGCGTCTTGGTTTATGGGGTGAAGGTACGGCGTTCCCAAACGGTGATGATTTTGTTCATCGTATCAAAGCCGGAGGGTTAGCCGCAATGGAACTTATCGCACGGGATATGAAAGCAATGGGCGTATACCTTTCCCGCAATATAAGTTATGAAGATGTAGTCTACGATAAAATCGTTCACGAACTAACGCCGACACAACGGCAAATTTATGATGAACTGGCACGGTCATGGCAAATCGTTTTCCAAAACTTGAACAAGGCATTGGAAATGACTAATCAAAATTTGGACGGCACGGCGAAAGGCAGGGCATACGGTGCTTTTTGGAGTGCGGAACAACGGTTCTTCAATCAAATCCTTACCGCCATGCAAGTGCCGAGCATGATTGCCGATATTCAAAAACAATTAGACGAGGGCAATTCAATCGTTGTCCAACTTGTGAGTACAAATGAAAGCGCACAAGAACGGGAATTTGCCCGCTTGCAAGAACAAGAATTAGACCTTGAAGATTTTGACTTGACCCCGAAGCAGATGCTTATGTCGTATATTGAAAATTCATTTCCCACCGTCCAATTTGAGGAATACATGGACGATAACGGCAACCTCCGAAGTAAACCCGTTTTCGACAGCGAAGGCAATGCCGTAATCAACCGTGAAGCTGTCCGGCAAAAGGAAATGCTGCTTGATAAGTTAGGTAGTATTAAAGTACCCGCATCCGCTCTTGACATGATAATCAATCATTTCGGAAGCGATATGGTTGCCGAGAACACCGGGCGAAAAAGGCGTGTTGTCATTACAGACGGTAAAGCCAAAGAAGAAAATATCGCAAGTAAAAAACAAGCGGATGTGTCGGCCTTCCAAGACGGTGATAAACGAATCATCGTCTTTTCTAAAGCCGGGGGAACAGGCAAAAGTTATCATGCCGATAAATCAGCTAAGAACCAACAGCACCGTGTTCATTACCTTTTGCAAGCGGGTTGGCAAGCTGACGCGGCGGTACAGGGCTTCGGGCGTTCTCACAGGAGTAATCAAGTTACCGCTCCGACATTTTCATTGGTAACAACGGACTTGAAAGGGCAAATGCGTTTCATCTCAACCATCGCCAAACGGTTAGACCAGCTTGGGGCTTTAACGAAGGGGCAACGGCAAACAGGTAGTCAAGGTTTATTCACCGCAGGGGATAATTTAGAAAATGCGTTTGCGGCTGATGTGCTTTCCATGTTCTATAAATCGTTAATCCATAACCGTGTGGAGGGTATTTCGGACGGTATCGCTGTTATCGAAAAGCTGGGGTTAAAGGATAAACTGATTGATGAGTACGGTTCTATCATCTCTACCGCAACCGAACTCCGTGAGGTTAATAAATTTTTGAACCGAATCCTATCCCTTGAATGTGACGAACAAAACGCTGTCTTTGATGGTTATGCGGAACGGCTGCACATAGCCACCGAGAAAGCGATGCAAGACGGTACACTTGACCGTGGGCTTGAAAATTTCAAAGCGGATAAAGTGGTTTTAAACGAAACCTACGATATTCGAGCGGATGAAATGACCGGGGCTACGACAAAATATTTTAACCTTACCGCTTACAACAAAACTAAGCCGTTGGCATTTGGGAATGTAAAAACGGAGAACTCCTCTTTCATGGGGTTTTACCAAAGCAAGAACACAGGCGCAGTCCGGGCGGTTTTCAAAACATCATCCATAACCGATGAACATGGTAATGTTACCGAAAATTGCAGACTGACCGGGCAAGACGGTAATGAGTATATGCCGTTAAGCCGACTTATGAACAACTGGAATAAACTCACGCCCGAAAAAGCGGAAAGTCTTTGGGATAAAGCGGTTTCCGAACTACCCGAATTTCGTACAAGCAATCTTCATTTGATTGGCGGTACGGTATTGCCTGTATGGGATAAACTCCCCACCGAAAATGTACGGATATACCGGGTGCTTACGAGTGAAGGCGATTTGCTGATAGGCAGGGTCATACCCGAAGATATGATTGACGCGACTTTGGAAAGGTTGGGGGCTACGAGGGAAAAAGAACAAATCGAAACGGTGGATTTGTTGAAAAGCATTAAGAACGGCGATACGGTTTATCTTGATAACGATTGGCGAATCGTTCAACGGCGGGTGTCCAACGAACAACGCCTTGAAGTCATTGGAGCGGATTATCTTCATTCGGACTTGCTGACGAAAAAAGGATTGTTCACCGAAAGGATTGGCTTTCAAACGAGGTATTTCATCCCTGCCGAAAAGGACACCATACGGATTTTGGATGAGGTATTGAAAATCGCCCCTGTTAGTTGGGTTGCGAAAAACAATGAACGGAGCAGTAGTATGGCGGCAAAGGCAAATTCCGCAAAAGAAAAACCATCTATGCTTGATGCCATCGAGCGGTACGCCGAAAAGAGCCGTGCCGAATTTGGCGGCGGTGATGTTTCGACCAAAAAGAAAGAAACTACACTATGATGAAAGGGGGGTTGCATATAGAAAAGAACAACAGGACTGTGTTTGTTACAGCGAGGGTTACTGAATCTGAAAACGTTTTGATTGAAGAAAAAATGCAAGCGGCTGGCATTGTCAACCGTGGAGCGTATGTCCGTAAAATGATTTTGGACGGCTATGTGGTACGGGTTGATTTTGCCGATGTTCGGGAGTTATCCCGCTTGCTCCGTAACGCCACAAACAACCTTAACCAAGTGGCGAAACGAGCCAACGAAACCCACAGCATCTACGCTTCGGATATAAAGGATTTACAAGACAACTACGAAAATTTATGGGTGTCGGCAGAGGGCATAATGAAGAAGCTGGCGAACTTATAGCCCCAAGAAAACGGCGGTCACTCCATTACCCCAATGGA